>JBIIOI010000062.1:0-34092 GCA_044337025.1 Planctomycetaceae bacterium
ATTGTCATGGGCTTCCGTTCGTCCAGCGAGCAGCGGTGCGACGGCCTGCAACTTCTGGAGAATGCTTGGATCGATCAGCTCGTTTTCGATCGCATATTTGAAGACTCGCCTGATTCGACTCATCGCGGCGTTGACTGTCCCGCGTGCCCAACCGAGTCCGACCATTTTTGCCCGGACGGCCTTCATCGCCAGCGGTCCGAAGTCGCGCGCGGGGAGCAGTCCATACAGCTCGTTCAGCGGTCGGATCACGGACTTCAGGATGTGGATTTCGCTGGTGGCCTTCCCATTCTTGATGTAGTGGCCGTCAGCATGGCGCAGGAAGACCAGGCACAGTTCTCCGACCGTGGGGCCAGGATCAGCCCCCGGATCGCCTGTAGCGGCCTTGTGGCGATTGGAGGACGCCATCGGATCAATCGGGATTCCGCTCGCCAGTTGGGCGATCAGCTCGCCGTAGCGGATTCGGGATGATTCCGAACCAAACGGACCGAGAAGATGATCTCGACCATTGATCCTGACACGGGCTTGTCCACTGGATGCGTGGAGCAAATAAGACGGGATGGCGTTCGCTTTTCGGGCCATGGCGCGGCACTCCTGGGCATTTCGTGGAACAAGTTCCACGAATGAAACAGGCAATTCGCCGCGCTGGCGACCGTCGCCAGGTATCGTAAGTCTCGATTCGGTCGTAACTTATGACTGAGTGGAGGATACCGGACTTGAACCGGTGACCTCTTGCATGCCATGCAAGCGCTCTCCCAACTGAGCTAATCCCCCGAACTTGATCTGCGTTGGGCTGCAGACCCACCATTGATCGGATGTTGCGGTTGCAACAATCACAGAATCTTTGACGGAACTGCGAGATTCGCAAGGTATCCCGATCGATCGAATCCGTCAAGCAAGCTGAGTCGCAGAAACTGCGAAAGCTGCGTTCTCTCCAGGGGACGCGGTTGTTTGAGTTGGGTAAGTCCCTGATAGCCGTCGGGCTTGCCCGACGTGCCTGGATTTACAGCCCGACCGGCTGCAGCGGGCACTTGGAAGCCACAAAGGTCTCGACCCGCCCGTCCTCTTCGAACATGACGGTGACCGTTCTTCGCGATGCGATGTGCCCGGTCTGGAGGACTTGCCCCAGCCCGTAGCGGGGATGACGGACCTGCATCCCAGGCTGGAAACCGATCGGAATATCGACGGTCTCGGTTTTGCCGCTCAGCAGGCTGGCAGCTGTGGTCAGAGTCGGGAGCACGGGAGGGGATTTCTTCTTGCGTTCACGCGGGGAGTTCTTGGTCCCTGGTCCCTGGTCCTTGGGGAGACTGGGGGCGGATGGCACTGCGACCGTCTCCCCACTGCCCACTGCCCACTGCCCACTGCCCTCTTCTTCCTCGTCCAAGTACTCCGTGATCGGAGCCAGCCCCTTCGCCAGGACTCCCTTGCGGCGCGGCGGATTGAAGACCACTTCGGGTTCCTCGGTCTCCTCGCTCGTCTCGAAACCCTCTTTCGAGACATCGATCACATCGTCGTCCGGGTCCCAGGTCGGCATCTTAAAGGCGCGGCCCACGCCGTAGACCGATTCCTGCAGCTCCTGCTGATGCGGGAACTCGGAGAGGAACAAACTCGGGATCGACGTCAGCAGCCGCCCGCGGATCGCCCGCACTGCGGTATGTGTCAGCAGCAGCTCGCGTTTGGCCCGTGTCATGCCGACGAACATCAGGCGGCGTTCTTCCTCGATCGCGTTGCGGCTTTCGTCCTTGATCGCCCGCTCGTGCGGCAGCAGCCCTTCCTCGACACCGATAATAAAAACGACCGGGAACTCCAGCCCCTTGGCGGCGTGCAGCGTCATCAGCGTCACGCTGCCGGCGGAGGAGTCGAGCGAGTCGGTCTCGCTGACGAGCGACACCTGCTCCAGGAACCCTTCCAGCGTCCGCTCGTCCCCGGCCTGGTCATCGTATTGGCGAGCGGCCGAAATCAGTTCGTCCAGGTTCTGCAGCCGCTCGTGGTCCTCTTCGTGCGGGCTCATCGCCAGGGCCATGCGGTACTTGCTCTTCTCCAGCACCGTATCGAGCAGGTCAGCCACCGAACCGGAGTCGGCCAGAGACAGGCTCTTGATCAGCTCAGCAAAGATCTTGAAGCTGAAGACCGCTTTCGCGTTGATCTTGCCGACTTCCTTCGCTCGCAGGCAGGCCTCCAGCGGAGCCAGTCCTTCACGGTCGGCCCAGGCCAGCAGCCGGTTTCGCGAGGTCTCACCCAGCCCGCGCAGTGGCTTGTTCACCACGCGAATGAACGCTGCCCGGTCACGCGGATTGGCAATCAGCCGCAAGTAAGCGACCGCATCCTTGATCTCGGCTCGCTCGTAGAACGCGACCCCAGCTGCGATCTGGTACGGAACCTTCATCCGCTGCAGCGCGAGTTCGACCTGCCGCGAGAGGGCGTTGGTCCGATAGAAGATCGCCACGTCCGAGGGCCGCCAGTTCCCGTCATCGATCGCGAGGCGAATGCGGCCCGCGATCCCGTCGGCCTCGTCGTTCCCGTTCTCATACAGCAGCCCCTTGACCGGCGGCCCCGATGGCTGGGTCGCGATCAGGTGCTTCTCCTTCCGCTGCGTGTTGTGGGCGATCAGCGAGTCGGCCGCAGCCAGGACTTCTGGAGAGCTACGGAAATTCTCCTCCAGTCGGATCAGCTTGGCCGACGGAAAATCTTTCTCGAACCGCAGGATGTTGGCGATCCGGGCTCCCCGCCAGCCATAGATCGACTGATCCGGATCGCCCGTCACGCACAGGTTCGGGAACCGCTGCGAGAGGGCCAGCACGATCTGATACTGCGCGGCGTTCGTGTCCTGGTACTCGTCCACCATGATGTACCGGTACCGCTGGTCGAGCGACAACCGCAGGTCTTCGTTCTCGGTCAGCATCCGGGCGACATGCATCAGCAGATCGTCAAAGTCGACGCTGTTCGCCTTCAACAGCTTCTTCTGATAGGCCGGATAGATCCGGGCTGTCATCGTCTCCCACAGATCGCTGGCCGTGTCCCGCATCTGGTCGGAGTAGACCTCGGCGGTGACCAGATCGTTCTTGAGGGTCGAGATCCGCCAGGCGACCTTGTCCGGGGCGAAGTGCGAGGTGTCGATATCGAGGTCGTGCATCGCCTCCTTGAGCAGAGACCGCTGATCCCCCGTGTCGAGGATCGAGTAGTTCGCCTGCAGGCCGACGACCTCGGCGTATTGACGCAGCAGGCTCGCACAGAACTTATGAAAGGTCGAAACCCGCACGCGGCTGCCAGGGAGCAGATGCTGCACCCGCTCGGCCATCTCCTGAGAGGCCTTGTTCGTAAAGGTAATCGCCAGGATCTGCCACGGCGGAACACCACGTTCGACCAGATGGGCCACCCGCCGCGTCACGACCCGCGTCTTCCCCGACCCCGGCCCAGCCAGCACCAGCAGCGGCCCGTCGATATGCTCGACAGCACTCTGCTGGCTGAGGGTCAGACCGTCCATCAATGACACGTGCGGGCACTCCGAGGAGAGGGGCCACGGCATTGTAACGTCCCCCAAAGCCAGGGACATCGCCCAGGTGGGCGGCGGCAATGGGCAAGTTTTCAGTCGTCAGTTCTCGGTTTTCAGTCAGCAGAAAGATCCCCAGTATGAAGCAGTACGTTGACGTATGAGTGCCGGGGCCATTCGCTACGCTCCTGACCCCGGCACCCTGCTTCCTTGCAGCTGACGGGCCAGTTTGGGATTCAGCGCCGACCGAGGGTATCCACATACTTCCGCGTCAAATCCGGGAAGTCGCTGAACGCCCCATCCACCCCCAGCTGGGAGAACAGCACGCGGTGCAGGGTGTCGAGCGTGTCGGTTTCGGACGGCAGGTCGTCAGCCCGGATCGTCCAAGGGTGGACCTGCAGGCCGATCTGGTGGGCGACTTCGACCATGGGTGAGACTCGCAGGAACCCATCCGCTCCGCGCTCCAGCAGCAGTTGGCTCAGTGGTGGGCCGATTCCGTCCGCGTACTCCTTAATGGTCCGTAGTGCCGCTTCCAAGTCGGCAACGCCGCCCCGCACCAGCTTGTCCCAGGTCTTTCCCGACAGCAGCTGGATCAGCGGCAGGCGGCAACCGAGCTCCTCGCGGATGCGGCGGGTTTCGGGTTCCTCGAAGCACTGGATGAAGATCCGACCTGGCTCCTTGGCCCAGCTGGTCTTCTCGATCACGTCCAGAACGATCCGCGAGATGTCCTGACCCTGCTGGCGGTGGAAGGCCGGTTGTTTGATCTCGGGATAGATTCCGGCGATGCGCCCGGAACTGTGATTGAGCCCGCGGATGAATTCGAGCTCTTCTTCGAGGGACGGAATCAGGAAGTGCGAAGTGCGAACCGGGAAGCGTTTGGAGAAGATCGGTTTGCCGGTGTCGTGCCGAAACCGTTCGCTCGCCCGCAGGGTCTGAATCTCGGCCCAGGTGAAGTCGATGGCATAGAACCGGCCATCATCGCGGTGCCGACCGGGAAACCGCTCGGCCACATCGCTGACAGTGTCGACATGAATATCGTGTAGCACCACCGGCACACCGTCCCGGGTCAGCACGACGTCCTGCTCCAGAAAGTCCGCCCCAACGGCATGCGCATAGGCCTTCGCCGGCAGCGTATGCTCCGGGAGATAACCGGACGCGCCGCGATGAGCGATGACGATGGGACGGGCGGGGGGCATGAGTGGGGGCACTTAGGAGTCCTTGGTCATTTGTCCTGAGTCATTCGTTCTTGGTTCTTAGTTCTTGGTTGCCTGACAGGCAAAGGACCAATGACCAGGGACTAAGGACCAGTGACTACTTTTTCACCATCTTGAGGTTCTTGATCGACACAGCCCCCTTCTCGGTTCCGAGTACGAAGCCGAGGCGGTTTTTGTTGGGAGCGGTTTCGCTGGCTGTGAAGGTGTAGTCGTACTTCTTGTACTCCACACTGGTGGCGAAGATCTCTTCGTGCAGGCCGATTTCGTGGTAGTCGTCCTGGTCGATCCCGGCCACGACGATCACGGCCCGGCGTTCGGGGGACTTGGCCTCGAACGACACGGTGTACGACTCGCCGTCCTTCAGGTTCAGGCCGGTCTGAAATGCCTGCACGTGCCAGTCGGTACCGTCGATCTCGGTCGAGGTGAACTTGACTGCATCGTCTTCGACGGCCATCTCCCCCTTGCCCCCCTCGTGCTGTTCGAAACGCCACGACTCTGCGTTATTGGCGGGCTTCAGCAGGTTGTCCGGCTGGGCTGCGTCGTCAGCCAGGACCGACACCGCGAACAGACAGGCAAAACAACTCAGAAACTTGCGGAGCATGGTAATGACCTCAGTGGGGCTCGACCGATCGCGAATGGGCCAGAGTATACGGCCCGCAGAACCGGACATAAAGAACTAACAGGCAACCCAGAAGATTGGTTCTGAGAATGCGCATCTGATCGTTGTTCGGCCAAAGTCAGATTCACCACGGAGACACGGAGGCACGGAGCCAGCCGAGGAAACGCTACCGAATCATTGGCCCACAGAGATCAAATGGTTCGAAGAACGCGGCTGGATTCTCAGGCCGTGCCCAGACAACCTCCGGAACTCTTGTGATCTTCTCCGTGTCTCCGTGCCTCCGTGGTGAATTCCGATCTGGGCTGTCTACTACTCAACACGACCCGGCGGGCGAACTCCGGTTCCCTTTCGACCGGTGTCACCGAGGTCGATGCGGGCCTGCTCGGCTAGCTTCTGCAGACGTGCCACCACGTCAGGATGCTGGGCCTGAACATCGTCGCGTTCCCCGATATCCGCCTCCAGATCGTAGAGGGCCAGTCCGATCTTCTGCTCAGAGTACCCGCCCGGCTTTCCGTCCCGCCCCGGAGTTCCGGTCAGCGACCGATAGCTGTGAGGGAAGTGGAGTTTGAATCGTCCGGAGCGGATCGCCTGCAGCTCGTTTCCCCAGTAATACAGGTAGGACTCGTGCGGGGTCTTGGCATCGGGATCCCCAGTCATCAGCGGCCAGATGTCGCGACCGTCGATCGGATGAGCAGAAAGCTTCGCACCGACCAGGCCCGCAATTGTGGGGACAATATCGATCGTGGCTGCGAGTTCGCGACACACGGCCGCCTGTGGAATCTGACCTGGCCAGCGCATCAGGCACGGAACCCGCACTCCGCCGTCGAACGTGGTCCCTTTTCCTTCTCGCAGCGGCCCGGCAGAGCCCGCATGATTCCCATAGCTCTGCCACGGTCCGTTGTCGGTCGTGAAAATCACCAGCGTGTTGTCCGCGAGGTGCAGTTCGTCGAGCGTGGCCAGGACCTGACCGACGCTGTCATCGACTTCGGCAATCACATCAGCGAACAGCCCCTTTCCCGTCTTGCCCTGAAACGACTCGGAAGCATGCAAGGGGACGTGCGGCATCGAATGAGCCAGGTAGAGGAAGAACGGCTTCTCGCGATTCTGGCGAATGAACTCGACCGCATGCTGCGTGTACTGCTTCGTGAGCTGGGTCTGGTCCGCCGAGGTGACCTTCGGATTGATGATGGTGTCCCCTTCAATCAGGGGCAGGTCCGGGAACTGGGCCCCTTCCGGGTGAAAGGGCCACATATCGTTCGAATACGGCAGTCCGAAGTATGAATCGAACCCGTGCTGCTTCGGCAGGAACCGTTTGTGATGACCCAGGTGCCACTTCCCCACAGCTGCGGTGGCGTAGCCCTTGGACTTCAGGACTTCGGACAAAAGCAGTTCATTGTCGCTGATCCCAAACTTCGCCGAGGGGCCGGGAGCGCCCTGGATCCCAATCCGGTTGGGATAGCACCCGCTCAGCAGTGCGGCCCGCGAGGCTCCGCAGACCGCCTGAGCGACATAGAAGTCAGTAAACCGCATCCCCTGCGTCGCGAGCCGGTCGAGATTCGGCGTCACGACATGTTGGCCTCCATAGCAGCCGAGGTCGCCGTAGGCCTGATCATCGGTGAAGATCAGGACGACGTTGGGACTGGCTGCCGAGAGAGACGTTGCCACGAGCAGAAACCAGACCACCAAGAGTCCACGCGAACTTTGAGTCATCGGACTGTCCAATAGCGCCAGGAAGGTTGTGGAGATCGCCGCATTGGATCGGATGAACCGGTCGATGAACAGTCGCACACGATTCCGGCTCTTGCCGCCCTCCTGGACTGGAACTAGAATTGCGAACCGACCGGAAGGGGCGAGTGGCTGCAACGGATCAACGTAGCCCGAAGCGTATTCAGAGGTTACAACCTCTGGACGGCTTCGGGTTGATTCGTCTAAAAACCAAGCCATTCGCAGGATCCTCCCGTGCGGTCCTGATCTCAAGGAGTCTCTGCCCATGTACGAACGATTTACCGACCGCGCCCGCAAGGTGATGCAGCTGGCCAATCAGGAAGCTCAGCGGTTCAACCACGAGTACATCGGCACCGAGCACATTCTGCTGGGCCTCGTCAAAGAAGGCTCCGGAGTGGCTGCGAACGTCCTGAAGAATCTGGACGTCGACCTTCGCAAGATCCGCCTGGAAGTGGAGAAGATCGTCCAGTCCGGACCCGATATGGTCACGATGGGGAAGCTGCCGCAGACCCCGCGGGCCAAGAAGGTGATCGAATACGCGATGGAAGAGGCTCGCAACCTCAACCATAACTACGTTGGGACCGAGCATCTGCTCCTGGGCCTCTTGCGGGAGCAGGAAGGGGTCGCAGCTCAGGTGCTGATGAATCTCGGCCTGAAGCTGGAAGATGTTCGCGAAGAAGTCCTCAATCTCCTCGGCCACGGGACCGAGCAGGGTGAAGCGACCGAACGCGGCGGAAAAGCTGGCGAAGGGGCCAAGGGCGGCGAAGGTGCCGCTGGCGGCAAGGGTGGACGTTCTCGCACCCCAGCTCTCGACAGCTTTGGTCGCGATCTGACCGAGCTGGCCAAGCAGACCAAGCTCGATCCGGTCATCGGTCGTGAAAACGAAATCGAACGCCTGATGCAGGTTCTCTGCCGGCGTCAGAAGAACAACCCGGTGCTGCTGGGTGAAGCTGGGGTCGGCAAGACCGCGATCGTCGAGGGCCTGGCCCAGATGATCGTCGACGGAGCTGTGCCAGAGCCGCTGCGAGACAAGCGGATTGTCGTGCTGGACCTGGCGATGATGGTCGCCGGAACCAAATACCGCGGTCAGTTCGAAGAGCGGATCAAGGCGGTGATGAACGAAGTCCGCCGGGCCCGCAACGTCGTGCTGTTCATCGACGAACTGCACACGCTGGTCGGTGCCGGGGGCGCGGAAGGGGCGATCGACGCCTCCAACGTCCTCAAGCCGGCTCTGAGCCGTGGCGAGCTGCAGTGCATCGGGGCCACGACCCTCGACGAATACCGCAAGTACATCGAGAAGGACGCGGCCCTCGAACGCCGGTTCCAGATGGTGATGGTCGATCCTCCCGGCAAGGCCCAGGCTGTCGAGATCCTCAAGGGACTCAAGGACCGCTACGAGACTCACCACCGCGTGCAATACACCGACGATGCCCTTGAGAAGGCCGTCGAGCTCTCGTCCCGCTACATCTCGGGCCGCTGCCTGCCGGACAAGGCGATCGACGTCATCGACGAGGCCGGCGCCCGCGTGCGGCTCAAGTCGATGGTCCGTCCGCCCGACCTGAAGGATCTGGACGCCGACATCGAGAAGATGAACGCCCAGAAGGAAGAAGCGGTCGCGAATCAGGACTTCGAGAAGGCTGCCTCGCTCCGTGATCAGGCCGACAAGCTCAAGAAGAAGAAGGAAACGATCACTCGCGAATGGCGGCAGAAGTCGAAGGAAACCGACGGGGTTGTCGACGCCGAGATCATCTCGGAAGTCATCTCCAAGATGACCGGTGTACCTTTGACCCGGCTCTCCAGCGAAGACGCTGTGCGGCTGCTGGCGATGGAAGGCGAAATGCACCGCCGCGTGGTCTCTCAAGACGAGGCGATCAAGCTGGTCTCCAAGGCTGTCCGCCGCAGCCGCAGCGGTCTGAAGGACCCCAAGCGCCCGATGGCCACGTTCCTGTTCTCCGGTCCGACCGGGGTCGGCAAGACCCTGCTGGCGAAGACCCTGGCCGAGTTCATGTTCGGCGAAGATGACGCCCTCGTGCAGATCGACATGAGCGAGTATCAGGAACGGCACAACATCAGCCGCCTGATCGGGGCTCCTCCGGGGTTCGTCGGCTTCGAAGAAGGGGGCCAGCTCACCGAACGCATCCGCCGCCGTCCGTACGCGGTCGTCCTCCTCGACGAAATCGAGAAGGCCCACCCGGACGTCTACAACATGCTGCTGCAGATCATGGAAGAAGGCCACCTGACCGACAGCTTCGGTCGCAAGGTCGACTTCAAGAACACGATTCTGATCATGACGACCAACGTCGGTGCCAAGGCGATCGCCAGCCCCGGATTCGGCTTCGGCAGCAGCGACAGCAAGACCGAACATGACGACATGAAGAAGAACGTCATGGGCGAAGTCAGCCGCGTCTTCAAGCCGGAGTTCATCGGTCGTCTGGACGAGATCGTCGTGTTCCACAAGCTGACCGATGCCAACATGCAGCAGATCGTCGAGATTGAGCTGGGCAAGGTCCGCGAACGCCTCAAGGACCGCGGCCTGAACATCGAGATCACCCAAGAAGCGAAGCAACTGATCATTGACAAGAGCCGCGGCGACGTCGAACGCGACCACACCGACTACGGGGCTCGTCCGCTGCGTCGGGCCGTCGAAATGTTCATCGAAGACCCGCTCTCCGAAGAACTGCTCCGCGGCGCCTTCGATGGCAAGAGCCGGATCATCGTCCGAACCCGCGAAGTGGCTGGCGACAAGCAGCTTGACTTCGAAGGCGTGAGCGGCGAAGAGGCCCCCGCCGCCGAACTGGCTGTGGCCGGAGCTGACGCTACGCCGTAAGCGGAACGTGGCTGTTGATCGAATCGCCAAAGCCCCGTGGATCAGCCCACGGGGCTTTGTTGTTTCGCGGAAGCGACATCTGCGACAAGTTCCGGAACTCTGACGAGTTCCGCTACGGCGATGACGAGTTCCGCTACGGCGATTTCTGGGAGCCTCTCAGTACCGACTCATACACTTCGCGAATCCGACGCGTCATCGTCTGGTGCCGGAACTGGTCGGTGAATCGGCGGCGGCCTTCTGTGCCGTATTTCATTCGCAGCTCTTCTGATTGAGCCAGCTTGATAATCGCAGCTGAGAGCGGTTCGATGCTGTCGCGCGGGAGCAGGAATCCGGTGGCTCCCGGTAGGACGACTTCGCGGGCACCCCCGACGTCGTAAGCCACGACGGGCTTGCCCGCGATCAGGCCCTGCGGCAGGACGCGGGCCAGACCCTCCCACTGACTCGTATGCGCCACGATCTCCATCGCGTGAATCAACTCGGGAATCCGAGTCGGAGGGACCAGCCCCGTGAAGATGAACCGGTCCGTCAGTCCCATCTCCGCAATGCGCGTCTCGAATGTCTTTCGCAGCAGCCCATCGCCCACGAGCAGAAACTTGACTCGCGGACACTCCTGAACGATGGCGGGAGCGGCAGACAGCAGGAACTCGTGCCCCTTGAGATGAAACAGCCGGGCGATCTTCCCGACGACGATATCGCTCTCGCTGAGGCCCAGCTCACGCCGGACCTGTTCGCGGGACCTGGGTGGATTGAGGTACGGCTCCACGTCGAAGCCGCTGTAGATCGTGGTGAACTTCTCGCGCGGGGCGACCTTCGCGTGGACGTACTCATCCGTCATGTCATCAGCCACGCTGATGAAGTGATCGGTCCACCGCGCCGCATGCCGCTCGGCACTGCGGTAGACGCGATACGCCACAGCTCCCTGCCCGTAATGAAACGCAGCTCCGTGGATCGTATGGACCGCCGGGATGCCAAGCTTCGCAGCTGCGGCGCGCCCGATGATCCCCGCCTTTGAGCTGTGAGTGTGGACGATGTCAGGCTGGATCTTGCGGAGCAGCTCGATCAGGGCGCGATAGCTGCGCCAGTCCCGGAGGGGATGGAGGCTGCGGCGCATCTCGGGAACGATGTGGACGGGATAGCCGCCCGCCAGCGCTCTCGGCTCGAGTGAGCCCTCGGGGCCCAGACCGGGGCCGGTGATCAGATGAACCTCGTCCGCATGGATCGAGTGTTGATCTTCGACCGTGTGGAGCGTGTTCTCCTGAGCCCCGCCAATAATGAGCCGGGTGATGATATGCGCGACCCGTAGGGGCCGCCCTGCGGGAGGCCCCGCCGCCCGAGACTCGGACGGTGGTGTCATGGTGCGTAAATCGCCTGCAGAGCATCATGCCGGCTGGCATACAGCGGCCAGATCGTCAGCAGTCGCAAGTCGGTCAGCGACTGATGCATCTCGGGCGAGGCACCGCAGAAGACGGCTTTGTCGGTGGCCTTGCGGAGGAACTGTGTGATGGCATCCAGGATCAGCGTCCCGACCAGCCGGGCCTGACTCAGGTCGACAATCACCTTGCGGTAACCCTGGCCGTAGATCAGCTCCGTAACTCGGCCGGTTTCGGTATGCACATCGTGGTACTTGTAGTTCGTGTGGTCTCCCTGCGGCATCACGATCAGCGTGTCACCCCAAGTCTCGACCTTGAAGATCCGGTTCGTAGCTGTGAGGAATGCGGGGCTGGGCTTGCCAACGGATTGAGGCGGCGGAGGGGGTTCCGGCGGCAGCGACATCTGCGGGGCGACGAACGTCTGCACCAGATCCGGGTAGTGGACCGACATCTGGTAGTCGCCGATACTCAGCAGGGTCCCTTGGGCCAGGGCCGAGCAGCGGATCGGCTGGTCGTTCACCTTCACTCCGCCCTTGCCCAGCAGATCGATCACCCACAGCCCGGACGGGAGCAGCAGCAAGGCACAGTGGACGCGGGAAATCCGCTCGTCCGGAATCGTGATCCGGCACTTCTCATCGCGCCCAATCAGCGTGATCATGCGGTTGATCGGCCACATGCGCCCCTTGGCTGAGGTATTCAGCAGTTCGAGATCCACTTTGGGGAGCAGGCCAAATTCGACTCGCTTCTCGTCGCGGGTTCTGTACTCCAACGGCGAGGGAATCGCCGAGTCGGCCTGCCAGTGATCGCTATCAACATGGACCCAGTGGGTTCCGATCCGGATGCGATTCTTTCCCGCGACCCAGTTGTTCGGGGCGGGCGGGTCAAATTGAGTGCCATTGGTACTGAGCAGATCGATACAGGCCAGGCGATTGGCGAATACCTGCAAATAAGCGTGCCGATAGGCCACGACCTCTTCGGGAATGACCAGATCACAGTTTCCTCCCCGACCGATCACCGCGAACGGCGTATTGACCTCTTGAGTCTTGACGACGTTTCCCTTGGCATCGGATACGACCAGCCGCAGCGGCTCAGTCTGGCCGCATACGTATCGCAACGTGGCGATGATCTGGTCTTCCATGGTGATCGTCAGCAGTGAGTTTCGGGCAGAGCCGTTTCAAGTTTTGATTATGAAATCTTCATGTAGGACCGTCAATTCGATGGAGCCCCGGGAGCCTCGCCGAAGGGGGCACCCAATCCATGGAGAGGAACGCGTCACCACGGAGTGACCGTGTCGTTTTTCAGGTGCGAGTGTCGCGACAGGGCTTCGGAGTGACGGAGTGTCGTTTTCTTGTCGGTCATCCTGGTCGGGGGTAACATCAAGTCAGACGACCTGCCTCCGATCTGTTTCGGCGTCCAGTGCGCTGCTCTTCTGCTCGTGTGATCTGGAAACCCGGGGTGGGTTCAGGTCGGGTTCGGTCATGAGTTTCCATTCCCATTCAAACAGTGACACGGCGGGCGGATCTGCCTCCATGCCTCTTCCGGTTCCTGCGGGAGCGGGCGAATCCGCAAGTTCCGTTACGAAGAATCTGGAGCTGCGCCAGGTCAGCTCCTTATCCCCTGAGGAACTGGCCGCCTTGGAGCGACTGGCATTCGAGTATGGTCAGTCGCCTGATGCCTATCTGGCCCTGGAGTCGGACCGGCATTGCTTTTTGACTCCGGATCGCTCGGCGGCGATGTCCGTCATTGTGTCGGGACGATACCACCATATCTCTGGGGGAATTCTGGCCCCCGAGTCGGAGCGACGGCGGATCGTCGCCGAGCTGGGCGAGTACGCGCGGCGAACGAAGTGCCTGATCGCCTGTTACTCGATCGGGGAGTCCGACCTGCCACTCTTCGAAGAGGCTGGCTGGGAAATCACCAAGTTCGGCGAGGACACGACGCTCCCGCTGCTCTCGCATTCCTGGTCCGGCAAGACGTACGAATGGGTCCGTCGACAGTCCAACGCGTGCCAGCGAGCCGGTCTGACCTGCCGTGAGGTCTTTCCTCAGACGCTAGATGCAGCCTCCCGGCAGGCACTGACGGCGACTTTGTTCGAGATCCAGCACGATGACCTTCAGGATCGGGTCTATCCGCAAGAGGTCAATCTCCTTGTCGGAAAACTCCAACCGGAACGAATCGGGCGGCGGCGACTGTTTCTCGCAGAGGATGCGGTGAACGCTCGCATCATGGCGTTCGTTGTCGCCAATCCGATGCGCGGCGGAAAGGGCTGGGCACTGGAAACGTTTCGCAAACGCCAAGAGGCTCCGCGCGGAGCGGTCCCGTTCTTGATCAAGTGGATCGTGGACCTGCTGAAGACCGAACCGGTCGAAGAGGTGTCGCTCTGTCTGCTGCTGTGGAAGGGGACAAACACCTACGCGGGAAAACGCCGCTGCCTGCTGCTCGACTGGGGGCTGTGGATCGGGTATCACCTGGGCGATCTGTTCTACAACACCAAAGGGATGACACACTTCAAGACCCGGTTCCGCCCCACGCTGTCCAACAGCTACCTGTGTGTCACACCAAATACCAATCTGTTCTCAATCATCAATTTCTTCTCCGTGACGGGAGCGTTTTCGCTGAGTCCCCGCAACCTGCTGCGGATCATCTGGCGTTCTGTGACAGGCCGCATCGGGCGGCTCATCTCCACAAAACGTGAATCCGATTGAGACCTGGCAACTGCTGCGGTTCACCCGCCCAGGTCACGAGGACATGGGAATCCGCTGGCCGGGGCATCCAGCCCCAATCCCAAAACAGGCTGCGCGGGTAGTCTCCCACGCTCAACTTCAGAGCGGCCACGGCCCCCTGCTGGTGCATCGCGACCAAGGCTGCGTTGAGGAGTGCCCGCCGGGCCGTCCGAGAGAGTTCCGACACCAGCACCAGGTCGAGGACTCCGAACTGTTCCTCCGTCCGACCGAACATCGAGAGCTGATGAAACGTGATACAGCCCCGCACCACCCCGTGTTCCTCGGCCACGAGAGCGTGGCTGAAGCCATGCAATCCGAGTTGGCGGCGGAGCGAGTCTTCGTCCCAGACGAGGCGTAAATCGCAATGCTGAGTCGACTTCTCGGCGAGTTCCAGACAGTGCGGCAAGTCGCGCGGCTCTACTGGACGGATCACCAGACCCGGACTGGTCGGGATTCGCGGAACGCCGAGAAACGGAGAAAACATCTTGGTGATCGACCGATCGAACGTGCCGAGATTCCAGGCGACTGTTCGCGGCACATCAAAAATTCGAACCCAGAATCCGGCGTTGCGGATCGTCGCGGTCGTGGCGATCTGTGTTCGCTTCCAGAATCGCGGGGCTTTCGAGGACTGATGCCCGTAGTACGCAAAGCCCAACTGAAATCGCAGGCCGCGATCCCGGTGGAGTGCCCGCGAAGCATCGATCATCTTGCCTGCCACGCCCTGTCCCCGGAAATCCGGGGACACGCTCAGCCAACTCGCTTGAGAGGCCCCAAACTGCTCTCCGGCCAGGGAGAATCGCATCGGAAAGAAGGGAACGACGCCCGCCAGACAGGTGCCTTCGTAGGCGGCAATCAGATGTTCGCGATACTCGGGTTCATCCATCCTCAGCTGCCAGCGGAAGTAGTCACCGCTCCAGCGAGGAACCGCTAAACGACCGGCGTACGTCGCTTGCCACTGCGCCACGACGAACTCGGAGAGCTCGTCCGCAGTGCCTTCGAAAGGGCGAATTTCCAGCATCGGTTCATCCTGAAGGCTCAGACTCTGTGCTGGCACGAACTCCACGCTTTGGGAAGCTTCGCATCGCGATTTTGACGATACAGAGGGTTGAGGGCAACTCGCTTGTTGAGTGACCCCGGCACCCGTTCCTTCACCACCCTCGACGGCGACATTCTCCTGACAAATCGTGACAATGCCGCCTTGTCCCTCATCTTCCTCACGACGAGTTCCCCATGAATCGGGCTTCCGAGTTCATTGTCACCAGCCATATTCCTGAGTTGCGGCAGGCGGTCGCGACGGCTCGTGTGTCGGGCTGCACGATTGGCTGCGTGCCGACGATGGGGGCGCTGCACTCCGGGCATGTCAGCTTGATTGAAGAGGCCCGGACGCGGACCGATTTTGTGGTCGTCACGATCTTCGTGAACCCCTCGCAGTTTGCGCCGCACGAGGATCTGGCCAAGTATCCGCGGCCGCTCGAACGCGATCTGCAGCTGTGCCGCGATGCGGGGGCCAGTCTGGTCTATGTCCCAGAGGTCCCGTCGCTCTATCCGCCGGGGTTTCAGACGTGGGTCACGGTCGATGAGCTCTGCAAGCCGCTGGAGGGGACATTCCGCGCGACGCACTTTCGGGGCGTGACAACGATCGTGCTGAAGCTGTTCAACATTGTCCAGCCCGATGTGGCCTGTTTTGGAGCCAAGGACTATCAGCAGCAGACGATCATCCGCCGGATGGTGAAGGATCTTGATCTGCCCGTGGAGATCGTCGTCTGCCCCACGATTCGCGAACCGGATGGGCTCGCGATGAGCAGTCGCAATGTCTACCTGAGCAAGTCCGAGCGGGGGACAGCGCTCGCGCTTTCCCGGTCGCTGGCCATGGCTCAGGAGAAGCTCGACGCCGGGGAGCGTGATGTGGCAGCAATCCGCACGGCGATGAAGGCGATGCTGGAGGCTCAGCCGATTCAGGTCGACTATGTCGAGATCGCGGACCCGGATTCGCTGGAGGCACTGACCGTCGCTCAGCCTCGCATGGTGGCGCTGATCGCGGCGCGCGTGGGGGCCACCCGGCTCATCGATAACCGCGAGCTGCGGGCGTAGGCTGAGTATAACGAGCCATCAGCAGTCAGCCAGAAACTCTTGGTGAGACTCTGGCGGGTTTACCGAGCGACCGACAAAACGAACCGAGGTCGCGGAATTCGTCAGAATCCCGCGACCTCGTGGTTCAGTCTCGCTGAAGCGAACGTGTCGCCTTAGCGCTTGGCAGCCACCTGATTCAGGCCGGTGACATAGTCGAGCGTGACGTTCAGCAGTTCGTCGTTGTAGAAGTTCTTGGGGAACACTTCCTTCGACTTCTTGTCGGGATCATCCTCACCCAGCTGCTTCTTCTCTTCTTCGACGATCGCCTTGTCGGTCTCGCGTTCCGCTCGCAGGACCGATTCCTTGAGAGAGACTTCCTTGCGGTTCTTGCGTTCCATGAACCGGGAGATCCCCTGCTCGACCTTCTTGAAGTCCTCATTGCCCCCGACACGTGACTCGCTGCTCTTCTGCAAGGCAGCGATCAGGTCGGTACTGACCCGGTTTCCGGGTGCGTAACGAGCATTCCGAATCTGGTCGAATGGCAGGGCGTTATCGAGACCCGCTTCGCCCTCGTCGATGTGATCGAGGATCGAGGGCAGCACGACGTCGGAGCGCACTCCACGGTTCTGGGTGCTGTCCCCATTCACGCGATAGAACTGCTGAATCGTCATCTTCAGGCGGCCCAGATCGCTGCCTTCTCCTCCAAAGGGGCGGAAGCCCTGACGAGCCGAGACCGGCATCAGGTTCTGCACGGTTCCCTTTCCGTGGGTCGTGGAGTCCCCGATGATGATGCCGCGGCGGTAATCCTTGATGACGCCCGCGAAGATCTCCGATGCGGAGGCTGAGAGCCGATTGCACACGACGATCAGCGGACCGGTGTAGAGAGCCCCTGGGACTTCGTCATCGAGTTCCTTCACCCGACCGGTCGGGTCCTTGACCTGCACCACCGGACCTTGATCGATGAAGTGGCCCGAGATCTCGACAGCTTCGCTCAGAGCTCCACCACCGTTGCCACGCAGGTCCATGACGATTGCGTCGACTCCGCCTTGATCGCGGAAGTCGTTCAGGATCTTCTCGACGTCGACAGCGGCACTCTTGCCGTTGCCATCCTCGGCTCCGAAGTCGCGATAGAACGAAGGCAAGCTGATGATCCCGATTTTCCCGGCCCGCCCGACGCGGTCCTGGGTCTCGATGATCTCGCCCTTGGCTTCGGACTCCTGCAGAGCCACCTTGTCACGGGTCAGTTCGTAGACCACCGTTTCGCCGGTCAACGCGGTCAACACTCGCAGGCGGACCTTGGTCCCGGCCTTGCCGCGGATTTTGCGGACGACTTCGCTCAGCTTGACCTCGTAGACCTCTTCGATCTCGCCCGTTTCCTGGCCGACACCGACGATCTTGTCCTTGTCCTTGAGCCGGCCATCCTTGTCCGCAGGACCACCGGGCATCACCTGGTTGACGATCGTGTAACCGTCTTCCGACCGGAGCGAGGCACCAATCCCGTCCAGGCTGAGCCGCATCTGGATATCGAAATCCTCGGCACTTTCCGGGGACATGTAGGTCGAGTGCGGGTCGAAGCAGGTCGTCAGAGCGGTGAGGTAGAACTCCAGGATCTCGCTCTGCTTCATCTGCTCGATATTGCGCTGCACGGTCTTGTAACGGCTGTGCAGACGCTTGCGGCCTTCCTCGTCGGTCTCCTTGTCGAGCTTGAACTGCAGCAGGTCGTACTTGATCCGCTTCCGCCAGCGTTCGTCGACTTCTTCCTGAGTCCGGGCCCATGGCAGGTCATCGCCGTTGATCGTCATCGACTCTTCGACTTCGAAGTCCTGCGATGCATCGATCAGCTCATGAGCCTTGGTCAACTGAACGACCAGCCGCTCCTTGTAACGTTTGAAGACGTCGTAGCCGAACTGCACATCGCCGTTCTTCAGGGCATCATCCAGCGAGACGCGGTACTTCGCGAACTCATCGATGTCTTCCTGCTGGAAGTAGAGCTTGGCTGGGTCGAGGTCCTTCAGGAATGCGTCGAGCAGCATGCTCGAAACCCGGTCATCGACGGTTTTGCGGCTGACGTGGAACTGCGGAATCATCTGCACGACGATCTTGGCCGTCGGTGCTTCCACGGCATCGGCAGCCCGCACGCTCGGCGAGGAGATCAGTCCCAGACTGAGAATCCCCAGGGCCGACCGGGACCAGAATTGAGGTTTTGCCGCCATGAATCGTTTCCTGTGAATTCGAAGAAGGAAGGGGCAGGGATGAGGTTCCGCAGACTCAGCCTGATCGTACGCAAAGGCAGAGATTGCCTCAAGATGCAGTTTCTGGAAGGGGCAAAGTCGCTCCCCCTCCGGAGCCCGTGGGACCCATTTCGCTGCCAAGCTGCCGCGCGAGGAGCGACCGGTCATGCTGGGCACACGGGACTCAGCGACTTCGGAGAAGTCGCCGACAGGGAACGGCCTGGAGAACTGTTGCCGCCCGGCGGGGATTCCGAGGGAGATTCCAGGAAGGTCGAATTCTTCAGCCTACTTCCAGTGGCTGCGGTCTGCCGGAGGCAGGTGTTCCGCCAGCGATTGGATGATCTCCTGCGTCTGTGGGTCGATCGTCTTCGGCACGGTGATCTTGGTGACCACGTACTGGTCGCCAGGGGTTCCCGTCTTGCGATTCGGGAAACCTTTGCCCTTCAGTCGCAGCTTCGCCCCGGACGAGGTGCCCGGCGGAATCGTCAGCGTGACTTGTCCCTCGGTCAGTGTCGGAACGTCGACACGTGTACCGAGCAGAGACTCGGTCACGGTCAGCGGGCATTCCAGCACGACATCGCTCCCTTCACGCCGGAAGTAGGGATGCGGCGCGACATTCACGGTAATCAGCAAGTCGCCCGCCGGTCCGCCTCCCGAGCCGGGAGTCCCCTGCTGCCCCAGGCGGATCGTGTCGCCCGATTGCACGCCCGCCGGAATCTTGACGGTCAGAGTTTCGACTTTACTGACACGATTGATCGTGACGTCGTAGTTACCACCCGTAGCGGCCATTTGGAACGGGATCTGGATCGTGTCCTGCAGGTCCTCGCCGCGAGCCGCCTGGCTGCGCCGCCGCCCGCCGCGACCGCCACCAAAGACGCCGCCGAACAGGTCGCCCAGGTCAACGCCCCCCTGACCGAAGACCGACTCCAGATCGACCGGCCCCGCTCCACCCGCCGGGCCGCCGCCCTGGCGAGCATATTTGTAGGCCTCACCATATTGGTCGTACTGCTTGCGTTTTTCTTCGTCCCCCAGCACTTCGTAAGCTTCGCTGGCTTGCTTGAACTTCTCCGCAGCCGCCTTGTCTCCGGGCTTGGAGTCCGGATGATTCTCGCGGGCCAGCTTCTTGTAGGCCTTGCGGATCTCATCGTGGGTCGCCGAGCGCGGCACGCCGAGAATCTGGTAGTAGTCGGAACTGGGCATGAGTGGAGTGGACTGGGGAGCTTGACGCGGTTCCCCATCGTATGTCCCGGACTCCGATTCGGTCTACAGTTCGAGCAGGAAGATTCCCGGGACCGGCGTTAGAATCGCCCGCATACCACTCCTTTCCCCGGGAACTGCCGTGTCACGCCCTGCCGCAACCTCCAAGCCAGTCTCGTTCGAAACCGTCGCCGGAAGCATCTACGACTTTCCGGTCTACTACGATGTGATCTTCGGGGCCGACTGGAAGAAGGAGACGAACTTCCTTGAAGCGGCCTTTGAAAAGCATGCCCAGCGGACCGTGAAGTCGGTCTTCGAGCCCGCCTGCGGAACCGGACGAATCCTGATCAAGCTCGGCGAGCGGGGCTACAAGGTCAGCGGCAACGACCTGAATCCTAAAGCTGTCGACTACTGCAACAAGCGGATGGCCAAGGCCGAACTGCCCCAGACAGCTGTGGTGGGCGACATGTCGGACTTCCAGCTCAAGAAGCCGGTCGATGCGGCCTTCAATCTGATCAACACGGTCCGGCACCTGCCGACTGAGAAGCATGCCCGGGCTCACCTGAAGTGCATGGCTGATGCGCTGGCTCCCGGCGGGATCTACCTGCTCGGCCTGCATCTGATGCCGACCGTCGGCAAGCCAATTCCGAGCGAGTCGTGGGTCGCCAAACGCGGGACACTGACCGTCTCGTCGTACATGTGGACGAAGGAGATCGACGTTCCCGGTCGCATGGAGCATCTGGGTATGACTCTCGATATTCAGACACCCACCCGGCACCTGCGCATCGAAGACGAGATGCACTACCGGACCTACACAGCTGCCCAGATGCGGACGTTGATCGCTTCCGAACCTCGGCTGGAGTGCGTCGAGACGTACGACTTCCTCTGCGACATCCACGACCCGATCACGATCGAGCCCAAGACCGAGGACGTGATCTACGTACTGCGGAAGCGGAAGTAGCGCGGTGCTGCGTCCCTGTGAAAACTTCGAGATCAGCCGGAACGCGCTAGCGTCCGGTTTCTTCGAGAGAACCGGGGGCTAGCGTCCTGCGGCTGATCGATTCGAGTCAAACTCACGCATCTGAGAGATTCGATCCTCCCAATTGACTGACAGTCCCGACTCGCGACTCCTATACTCACGTGCGAGTCGCTCCCCCCGATGCCCACTGCGGAACCTTGGCTGTGTCGTACACGCTCAACACGTCGGATCAACAGGCTGAAATGCTGGCAGCGATCGGAGTCTCTTCGATCGACGAGCTGCTCTCGAAGCAGATTCCGCAGGAAGTGCTGCTCAGCCGCCCGCTGGCTCTTCCGCCCGCTCTGGGTGAGATGGAACTCGAGTCCCGCACGCGCCAATTGGCCTCGCTCAACCGCACGGACCGCGTCTGCCTGATGGGGGGCGGAGCCTACGATCATTTCATCCCCGCTGTCGTCGACGAGATCACCTCGCGCGGCGAGTTCTACACCGCTTACACCCCGTATCAGCCCGAGGCCAGCCAGGGCTCTCTGCAGACATTCTTCGAATACCAGTCGCTGATCTGCCGCCTGACCGGGATGGATGTCTCGAACGCCAGCCTCTACGAGGGCGGAACCGCCGTCAGCGAAGCGATGTTCATGGCGATGCGGTGTACCAACCGGCATGGTCGCGTGGTGGTGCTGGGCTCGGTCAATCCTGAGTTCCGTCAGATCCTGCGGACTTACACCGAGACACTCGCCACCGAGATCATCGTCATCCCGGCGACCGATGGAGTCGTCGACCCAGCCCGCGTGGCTCAGGCCCTGAACGATCAGACAGCCTGTCTGGTGATTCAGCAGCCGAACTTCTTTGGCTGCCTGGAGGCCGTCGAAGAACTGACAGTCATGGCCCACTCGGTCGGAGCCCTGTCGGTCGTCTCGTTCGACCCGATCAGTCTCGGCATCCTCGTCCGGCCTGGCGACTACGGGGTCGACATCGCCGTCGCGGAAGGGCAATCGCTTGGAACTCCGCTGCAGTACGGCGGCCCGTATCTGGGAGTGCTGGCCTGTCGTCAGGAGTTCGTCCGCAAGATGCCAGGCCGGCTGATCGTGCAGGCCAAGGACCGCGACGACAAGGTCTGCTACGTCCTGGGTCTGCAGACGCGCGAGCAGCACATCCGCCGCGACAAGGCGACCAGCAACATCTGCACCAACCAAGGTCTGCTCGCACTGCGGGCGACGGTCTATCTGTCGAGCCTGGGCCCCCAGGGACTCAGGGAAGCTGCCGAGCTCAGCTGTCGCAATGCCCATTATCTGGCCGAACAGCTGCAGACGATTCCCGGCGTGAAGCTGGTCTTTGATCAGCCGTTCTTCAAGGAGTTCGTGGTCCGCTGCCGTCAGGGCTCGCAGGAGTTCCTGGCCGCCGCCAGTGACGCCGGCTTCAACGTCGGACCCGAGCTGAGCCGGTTCCAGGACTCGGAACTGCCGCAGGATGGTGTGCTGGTGGCTGTGACAGAGAAACGCACGCGGCAGGAACTTGACTCACTGGTCGCGGGTCTCAAGAGCCGGTTGACTTGAACGAAAGCCGCCTCATGCCAGCTGACGCGAAACGCCCGTTCCGGCCGAACTATCTGCGGGTCTGGCTCACCTTCCTGAAGGTCTCGCTCTCGCGGGAGATGATCTTCCGGATGAACTTCCTGATTGAGGTCGTGACGACCTGCTTCTGGATCGCGGCCCAGCTGCTCTTGTTTCAGATCATCTTCGGACACGTGACGAAGATCCGCGACTGGACCCAGGCCGAGTATTACGGCTTCATGGCGACGGGGATGCTGATCAACGCCTTTGTTGAGATGCTGTTCATGCCGAACTGCGCGAACCTCAGCGAGCAGATCCGCACGGGGAACCTCGACTTCGCACTGGTGAAGCCGATCGATCCGCAGTTCCTGGTGTCGTTTCAGACGATCGATGTCTCGCTGCTGGCCCAGGTGGCTGTGTCGATTGGACTGCTGGGCTATTCGCTGAGCGCCAGTGCGGTCTCGCTGACCGTGACGAGTGTGGTGCTGTATCTGTTTCTGGTGGCTGTGGCAGTTGCGTTCTTCTACGGGATGATGATCGCCCTGGCGAGCGCCGCAGTGTTCATGGGCCGGAATCAGGGGCTGTATGACTTTTGGTTCTACGTGACCTCGTTTGCGAGATATCCCGGCGATGTATACCGGCAAGGGCTGGTCGGCGAGTTCTTCTGGTTCGGGTTCTCGTTCATCATACCGATCCTGCTGGTGGTGACGGTCCCCTCGCGGGTCGTGCTGCAGAAGACACTGTCCCCGAATCCGTGGGTCATTGTTGTCGCGCCACTGACGACCGCTCTGTGCCTGTGGGGCTCACGGCGAATCTTCAACTGGTCACTCAGCCACTATCGCAGTGCCAGCAGCTGAGTTCGCCCCGGAGGCTTCCTACGCGTCCGGCTGACTGACCCGCTGCGGGGCGCTCCGCTCCAAGGCCTGACGCAGCATCTGCGGGATTCCAATATCCACGGTCTCAATTGCCCCGGTCCACTGGGCTGCAGCTGCGTTGTCAAATCCCAGCTTGGGAGCCACCATCGTGGCTGTGCGTGTGGCCTTTACACAGGCCCCCAGCGGTTTGCCGGTGTTGCAGTCCATTCCCGAGGGCAGGTCGACTGCGAGCACTGGTCGCTCGCTCTCATTGATCGCCTGAATCCATTCCAGATATGGAGACCGGACGGAGCCCGACAGACCGGTCCCCAGCAGGGCATCGACGATCAGATCGGCCTCGCGGAGTTCCGTCTTCAACCGCGACCAGGCTGTCGAGTCGGCGACATCGATGGACTGGCAATCCAGCCCCGCCAACCCGATGACCTTCAGAAACACGGCCGCGTCTCCGCGGACTTCATCGAGCGGGCAAGCCAGCCGGACCTGCACCCGCCAGCCTCGATTTTCCAGGTGCCGGGCGATCACAAATCCGTCGCCGCCGTTATTCCCCTTGCCGCAGCAGATTACAACTCGTCCCGGAACCCAATGGCGGGCAACGACTTCGGCGCAGCCTCGTCCCGCGTTCTCCATCAGAACGACGCCGGGAAGGCCGAACAGGTCGATCGCAGTGCGATCGACCTCGCGGATTTCAATCTGTGACAATGGGCGCATGGCAGAACCTGACGATATGGAAATCTATCATAGATTTCTGGCAACATGAGAACAGTTTCATGTCGATTCTGTTTTTCAGGTGACACAGATCAACTTCGCTTGTTACGATGTTCTGGTTCGCAGGTTCCACCGTTTCGCGGAGTCCCATTCCATGCTGCTCTCAGTTCCTGGCGTCCCTGGCAAAGATCTGTGCGACCGTCACCTGGGTCAGACCCGCCGCGATATTCTGCGGGTGGGCGGTTCCGCCATGATGGGGCTGGGACTGGGCGCGATGCTGCAGGCTCAGGCCCAGGCCAATCCGGGCGTGGGCGGCGGCGGACCGGGCTGGGGCAAGGCCAAGAGCATTATCCTAGTTTATCTGCAGGGCGGTCCGTCGCACCTCGACCTGTGGGATCCCAAGGAGAACGTGCCCGATAACGTGAAGTCGGTCTTCAAGCCGATCGACACCAAGCTGCCGGGAATCAAGGTCACTGAGCTACTGCCGAACATCGCCAGCATTCTCGATAAGACGACCCTCATCCGCTCGATGAGCTACACGCCGAACGGCCTGTTCAATCACACAGCGGCCATCTATCAGATGATGACCGGCTACACGACCGACAAGGTCAGCCCGTCCGGCCAGCTGGAGCCGCCGTCTCCCAAGGACTTCCCGAACTTCGGTTCGAACATCATCCGGCTGCTGCCTCCCAAGGTCCCGATGCTGCCGTTCGTGATGCTGCCCCGCCCGCTGCAGGAGAGCAACGTCGTCGGCAAGGGCGGCACAGCTGGGTTCCTGGGCAAGGCGTTCGACCCGTACACCCTCTATCCACAGGGTGACGACATGGACATGGAAAAGATGGCCCGCATCAAGGTCGAGGACCTCGAAATGCGAGCCGACGTCTACGGCCAGCGGCTGGAGCGGCGCGCCAAGCTGCGCGACGTGATCAACGCCGGAATGCCGGAAGTCGACCGCGCGGTCAAGCACCTGAACCTGAACGAGTACTACGACCAGGCACTGTCGCTGATCGCCAGCGGCCGGGCTCGCGATGCGTTCTCGCTCGATCAGGAAGCTAAGGAAACCCGCGACAAGTACGGTCGCAACACGTTTGGCCAGAGCCTGATGCTGGCCCGTCGCCTCGTCGAGGCCGGGACCCGCGTCGTCGAAGTCGTCTGGCCGAAGGTCGCCAACAGCGACAACCACTCGTGGGACGTCCATACCGGCCTGTCGGCTCGTATGAAGAACCAGTCCGCCCCGATGCTCGACCAGGGGATCGCCGCTCTGATCAACGACCTTGATGAACGCGGCCTGCTGTCGGAGACGCTGGTCGTCGCCGTCGGTGAGTTCGGTCGCAGCCCCCAGCGCGGCGTCAGCACCAGCGGCAACGGCAACAGCGACGACGGCCGCGACCACTGGCCATACTGCTACACCGCCATCACCGCCGGAGCCGGCATCCGCCGCGGGTATGTGCATGGTGAGAGCGACGCGACCGGTTCGGCCCCACTCAAGAACCCGGTCCACCCCGGCGAACTGCTTGCCAGCATCTACCACTCGTTCGGGATTAACCCCCAGACGATTGTGTACAACCACTTGAACCAGCCACGGGAGCTGGTGAAGGCAGAAGCGGTGTCGGCTCTGTTTGCGTAACGCACTTCCCAAGTCGGGTGCCACTGCTGGCTTACAAATCGGGTGCCACTGCTGGCTTGCCCAGCAGTGCTCCGCTGCTTACAAATCGGGTGCCACTGCTGGCTTGCCCAGCAGTGCTCCGCTGGACTTACGATTCAGGGGTAAGGGGACATGGGCCACCCACGACCTCACGGAAAGCGGGTTCGTCATTTCGACGAACCCGGTCACGTCCACGAGCTGACGTTCTCGTGTTACCAGCGTCGACAACTTCTCGTCGATGATCGCATTCGCAAACTGTTCTGCGAGTCGTTGGACCGAGCGATCGAAGGTCACCAATTCCGCCTGCTGGCCTTCGTCGTCATGCCGGAGCATGTGCATCTCCTGGTCCATCCACGAACAGAAACTGGGCGAATCTCGGACTTGCTGTTCGCGATCAAACGCCCCGTGTCGTTCCGAATCAAGCAGTACCTCGAAGAGACGAACAAGGCTCTGCTGGAGTCGCTGACAATTCAGCAACGACCGGGCCAACAGACCTTTCGCTTCTGGCAAGAAGGCCCCGGCTACGATCGGAACCTGACGGAACCATCATCGATCCTGGCTGCCTTGAACTACATCCACTTGAACCCGGTCCGTCGAGGGCTGTGTGAACGGGCCATCGATTGGAAATGGTCAAGTGCCCGGTATCATGTTCTGCCAGAGATGCCGCAAGACCCCGACCTGCCTCGCCTCGTCCCGTTTCCACCCGATTTGCTTGGCTGAGGGTCTTCAGTTTCCCATGTCACCGTTCCCGAAGATCGCACGCCCAGCGGGCACTGCTGGACGAGCCAGCACCGGGCACCCGGCGCATGATTACCGTCAGAAGAGGAGGGACTGAAGCGATGTACACGAAAGAAGACTGCGATCGGCGTTTTAGTGCGATTGTCGACAGGCTGTTGCTACCAACGGGTGTCGTTCCCAGTTGCGTGGCGGAGGTCACTGAGGATATTCGCGACGTCGCTTCTTCTTTGTTTTCAAAGCGATATAACGTCAAATACCCGGACGTCTGGGGATGCTGGTCTGATGTCCTTGCATTTTGCAGCAGCATTGCGAACTATTTTCCCCTTGGAACTTCCGCCAGAATCCGGACGATAACCGACTCTTATTCTGAGGATTTGGTATTGAATGTTTTGAAGAGCAGGTTGCCGAATATCAAAGTGACTGCGAAAACTGTTTGCGAAGAATTCGATGGTAGTGAGATCCATTGCATTGAGAGCGAGGAGCGTACGGATGTGCTTGATATGGCCGAGACGGTGATTCACTACCACATCATTACAGCATTGAAGGTGTTATGTACTGGAGATGTGCCCATGGAGAGTCGAGAGGATGGGCAGTTTCCGCTCGACGTTCCAGACTGGAGTTTCCATCTGCGTTTCTCCGAGAAGGCGCTGGAGGTGTATGAACAGGGACTCTGGCCATACGGATGGGTATGGGATTCCGACACATCGGGACGGTTTTTGGCTTTTCGAAATACCCTTCGTCCTGCTGGCGACGGGCGTGGCTGAGCCGGGCGCGGCTGGGGCGAAGTGAGTTTGTCGAGCTTTGGGTGGCTGGGGTCGACCAACGGGAGCCCCCAGCCCGAGCGAAGACTGCCGGAGCGAGTCATCATTTCCGTCGAGTCGTACGCGCGCCTCGCTGGGGGCTTCGCTTTGCTCAGACCCCAGCCACCCAATCGTATGTTGGCTGAGGAGGTGGGGTGCCGGCGACCGGCGTGGTTGGCGAGTTCCACGTTTGACGTAAGCCGATCAGGTCACTCGGCAGTCGCTTCGTGACCGATCCCAGAGCCCCTGGGCCCCAGCTGGGTGATGTGGCTCGAGAACCGGGGCCTGTGAGGTCTTGGGTGGCTGGAGGTGTGCCGAGGAATCACGTATCGGGGTGGGGCCCATGGCTTCGCGTCCCAGCCACCGGCGACGCTAAGAATTGACTGGGGTAGAGAGAAGTACTCCCGCGTGACACCGGCGACTGACGTCGGGGGCTCGCTCTTGCGGTTTCCTGCTGACGATGAGCCTTGGCACACGAGGCGGACTGCGGTAAACCTTGCGGTTCGAACACTTCTTTCCGCCCCGCCGCCCCAGTGGCAACTGGTCCCAGCGTCGGGAGGCTTCTGGCAGAACGCCAGAGACGGAGAACATTGATGAAGCGCTGGATGATTCTGGGGGCCGCTCTGGTCTGTGCGGCAGCTGTTCGCGCCGAGGAGCTCAATGAGGTCGAGAAGCGGATGCTGAAGGACGTGACCGTCCTGGCCTCGGACGAGTACGAAGGGCGCGGGGTCGGGACCGAGGGACTCAACAAGGCGGCGGTCTATATCGAAGGAGTCTTCCGCGAGGCGGGGCTGAACGTCACCGTCGATGGCGGCGATGCCTTTCAGGAGTTCGAGGTCTCGAACGGGGCCAAACTCGAAGAGGGGAATACCCTGGACCTCATCGATGCCGCCGGGGTCAAGACGGCTCTGGAGATCGACAAGACGTTCCGGACCTGCGCGTTCTCCGAGCCGGGGGCCTTTGAGGGGGATCTGGTCTTCGTCGGATACGCGATCGAATCTGAGAAGTACAACGACTTCGACGGTCTCGAAGTCAAGGACAAGGTGGTCGTCTTCCTGCGGCGGGCACCCAAGTACGGCGACCCGCATGCCGGTTTCAACGAGCGCGATGCCTCGCTGAAGACCAAGCTCAGCAACTGCTACCGGCGAGGGGCCAAGGCGGTTCTGATCCTGAACGATGTCGCATCTCCCCAGAAGGACCGCGCGGATCTGGAAGGGAAACTCGACAAGGCCCGCACGGAGGTCGTCGACCTCGCCGACACTGCCACGAAGTCCGACCTGCCTGAAGCTGACAAGCCCAAGGCGCTGGCCGACCTGGCAGCCAAGGTGGCGCATACGAAACAGCTGCAGGAGATGCTGAGCAGCTTCGATCTCGATCCACTGATGGAGTTCGGTTACGGCGGCGAAAAGAGCGGCGACGCGGTCCCGTCGTTCCACATCAAGCGGTCTGCCATCGAGCCGCTGATCAAGTCGGTCACCGGCAAGACCCTGGCGGAGATTGAAGCCGGGATCGATGAGACGCTGAAACCCGCCAGCTGCGTGCTGACCGGGACCAAGGCCACTGGAAAGGCGAGCCTGCGTGTGGAGAAGGTGCCGGTCAAGAATGTGATCGGGGTCCTGGAAGGGGACGGCCCGCTGAAGGACGAGACGATCGTCATCGGGGCCCACTATGACCATCTGGGCCACGGCGGTGATGGTTCACTCCAGCCCGGCTCGAAGGAGATTCACAACGGAGCGGACGATAACGGGTCCGGTTCTGCAGGGCTGTTGGAACTCGCCCGTCGGATCAGCGCCCGCAAAGGGAAGCTGCCGCGGCGCGTGGTGTTCATCGCCTTCACCGGCGAAGAGCGCGGGCTGCTCGGTTCGGCCCACTATGTGAAGGCTCCGCTGTTCCCGATCGAGCAGACGATCGTGATGTTCAATCTCGATATGATCGGGCGGATGGAGAAGTCCCTGCTGACGGTTTACGGGACCGGGACCTCGACGTTCTGGGACACCCGTGTCGACGAAGCGGGCAAGGCGTTCGGGCTGACTCTGGCCAAGAAGCCGGAGGGGTTCGGCCCCAGCGACCACTCGTCGTTCTATGCCAAGAAGATTCCGGTGCTGCACGTCTTCGGCGGGCTGCATGTCGACTACCACCGCCCGAGTGACGACGTTGAGAAGCTCAATGTCCCCGGGATGCGGCAGGCGACCGATTTCTTCGAGTCGCTGATCAACCAGGCGATCGACGCCCCCGCCCGCATGGACTACATCGAGGTCAAAGGCAACGCCCAGATCGAACGCGCCGGCAGCCGCCCGTACTTTGGCAGCATCCCGGACTTCAACTCGGACCAGAAGGGGTACGCCATCATGGGTGTTGCTCCCGGTGGCCCCTCTGAGAAGGCCGGGATCAAGGCCGGCGACGTGATTATCGATGTGGGCGGCCAGAAGATTGGCGGCCTGGATGACTTCGATCTGGCCCTGCGAAAGTTCCAGGCCGGGGACCAAGTCGATGTGACCGTCCGCCGTGATGGGCAGGAAGTGAAGCTGAAGGTCACGCTCGGCAAACCTCGCGGGTGAGCCGATGGCAGCAGTGTCGCCACTCGCTCCGCGAAAGAGCGCTCTTTTGCGGAACAAAAGGCGACAAAGAAATTAGGCCCGCGGCTTGAGCAGCGGCAGCGCCGGGTACTGCCCCGCGATGACCTTCTTCGGGTCCACCCCCAGCCAGTCCTGCAGCAGCGTCGCATAGACCGAACGAAAGTCGGTGTGGAACTTCAGGTCGCCCTGATCCAGATCATCAAACGACGGGTGCTTGCCGTGCAGCCCGCCCTTCACTCCGGCTCCTGTCAGGAAGACGGGAGCTGCGGTGCCGTGATCGGTCCCTTGCGATCCGTTCTCAGCCACGCGGCGACCGAATTCGGAGAACACGAACCCGGTCACCCGCTCGCCGTGACCATGTGACTTCAGGTCCGCATGGAACGCCTCCATCGCATCGCCCAGTGTCTTCAGCAGCTGGCCATGCGAGAGCTGCTGAGCCGCGTGCGTGTCGAAACCATCGTGGCTGACGTAATAGACGCGCTGGGGCAGCTTGGCATCAATCAGCTGGGCGATCAGCTTCAGTCGCTGAGCCAGCGGAGTCTCGGGGTAAGCGCTGGCGGTCTTGTACTCACTCGCCACTTCGCGAATGCGGGCTGCCGAGGCAAACGACTGCTTGGCCGATGATTGCACGAACGAGAGCAGGTCATCGCCGCCGTTCGACTTCTCGGCCAGCTGCTCGACCGCTGCCCGGCGGCGATCACCGTCGGTGCCGTTGCCGGTCTTCAGCTGGAAGTCCTGGATCGAGCGCATCGACGGGGCGTAGCCGGTCGCTCCGAACACAGCCAGCGGCGGTTCGCCATCGCCGATGTGCAGCACCGCATCGCCCGCTCCGCCGATCTCTGGAGCACAGCGGCCCAGCCAGCCGAACTTCTCCGTGGCTGCGGTCGTGGCCTTGTGCCAGATGTCCATCGACTCGAAGTGCGAGCGGTTCGGCTGGGCATAACCGACTCCTTGGACGATGGCGAGTTCTCCTGCCTGCCACAGCGAACTGAACCCCCGCAGATTCGGAGCGAGCCCGAGCCCCTGCTCCAGCTTGAGGACCTGCGACGACGCAATCTTGAGCGTCGGCCGGGCCTTCGTGTAGGCGGGCTCGTTATAGGGCACGACGGTGTTCAGCCCATCGTTGCCGCCCGCGAGCTGAACGACGACCAGGATCGTGTCCGAGCCCTGCGTCTCCTCCGCAGCGCGGGACATGCGTTGGAAGACGGTGGGCAGGGCCAGACCTGCAGCGGTCTGGGCAAGGAAGTGTCGGCGTGTGGACATGACGCAAACTCGTTGATCTTGTTAGCCGTCGGGCTTGCCCGACGTGTGGATTGGAACTGGCGATGTTGCACGTCGAGCAAGCTCGACGGCTAACTCAGTTGTGCTTCCGGGAGAGCCAAGACCAGATGTGCTGCCAATCGGGCGATCCGGGCCTGATTCTCACGCTGCGCAAACGGTCTGTCACTGGCACTTTCGATCTCGGCCCGGAGCTGGGTGACGATCTGCTCTCGAGCCGGCGACTGCGGCTTCTGGACGAACATGTTCAGGAACAGCTCAGCCACCTGCTCAGGAGTCTTGGCCTGGTATTTGACAGCCAGCCGGGCCGGGTCGAGACGGGCGGCTTCGTCGCGGCCCTTCGTGATCTCGAAGGCGACATTCTGCCGCAGCAGCAACGTCGTCGAGCTGATCCACTCGCGCCCGCCGTCCCAGCCTTTGACGTTCGGCGGGAAGTAGAGACTCTGCCCGAGCTGGGCACAGACCTCGGACGCCTGGAGCGGGCTGACTGTGCCGCCAAGCGAACGCACAGTCCCGACGACGTACTCGATCGGCGACTTGATCCGCTGGTGCAGCGAGGCGTCCGAGTAGAACAGCCAGCTGGAGAGCATCCGCTTGACCAGCCACCCGGTGTCGTAATCCCGCAGCCGGTACTCGACTGCGAGTGGCTCAATCAGGGCGTCCGGCGGCAGATCGTGATCGTTGATCAGCTCGCGGAACAGCTTGCGAACAATGAACCGGGCGCAGGCTGGATGACTGAGGGCCAGTCGCACGACATCGCCCGCCGTGAAGGCCCCTTTCTGGCCGAAGATCGTCTTCTCGCCCGCATCGTATTCCGCGGGGTTGAAGAACGGCTGTTCGTCTTTGGCACTCCAGCCGGTCAAGGCGCGTGCTGCTTCCTTGATGTCGTTCTCGGTGTAATGACCGGGGCTGAGCGAGAAGAGCTCGAACACCTCGCGGGCATAGTTCTCGTTGGGAGCTCCCTTGCGGTTGGTATTCGAGTCGAGCCAGATCAGCATGGCTGGATCGAACGTCATCTCCCGCAAGAGTCCCGCGAAGCTGCCCAAGGCATACCGCCGCTGTGTTTCGTTCTGGCGGTGCATCAGCCGGACAGAGTTCACCTTGGCCTGCGAGGTGGCAAAGTGGTTGTGCCAGAATAGCGTCAGCTTCTCCTGCAGCGGATGCGGCGAGTTCAGCAGCCTGTACATCCACAGCCCCTGCAGCTCGCGGGGGTTGTTGGATTCGAGTGTCCCCGCAGTCAGGCGGAGGACATCGCTCTCGAACCTCTGCAGTCCGTCCTGACCTCGAAAGACACGCTCGACCGCTTCAACCGGCGACAGAGCGGCAGCCGCTTCGATCACGTCCCACGAGGCTCCGAACGCCGCGCGGCGATAGAGATGTGCCGCCTTCTCGACGTCCCAGCGGCTCCTGCGAGTCGGCGTGAACGGCTCCCAGGCGAGTTCGGGTCGGATGCTGGCGAGGAGTTGGGACATAGTTCAAGACATGTTAGCCGTCGAGCTTGCTCGACGTGTTCTGTGGATGGACTCGGCACGTCGAGCAAGCTCGACGGCTAACGCTTCTCTCCAATGACAAACTCGATCCCGAATCCGTCCTGGTCGTCTCCCAGGCGAACCGTCGCCTGCCCCAGTGACGAGAGGAGATCCAAGGCCACCTGGTACTCGTGTTCAGCCTTCTCGACGGTCCAGCCGGTGTCGAGGACCACGCGGCGGATGGCGCTGGACTGCATCCGGCCCAGCTGGCGAGCCAGACCGGGGAAGTTGAACTGCTGATACTCGGTGATTGGTCCGTGGGCGGCGAACGACTCGGCAGGTTTGTCGAGTTCATCGATGAGGGCCTGCACGATCGTGGGGTTGGTCCCAATCAGGAAGTGCCCACGCGTGATCGCCGCGGAGACGCGGAAGTTGTACTGGTCGCGGGACCGCATGCGGACTTCCGAGTCGGTCTCCTGAAAGACATAACTCAGGACGCTGGCCCCCTTGTAGTCCTTGCGCACGGTCAGCACCCGCTGCTCGCCGCCCTGGATCAAGCCCAGCAGGTTCACAAACGGGGCGGTCAGCTTGCGGAACTTCTCCTCGTCTCGCAGGTCGATCAGGAACGCAGCTGCGGGGATGACGTTCTCAACGGTCACCTTGTCGTAGGGGGCTTTCTCTTGCTCGGCGATGACAATCCGGTGATGCGGGCCGAGCAGGGCAATCAGTTCACTGGGCTTGAAGCTGGTGCCGAAGACTTGCAACTGCTTGCCAGCATCTTCGTCTCCTTGCTCCGCCTTGCGGCGTGCCTCTTCTTGAGCGAGCTCAGCTCGGTTGTTCCACAGGCCGATGTAGTCGCGGTACCAAGAGAAGCTTTGAATCGTTCCGGGCGGGTGCAGCGGGGGGGCGATCTTCTGCTCGCCATGGACAAAGAACGGAGCCAGAGCTTCGGACCGGGCCCCAGTGGGCTCGCGGAAGCCGACCTTCATGGAGATCGTATCTCCGTCACCGGCATGTAAGCCGATCGAAAGTCGCTCGTGACGCCGCAGCAAATCGAGCCAGCCTCCGAAGAACGTAATCAGTCCCAGATCGCTTCCAGGAGTTTCCAGTCCTTTGGCAAAGTCCGGATTCTTGCGAACCGCAGCCAGTGAGACATGCAGGTCGGCGAGCAGCGTGGGATCGGTGGCGGCGATGGCCTCAGTCGGGACCGACTTCACGTGTTCAAGAACTTTGGACATGGCGTCCGCGCGGTTGGCCCAGACCACGCGATGGCCCAGATTCACCACATGCAGATCGCCCGCTGCCAGAACCGGCGTCCCGTCGATCTCTTTCGGCTCATACTTCAGGCCCAGTTCGGTCTCAGCCCACTGCTGCAGGACGTCAGCGAATGCCTTCGCAGCTGCGTCATCTTTCGCCAGAAAGACACCTGCGGCGGGCGGGTTGTCGCCCTCTCCAACAGCCAGCAAGGCCCCGCGTTTCCACAGGGCCTTGACTCCTCCATCAATTCCGACACCCTTCAGCTGGCGATCCACGAAGCGGAGGGCTTCTGTGAATTGGATCAGTCCGATCGTCTCTTCTTGAGCCCGCCGCCACTCCTGGCTGGTTTCGAGGAGGGCGTAAATCCGCTGCATCAGCGGGTGCGTTTCGAGCCGCTCGGGATTGAGAATCCGGGCGTGCATCACCAGCCCCGACGGCAACGGCTTTGTCAGCAGCGGGTCGATCGAAACCGGCTCAACTGTGGACGCTACCGAAGCCCAAAACAGGCAGGCCAGACCGATCATCCAGCGAATCGCGAGCATCAGGGCATTCCGAAAGGGGAGAGACTCCAGCTGACTTACCCGGCGAGATGCCGCTCGGTTTCAGGATTCCAGGCGGCCCGCTTGAGTCCTAGAGCCGGTTTCAAAACCTGTTTGCAGGGCTTTCAAGCGGGTCGCCGCCGGATGGTCGTTTTCTACAACCGTCTGAGCACGATGACCATGCAGGCGGCATGAACGAGGCCTTGGAACAACGCGGG
>JBIIOI010000063.1:0-33954 GCA_044337025.1 Planctomycetaceae bacterium
GCCCGGTTCGGTCTGTGTGATCAGGTTCGGATCGATTCGAGAGTCCGAGCAGGTGATAAACAGCGTCTCCGGGCTCTGCCCTTTGGCCAGACGCTCGAACAGCTGCCGCTGATCGCGGAAGACGTTGCCCTGAAAGTTATGAACGCCGGCGACAAGCTGGTGGATGGCCATGAGTTCGAGTCTGTGGTGAAGGTGCGAAACGTTGCCGATGCATCCGGAGAGTACATTAGCCTTCCAACGGAATCAGGGCACTCCCGAATCTCGCACTACATCGTCTTCCAGTATCCGCCACGCGCGTGGTCATACACAGCTTCCCGCCCGCGCTGTGTGTCGTCGACCTTCCCATCACGGAAGACCGTCTGCCCCATGACCCAGGTCCGCACAGGCCAGCCGGTCAGCTCGACTCCATCCCACGGGGTCCAGCCGCACTTGGTCAGCTGATCGGCGTTGCGAACAGTCTGCTTCTTCTGCAGGTCGACGAGCACCAGGTCGGCGTCGTATCCCTCAGCGATGCGGCCTTTGTTGACGATATCCCACACGCGGGCTGGGGCGTCGCACATCCAATGGACGACCTGCTCCAACGTGCAGCGACCTTGGTGCATGCTGTCGAGCATCAGGGCCAGCGAGTTTTCGACCGCTGGCAGCCCGGACGGTGACTTCGGGTACGGCTGGCGTTTCTCTTCGAGCGTATGCGGAGCATGATCGGTCGCGACGACCTGGATCAGCCCATCCCGCAGGGCCTTCCACAGTCCGGCATTGTCGGCAGCGGTCTTGATGCTGGGGTTCATCTGGATCAGCGATCCCAGCCGGTCGTAGTCGCCCACATGGAACAGCAGGTGATGCGGGCAGGCTTCAGCCGTGATCAGCCCGCGCGGATCGCAGAGGAGATCGACCTCGCCCGCTGTGGAGACATGCAGCACGTGGAACCGGTGGTTGTGGCGATAGGCCAGATCGATCGATCGCCGCGTTGACAGGAACGCACAGCGTGCATCACGCAGCTGAGAGTGCTGCCGCACATCGTGGAGTTCACCCAGGCGGGCCTTGTTCTCGGCGATCGTGGCCTCGTCCTCGCAGTGAGCACAGATCGGCAGCGTCGTCTCAGCAAAGATTCGTTCGAGGGCCGCCTGCTGGTCCACGAGCAGATCGCCTGTACTCGACCCGATGAAGATCTTGATCCCCGGCGTCCGCTTCGCCGCAGCCAGTTCCTCGGCATTGCTGGGGGTGGCCCCGATGTAGAACCCGTAGTTCACGACCGACCTGGTGGCGGCCAGAGCCAGCTTCTCGTGCAGGGCCTGCACGCTGGTGGTCGTCGGCTTGGTGTTCGGCATTTCGAGGAACGTCGTCACGCCCCCCTTGGCACAGGCTCGGCTGGCTGTGAACAGATCCTCTTTGTGCGTCAGCCCCGGCTCACGGAAGTGAACCTGATCGTCGATGACCCCCGGGAGCAGATGCAGCCCGGTCGCGTCGACGACTTCATCGGCCGCAGCCGATTTGGGGGGATCGATGCCGAGAATCTTCCCGCCTTCGATCAGAAGATCGGCTCGCAGAATCCCGGTGGGAAGAACTAGGTCGGCGTTTCGGATGAGGGTGCGCATGGGTGGACTGCCTGTTGAGGTTCAGGCAGGCATTATGCCGGTTTTCCAGAAGAAACAACACGAACCGGCTCGTCCGACCCAAGCCCTACCTCGAATACAACACGGGTGCCGGGGTCTGGTTATGACAACAGCTGCTCGATCGGCTTCCCGGGGCAGACCTTCAGAGGCCGACCAATCGGCGTGATCAGCTCCTTCGAGAACTCAACCCCCATCCGGTCGAGGATCGTCGCATACAGATCCGGCACTTCGATCGGATTGGTCGGCTTGATCGGCTTTTCGTCGCTCTGGCCGTCCGCAGCTGTGGATCCGATGATCTGACCGGACTTCAGGCCTCCGCCGCCGATGACACAGCTGAAGCCGTGTGGCCAGTGGTCGCGACCGTCGAGTGCGTTGATCCACGGAGTGCGACCGAACTCGCCGATGCACAGCACAATCGTCGAGGCCAGCAGATCCCGCTCGGCCAGGTCGTGCATCAAGGCGGCAAACGCCGGGTCGAGGATCTTGGTCTGAGTGATGTGCCCCTTGTAGTTGTCGGCGTGCGTGTCAAAGCCCGACAGAGTCACCTGGATCGAGCGGACCCCGGTCTCGACCAGCCTGCGGGCCACCAGGCAGCCGCGTCCGAAGTTGGTGTCGCCGTAGCGGGCGATCGTCTCCTTCGGCTCGTCCTTGATCTCGAAGGCGTTGAGCTGCTCGGACTTCATCATCGTCAGAGCCCGCTCGATCGTCTGCTGATGCAGCGTGCCATCGACCCGCGCTTCACGCCCCTGGCGGAAGGAGCCGGACACGACATCCAGATTCGACAGGCGGCGATCCTGCCGGTCCTTCTCGACTCGCTGCCGCATGTTGTTCAGGTTCTGCCCCGGATCAAACACGCGGAAGGCGTCGAACTGGTCGCCCAGATAACCACCGCGCGGAGCCGTGAACCCATCTCCCTGAGCCAGGGCCACATGGTTCGGGATTTCGATCTTCGAGTCCGGCAGCTCGTTGGTGAGGATCGCCCCCATCGCGGGGTGCTTGGTCGTCGGGTCGGGACGGTACGCAGTCTGGACGTAGTAGGTGCCACGTTCGTGGTCCCCTTCCTTCGAGGTCAGCGAGCGGATCACCGACAGGTGCTGCATCTGCTCGGCCATCTGCGGCAGCAGGTGCGAGATCTTGAGCCCCGGCACCTTGGTGTTGATCGCCTGGATCGGTCCGCCATTCTTCGTGCCGGGATGCGGGTCCCAGGTATCCATCTGGCTGGGCCCACCTTGCATCCACAGCGTGATGAAGCTGGTCGGCCGCTCTTTGCCGCGACGCTCCACCGCCCGCCCTTCAAGAGCTGGCAACAGAAACGAAACCCCGCTGGCCAGCAGGACTCGCAGGGCATCACGACGGGGGAAGCTGGGTGTGAGCATGGTAGGTCGGCTTGAGTGGAGAATTAGTCACTAGTCATTGGTCACTAGCTCTGTCACGAGTGACCAATGACTAAGGACCAATGACTAATGACTCCAGCTGAACTCGGGGGTGTTGAACAAGGTCCAGTACAGGTCCTCGATCACGGCGTTGTCGGTCTCTCGCGAGTTCTCGGGTAGCTGGGGGAGGAAGTGGCTGCGTTCGGCTTCGGTGGGACGCCGAGTCAGGCAGGTCAGGTAGGCATTCTCCAGGAGCGCATCCCGTGAGGGCGAGAACTGCCGGATCACTCCCGGAGTGACAAAGACGCCGGTTTCTGACATCTCCCCGGCGAATTCCCCGTTCATGTTCAGCAGCATCTGCGTGATCGTAGCGGCTCGCTGTTCGAGTTCGGCATCACCCGGATCACCGAACTCGTTCACATAGTCCCGCTCGCGGAAGAACCGGGTGGCCCTAGCAAACAGGTGCGAGTTCTGGTTGATCGTCTTCACCGAGTTACTTTGCAACATCGCCCCAATCACCTGCTCAGGCCGCAGACGGGTCAGCGGGAAGATCGCCCACAGCTGTTCGGCCTCTTCGATCCGGCTGGGGTTGAGGTTGGAGTTTCGGGAGTCACGGCGGAACGCCTCGGTGGCTGCGATCACTTGAATCAGTCGCCGCAGGTCGCAGTTGTGGGCACGGAAGTCGGCCCCCAACAGATCGAGCACAGCTGTCTTTTCGCGAGTATCGGGATCCTCCGGATCGGGCAGGTCGTCGACCGGCCGATCCTGGAAATAGGGACGCCCAAACATCAGCCCCCAAACCCGATTGGCAATGGCCCGGTCGAACCTTTTGTTCTGCGGATGCGTGATCCAGGCTGCGAGCCGCTCGCGGGGGGCACCTTCGCTGGGGAACCACTCCGGGCTGAACGGGACGCGAGGCTTCTCTTGGGTGAGGTCGACCATCATCGATGGCTCCTCCATCTTCTTGTCGTCAGGCTGTGGAGGACGGTCGACGATCCCGACCGGTGTCAGCGCCAGCTGGGAGTAGCACGCAGCCAGACCTGCGAACTCAGTTTGCTTCCAATGAGCGAACGGGTGGTCATGACACTGGGCACAATCGATCCGTTGACCGAGAAACGCCCGAGCGGTGCGGCCTGCCAGCTTGTTGGGATCGAACTCATCGTTGGCGAAGCTGCTGACGACGAAGTTCACAGCGGCCCGGTCGGTCGGAACGCCGGTCTCGCTGATCATCGTCTTGACGATCTGGTCGTAGGGAGTGCGGTCTTTCAGGCGTGCGGAGAGCCAGGCCAGAAACCGGTCGCGGCGATAGATGATGAACTGCCCGCCCTCGGTGCCCACGATCGAGCGGGCCAGTCGCTCGGCAAAGTAGTCCGCATAGCGCGGATCGCTGAGCAGGATATTCGTCCAGATGGACAACCTATCGGGCCGGGTGTCGGCCTCGAAACGGCGGATTTCCTCCAGCGAAGGAACCGTCCCGAGCAGCGCCAGCGACAGCCGCCGCAGCACGGTCAGGTCGTCCGCAGCCTTGGCAGGTTCGAACCCGGCCGACAGCATCGGGGCCTTAAGCAGCTGATCGATCTTCTGAGCCGCCGGGGCCAGATCGGTCGCCACCGGCTCAGCGGAAGGCGGTCGCAGTTCGCTAACGGGCCGCGAGACGGCCATCGCCGTCAAACCGGCCAGACCGGCAGCGACCAGAATTGCAGGCAGAACTGACTTCCAGCGCATGATGACCAGCCAGTGAGTGGCGAATCCCGGACGAAACGTCTGGTTGCTGGAGTTTACCCTCGAAATGGCAGTTTCGTTTCAATCCTTCCTCGGAATCCTCGCCGATGGGCACGTCGGGCAAGCCCGACGGCTAACCGGGGCTGACCCAATTCAATCAACTGGGATAGGCCCCCTCGAATTGGCCCATTACACTCGCGATCAAGGTTCTCTATCGGCGAGTTCTCCGAAATCGCTGAAGCATCGTGACCAGCAGATCAGTGTTTCCCCCACTCTTGACCTCTCGACATGCAGACCATTCTCGTCACCGGCGGTTGCGGTTTCATCGGTTCGAACTTCATCCGGATGGAGCTCAACGAGCATCCGGAGCTGACCGTGATCAACGTCGACAAGCTGACGTACGCCGGGAATCTGGAAAACCTGGCTGACTTTGAAGGCAACCCGCGGTACCGGTTCGAGAAGGTCGACATCTGCGACCGGGCCGAGGTCGAGCGCGTCTTGGGCAGTGCCAAGATCGATGCGGTGCTGAACTTCGCAGCCGAAAGCCACGTCGACCGCAGCATTCTCGACAGCGGGCCGTTCATCACCACCAACATCGTCGGGACCCAGACGCTGCTGGATGCCTGTCGCAAGTTCCAGATTCCCCGGTATGTCCAGGTCTCGACCGACGAGGTCTACGGCTCGCTGGGCGAGACGGGTCTGTTCACCGAAGAGACTCCGCTGGCCCCCAATAGTCCGTACTCGGCGTCAAAGACAGCTGCGGACCTGCTGGTGCGGGCGTATTACCACACGTACCACTTCCCGTGCCTGACGACGCGGTGCTCGAACAACTACGGTCCGTATCAGTTCCCCGAGAAGCTGATTCCGCTGTTCATCTCGAACCTGCTGGCCGATCAGCAGGTGCCGGTCTACGGAGCTGGAACGAACGTCCGGGACTGGATTCATGTTGTTGACCACTGCCGCGGGATCGACGCCGCTCTCCGCAAGGGCCGGGTGGGCGAGGTCTATAACTTTGGCGGTCGCTGCGAGATGAAGAACATCGATCTCACCAAGCTGCTGATCCAGAAGCTGGGCAAGACCGAAAGCCTGATCCGGTATGTGGCCGACCGACCGGGCCACGATCTGCGGTACGCAATCGACTGCTCGAAGGCTGAGCAGGAACTGGGCTGGGTGCCGCAGTACACCTTCGATCGCGGAATCCAGGAAACGATTGACTGGTATGTGGCCAACCCAGAGTGGGTCCGCCGCATTCGGTCGGGGGATTACCTGAAGTATTACGCCGAGCAGTACGGCAAGCGGCTGGGGTAGCCTGACTTGTGGGATGGGCCCATTTGGCCCGTCCTGAGATTGAGTTCCCACCGGCTGCAAGCGGTTGGCCTGATTTGAGGCTATGCGAAGGTCCGGAACGTGGAACATCGGAGCCGCCACTCCGGAATTCGTAAGAATTCCGCTACGTTAGATTGCTCGCAGCACAGCGGCGACGCTCTGGCCGACTCGCGTGCGGTTCACGCTCATGGCGACCGGGTTGCGATCTCGCATCGGCTCGCGAACGACGTTCAGGCGGCACTGCGGATCGGGATGGTCGCAGTGCAGCGTCATCGGGATCACGCGATTCTTGAGAGCCATCACGCTGCCCGCCAGTTCCACAGCTCCTGAACCGGCATCAAAGGTGCCGAAGTAGCTCTTCATGGCTGTGACCGGGATGCGGCTGGCGACATCGCCAAACGCCTGGTGATAGGCCCGGGCCTCGACGGCGTCTTCCCGGCGGGTGCTCTTGCCGTGGGCGTTGATATGTCCGATGTCCCCGGGCGAGAGCTTCGCACGGGTGAGAGCTGCCTGCATGGCATTGACGAGTCCGACGCCGTTGGGGCGACCGGTCTCGGTCCGGCCATCACAGCCAGCCCCGACGCCGAGGACTTCGCAGTAGATCTCTGCGCCGCGGGCGATCGCGTGTTCGTAACGTTCGACGACGAAGACCCCAGCCCCTTCGCCGACGATCGTCCCATTGCGGTCGACGTCGAACGGGCGGCAGGCAAGCGCCGGGTCTTCCTGCCGGGACAGGTCCTCAAACAGGCTGATCCGGGCCAAGTCGATCGGGTGGATGCTGGAGCCGCAGGCTCCGACGATCATCACGTCGGCCTGGTCACGGGCGATGACTCGCATCGCCTCCTGCAGCGAGAGCAGGGCCGAGGCTTCGGCGCTGGTGATCGTGTTGTTCGGGCCGCGGGCGTCGTGCTCGATCGCGACGTGGCAGGCCGGCATGTTCGGCAGCTGGCGAAGGAGCCACAGCGGAGCGATTCGCCCCATCCGGTCCTCGCCCCAACGGGTTTCGGGCTCATCGTCCTCAGCCACGAAGTCACGGGCGGCGTCGCTCAGTTCGTCAGGGTTGAACGGAATGTGCCCGGCACCGAACTCGACACCAACTCGGTCGGGGTCCACATCGCCGACCTTCAGGCCGGAATCTTTCATCGCCAGCGAAGCGGCACAGACACCCAGCTGGATGTCGCGGGACATGACCTTGATGAACTTCTTTTCGTACAGGTACTTGAGCGGGTTAAAGTCGTGGATTTCCGCTGCGAGCTTGGTGGGGAGGGAACCGCTGGAGACCGAGCGCAATGGTCCAATGCCAGTCACCCCCTGGACCAGATTGTTCCAGAAGGCATCCTTTCCGATGCCGATAGGGGAAATGACCCCCACGCCGCTAATCACCATCCGAGGGATGGTTGAACCAGCCGTCATAGCCTGACCCCAAACGTGAACCGCGTCGAATCCCGCGACCGAAGTCGGAGGAAACGATCCATGCTGGAATCCGGGGGGCACCGGCGACCTTCGTCACTGAATCAGCGACTGAGTGGCCAAAACGCCCCAACCCCATTGGTGAACCCCATCGCTTCCCAGCGACAGAACTCCCCATGAGCGGGAAACCCACATGTGGAACACACCGAATCGAAACTCGGTGGAGGCCCTTGCCTCGTTGGGTTCGCATAGCAGCGGCAGTTGTCTGACCCCCGCGACTACTCGAACGTCGGATGTCCCCATCGGCTCCGCCGACGGCCTGACCAAAGGTTTGGGACTCCGTACAGCAGGGATTACACCCTGCCGAGGGCCTCAGGTCAAGTAAAATCGGGAATGACACCTGTACGGGTGATTACATTCCCGATCTCAAGACTGCGACGCCCCGGACTATTCATCGTCCGATCGACTGCCGCCAGAGAAGCGGAAAGCGTAGTAAACCAGCGTCAAAAGAGACTCCAGGGTGGCGGCGACATACGTCAAAGCCGCTGCGTTCAGGACTTTCCGAACAGCAGTCGCTCCGGAATCCTCCACAATCCCCAGTTCGCCCAGATGCCGCTTCGCCCGCGAACTGGCATCGAACTCGACTGGCAGGTTGATCAGCTGGAACACGACAGTCGCCGCGTAGGCGATGATGCCGTACAGCAGAAACTGCGGCTGCCGCAGGAAAAACGCCATCAGCACCAGGATCGTGAACGCCGTGCCTCCGAACTGAGCTGCAGGCACAGCCAGGTTTCGCAAGACCAGCGGGACGTACCCGTGAGCGTGCTGCAGAGCGTGTCCCGCTTCGTGGGCCGCGATCCCGACCGCAGTGGCCGAGCGGGAGTGGAAAACCTCGGAACTCAGACGCACCACGCGGTCGCGCGGGTCGTAGTGATCGGACAGATGTCCGTGAGTCTCCTCCACTGCGACGTCCGTAACCCCTTCGGATTCCATGATATGCAACGCGGCAGCTGCCCCGGTCAAGGGGGTGCCGACCTGCATTCCCTGGCTATAAGTCGAGCGCAAGCGGTACTGAGCCCACATCATCAGCAGGATGGCAGGAGCCGTCACAATCAGCAGCATTGGGTCGAAGAACATGGTTCACCTCCGTTGGCTCAATCGTAGGAAGCTTTACGGAAGCGGGAAACGGGCAGATCACCAAAATCGGCCTCCGATTTTCGAATGGGTGCTGCGGCGGGCTGATGTAACGCAGCTCCACCACTGCCCACTGCCCATTCCCCACTGCCCCAAGATTCTCACCGAGCAGCCACCGCCCGAGCTGACTCAGCCTTGGGAATCGCCACCGCCATCGTCTTTCCCGACCGCAGTTGAGCAGAGATGTACGGAGCCAGCGATTTCGGACAGCTGGGCAGCAGCTGGACATCCCCCTGGAAGTACCCCACCGGCTTGCCATTGAACAGGGCAATCCGGTTGGAGGCCAGACTCGGCACGCGCGAGACGTCCCCCAGGATGCCAATCAGATTGAGTGGGTCGCACGCCGAAATGATTAACAGCTCGCCGCTGCCCGGCTGCTCTTTGAGCTGCCTCAGCTCGCGGATCGTGTCACCCAGGGCATATTGCTCCCCCGCGACTCCGCTGACGAACCGCCCGCCGCGAATCTCGCCCCGAGCTTCCAGCTTGCGATAGACCTGCAACAGCTCCCACCACCGCGGAGCCCCCGGCTCGCGGCTGAGCAGATCCCGGAACACCACCCCCCACCGGCGGAGCAGTTGCCACGCCCACTGTTCAGTCGAAGAGGGACGAGAGACGAGAGACGAGAGGTGAGAGCCAGCGGCTTTGTCTTCCGGCTCCCCTCTCCCTCCGGGAGAGGGGTTGGGGGTGAGGGTGCTGGAGCGAGAGAGTTGTGCCCGTCCTACTTCCATGCTGGCTCTCGTCTCTCGTCTCTCATCTCTCGTCTCCTCCCGCCACAGCGTCCAGCGCCCCACGCTCGAGTTCCTGCGATGCCGCACGACCTTCGGCCCGCGACCGCTGGAGTGCCCGTTCTCTCGATCCCCATCGCGGATCAGGCTTCTCAAACCGCTGAAACCATCCGAGGTCACCCACCCGCGCGTCACCAGTTCGCCGAGCACATCATCCAGCTGGCTAGGCAGCATCCGGCACCACTGCAGCAGGTCGGTGGCAAACACCGCTCCCCGCTGCACGAGAATCTGCACGACTTCTTGAGCCTGCGAACCGAGGGCCTCCATCGGCGTCTCCGCCGCCGTGGCCAACAGCCATGGCAGGTCCTCCCGCAGGCAGATCGACACCGGGGCCACGCGCGTCAGGCTGGCATTGGGACGGACCTTCTCGGGATCACGAGCCGGGGGATAGAGCCGCCCCCAGGTGACTTCTCCGGTCAGGCTCAGCTCGTCGAGCCACTCACGTTTGTACTCAGCGATCCGCAGCGGCAGGATGTCCGACTCCCACGCCGCAGCTGCAATGTCGAGCCCCTGCAGCTGGGTGATGACATCGTAGACTGCGTTCGAGCCAGAGCGGCGGGACTCGGGCCAAAGCATCTGATGCCGGGTCAAGTACCGCATGAAGACCGGGACCTCGACTGGTTCGATCTCCCGCCGCAGCCCGGCGACGGTGAGGCGGTGAATGCGCGAGAGGAGCCGCCGGTGACACCACTCGATCTCGGGGTCAGGCGAGCGGGGTGGCGTCAGCCCCCCGAGTTCGGTGAGCGGCACGGCGCTAGCCGCCGGTGACGAAGAAGACTCACCACGGAGACACGGAGGCACGGAGGGAGAACTGAGACCACCTTCCGGCTCCCCCAGCCCCCCGGGAGAGGGGCTGGGGGTGAGGGTGCTTGAGCATGCGGGTTGATCTACCGGGACGGGCAAATGTGCCCGTCCTGCGGAAGAGCTTTCTACTTCTTCTTTCTCCGTGCCTCCGTGCCTCCGTGGTGATTTTTCCCCTTCCGGCAAGGGGTAGGCAGGATTACCTAACCTACGGTCCGGCCGAAACCGTCCACGCAGAACCGTCCCTTCCCCCTCGATCGCCTCCAGGCAGGCAAACACCGCCGACTCACCCAGCCCCATCTCGGCGGCGATCTCGCTGGCAGTAACGGGGCCGGAGAACTCGACATACCCGCGGATCGTCGCGACGAGGGCTTCGATCTCTTCCCAGTCCTGCCGCACCGTCGGCGGAACATCAAGAGGCGGAGAGCAGACGGCTTGCTTGTAGACCAGTCTTGCCGCTGGCCAACGCTCGGTCGCGACCCATGCGGGTTGGCTGTTGGGGAGGGTGATCTCAGCTGCGCGACCGGAGTCTCGCAGCTCGTTAAAGCAACTCTCCCAATCATGGCTGACGGGCAGCACGATCCGGCTCAGCAGCACGTCATGCAGCTCATCCGCGTTCCGCACGACCGGTTGGCTCTCCGCCACGACCTGGGCGATCGCCTCGGGGTTCAGGTGGCCGAGGTCGCGGACATCGTTGACTGACAAGCTGCGACGGGTCTGGACTGCCCGGGCCCGGCGTTCCTGAGCCTCGCCGCCATCGAGGAACGCGTACGGATTCGCATTGAGTAACTCATACGAGAAAGGCGATGGCTCGCGCGTGTCGCGGGCGATGAACTGAATCTCGCCGCGTTCGACTCGCGCCAGCAAGGCCAGCAGTCCCTCGATGTCGAGGGCCTCGTTCAGGCAGTCGTACATCGTCTGCTCGACGAGCGGATGGTCCGGCAGGATATGGTCGCCGGTGATGTTCTCCTGGCACCCTGTGAGACGTGGGAAGACCGCCGTCAGCAGATCGTCCGACCGAAACCGCTGCAGCGCCGGCGGGACCTTCTTCCCGTTCCTCATTCGCGCCACCAGCAGCGACCGCGTGGCATTCCAGCGCCACCGCAGCTGGAACATCGGGACAGCCAGAATCGCCTGCTCCAGCAGGTTCTGCACATTGTCGGCCCGCAGCATCGGGAAAAGGCTCTCGATCGGGAACGAGTGCTGCGGTCCAAGAGAGAGGATAAACCCATCGTCATCGGCGGTGGCCTGCAGCTCGAAGTCGAACGAGCGGCAGAACCGCTTGCGCATCGCCAGTCCCCAGCCCCGGTTGATCCGCGCTCCGAACGGAGCGTGGACGACCAGCTGCATCCCGCCGGTCTCGTCGAAGAAGCGTTCAAAGATCACGCGATCCTGAGTCGGGACCAGCCCGATAGCCGCCTGCTGGGCCGCGACGTAAATCACCATCTGCTCAGCAGCGGGCAGCGTGCAGCTGGTGGTCTCGACCAGCCACTGGGAGAGACGAGGGACGAGAGATGAGAGGTGAGAGCCAGCACCCGATGTCGCCTCGTAGGACGGCCTTTCCAGGCCGTCCAGTGCGGAAGGTTGGCTACCGAATGAAGCAGCAGGTAATGCGGTCGTGGACCCTGCGCTCGGGACGGGCTGGAAAGCCCGTCCTACACCGTCCTCTGGCTCTTGTCTCTCCTCTCTCGTCTCTCCTCCCTGCTTCACTCTTTCCTCAATCTCGCGCCGCAGCCGGGACACCTCTTCCGACAGCTCCAGCGTTCTGCCCGGTCCTTCGCCGCGCCAGAACGGGATCGTTGGCGGGGCTCCGTGGGCGTCGTGGACGTGCAGGTCGCTGCCGCGCAGGCCTTCGATCTGCCATGAGGTATTCCCCAGCAGGAACACATCCCCCGCCATGCTCTCGACACCGAACTCTTCATCGACCGAGCCGACGACCGTTCCTTCGGGCTGGACGACCACGCGGATCACATCGGTCTCGGGAATCGCCCCGCCGTTGTTGATCGAGGTCAGCCGCGCATTGGGGCGTGCCCGCACGCGGCGATGGACATGGTCGTGGTGCAGCAGTGTGTGAATCCGACCGCCGGTGTCGGTGACCCCTTCACTGAGGAACTTGATGACCTGATCAAACTGCGAACGCCGCAGCGTGCGGTACGGCTCGGCGCGGCGGAACCCGTTGAAGAGGTCATCCGTGCTCCACTCGCCGGTGGAGACCTCAGCCACGATTTGCTGGGCCAGGACATCGAGCGGAGCGATCGGCACCGGAGTCACATCCAGCCGCCCCGCGCGGATTGCCTGGACCAGCGCCATTGCTTCCAGCAACTCGTCACGAGTCAGCGCGATCAGCCGCCCCTTGGGAATCAGTCCGAGGGCGTGACCCGATCGACCAATTCGCTGCAAGAACGTTGCGATTGACCTCGGTGAACCGACCTGGATGACAAGGTCGATGTAGCCGACATCGATCCCCAGTTCCAGGGATGCCGTCGCCACCACAGCTTTCAGATCGCCAGTCTTCAGTCGCTGCTCGGTCTTCAGTCGTATCTCAGCCGACAGTGAACCGTGGTGGCTGCTGACAGCTTCTTCGCCGAGCAGCTGCGTGAGCTGGAAGGTCACGCGTTCCGCCATGCGGCGGGTGTTGACGAAGATCACCGTACTGCGGTGAGTGTTGATCAGCTCCACAATCTGCGCATTGATTTCGGCCCACAGCTCATGCGAGCAGACCGCACTCAGCTCGCTTTCGGGAGTGACGACCCCCAGGTCGAGCTGTCGCTGGTGGCCAACATCGATGATCGAGCAGTTGACCGGGCGCGGGGTGGGCGGCTCGCGGCTGGCAATCTGGCCCGCGCGGTCGACCTCTTCCTTACAGCCACCGGTGGCGTCCAGTTCCGGTAACTCGCGCGGAGGCAACTCGGAAGGGACCGGATCGAGTTCGTCACCCGCCCCGACGAGAAACCGGGCCATGCGCTCGATTGGTTTCTGCGTGGCGGAGAGACCGATACGTTGGAGGGGACGAGAGACGAGAGACGAGGGATGAGAGCTAGGCAAAGTCGCTGGACTCTCCGAGTCCAGCGAACCAGCGTGGCCAGCAGGGACGATTTCCGAACCAGGCGTACGCCCTGCTTTCATTGCGGAGCGGTTAGATCGTCTGGGTGTTGACTCCACAGGTCGTGTCGATTCACTGGACTCGGAGAGTCCAGCGACTATTCCTTCCGGCTCCCCTCTCCCCTCGGGAGAGGGGTTGGGGGTGAGGGTGCTGGAGCTTGCCCCAGAGGTCGCCTCGTAGGACGGCCTTTCCAGGCCGTCCTGAGCGTGGAGTCGACGTCCGAATGAAATCACCGGGAATGCGGTCGTTGTCTCTGCGCTCGGGACGGGCTGGAAAGCCCGTCCTACATTGAGGTCTGGCTCTCGTCCCTCGTCTCTCGTCTCTCGACTCACCAGATGTTCCAGCCGCTCCAGGCTCAGCGCCAGGTGCGACCCACGTTTATCTCTCGCCAGGGCGTGAATCTCATCGACGATCACCGTGTCGACGGTCGAGAGCGCGGCTCGGCCTTTCTCGGCGGTCAGCATCAGGAACAGTGACTCGGGAGTTGTCACGAAGATATGCGGCGGGTGCTTGACGAGCTTGGCCCGCTCGCTGGCTGGGGTGTCTCCCGTGCGCAGGCCGACTCGCAGTTTGGGGATCACCTCCCCAGCCTCGCGGGCGAACTGAGCGATCTCTTCGAGCGGCCCGCTCAGGTTCTTCTGCATGTCATTCGACAGCGCCCGCAGCGGGGAGATATAGACGACGCGCATCTCCTCCTTCAGCGTTCCGTCCAGGGCCTCTCGAAACAGCCTGTCGATCACAGCCAGAAACGCCGTCAGCGTCTTGCCGCTTCCCGTCGGGGCTGAGATCAGCGTATGCCGCCCCGCTGCGATTTCGGGCCAGCCCCGGACCTGCGGCTCGGTCGGCCCCGCGAAACGCGAGGCGAACCAGCGCTCGATGATCGGATGAAAGCCAAATTGCGTCACGGAACTGCTCAAGAGAGCGGGAGATTGACCTCGACAGATTCTTACATCCCAGTGAACGACCGACCACTGAGCTCCGAGTTTGTGCGTGGTCGCGGAGAAACGAGACCCGCTCGACGTTGACTCACTGCCCACTGCCCTCTGCCGAGTTTCCCGAACCGGGTTCGTCTCTTGGTGTCCGGTCGGATCGCCGTTACAGTTTGGAATCAGAGATGCGGGGCGAACCCCCGGGCCAGGAGTGTGCTTGATGAACGGACCCGACTTCCGCAAAGCGGAACTCATGCCATGTATCGCCCAGGATGCCGAATCCGGGCTGGTGCTGATGCTGGCATACATGAACGAAGAGGCCTACAACGAGACGCTCAAGACCGGTCGCGTCTGTTACTACAGCCGCAGCCGTAAGAAGTTGTGGCGAAAGGGCGAAGAAAGCGGCAACGTTCAGCATCTGAAGGCGATTTACTTCGATTGCGACGCGGACGCGATCCTGGTCAAGGTTCAGCAGGTCGGCGGGGCCGCTTGCCACGAGGGGTTTCCGAGCTGTTTCTTTCGTGAAGTCGATCGCACGACGGGGGAAGTGGCTGTCGTGGGTGAGCGAGTGTTCGATCCGCAGAAGGTGTACCACAAGTAGGCCCATTCCGATTCGTCGAGACAAGTGGCACTGATCGTGTTCGCTGTGCTGGAACAAATGATGAGTGCCATCTCTTCCGTCGGTTGGGCGGTTGTCGGTGGAGTCATCACAGCGCTGGTGGCCGCGACTCTGGTACGCCCTGCCCTGTCAGTCTGCGGGGCACCGACCGGTCGATGGCCCCTGGGAATGAGAGTGATCGGGCTGGTTCTGGGAGCCGCTTTGGCCTACTCGATGAGCGAGTTCCAGTGCCAGGCCACTCCGGTCGTGCGGCCGGATCCGTTTTCTCAGGGACTCCGGATTCTGTTCCACGCGGTCTGCCTGGGTCTGCTGCTGGTGATTACAGCCACCGATCTGGTCACGCTCTACATCCCGGACTTCGTGGTTCATCTCGGGATTGTCATCGGGATTGTCACAGCCACAGCCTCCGGCCAACTCCAGATGGAGCATGTCTGGGTTGATTGGAATGAAGTGATCAAGGACCTGCGGGGTCCCTACATCCCCGAGTGGCTCAAACACTCGCAGCATTGGCATGGACTGGCCTGGAGCAGTGCCGGGGCTATCGTGGGGGCGGGCCTGACCGCAGTCATTCGAAAAGTCGCAGAGTTCGCCCTCGGTCGTCCTGCGATGGGAGCGGGCGATGTCACCCTGATGGCGATGATCGGGGCCTTTCTCGGGTGGCAGGCCACGGTGATTGCGTTCTTTATTGCTCCCGTCCTGGCATTGGCCCTGGGTCCGCTGGCGCGCCGGATCTCAGCGGAGAAGGCTGTGCCTTACGGGCCGTTTCTGGCACTGGGGGCGGTCGTTGTGATGTTCGCCTGGCGCTGGATCTGGATGTTCGAATTCGAGATCGGAACCACTGATCCACTGGGAGTGGATGATCAAATGACGACCTTTGCGGTGCGTCGACTGTTCGGAGACTGGGTGTTGCTGCTGGGACTGGGAGTCGCTTCGATCGGAGGCACTGCGGGCCTGATGGGGCTGATGCGACTGTTCTGGACGCTGCCAATTGAACGGGCGAGTGACAGGTAAGTTCCCGTTGCAAGATCGAGACCGCACGGGACAGTCGCTTCAGAAATCGAACCAGATTCCAAACCCCAGCAGGTGGTCGTTCTCACCGGCAAACTCATACTGCAAAGAAGGGCCCGAGTAATACTGCAGCCCCATCCGCCACAGGTGCTGGGACTCCGCTCCGCGCCACTGCCAGCCCGCCTGGATATTGACCGAGGTGATATAGCCGAAGTCCTCGCGGGTGTGCCCGTTGATCGCCGCGAACGGGGCACCGCGCAGACTGGTTTCGAGCGGGCTGTATTGCAGTCCGTACTGCAACTCCAAAGGCTCAGCTCCATCCTCGGCATTGAAGGCATAGCCGATCTCCGCATAGGTCTGCCACGCATCGGTCAGATCGTATGTGACTCCGAAGATCGCCGCGTCGCGGACATAGTTCAGGCGAGTGAACGTCGGATTGAGGATCAGATACTCATCCCCCACGTGCGAGCTCAGGTGATAGTAGCCTGACTTGATGTGCCAGCGGTCAAAGGCCCAGGTCGACAGGATTCCAAACCGGTAGTCGGTCGCAGTGAGCGGAGAGGACTCCTCGTTCGGGAGGATCTGTGGCAGTGCGGCCCCCTCGATATCCAGCTGCCAGCCTTGGGGACGGACAGCGCCCAGTGTGCCGTAACGCAGGAGTCCGACACGTGCCCCCAGTGTGGTGTCCCAGACAACTTCACCCTCGGTGTTCCGCATCCATGCCGCAGAGAATCGGGACTCTTTCTCGCCCGCCAAAAAGGACCGGAACAGCAACCCGGAGGGCAGGACTTGCCACGTGCTTTCTGTGTACGTTCCGTTGCTCCAGCCGGGGTCATAGTGACTGCGGTCCGGCGGAAGGAGATCTGCCTGCGGGTGAACAGGTTCTGCAGGAGCTGTCAGCGGGACCGTATCGGGCGCCGGAAAAACCTGGTCGACCTGAACCTGCGGCTCGTTGAACAGAGGTTCGGCAGTTTCGACCGGATCGACTTCCGACAGTTCTTCCTCGTCGCGCGGCGGAGGCGGAACGAAATCAGGCTCTTCGTCGGAGAAATCGACTGGCCCCTGAGCCCACGGGTCCTGACCGAAGTCGGGTTCCGGACGCGCCCATGCGAACTCGGACATCCCGATCCAAACGGCCACCAGTGCCAGGATCCAGAGTCGAATGCGGCGCAAATCGCGTTGTCCGGCGAGAGCTTCCATGCCGTCCATATTCGCGGGGTGCGAAGGGTATCCTTCGCGAAGAGGGCGAGAGGTTCTCGCCGTTCCTTGCCCCATCCATCGGCGCGATTAGGCACGAAATTCGTCTTATGCTGGATGGATCACCACTCTGCCGGATGGATCAGTAGCGAATTATTACCTGGAGAGAATGGGAAGTGTGGAACAGGCAGGGCGAGTTTGACGATTGTTGAACATCTATCGCCATCGATCGACCGGGGCGAGCGGCCAGCGGGTCCGGAGACGGTAGACCGGTCGGCCTTGTTGAGAGGGGGGCGACGGGCGCGCCACCGTCCACGTCTGCGAGCCGGATAGCTCGCTCGAAAAGCCAACCGGACGTCCGGCCAGTACACGATGCAGATCGACCAGCAGTTCACTGCCGTAAGCTGAGTGTCCGAGTTCGAACCAGTCGAAACCGATCGAAGTCGCATCGATCACATCAATCCAGTCGTACTCGCTGACTTGGTGCAGATATCGGCCCGGCTGTCCCAACCGCACGGTTCGATTCCACAATCGCGAGGCCCACAGCGCGAGATCACTTCCCGAGGAGTAGATCGTGGCCCTTTGAACAACGGGGCGAATGCGCGGAGCGATCTCAGTGGCAAACTGACCGGCATCCAGGTCGGGCGCTGCAAAGATCACCTCTTGAAACTGCGAGGGATTCGGGGCTCCGCTGATCTGAGTCAGGGCTCCGACCAACGCGCGGTTTCCCATACTGTGAGCGACCAGATGAATCTGGCGGGCTCCCGATTCCTGTGCAACCCTCGTCAGGAACTCAGCCAATAACGACGCCGAGCCATCCGCCTGCTGCAGGTCGGTTCTATACCCCGTAATGTCACCCCGCGATGGCCAGCTGTAGAACAACGGCACGCCCCCGAACTTCAGATCGAAGGCCATCTGAGCTGTCCGCATCGCAGCTTCCGGGAACGACACGTTGTAGCCGTGAATGAACACGAAAACCTCCGGCGTCCGCGTCTGAGCCAGGTCCGCACGCAGCTGACCCAGACACGCATCCCCAGCCAGCGGAGTCACCGATTTGAGCATGAGATGCTTGGCTTCCGACTCGCGAAACTCCAGCCGCCACAGGCTCGGGCGCTCGAGTTCTCCGAACTGATGTCGCGCCGGGATCGACACATCACAGGTTCCATAACGGTTCCCGGCGGGTTCATTGCGGACAGGACGATTGGTCCCGTAATAGACTCGCACAAGCGTGGCGGGAGTCTGGGGTTCGACAGCAGCGAGCTGTGGGGCAGATTCTGCCGGAAGAGGCAGCACTTCTTCCGGGACATCAAAGAGCGAGTCGGAGGTCTCCGTTGGTTCCCGTTCTTCCTTGGGAACGATTGCCACGCGGACTTCACTCTGTTCGAGGGAAGTCGCGAAGGTTCCCGGAACGACTCTCCAGGCCTGGGGCACCAGTACAGCCGAGCATCCACTGGAGCTGATCAGGATCAGCAGGGCCATCGAGAAAATCCGGGACATGGCCGGTCTTCCTCAGGTAAAGTTTGCATCGCCGAGGCGGCGATTTTGTCGAATTGTGGACCAGCGACCACTCGCTGGCCTCGAAATCGGTATGACGCAAACCTCGCGCCAATGGCGATTCGACTGATCCGCCTGGAGCCGCCTCCGTAGCAAATCGGCCCGCAATCAGGGACACTCGCTGTTCACACTCTGCCCCTGCACTCGGGAGTTCATGTGTCGCTGCTGGTGGTCATCGAAGGGATTGATGGTTCCGGAAAAGGAACCCAGGCGTCCAGGCTGCGCGAGCGGCTGGAGCAGCGGGGCTTGCGGGTCGGATTGCTCAGCTTTCCCCGGTACAGCGAGACCTTTTTCGGGCAGCGGATCGGAGACTTCCTCAACAAGAAGTTCGGCGAGCTGCACGAGGTCGACCCGTTCCTGGCGGCGCTGCTCTATGCGGGGGACCGGCTGGAGTCGAAGGCCGAGCTCAACCGCCTGCTGGCCTCCAGTGATGTGCTGATCCTCGATCGCTATGTCCCTTCGAACATCGCGCATCAGGCCGGAAAACGCACCGGGGCTGAGCGACGACAGCTTGCGGACTGGATCGAGAAAATCGAGTACGAGATCCACGAACTGCCGCGTCCTGATCTGGTGGTCCTGCTCGACACCCCCGCCGATGTGTCAAAGGACCTGATCTCGCGCAAGGCCCAGCGCGATTACACCGACGCAGCTGCCGACATGCAGGAAGCCGACACCGATTATCTTTCGCGAGTCCGCACAGCCTATCGCGAACTGGCGTTTGAGCGGCACTGGGCGATTGTGCCTGTGACGGAGTCTGGTGAACTGCGAGCGATCGAGGCCATCACGGCCGACATCGAAGCTCTGGTCGATCAGTCACTGGCCCGGAGGTCATAGAGGCAGGGGCAGTGGGGAATCGGCAGTGGGCAGTGCCCACAGAGCAAATCCGTCACTGCTCAGTGATCGCTCCCCACTCGAGGTGATGATGGCCAGTCGCGTGCTGATCGAACCGGCTCCCTGTTCCGGATCGTGGAACATGGCGGTCGACGAAGTGCTGCTGGAGGCCGCAGCGGAGCGCGGCGATTGCACGCTGCGGATCTATGAGTGGGACCAGGCCACCGTCTCGCTCGGTTACTTTCAATCGGGGACTGATCCCTCGCTGGAGATGCGGTTCCCGGGTATGCCAAAGGTGCGTCGCCTGTCCGGAGGCGGGGCGATCCTGCACCACCACGAGGTGACCTACTCCATCACGATCGCCGATGGTCACCCTCTGGCTGTCAGCCCAGCTGTGCTGTACGAAGAAGTTCACCGCCGGGTGATCGCCATGTTGGCAGGCTGGAGTGTCGAGGCCCGACTGCGAGGCGAACCGCTCCGATTCGAGACGGAACCGTTCCTTTGTTTTAGTCGAGGCGATGTGCGCGACATCGTGCTGGGACGGCACAAGATCATGGGAAGCGCCCAGCGCCGCCGCCGGGGAGCTGTGCTACAGCACGGAGCCCTGCTGCTGGCCGTTTCACCGCATGCTCCGGAGTTTCCGGGCCTGAGTGAGCTGGCTGGGTGCGTTCAGGACCGACTGACCGTGATCAGAGCTCTGCATCAGGCCCTCCGCTCGCTGCTGCCCGGTGACCCCATCGAAACCGGACTGACCGAGAGCGAGCAACAGCAAGCAGCCGAGTTTGCACAAGGCCGATACGCGTCGCTCACCGTCCCGCGTTAGCGGTTTGCCGGAGCGGGGGCATTCAACAGTTCACCCAGATCGCGCAGCGGAGCGACACTTCGCGGAATCTGGTTTCCCTTCGGAATGACCTGCTGCAGGAAGTCGCGAGCCACTTCTTCCACAGCTTCCGCTCCATCGGGCTCGACAGCCACAGTTTCCGTGTCCGCTTCCGGCTCTTCCCGCACCGGTTCCGGGCGGGGCTTCACGGGCTTGGCATTCCGGAACCGCTCTTCCAGCTTCCGAATCATCGGGTCGTTCGCTGCGGGCTGGGGCAGAACCTGCTCACTCGGATCGGGTTCAACAGCTGGCTCGTCATCGACAATCGGAGCGATCGCATTGTCGACCACGGATTCCCACTTTTGGCGTAGTGGAGACTTCTGGTTGAGCCACTGATTCGAGACCTTGTCGTTCCCGGCCACTGGCGCAGTGTCGACGGACTCAAGATCACCCGACTCCGTATGAACCGGCACCGGGCGGCGAGCCACCGAAGATTCCATCGCGGGAGCCGACCGGCGGCTCGGAGCCTTGGGCAGAATCTCCTCCAGCAGATTCTCTTTCAGGTTCTGGCCGATCACCTGACTCCGCCCGCTCTTGGTGAGTGCCGCAGTCACCTCGGGATAGTTGGTCCACATCGCGGTACTCCACTCGCGGACATCGCAGTAGGTACTGCGCAGTGGAGGCTGATTCACGCGCGGAACCACATCAAAGCCATCATTGGTCCGAACGACGTGGAAGTGCGTGATGAAAATCCCGCTGGAGAGGCCCATCAACAGACCCACGGCAAAGGTGCGCACGCCAAACATGTGACTCTCCCAGACCAGCTCGCTCCGATCAGCCAGTGAAAGCTGTCCGGAGTCGGTTCTCTTCTAAACCTAGCACCGGCCCGGGGAGACTCTCGAACGATCAATCCGCAGATCGGCCATCGCGGGCATTTCTTCCATCGCGATCTGGCAGATGCGGAGTATTGCCGACTGTTTCGCTAGACGTTCGATTCCATTCATCCGGCAGAGTCTTCCAACCCCCGCTCCATCAGCTGGGCGATGGCGAGAGAGTCCGCATCGCCTTGCAGGCGAAGCTGGGTGATGACCCTTCGTCGGCGTTCGGGCGGGTGATTCTGGTTGAGCTTCCACTTCCCCTCGATCAACTGAATCGGCAATCGAAACCCCACGATCTGGTCGAGCATCCGATCGATCGCGGTACTGTCTGGCAGCTTCCAGGGAGTGGGCATCCCCGCTTCGTAAGTATCGGTCATCCGCTCCACGATCGCGCGCAGGGCGACCGGCTCCGTGATCAGCTCGGCAGTTCCCGTTACATGCACAGCCACATAGTTCCAGGTCGGAACCACATTCTGAGCCTCGTACCAGGTCGGTGAGATATAGGTATGCGGCCCGGAGAAGATCGCTTTCGAGGGGTGTCCCGCGAGCTGATCTGCATGCGGATTGGCCCGAGCCAGATGACCGACAAGAGTGCCGAATGGTCCCGCCCCGCGATCCAGCAGCAGTGGCAAATGAGTGATCTGCAGCACAGCTTCGACCTGGGTCACCAGCACGGCAAAGCTGGAACGCTCCAGCATGTCGTGCAGGCGCGACAGGTCGGTCTCAGAGAAGCTGGTCGGGATGTACATCATCGCTTCCGCCCTACCGCGATTCGCAGATCAGCGTCGACTGGATGAACTCCTCATTGAGCGTCACACCCAGCCCCGGGCCATCGGGGACCTGGATCCAGCCATCCTTCGCAGCCACTTTCTCGTGCGTCAATTCGTGCCGCAGAGGAGAGTCCTCGACGCAGTCTTCGAACAGGAACGCATCCCGCACCGTACTGAGCCAATGCAGGCTGGCGGCCACGGTGACCGGACTGGTGTAGCAGTGGTTGCACAACCGGGCTCCGATCTCTTCGACTCGCTCGCGGATATAGGCCGAGTCGGTGAACCCGTTGCGGGACAGGTCGACCTGATAGATGTCGAGGCAGCGGCCATCGATCAGCGGGCGGAACGCCTGACGACCGCACTCTTCTTCTCCGCCCGCGATCGGCACCGGAGAACGATCTCGCAGCCAGCGGTATCCCTCGTAGTCGTCCGGATGCAGGGCTTCCTCCAGCCAGCCGATCTTGTACTCAGCAAACGCCTTCGCCCGGTCGAGTGCGGTCCGGGCATCCCACACGCAGCCCGCATCGATCAGCACGGTCCCATCCGGCCCCAACCCCTTACGAGCCCCGCGCACCAGATCGATATCGAGTGCCTCACTCTGCCCCATCGGCTCCCAGCCGAACTTCACAGCTGTATAGCCGGCCTTTCGCCAGCGTTCGCCGATGCGAGCGGTCTCGTCCCCGTTCTTGCCGAACAGGATCGAGGCATAGGCCAGGATCCTGTCGTGCCGCTTACCACCCAGCAGCCGGTGAATCGGCTCGCCGAAGTGCTTCCCCTTCAGGTCCCAGAGGGCCATGTCGATCGCCGCCATGGCGGTAATCGGCACCGAGCGGCGACCGGCGTACATCGTGCGGCGGTACATCTTCTGCCAGATCCGATCGGTCTCCAGCGGGTTCTCGCCAATCAGGAGTGGCCGCAGGCCGGTCGCGATGTTGTGGCTGAAGGGAGCGTCGATGACCGCCTTGACCATCTCGGGAGAAGAGTCTGCCTCGCCGATCCCTTCCAGGCCGGTATCGGTGCGGATACGCACCAGGACAGAATCCTGGCTGCTGGCTGTCTTGGCTTCGACGCTCTTGATGCGCAGGATCTGACAGACGACTTCAGTGATCTTCATGGAGGCTAGACCTGAGGGCTCAATCGAGGAGCGGATACTGTAAGTCGGATACGACTGACACAGCAAAGGTAGGGCCAGTTCGCGGGCACAACGGGACGACCAGCGGTCTACTCGTCTTCAGAGAGATCGGAAACACCCATCCCGTCGGCCAGATGATCCGTATGTGGAATCTCTCGTCCATCAATGGCCGCCAGCGCATTGTGAGCGGCTCGCTGTTCGGCGGACTTTTTGCTGGCTCCCCAGGCAGCGGGGTATTCCTTCCCCTGAATCACGGCGGAGATCAGGAAGCACTTCGCATGGTCGGGGCCCTTCTCATCCAGCACCGAATAGAACGGCGTCTGCCCGTAATTCTTCTGCGTCAGGTGCTGCAGCAGGCTCTTGAAATTGACACCCGTTTCCGACTGAGCCGCCTGATCGATAAAGGTCGAGACCTTCGCCCGAATGACGGTTTTGGCCGCCTCGAATCCTCCGTCGCGGTAGATCCCACCGATCAAGGCTTCGAGCAGCGCAGCCAGGATGGAACTCGGGGTCCGGGCGGTCGACGAGACCCCGCGACCGACCACCATGAACTGCTCCAGGTCCAGCTCACGGGCAATCGCTGCGCATGTCGAACGACTGACCACGATCGACTTGATCCGAGTCAGTTCGCCTTCGGACGCTTCGGGGTATCGCTCATACAGCATTTCGCAGACGACCGTTCCCAGCACCGAATCGCCCAGGAACTCCAGCCGCTCGTTCGACTCAATCCGAGTCCGGGCCGCCGAAGCGTGAGTCAGGCAGCACTTCAGCAGTTCGCGGTCGCGAAAACGATAACCCAAGATCGCTTCGCAGGCCTCCAGTTCGGAGCTGCCAGGACCTAAGTCGCTTTCGGATGTGATCGTCGGGACGGAACCCACGCGAAGCCTGATTCCACAAGAAGTGAGTACGTGAAGGGTTATGGACGGCATGATCATATCCATCTGGCGCAATCCGGCGAGGGCTAAGCCGATAAATCGTGGTGTCGGAGGAGTGCCTCGCCATCGCCGGGCGATCTCAACCGATCGCGGGCCGGGGACAGCAGCGGTCACTGACGTCGATCAGTGGGCGATCTGCAGCCTGCAACTTCAAGGGGCTGCGATGGGTGGCTCGCCATTGTGCGAGCGCGTGAGTCGCTGTCGTGCGTGAGTGTCTGCAGCGGGTCACTGGGCCCAGTCTTTCCCGGTCAGCGCTGAAAAGAAAACCAATTGTGAAGCAGCTCTATGCGGCCTTCTGCAAGCGATCTTCGGACACGGCTTCCAAAGTCGGCAGTGCGAATGTCTTGGCGTTGCGCACCCGCTGGCCGGGCAGGATCGCCAGAATTGCTGGCAGTTGAACGAGACAGCCAATTGCGGCGGACCACAACAGAACCGCCATCAGGAAGCCGAAACGAGCGGTGGGGGTAAAGCTGCTGAACATCAGTGCCAGCATCCCCAGACTGGCGATCGCCGCAGCTTCAAAAATCGGTTTTCCGGTATGGACCAGCGAATGGAAGGTCGAGGTCTTCGACGAGTACCCGGCCTGTCGACCATCCTGATAGGCGAACAGGAAGTGATAGGTGGCATCCACCGACATCCCGAACGCGATGCTGCCCGTCATCATCATGCCGATATCGACCGACACTCCGCACCACCCGATCAGACCAAACACCAGCAAGATCGGGCAGACATTCGGAATCATGGCAATCAGGGCCAGCTTGATCGATCGCAGTGCGACCCAGGACACAACAGCGATCAGCAGGAACGATGCCGTAAAGCTCTCCTGGAACCCCTGGAATATCGTCATCTGAGCCTGCTCGATCAGCGGCTTGATCCCGGTCAGGGTGACTTCGGGCATATCGGCGACCAGTGCCTTCAGATCGCTATAGGTACTGTTCTGACTGACGACATCCTCTCGTCGAATTCGGCACGAGACTCGCCAATAGCGTTCGCCCGCTGAGAGAAAATCGGAGCGATGCTGACTGCCCATGGCCTTGTTAAAGAAGTTCGCCGAACCCATCAGTCCTTCGGGCAGTTCCGTCGGGAAGAAACTGGCAATTGACATCGTATGCGTGACGCTCTGATGAGTGGCCAGACGCGCCTCAATCTCCTTCACACGATTGAGCTTCTCCATGAACGGTACATCGGAGGTGCGAAAGTCGATGATCGCTTCGATCGAGTCGATACTGGTCAGCTTCTCTTCGAGCGTATTCAAGTCTTTGACGACGTTGCTGCCTTTGGGCAGAAAATCGAGCGGGTCGATTCGGCAAGTCAAAAACTGCACACCGTAGGATCCCGCCGCCACGACCAGGAGACAGGCCCCGGTGACCAGCCAGCGATTGCGGACGATCCAGTGAGCGGCGCGGAGATGCGACTCCACTGACGCGTGGATCCGATCTTCTTGCAAATCGGGCCACTGAATGAGAAGCGCCGGGGTCAGCCCCAGCCCGCAAAGGAACGCAACCGTCGAGCCCACAGCCCCACCGAATCCGAACCACCAGACCGGCCCGATTCCCGTTGTGACCAGCGATCCAAATCCGATGACCGTCGTCAGAGCCGAAAGAAAGACCGGCTTCCAAGTATGCCTCAGCGAGTGGGCGAGTCGATCGTTCACCCCGACCGTTTCCCGGTAGTAGCTGATGAAGTGAACCGAAATCGACAGTGTGAAGATCAAGACCATGATCGGCATGGCGCCGAGAATGAAGTTCATCTCGCCGCCCGACCATTTGACGATGGTGTTCGTCACTTCGACCGAAAACACCGTGATCAGCATGACACCGATCGTTAGACGCACGTCTCGGACGAACAAGTACAGCAGTACTGAGCAGACGAGGAGCGTAATGACAAAGTATGGCTTGTTGTTTCGAGTCCCCCCCAGTCGATCCAGTTCAGCCACAACCACCGGGCCACCGGTCAGCAGCACGTCATCACCGCGCAGCTGGCAGTAGTCCAGTACGGCTTCCACATCCCTGACCGTCCCGGACCGGTCTCGCAACCCTGTCGGAGACAGCATGGCGATCAACCCCAGCATCTGCTTGTCTTTGGCCAGCGAGAGACCGGTGATCCGCTCTTCGATCTGATCCTCAGAGACACTCAGATCCCGCATGACCTCCCGGAACCGCCTGGGAGACCAGCAGTGCCGAATCCCCGGGAGTTGACTTAAACGTTCAGCGACAGACTCGACCAGGGGATCATCCGCATTGAGGTGCGGCAGTCCAACCAGTATGACTTCCTCGGCACCAAACTCCTCCTTAAATCGGTCGTAGGTCGCTCGGACCTCGGACTCTTTGGGAAGCCACGTCTCCAGATCATTATTGGACGGGATCGACTCGGCTTCCCAATACGCAAACGGAAAAGCAATCAATGCCAGAATCAGGAGCCACCGGCCATGTCGCTGATAGAGCGATGTCAGCATTTGATGTGGGCGCCTTCAGTGAACCTTCCGCAGAGTGTGGCTTCCGGATCACCACACTTCGAACGGCGCGCAGAGTGGCCAGCTTGCGCCGTTTCGCATCCCTTGTATCGTTCCGGGATGTCACGTGAACTGAGCGAATTCCGCTGTTTCCTGAGCAGTGCTGCATGTCGAGCGGCACAACTTGCCAGAGCGCGTTGCCCCCATGAGCTCCCGCTCATGAAGTCCTGTTCAATCGGTGATCTCGCATCTCAAGTTCGAGAAGTGATCGAGTTTGATTCAAACCCCGAGTGTCTCGACCTTTCGATGCTGCGGCTCAATCTGCCGGTTCGTTTCGCTACAATCCCCCAATGCCTCTCCGCATCGGCCCACTGACGTTTGATCTGCCGCTCGCTCAAGCTGCCTTAAGTGGGTACAGCGATGCTCCGATGCGCCGACTGGCCCGGAGAATGGGAGCCGTCTACGCCCTGGCCGAAGTCCTGATCGATCGGTTTGCTGTCGAGGCTCAATCCGATACCTGGGTCCGGCGGCATTTGCGGATCGCGGACGATGACCATCCGATCGGCGGACAGCTGATGGGGTCGGAGCCCACTCAGTTCCAATTCGCAGCCAGGCGCTTGGTTCAGGCAGGTTACGATGTCATCGACATCAATTTTGGTTGCCCAGTGAAGACGGCCATCGGTGGCTGTCGCGGGGGCTATCACCTCGGCCAGCCGGAAGCGGCACTGGAGATCGTCGAGAGAGTACGTGAAGTGGTCCCTCCCGAGATCCCGGTCACCGTCAAAATGCGACGCGGCATCGACGACACAGCGATGAGTCGCGAACGCTGTCTGGAGATTCTTGAGGGAGCGTTCGCCCGGGGCGTCGCGGCGGTCACGTTGCATGGCCGCACCGTCGAACAGAAGTACGTCGGCCCCAGCCGCTGGAGCTTCCTGAAAGAGGCCAAAGCCGCCTTTCCGTCTCAGACGATTCTCGGCAGCGGAGACCTGTTCACCGCTGAGGACTGCGTCCGGATGCTCGCAGAGACCGGCGTCGATGGACTCTCGATTGCTCGGGGAGCGATCGGGAACCCTTGGATTTTCTCCGAGACGACCGCACTTCTGCGAGGGGAACCGGCTCCCCGGCCGCCCACCCTGTACGAGCAGGCCGCTCTGATCCGCCAGCAGATCGCCTTCGCCCTGGAGATCTATGACGAGCCCACGCTGGTCGGGAGGCTGCGGAAACACCTCGTGAAATATGCCCGCCTGCACCCGAACCACGAAGAGGTTCGAAACACCTTTGCCCAGGTGAGCCGACTGGCTGACATCGATCGCGTGCTGGACCAGTGGTACTCCGGCGCCGTCAGAACCGATACTGTCTGACTTTCCGCATCGAGATTCGCCACCGAATTCGATGATTCTCCCGAGAGACAATCCCACATGGTCTAGGTTTGCGATGGTCGCTTGCGAACAAGGCGACTGCCCATTCCGGATGCCCCCATGCGTTCTCTTTCCTGGCTGATCGCTGGCCTGTGCCTGTTACCAGCCATCGCAGCTGCCGATGAAAAGGTCGATCGCCGCTGCCTGGAATTGAAAGTGGGCGAGGCGAAGTATCAGGGGCGACAGCTCTACAGCGACAACGAAGTCTGCTGGTTGCTCGAGAAAGACGGTCGGCTGCGGAACATCGAGTTGTCCGAAGTGACCGGCTACCGCCAGGTCAGCAGCGTCTACAAGCCCTTCAGTCAGAATGAGCTACGTCTTCAACTCCTCAAAGAGTTCGGGCGAACGTTCGAAGTCGCCACGCGAGGTCACCATCTGGTCGTGGCCCCGCTGGGCAAGGCCAAACTCGTGGCGGAAATCCTCGAGAAGACTTCGCTCTCGTTCGTCTCGTACTTTACCCGGCGGAACTTGAAGCTCGACAAAGTCGAGGTCCCGCTGGTGACCATTGTTTTCCAGACGCAGCAAGACTTCCAAGGCTACTGCCAGCAGGAGAACGTGAAACGGACCTTGGGGCTGCGCGGCTTCTACAGCCCCACGACAAATCGCGTCGCTCTCTATCTCGAGCAGTCTGCCGATGCAAAGACTCGGTCCAGCTTCGGAGATATCAGCCTCGGTGTGACCGGAGCCGAAGAAGTCGTGCTCGCTCCGTTCCGCCGCGAAACAATCTGGGGAGCCCCGCAGGGCCCCGGCAGTGTGGCCGACACGCTCGTTCACGAGACAACTCACCAGATGGGTTTCAATACCGGGCTGCATTCCCGGCTGGGCGACGATCCGACTTGGGTCGTCGAAGGGCTGGCGATGCTGTTCGAAGGGGACGCCAATCGCGATGACGAAAAAGCCAAGACGACCGTCAATCAGCGGATCAACCGCGAGCGATTCGTCTGGTTTCAGGAGTACAAGAAACTCCGGCGGAAGCCGAAGTCGCTCGAAGATTTTCTGACCAGCGATTCCCGGTTCGACACAGCCACCCTGGACGCCTACAGCGAGTCGTGGGCGCTGATGTTCTTTCTGGCAGAAACACGGGCTTCTCAGCTGTCAGGCTACCTGAAGAAACTGGCGTATCGAACGGAGCTGGGCGAGTACACGCCCATGCGGCGACTGGACGATTTCAAAGCGGCGTTCGGCAAGGATATCCCGCACCTGGAAGCACAATACCTGAAATTCATCGAGGACCTGGAAGCTCCCCCGGCAGATGTACCTGCCACCAAGCCGACGCTGGAGCAGGAGCTGTCGAAAGCCAACGCGAAGCGCGCTCCTGTCACCCTCCGTTAGTGGTCGGTTTGAATTCAGAGGCACGGCGCACGAAGATGCGGGGCCACGGACCTGAACAGATCGGGTCCCGATCTCCTGCACATCGCCTCCCATGCGCGTTCTTTCCGGCATCCAGCCCACTGGCCAGATTCACTGGGGCAACTACTTCGGCGCGATCCGGCAGTACATCGAGCTGCAGAAGCACGAGCAGGCGTTTTACTTCGTGGCCGACCTGCATGCGCTGACGACCGTTCGCGATGCGGCCCAGCTGCGCAAGAACGTGGAGAACGCGGCGCTCGATATGCTGGCCCTGGGGCTCGATCCTGAGAAGGCCACGCTGTTTGTGCAGTCTGACATCCCCGAGGTCACGGAGCTGACCTGGCTGCTGATGACCGTGACGCAGATGCACCTGCTGGAAAAGTGCCACGCCTATAAGGACAAGAAGGCCAAGGGCCTCGCCGCCGATGCCGGGCTGTTTACCTACCCAGTGCTGATGGCGGCGGACATCCTGCTGTACGACAGCAATCTGGTCCCGGTGGGACAGGATCAGATTCAGCATATCGAAGTCACCCGCGATGTCGGGCAGCGGTTCAACACGATCTACAACACCGAGGTCTTCACACTGCCGGAACCGTACACGGTTCAGGCCCTCGCCAAAGTTCCGGGACTCGACGGCGAGAAGATGTCCAAGAGCTACAACAACACAATCGACGTCTTCGAGGATCCCAAGAAACTGCGCAAGAAGATCATGTCGATCAAGACTGACTCGAAGGGGGTCGAGGAGTCCAAGGACCCCGAGACCTGCTCGGTTTTCACGCTCTACAAACTCTTTGCCAACGACGAGCAGCAGGCCGCACTGGCCGCCAAATACCGCGCCGGAGGGATGGGCTATGGAGAGGCCAAGCAGGCTCTGCACGACGGAGCGATGGCGGTCTTCGGCCCCGCCTTTGAACGCCGGGCTCAGCTGGCCGCCCACCCCGACACAGTGCGGGACATCCTGCGTGAGGGAGCCAGGAAGGCCCGCACCAAAGCGGCCCAGGTTCTCGACAAAGCCCGCGCCGCCTGTGGCCTCGGTGGGCGATAGACCCTCCTCAAGGGCTGCGAGCGTTGAGCAAGACCCCCTAGGGACTAATGGACGTGCCCGCCGTAGGCAATCACTTTCGACGGGGCGCCGCCGACAGTGAATTTCGCCTCCATCTTGCGGGAATCGAACGAGAGAATCTCCAACGTGCCGTCCCCGGGGTTGGTCACGAGTCCTCGGAGTCTGTCGCCGTCGGCGGCGAAACCGTGGTGACCGCCGTGCCCTTCGATGCGGGCCTTTCCGACGTTCAGGCTGGGGCCGACGCGCATGTCACTCCACTGGTTGTCGCCGTTCGGGTCCAGTTCGATGACCATCAGCTGACACTGCGCCGGACCATCGCTGTCGACCTCTTGAAACAGCATGGCGACCGGATTGCCACGGCGGGGCTTGATCAGCTCCAGGCCGCTGGCCCACGCCCCCTCAGCCACAGGAACAGCCAGTCGAGTCAGAACGGGCGGAGTCTTGTCGGCGTCGATCACTCCCAACTCCGTCCCCGGGCCTCGCCCCGTCAGAAACGCGACCCGATTTCCCAGAGTCGTGAACGCTCCGGTTCGCAGTGGTCGATCCCCCGACTTCCCAAGGTCAATGTGGTGAATCGGAATTGACTTCAGGTCCACCGGAATGGACTCGCTCGCTTCGATCCAATCGATCCCGTTTGCAGGAGCCAGAAAGACCTTGTTGGCGCAGGCTGTCGCCCCATGGATTCCTCCGCTGGGAAGGTAGATCGACCCCGTCGGCTGCGGCGATCCGGCGGCCGAAACCAGCGTCAGATCGACTCGCCCCTTGTTTGGTCCGTCGCGATCAATCCAGGAAGAGTAAGCGATCCGCTGCCCGGATACCGCCAGCGTGATATGCCCCCCTCCGCCCGCATGGAAGCTGGCCTTGGCCCGGATCGCCGCCTCGTCATCGCCAGCGCTCAGCTCCGCCGGGGCCAGTCGTGTGAAGCCGTTCTTCTGGTCGTTCGCGACGTAGAAGACATCGTCGTAGACGTACAGGTGGGCCGGGTTGCCCTGCTGGTCGTCCAGCTGGACCGCCCGCACACGCGGAGCCCGTGCGTAGACCCAGTCGAGATGATCGCCGTGCGATTCAGTCTCCACCCCGGTGTCGATCAAGACCCAGCCACTTTGCAGTTTTCCGTCCTGGTCATCACGCACACCGACCAGGACCTGCCCCATGGCGATCTGCATCTGCACCAGAGTCTGGTGGGCCGGATCGACTTTCGGGAAGCCCTCGACGACCTGCGGAGTCGTCAGCCCGAGCGACGTTCCCCGAGTCAAGTCGGCCCACCGTACTGTCTTGGTGGCGTCATCCTGAAAGAAGACGCGCGTGAGGTGCTTTCCCGCAGGCTCAGCAGCCTGCACCTGAGAGGCCAGCAATGCGATCACAGCCAGCCAGATCCGAGCGAACATGATGTGACTCCGTCTGTATGAGAGGTGTTGGTTCGATGTGTGTCAGGGAAGGTGGATGTCGATCCGTTGTCCCTCAGCCACTTCGATCTTGAGGGGCGTTTTGGCCGGATCGAAGTACTTTGAGGGCAACACCCAGGTGGGCTCGCCGATGTTCTCGGCGGTGACCAGATAAGTTCCGGGCGAAAGCTGGTGAGGCTTGCCATCCTGCTCGAACAGGCGGAACTGGCCTTCCGGGTCCGTCACGCCGAAGGCCACTCGCTCCTTGGACTCGGGTCGGTGGAATCCGACCTGCACCTGTGCCACAGGAGACTTCTTGAAGGTCACGGAACCGACCGGCTCGCCATCGGTGATCGTCGGCGTTGCCCCGGAGCACCCCGCCAGTAACAGCACAGTCAACAGCCCCATCCGTCCCATGATGATTCCCCGATCAGACTCGTAGCACGGGCGTCCCGCCCGTGATTTCTCGTCGCATGGGCGAGACGCCCATGCGACGAGTCTCACTCATGAACCACGCATAGGGATCAGAACTCCCCGAGCGTCTCGCCGCCGTTTCGCGAGTGCAGAGCCCGGCACAGCATCAGATCGATATTCTCGCTGACAAACCGCACCGCTCCGTCACCCAGCAGCATGTGGGCTCCCCCGGTGTGCAGGCTGCGGGCTGCGTAGAAGCCGCGGCCATGGACTCCCATGTCGGGAATGCGGCTGTTCGGAGTCAGATAGCCGTTGATGCAGGTGGAGAACGGAACCCCGCGAATCCACGACAGTCCACGCCCGGTGCGCGTCTGCCCACCTTGCCAGCTGGTAATCGTGGGGATGATCGTCTGCAGGTCGGGATTGTTGACCGTGCCACCTCCGAAGGTGAAGCCGGGTGGAGGGTTCACGAAGCCCACACCGCTCCAGCTGCCGATGCGGCGATACGGAAACGGAGGCAGTCCGCCCGTTGAGTCGATCTTGTCTCCCATCAGCGTCTCGGCCATGAAGACGGTGTTGGACATGCCGTCGGTCACATCCCGGAATCGACAGGCCGAGTTCTCCCAGGCAATCCCGTCGGTCGTCACGCGATCGTCGTAGTTGGTTCCCGTCGCGCTGCCGGTCGAGATCATGTAGTTGAGACCTGCGAACGTTGTCGCTGTGGGAGGTACTCCGATCACGCTATTGAATATCGGGGAAGTGGCATCACTGGGACACAAGAACACCGGCACAATCGTCCGAGCGGGAACGACGAACAGCGGATTAAGCGAAGGGTTGAACCCGACACCGGTCATCAGCGGTTGCTGAAAGTTGATCAACCCTTGCAGGTTGGACTGTTCGAGGTACGGCAGCATCCGAGCCTGCACCGAGAAGCTGCTGGAACCGGTCAGCCCGGGGAGCGTGCTGAAAGTGCTCTCGTAGTTATGCAGGGCCAGCCCCAGCTGCCGCAAGTTGTTCTTGCACTGCGCCCGGCGGGCGGCCTCACGGGCCTGCTGCACAGCAGGCAGCAGCAGCGCGATCAGCACGGCGATGATCGCGATGACAACCAGCAGCTCGATGAGCGTGAAACCACGACGACGATTGAGAATTGGCACGGGAAATCCTTTCAACAAATGAAGAGGCTGCGGAGTACCGCGCGTCACAGTTCGCGAAGCCTCCGGGAGCCGATGAATGAAAAAGCCTGCTGCAACCGACCCAGCCACTGACTGGTCGGGTCGAATTGGCACATGACCGATCACAGCAGGCCTGCGCCTGAGCAGGAGCCGCAAAAACGCAGCCTGCCCTCCAGTTAAATTCGCCTGCAGAAAAATACGCAGGCCAACCTGTTACGAGTTTGGCGGTCCGCGGGACCGTTCCTGGCCGCCCCAGCGTCCGCTCGGCTGTTGCTCGTGAGAAATGGGCAGCTCGGTGACCAACCCCGTCATGGCGGGAGCTGATACTACGACTGCATGCAGAGCAGCCAGACTGTAGTGCTGGCAGATCAGGCAGCGCGAGTGGTCGTGGCCGGCCTGGTCCCACGCGGGAGCCGATGATCGCTTTTCCGGACTCTGTCGCCCGATGTCGTCATGTGCCGCAGGCGAATGGTGGCGGCACGAGCAGCTGTGGGGAGATCTTGCAGAGGGAGGGGATTGACATGCGGATGACTGACAGGCTGCATCGGAGCAGACATGCAGCATGTGCGCCGCCGGACCTGTAATGGCTGGCAGCCCATAAGCGAGAAGCAAAACGAAGCTGATGAGGCGATGTCTCAATTCACAATCATCCGCGTGCGACGTTAGCCGCCCCTGACCCGACCTGCCAGTATTTGCACAT
>JBIIOI010000007.1:0-139269 GCA_044337025.1 Planctomycetaceae bacterium
TGGAACGCTCGATGTCCGTCAACTCGATCTTCACTGCAACTCGCATGACACTGATCCTCCCGGCCCAGAAGATCAGACGCCAGCCATGACATTTAAGTTCCATTATTTGTGAGGCACTACACTAGCGGTTCTCAATCACCACGTGCGTCTGCGGCTCCAGCCGAGGCTCCGGGTAGTCGCTTCGGAAATGGACGCCTCTGCTCTCTGTTCGAGCCCGGGCCGATTGGATCATCAGCTTCGCCGCCAGTAGCATGTTCTGCAATTCCCACCCTTCGACCGAGTGGAACTCCCGCTGAGCCACGTAGCGATCCCAGAACTCCACCTGCTCGGCCGCAGCAGCAAGCCCCTCCTCATCCCGGCGAATCCCGACATACCGGCCCATCAGGCTGGCCAGTGAGTTTCGCAGGTCGATCAGATTCAGGTCGTCCGCGAGAGGGCCCTGCGGAGTTCTTCGCTCCGAGACCAGGGGTGTCACCGCAAAGTCGTCTGCAATCTGGCGTGCCGCCTCGCTGGCCCCGCGTCCGCAGCGGACTCCGTAATAGAGTCCTTCCAGCAGGCTGTTCGAGGCCAGCCGGTTGGCTCCATGCAGGCCGCTGCTGGTGACTTCCCCCGCAGCCCACAGATTGGGGAGCGATGTTCGCCCCTCGCCATCTACGGTCAGCCCGCCGATCATGTAGTGCGCTCCCGGACGAACCGGGATCGGGTCTTTGGCGAGATCGAGACCGAACTCGGCGCAGACCTTGCGAATATGCGGGAACCGCTCAATCACCTTCGACTCGGGCAGGTGCCGCAGATCGAGATACACACAGGCATGCCGCGTCTTATCCATCTGGTCGGTGATCGCTCGGCTGACAATATCACGCGGAGCCAGTTCCTTGAGCGGATGATACTCTGGCATGAACCGATGCCCGCGCGCATCGATCAGGTAAGCCCCCTCCCCGCGCACAGCTTCCGAAATCAGATGCCTCGATCCCCCGGCGATATACAGGACCGTGGGATGAAACTGCATCATCTCCATGTCGCGGACAGTCGCCCCGGCTCGGTAAGCCACCGCGTGCCCATCGGCGGTCGCGATGTCGGGATTGGTGGTTTCGCGATAGAGCCGACCGGCTCCCCCGGTACACAGAATCGTCTGCTTGGCCCACACGAACGTCTTGCCGTGCCCCTCGTGCCAGACCAGAGCTCCCCGACAACTATTGTTGTGCGTCAGCAGGTCGATCGTGAACGTCTGCTCCCAGATTTCGGACGACTGCTGCTGTCGCAAGCGATCGATCAAGGCTCGCATCACCTCTTTGCCGGTCGCATCGCCGAGGGCATGAGCCACGCGAGGATGGCTGTGCCCCCCTTCGGTCGTCAGGGCCAACTCTCCGCCCCGCTGGTCAAAGTTGGCTCCGAAGCGAACCAGCTCGCGGATCAGCTCGGGTGCTGAATTGACGATCGATTCCACGACCTGCCGATCGCACAGCCCGGCTCCGGCAGTCAGCGTGTCTTCGACGTGATTGCTGACGGTGTCGCTGGGATCGAGTACCCCCGCGATCCCGCCCTGAGCCCAGGCACTGTTCGAAAGCTCCAGCTGGTCCTTCGTGACGACAACCGCTCGGAGCCGAGGATCGATCTCCAGTGCCGCCCGGACTCCGGCGATTCCGGAGCCGATGACGAGGACATCGGTGAAGCGATGCGGGACTCGCTTCGGGTCAAAGCTGACCAGATAGCGCTGCCGCGGTTGGGAAGTGAGTTGGATCATGGAGGGACCATCAGAGGAAGACCGCAACAGCCACTCTAACGCGCCCCCTCGCGCATCACCATGTTCGGGAAGCGGCGAGATGCTTCTGGGTGTCGGAGGGGATTTCGGTTTCGCAGAAATTTCGAAGTGCCTGCTGATCGACCCCGTCCGGGGTCGATCAGCTGGCACTTCGAGTTTCCATCGAAATTCTCTCCTATACCCCGTGCAACGGCCCGCTCTGTCGCTCTCGCCCTTTGCACAAGAATTGCGTATAATCCCAGCGTCATCCTCGGGGCTCGCGGCCGGGTCTCACTGTTCCATTCACTCGGGAAGGTTTTCACCATGGCGGTTTCACGATGGGCTCTTGGTCTGGTTGTCGCAGCTGGTCTTTGCGGCTGCGAGCCGAGCGGAGGCGGACGGGAGTTCAAGGAGACGGACAACGTTCAGAACACCGCTCCGGTGGCGGGGCATGTCCATGGTCCGAATGGCGGACATATCCTGGAGCTGGGTGAATACCACGCGGAAATCTCGATGGACCCCAACTCCCGGAAGATCTCGGTCCACCTGCTCGACGAAGCGGTCAAGAACGCCGTGCCGGTCGACAAGGGCGTGATGAGCGTCGGCCTGCTGGTCGATGGCAAGGAAACCGTCTTCGAAATGACAGCTGCTCCGCTGGACGGGGAAGCTGACGGCAAGTGCTCGCGATTCGAACTGGCGGGAGACAAGGTTCCGACCGCTCTGTCGGATATCGAAGCGCTGGCCGGGAACCTGATGCTGAAGGTCGGGGATAAGGAACTCAAGACCTCGCTGACCGACGATCATGGCCACGACCACGGCCACGCGCACTAGAGCATTTCACAGTCGCGTTCGTGTGCCAAGACGATCATGACGCGGCTGAATGGTCGGGCGAAACGAGGCCAGAGCGTGATCGACGATGTGCCCGATGGGTGCTGGGAATCATGGACGATGCAGGGAGCATTAACGCTCTCGGGAGCGGCACCGATGTGGCCACGACGACGACCTGTGTGACCGCGTGTCATGCCCCTTCACTGGGGGCCGGGGATGTCGTCGTGATGGACAGTTTGTCCGCTCTCGAACATTCGGATGTGGTGGCGGCGATCGAAGCGACCGGGGCGCAAGTCAGCTTCTTTCCAAGGTACTCGCCCGACCTCAAGCCCATTGAACTGATGTGGTCCAAGATCAACACGTACCTCCGCATGGCGAAGGCACGCACGACCGAAACGCTGATCGGCGCGATCCGAAAAGCCCTCGAGACCGTCACCGCGACCGATGCTCTCAACTGGTTCCGCTACTGTGGGTACGCGGTTGCGCCCACGCTTTAGTGGGATGCTCTAGAATTCCAATCTCCTGACTGAAGGCGAAACCCGAACCTGCTCTAATCATAGTACACAAACTCGTTCGAATTCAGCACAGCCCGGCAGAGTGAAACGACCTTCGTATTGAGATCGCCGTCCAGAGACTCGTTCAGGAACTGACGCGACAATTCCAGTTCCGCGGGGTCTGGGGCTCTCAATAATGCCAGGTGGAAGGCTCGCTGGATGATCGTGTCGCGATCTTTCTCCAGTGCTGGCGACTCACCCAGATCGGCCAGAACTCGCTCGGCGAATGCCTGGGTGAACCGGGTACTCTCCGGGCTGTTGAGGAGCATGAGTGCCTGCGGAGCGACGACGGTTCGATCGCGGCGGGCGCACGAGGTCTCGGTCCCGGGTAGGTCGAATGCCTGCAGGAACGGAATCGGCAAGCACCGCTTTCTTACCAGGTACAAGCTGCGCACGTCGGTCTCTTCGATTGGACTGGTAAACCAGCCCTGCATGCGGCCGCCATCTTCCCCTTTAATTGCTTCTTGAATCGCGGGCTGTGCGTAAAGCAGTTCCTCCGGCACGTCCGGCCATTTGGCGGGGCCGCTGCCCTCCAGCTTCAGCTGTCCGGACACGAACAGCAGGGCATCGCGGAGCATCTCGGCATCGAGTCGCTGAACGTTCTGTTGCCACAGCAGCCGATTGTTGGGGTCGACCTGTCGGGCCTGTGCGCGGCCAAGCGAGCTCTGGCGATAGGTCCTGGACAGAACGATTTGCCGGTGCAACTCCTTGACCGACCAGCCGTTCTCCATGAACTCGATCGCCAGCCAATCGAGCAGCTCGGGATGCGTGGGCCTGGTGCCTGTGTAGCCGAAGTCGTTGGGCGTGGCGACAAGCCCGGTTCCGAAGTGCTGTTGCCAGATGCGGTTCACCAGGACCCGTGCTGTCCACGGGTTGTCGCGCGACACGATCCACTTGGCCAGGGCGAGCCGCCGTCCCGTGGTCCCCTCGCGCGGAACCTCAATCGAAGCCGGTCCGGGGCGAATCACGGAGACGAATCCGGGAGCGACCTCTTCGCGCGGCGATGCGAAATCACCCTGATAGAAGATCTGCGTGGCAGGCGGATCGGTTCGGTCCGTCGCCCCCATCGTGACCTCGGGATGCCGACGCCGGGCCTCGATCTCGCCAAGCTGTTTCTTCAGCTCTTCGAGCCGGGGCTTGTCCGACTCCTGCTTCTCGTCGAGCGTTCCCTGCTCCTCTTTGAGCGGAGCCAGCTCGGCGTCGAGGGCCGCATTGTGAGCGGCGATCTCGTCGCGCCCCGGCGGCAGTTCGATCACAAGATCGTCGCGGCGCTGCACTCCCGCAAAGAACGCCCGCAGCCGGTAATGATCGGCCTGCGACAGCGGATCGTACTTGTGGTCATGGCACTGGCAGCACGACATCGTCAGCCCCAGAAACGCAGCTGCGGTCGTATTGGTCAGGTCGGCCTGCTCATCGGCCCGCAGACGCTCCGACTCCTGAAAGATCGAGGCGGTGCTGTCCCACTGGCCCAGTTGCAGGTAACCGGTCGCGATCAGGGCATCGGCCTCTTCCGGAGTCGCGGGCGGGCTGGCGACCAGTTCGTCGCCAGCCAGCTGTTCGAGGACGAAGCGGTTGAACGGTTTGTCCTGATTGAAGGCCCGCACCACATAGTCGCGATACTTCCAGGCCAGCGGGCGGAACTCGTCCCGCTCGTAGCCGTGCGTGTCGGCATACCGCACAACATCCAGCCACAGCCGGGCCTGGCGTTCGCCATACCGAGGAGAGACCAGCAGCCGCGTGATCAGGTCCTCGTAAGCGGTCGGCGAATTGTCGGCGATGAACGCCTCGACCTCTTCAGGCGACGGCGGCAGCCCGGTCAGATCAAAGGTTGCCCGGCGAATCAAAGTCCGGCGGTCGGCCTCGGGCGAGAGTGTCAGCCCCTTGGCGGTCAGAGTTGTTTCGATCAGTGAGTCGACTGAAGCAGCGTTCGCCGGTCGCACCGGAGGCTTCAGCGACCACAGGTCCAGCCGCTCTCCCCGGAACAGCTTGCGGATCGGATTCTCAGGGTCGGTGAAGGCGTCGCCCGCGACCTGATTCGGGTCGATGGCTGGAGTCGCCTCTGCAGCGGGCCAGATGGCTCCCTGCTCGATCCACTGTGTCAGAGCAGCCACTTGGGCTTCGTTCAGCCGGTCCTTGGGAGGCATCTGCAGGTCGGGGTCCTCGAACTTGACCGCCCGGATCAGCAGACTCTCTCCGGGTTTTCCCTCCACGAACGCGGGCCCGTTCTCGCCGCCATGCAGAGCTCGCTCCCTCGAATCGAGTCGCAGCTCGCCCTCCTGCTTCTGGGGCCCGTGGCAGGCGATGCATTTGGCCTTCAGAAGCGGTTCAATCGATTCGCGGAATGCAGCGTCCCGGTCATCCGCCAACACGGACCCGGCAACGATCAGCCAGATAAAGAGGGCACTCCGCATGCTGCCAGACCTCCGCAGTACGAATCAATGGCCGTCCGGGACCTTGACCCACTCGACCAGCTGGCGGAAGAACTGGGTGTACAAGTCCCCGACTTCGATCGCCTCTGCCCCGGGCCCCTGGGCCTGGACTCGTGAGGTTCCCCAGTCGACCCAAGGGCCGACCCAGTGGGGGGCGACATCGGTGGCAAGTGCGGCGACTCGTCCGGAACCGAAGCGATGGACGACCAGCAGCGGATCGACACCCGCCCGCGTCAGCTGGGGCTCGGGGCTGTGGAGAGTGGCCGAATAGCGGACAGCATCCAGCAACTGGGTCGCCTCGGGCTTCGCGCGGAACCGGTTGTAGCCCCCAATCAGCGGGGGCCGCGCTGCCCAGGGCAGGCTTCGCAGGATCGGGTGTTCGGTTCCGGTCGGGCGGACGAAGACGGGCGAGTCGCAGTTGACCCGGTCGTCGGTCGTCTGCATTTCGACGGGCAGGATCTCGCCGATGGGGGTTCCGTTCCAATGACCACCGAGCCCGTGAAACGACTCCCAGCCGCCGATCATCAGCAGTCCTGCTCCCTGCCGGACTCGTTCGACGATCTGCCTTTGGAGTTCCGGAGCCAATCTCGTGGCGGGGTAGTCACTGAGCACACAGGCCTTCCAAGGGCCGGAGATCAGCGCCGCGTCGGCGTCCTGATCGCTCGGTCGATAGAGATAACTCCAGCCGCTCGCGTGCAGCACTCCCGCCAGATAGGCCGCTGCGTTGTTGAGCGCGGTGTCTCCGAGGTACAGAATCTCAGGCATGATGGGGTTCGCGTGCTGCGGATACGGGAGAAGCCACTTCCAACAGATCCACCGCCGGACGTTCGTTGCAGAAGATCGTGGCCATCCGGCCATAGACCGGCGAGTGATCTGCCAGCTGCATCCGCTCCCGTAAAGCGGGGCCTGGAATGATTTTCAGGATCGCCCGCAGATTGATATGCCGCAGCACGTTGTGCCGAATCAGGACGCGCCCCAGTGGTAGACGTTTGGCGAGGATCTCGGACTTCACGGCGGGGGTGACGTACGTGAAGTCAAACTTCACGAGGCCGAACTGGACCACCTGCGGAGTCCCCGCGCGGGTGAGCAATATCTCGCGCGTATAGATGGGGTCGACGAACTGCTCCTGGATCACCTGCACGTCGACGCTGCACTGATGGAATTGCTCCATCGTCACGGTCATGTGGTGCTCGTGTGCCAGCAGGGATCGGTAAGGCTCGGGAGTTTCCTCGGGAGTCACATGCACGACGCTCTCGAACAGCTGAGGACCGTCCGGGAACAAGGCCGCGAGGGCGGCGAGATCATCCAGCAGATTCAACGGTTGTCTCCCTGCACATCGGTGGCTGCGTCGTGCTTATTGCAGTTTAATCGGAGCCTCGGGATTCGGCTTGTCGGGCTCGGGAATCGGCTCGCTCTGCTCGGGGGTCCCGGTCGGTTGATTCCAGGACAGGTCGAAGTCATGACCCGTCAGGCGGACCCGCAGAACTCCATTGTGCAACAGCTTCCAGCTGGTCTCCATCGTGCCCGTCGGCAGGCTTTTCTGAAAGACAGTCTCTCCGGTCTGACGATCCAGCATCTCAATCAGGCTGTAGTCCTTTTGAAATGCCGGTTTCCCGAGTTTCTGCCGAGTCGCGGAGTAGGCCAGCAGCCCCGAGCCGATGGGCAGGCTGTCACGAAACATCTGCTGCGGGATGGTTCGCGACCAGACCAACTGGCCGGAACGTCGATCCAGAGCGGCCACCAGCCCGTTGACCGGACTGATCTGAGCCGCCATGGCGGCGCGAGCGGTCGGATCGATGCGGACCGGTTCCTGGTCGTCTGACGGCTCGGTCCAGGTGTGCAGATAGAGCCGCTGATGATCCGCATGAATCTGAAACTGACTGGCGGGGGCAGACTGCTCAGGCAGCTGAGTTGACCATCGTTCGGCACCTGTCTGGTAATCGACGATTGTCACTTTGCCATCCGGTTCCAGGAACGCCAGATCCGATCCATTGACGGGAGTCCACAAGGTCTCTTTCGGGACCGTGCGAGACCAGACGGTTTTGTCGGTCACCGGGTCGTACATGGCGTAACTCGTCTGCGAGGACGGAGCCCCCGGAGCGGCCTCGGGATTGGTCAGGAACAATCGGCCCCATTCGGCCCGCTTGCGCTCCACCAGCCGTGCCGGGAGTGCGCGTTCGGCGACCTGCACTCCATCGGACGTTCGCAGCACGATCAGCCGGTTGGTCTGCGGGGGGATCAACACGACATAGTGAGCGTCCGCCAGAATCTCGCATCCGATCGGCAGACCGCTGCGGCGCCACACTTCCTGCTTGCGCAAGTACGGAACCGCCGCGATCAAATCGCCAACGTTCTGCCCATCATGAGTCTGATAGACCAACGTATCCGAAAGCAGCGGTCCCACGTTCCCCAGATAGTTTCCACCAGGCAGGGGATAGAGTTTGTCCCGGACCGCAGGCTTGGAGTCGACGCGGTTGGCGATACGCATGTTGAAGCCAGGAACCGCAGCTGCGTTCAAGGTTCCGTTCAGCTTCGTCTGATTCCCCGGTTCGTGGGGATAGACCACGGCAAAGGAATCTCGAAAGACCAGCAGTGCCAGCTGGGCATCGGTCTGCACGTAGCGCACATGATGGTCGTTTGCGAACTCCCCCTGCTGGGCCGCGATTGAGAAACGATCGCGCCCAGTGGGATCGCTGCACCAGACCGTTCCCGCGGAGTTACGTTCCACCGAGAACGACCATTCATCGAACACGCCCCGCCGTGGTCCGAGAGCCGGAATCAGATCGCGACGTACCAGAACTGTCGAGGCCGCCAAGTCATTGACCGGAACCACCTCGGGCAGCCCGCGCGAGGCAATCGCCTCCAATGACTTGCCGAGCTTGGCATCGGCTCGAATTGCATTGAGGAAGGCCTGACCCGTCAAACCGGGTTCGCACATCACATCCGCCAGCTCCTGCTCAAGCTGAGGCACCAGCGTGGCGACTAGCGACTTCTGCCCCAGGTTCTTTCCCAGGTCTTCCCGGACCAGACGGGCGATGGCTGGCCCGCGGAGCGACAGATCGTTCGACTCCGACAGAGTCCACAGGACGCGTTTGGACAGGAACTCCTCCAGCGCGCCCTCCAGAGCCAGCGTGAGGTGCAGTTGGGGGGCCAGATCGAGCCCGATGACGCTGGCAAACTGCTTCCGCAAGGCGACCGGCAGGCCCGCCTGGGCCTCGCGGATCATGACCTGCATCTGAGCTTGAGTCTCCGGCGACGCCATCAGGTACAGATGAGTCAGCCGGCCCCGCAGCCAGCGGTCTTCGCGGACGCGCAGTTCGGGAGTGATCTCGACCTGATTTTCCTCCTGGCTGCCGACCTCGACGACGAGTTGCAGATGCTCGCGAAATGCGTCGAGATATTCCCCCGCCTGTTCCAGCCCTTCTGCATTGAGACGCGTCAATAACTTGCGCTGACCGGAGTCTCGCACCATCTCCTTCAACTCGGAAACCAGCTTGCGGTTCGCGTTGAAATCGGACTTCAACCGATCCAGCAGTGACCACACCAGCAGCTTGCGGGTCGAGTCGGACTCCTGAAGTTTGAGCGACTCTCGCAGCAGCGTGATCGCTTCGGCCTCTCGCCCCTGAATCAGGAGCAGTTCGCCCTGCTCAGCGAGAGCCAGAGGAGACGGGGTGGGTGCCTGGAGCTGGGCAGTCAGCTCGGTGGTGACCTCGGACAGTGAACGGAATCCAACGAGTTCGGACGCCGTTTGCATCAGCAGTTGATCCCCTGCGGCGATCAACGTTCCAGCAGTATGAGAGGGGGCAAGAGTCAGGCGGGCCACGATCTTTCCGGAAGAAACCTCGATCGCCAGGACCTCGCCGGTGGAAGCGGGCAGCAGGTACTTGCCCTCGACCAACACACCCCGCCCGGCTGGCGTCGGGATGTCGCGCGACCAGACGACTTTGCCATCGGCCAGACGAATCGACTGGATCGTGCGTTCTCCCGCGACCAGACAGTGTCGGCCCGTCGATGCGGCGATAAACAGTCCATCGCCCCGGGGAACCGTCCAGACCGGCTTGCCGGTCTCCAACTCCAGACAGATCAGCTTGTGGTCGTCGGCAGCGGGAACCAGCACCCGTCCCGCCGTGGCCAGCACGGAGGAATCGAACCAGCGGCGTTCACGCAGCAGCCGCTCCAGTGTTCGATTGTCGTTACCGTATCGTTCGACTCGGCCTCGGAACTGGCGGGCGCGGGGATTCAGTTGCGTCAGGGTCTGGTACTGGTGAATCCACTTTACCCGGCGACGCAGTGGATCGATGGTGACAACCACCCCTTCACCCGTCGGACAGATAAGCAGGCCTCCCGCGTAGGTCGGAGTGAGCCCCGAGATGCGTCGACCGATATCGAAGTCGAGGGTGTCACTGGGATTGACCAGCGGGATCGACCATTCGACATCGCCGGTCTCGGGAGTCAGTGCGAAGAGACGAATCTGTCCGCGTTCTTCGGCCATCACATACAGCTGTCCCTCGACCGCCAATGGGGCTCCGAGGAAGTAAGCCCCTGTCAGTCGAGGATTCCGGTCCGCAGGTTGGCCCAGAGGGTCGGCCTGCAGCGAGCTATCGGCCCCTCCCAATTCCCACTTGAAGAGTCCGGTTTGGATGTCGTAGGCCAGCAAACGGTTTTCATTGGCAGGCGACAGTTCACTGCGCGGCATTGCGGCGCGCCCCGGAAGTCCCAGGTTCGGCGGTGTCAGCCCGAACATCCCGGTGCCCGTGATCGAGTAGACTCGCTGGCCATCGCTGGCGAGCGCCGATGAGGTCTGGTTCAGCCAGACTCTCTGCCCGAGGAACAGATCCAGAAAGCCGACCTGGGAAGCCTCTTCCTGCAAGCAGCGATAGGCCCAGTACAAAAACGTGTTGTCCAGCACGACACCCGACCAGCGCAGCTGCCCCGTCCGCAGATCGATCGCCTTGACGGTGCCCACGCCTTGAACCAGGGCTGTGTCGCGGACGACAAGCGGCGACCCAACCAGGAGGGGCGTCTGCGGCGCAAGCGGCCTCTTGGCGAAGAACCGATCCTCCAGCGATCGGACGAGCGACAGCATCTTCTCATGCCGCAGCTGCTTGATCTGCGGGCCACTGGGCAGGTTGTCGAACTGGCGAGTGTCGTACCGATCGATCAGCGGGTAACTCCAGCTGCCGCGCTGAAGCGACGAGACCTGTGGACCGTCGGCCCAGCGTCGTGGATGACCGCCCGATCCACGCCAGTCACTGGACCGGCGCGGCACCAGAGGAGACACAGGACCAAACACCTTATTCAACCAGGCAGCATCACCCGTCTCGGGGGGGGTCAGCAACTTCCCTTGGTACTCCAGGGGCGAAGTGCGCGCCAGTTCGCTCAGTTCCTTCACGTGCGACTGGGCCAGTTCCGGCTGGCCGGAAAGCGTCCAGTCACGAGCGATCTCGATCAGCAACGTGGTTCGTTCGGGCCCCGCCGCAGTGCCGGACAGAAGTCGTTCCCGCAGACGGGCGGCGACGGCAGGTTCACCCGCATCATGGGCAAGATCAGCGGCTTCCCGCAGGGCGGTCAGTGCGGCTTGCGTGGGCGGGAAGAGGCAGGCCACCTGGAGATAATCCGTCAGCACTCCCGAACGCTGCGCGTCCTTGAGCAGCTGATCCGCCAGCGGATCGTACTGCCGCCGGTACACCTCCAAGGCCTCGGGCGGCAGGCCCAGCAGCAGCTTCTCGACTCGATCGAGCAGACTCCCAACCGGCACCAGCTTTGGATCCACATCGAAGAAGTCTTCCGAGGTGTCCAGCATCTCCTGCAGCTGATCGATGGTGTCCTGGTGGTTTTGGACTTCGATCAACGGAACAAGTTGCTCCAGCGTGTTTTGAATGCGAGGTTCTCGCGGGAGCCGACGAAACAGGCTCTCCTCGGGAGTGAGTGGCGGAGAGGGATTGAACATCCCGAATTGCGCTTGTGCGGGCGCCCCCAGGATCAAAAGCACCCCGAGAATTCCCCACAGCCCCGGTCGTCCCAGACCTGTCATTGAACGCCCTCCTGGGAAACCGGTGCCACCGCTCGAACGCCTCGCGTTCATCACTCGATGAACACGATTCAGAAAGTAGGGCCGGCAGGAATCGAACCCGCGACCAAGCGATTATGAGTCGCCTGCTCTAACCGTCTGAGCTACGGCCCCCTGCTGTCGTGAGACAACAGAAACATATTACGCTCGAATGCGGATGTTCACCAGTGCGACTGATGGTCGGGAAGGTGTCGCACGGTTTCGCGGAGGAGACGCTGTCAGTACTCAGCTGTCTGCGGAGAGAATCTAAGTGGCCTCCCAGGACAACACCCAGCCATGGTTCTCAAGGTTCCGCTACTCGACTGATACGCATCGGAACTCTATGATCGGCCTTGCATGCCCGGTCCCGGCTGGAACGGGACTTTCGGCTGTGCGTCACGATTACGGAGTTGACTGACCATGAGCATCCCCGCCGCTGTCTTGAGCAAACTCGAATTCCCGGCCTCGGCGCCCGATCAACAGCAGGGTGAACGGCACCACGTGCTGTCCTATCTCCGCAAAGTAGTGCTCCGTGTCTGCTTACTCTCCGCCTGCCTTCTCAGTCTGGTGTGTGGGATGCCCTCCAATACTCAGGCCCAGGAACCCGAGCCCGCAGCTGAAAAGGAGGCCCCCATGCCGGACCAGAACCCGTTCCCCGGTCGATTTCAGGCCCCCGAGCTGGATGGCGGGACCGAGTGGCTGAACACCACCGGCCCGATCTCGATGAAGGAACTGCGCGGCAAGATCGTGCTGCTCGACTTCTGGACCTACTGCTGCATCAACTGCATGCACATTCTGCCCGACCTCAAGTACCTGGAGCAGAAGTACCCCAATCAACTCGTGGTCATCGGGGTTCACCATCCCAAGTTCGACAACGAGCATGACACCGACAACATTCGCGAAGCGATTCTGCGCTACGAGATCGAGCACCCGGTCGTGAACGACAGCACGGGAAAAATCGGACAGGCGTTCAACTTCAGCAGCTGGCCGACGCTGGTCCTGATCGATCCGGAAGGGAAGTACGTCGGGCACCAGCCGGGCGAAGGCAACCGCGAACTGTTCGATAACGTGATCGCCAAGATGATCACGTATCACCGCGCCAAAGGAACGCTGGACGAGACCCCGGTCTCATTCCACCTGGAGCGGGAGAAGCAGGCCCCGACGCCGCTCCGCTATCCCGGCAAGGTCCTCGCAGACGAAGCGGGCAAGCGGCTGTTCGTCTCGGACAGCAACAACAACCGGATCGTCATTTCGTCGCTGGACGGTCAGCTGATCGACACGATCGGCACGGGGGCGATGGGGAAGAAGGATGGCGGCTACACCGAGGCCGAGTTCGATCATCCCCAGGGAATGTCTCTGGTCGGCGAGACGCTGTACGTGGCCGATACCGAGAACCATCTGCTCAGAGCTGTGGACCTCAAGGCGAAGAAGGTCACCACCATCGCGGGTGTCGGAGAACAGGCTCGCGGCAGGTTGACCGTGGATGACGGTCCCCAGCCCGCCCTGCAAACACCGCTCAACAGCCCGTGGGCGCTTCAGCACCTGGATGGAATGCTCTACATCTGCATGGCGGGGCCGCATCAGCTGTGGGCCCACCAACCCGGGTCCGACACGGTGCAGGTCTACGCCGGAACCGGACGCGAGGACATCATCGATGACATCCTGGCGAACTGTGCTCTCGCCCAGCCGTCCGGGATCACTACGGATGGAAAACACCTGTATCTGGTCGACAGCGAAGGCTCCGCAGTCCGCCGCGTGACCTTGGGTGAGAATGGCGATTTCACCACAGTGGTCGGCCCGCACGATCTGGCCCGCGGTCGGTCGCTGTTCGAGTTCGGCGACATCGACGGAAGCGCAGCCAAGGCCCGGCTGCAGCATCCCCTGGAAGTCCTCTTTCACGAGGGCCAGCTGTTCGTGGCGGACACCTATAACCACAAGATCAAGCTGGTGAATGCCAAGACCGGTGAGACAGCCACATGGCTCGGGACGGGCAAACGCGGTCGCGACTTGAGTCGCGACTCGGTCCAGCTCTCGGAGCCTGCGGGCCTGACGATCGTGGGCGAAGAGCTGATCATCGCGGACACCAACAACCACCGGCTCGTGGCGGTTCACCTCAAGACCAAGGCGGTTCGCGAGGTCGTGATCGCAGGTTTGAAGGCCCCGACCCCGCCGAAGGCTGTCATCGAAGACAAAACTCCGGTGACCGAACTCCCTGCTCAGACGGTCAAGGCTGGCAAAACCACTCTGAACCTCGCGTTTGAGCTGCCCGAAGGGTTCAAGCTGAACAAGCTGGCCCCGCTGACCGTGCAGTGGCAGGCCGTGAGTGGAGATGCCGTGGTCGATGCCGCCGTGCTGGCGACTCGGCAGAGGCTGACTGCAGATGGTCTGACCGCGAGTACCCCGGTCGCCCTGGCTGCGGGCGGGACGGGCATCTACCAACTGACGATCAGCTACTCCTTCTGCCGCGACGGCACGGGGGGTGTCTGCCGGTTCGGAAAGGTCAAATACCAGCTGCCGCTGACCGTGGCCGACGATGGCGCGGAAGCGATCGAACTGAAGATTCAGGAGAAGTAGCGAAACGACGGCGATGTTTCCGAGGGCAGCGGCCCCCTCGGAAACGGGGTGTTGCCGACGTTCTACTGCAGGAAAAACACGTTCGTTGCCTCAAGAAATACAGCGGTGGTCGCTTGATGAGGCACAAAAGATTGACTATCCTTGCCGATTCACAGTTCACGCGAGGAAATTGCCATCTCTCGCAAATGAGTGTGGGAACAGGACTTCCAACGCCATGCACAAACTCCTTCTGCTCGCCGAGCAACCCAATCTCCGCCAGAACGCCCTGAAGTTTCAGATCGGCGACACTGTGGATGTCCATAATCGCATCCAGGACGGCGATAAGGACAAAGAACGCATCCAGATCTTTTCTGGAATCGTGATCGGGATGCGGGGACGCGGAATGGGTGAGATGTTTACCGTCCGGCGGATCGTGAACGGCGAAGGGGTCGAACGAACCTTCCCGATCAACAGCCCAAAGATCGCTGACGTGGTCGTTAAGCGTCACGGTGTCGTCCGTCGTGCGAAGCTGTTCTTCCTGCGTGACCGGATTGGTAAGGCGACCCGCCTGACCGAACGTCGCGGCAAGGTGGCTGCCGCTGAGTAACGATTCGCGAAGCGAATCCTGAGCTGATCAATTTCGCAACCCTCGCCGTCCTCGGCGGGGGTTTTGCTTTTGGTGACCCGTTTGGGGTTACACGTGGGCCGCAGAATTCTACGGGTGATCTTCCCGCTGCATCCGACTGGCCACCCAGCCTGATATGACGGCTGCGATCAGCAGCTCGCCCCCCCATAACACGACAGGGCGAATCGTTCGGAACGCCGGAGTGCGATGAAAACGCAGCCGCTCATAATCCGTCAGCGTCGGCACCATGGCATCGAGCAAGGCGCGCTGTGTTTCCAGGGAGTTCTCCATCTCCTTGGGGGAACCGATGTTCCCAATCGGTAAGGGAGGCATCCGTTGTGCGGTCAGCTGGCGCAGGTCTCGCAGCCCCCAATGAGTCACAAGTAACAGGCTGAGCAGTGTGACACCTGCAGCGGCCAACGAGACCAGTCGGGGCGAATTCAGCTTCCGGGACTGTGCCACCCAACCCGAGGCGTATCCCACCGCCCCGCCCAGAATCCAGGCGTGCAGCCCCAGCAGCTTGAGCCGCGGCGGCATCGCGTGAAACACAGGGGCCAACATCAGCCCCGTCAGCAGTGTCAGTCCCAGCCACGTCAGCCAGTCGAGCGCTGAACGGCGGGCGGGAGACGACTCGGCAGGGACCAGCTCCTCATTCACGATGATTTCAGCTGCTCCAATTGGTCCAGGGGCAGCTTGGTGAGATAGTCCCAGGAGTAAATTCCTGTGTCGTGGCCGTCCGACCAGGTCACCTTCAGTGCATAGTTCCCGCTGTATTTCATTCCAATCGGGGCGACATCCGCGGGGACCATGGCCGGGTTCACGATGCGCTCGCCCGTGAATTCATCCACGCAGGCGGCGCAGGGACAGAGCAACCGCAAGTCACGAAACGCCACGCGCGTCTTGGGAGCGGCGGGCCATTCGAATTCGAACACCTGCTGGTCGCGCAGAGCCCGCAGGCTGGTGGGAAGGACGCTGGACATAGAGCCTCATGGAGTGTGGCGAATCGCACATTGGGAACGGAAAGTGGAGGGAGAAGTTCATCTCCGTGGGCCATCACTGCCCATTCCCCACTGCCCTCAACTACTAATTCGCCCAATAGTCGATCACCATCGGCTCTTCGAGGATCGGCTTGAGCTTCTCCACAAACGCCTGATGAGCCGGGTGTGGCAGGTACTTCTCCCGTCCCGCCTCGTCCTTGAACGTCGCCAGGAACAGATGGGTGAACCCTTTGTCCAGCTTCTCGGGGCTGTTGTTGGTGCCCCATTCGTAGTCGACGATCGAGTCGATCTGCTTCGGCAGATCGCCGAAAGCCTTCACGACCGTGTCGATCTGTTCGGCGGTGGCGTCCTTTTTGAACTTGAACATCACCACATGCCGCAACAACGGCTGCTTGGCGGGTTCGGCCTGAAGATTCATCCACGCGACTCCCAGCAATGCGAGACCCACCAGAGCCAAAGACAGACGACGCGACACAGCGATCTCCCACTTGCAGACATTGAGTGACTCGGCCCCGACAGGCCGCAATCGCGAGTCTACCGGAACCACTGCGAACGTCTCAACCACTCGATGATCTCTTCCCGCTGGGGCGCATTCGCCAATTGGTGGTACCCGCGCAGGGCGACTCTGCAAAGCACGAACCAGCCACGGATGCACACGGATCGACACGGAAAAAGCAGGGAATGCTGACTAAGAGCCTGTTGCTCGACCGCCAGAAACACGCTTCGATGGGCGGTCATGGGGCGGCATCCGTGTTTTTCCGTGACGATCCGTGGCCTCTGGGTTTCAACTCATCACGGCAGCTGGGAATTCTGTGGAGGCTGGCGGATACCACCAATTGGCGAATGCACCCCCCGCACTGGTTGAGGCTCACGAGTTGGTTGTCAGCGTCCGGCCCTCGATCCCGTCGAGTTCTTCGCGGTGAGCAGGCCAGGACAGAGTAAACGTCGCGCCAGAGTTCGGACGGCTCCGCACGGAGATCTCTCCCCCGTGCTCGCGCAGGATCTTCTGGCTCGCTGCCAGACCAATCCCGGTTCCCGCCGATCCCTTGGACGACTCGAACAGATTGAATAGCCTAGCCTGCTCCGCCGGGTCGATTCCCGGACCGTTGTCGGCGATCTCGATGCTGACGCGATCAGTCGCGGCCTCGTAGCGCGTGGTGATCTCGATGAGGCCGTTCTCTGCCCCGTGCAGGGCGTCGAGGGCGTTGATCACGATGTTCAAAGTGGCCCGGTGGATTCCTTCGCGATCGAACAGGGCGGAAGGGATTTCGCTGGAGAAGTGCGGGCGGATTTCGATCCGCAGCTCATCGGCCCGCCGCTGCATCAGCTCGATGACCTCTTGAACGATCTCGTTCACTTGCCCCTGTTCGAGTTTCGGACGCCGCTCCTTGCCGAAGGCCAGCATGTCCATGCACAGGTTGAAAATCCGGTCCTGATTGCGTTCCAGAATCCCCCAGCCTTTGTGGATCAGGTCGTCGTTTTCGTTGTCGATCCCCATCTTCACCAGATGGCTGCCGCCCTTCATCCCCTGCAGGATGTTTTTGATGTGGTGGCTGAGCAGGGCCACGGCCTGACCGACTGCGGCGAGCCGTTCGGCCTCGACGAGGGCCTGCTGAAACCGGTTTGTCTCGACAGCTAGAGCCGACTGCCGACCGATCGCCATCAGCAGCTTCAGTGTCTCTTCATTGAATCGCGATCCGCCTGGGAATCGCAAGGCATCGGTCGAGGGAGTCGTCGTGTCGACGTAGATCACTCCCATCAGCTCATAGCGTCCCTGCATCGGAACGCACATCGCCTCGCGAATTCCCGACTGCACGATACTGGGGGCTTCTTCGAAGCGGCGGTCATGCCGGGCATCGGAAGTTCGCACTGCCACGCCGCCACGGATCACATGCTCGACAATGCTGGTCGAAAGCGGGATGCGCTCGCTGGAGTCGGTCCCGTGGCGAAACGACACCACGCGGGGCTCGATCCGGTCGGTCTTGCCGTCGGCCGTGAGCATGCAGCCCCGGTCGGCTCCGACGGCGCCCAGTGCCAGATCGAGAATGTGCTGCAGCACCTCATCGAGCGAGGCCGAGGGCCGCACCGCCTCTTCCGAGATACGGTACAGCAGCTGGAGATTGGCCCCCGCGTGTGTGGTCGCCGCCAGACGGGCGGTCTCCTCCACGAGCGTGCGCCCGTCCCCCGATGACTGCGAGACGATTCGCGACTGATCGCCATGCTGCTCTGGACTGACCAGCTGAATCCGATCCGCCGCCTGGCGCGTCCGGCGGGTGAAATGGCATACCAGAATCGTGCGACCGATCTGGATCTGATCGCCGTCCTTCAGAATCCGCTTGCGAGTCAGCGACCCGTTGACGAACGTCCCGTTGGAACTTCCCTCGTCAACGATTCGCCAGCCTTCTTCTTCGCTCCAGCGCAGGAACGCATGCCGCCGCGAACTCTCGGTGTCGTGCAGCTGGACGTCGTTGACAGCTCCTCGCCCGAGCGTGATCTCTTCGTGCGAAAACTCAAACCGCTGCCCCTGGTCGGCACCTTGAATCACGAGTAGGGTCAGCTGGGGCACGAGACGAGGACCTGAAGGGCGGGACGAACGAGGGGCGATGCCAGATCGCGAATCAGCGGGCGGGGCCGACGGCGAACGAACTGCATGCTGAGTTGCGAGCGACTCTAGGATACCAGTTGCTCCGCCGGTTCAACATCAGAAGCTCTGTCTGCTCGCTTCTTTGGTGTGGTTGTTCGTTTGCTCAGTTCGAGTCGCGAAAGTAGGCCTCAGCACATTCAACAGCCGCGCCGATGTTGTCGCCTTCAGCCGCTATCGATATGGAATCGCTCAGTCTTGATCGCCACGCATACGATTCACCACAAGTCTCGTTCTTGAAGACGATCATACCTTCGTAAACGGTATACGAGATTCCACCGCATCGAATGACCGCATAGGCGGCACCTGGCGTTGCAAACTCAGGCCTGAGACGAAATGCAGGCCGTTCGACAAACTGCAAAAGGCAATCTCTGGCGTTTCGACTCAGGGGACGGATCCCTGGTCTTCCTGCGAGGGAAAACTCAGCCGTGCGATCCAGTTTTCTGATGAGACGAGTATCGACGACATCGGTAATGACTTTGTCAAACAAACCGTCGGCTTCTGCGGAGTAGCCAACGCTCGGTACAAACTGCTTCATATCGTTCGCGGCAGAGTTCGTTGCTGACGCAGTCGGTCCGGGCTCATTTCCATGGAATGCATCCTCAAGTTGATGCTTGGAGTCTTCTGGACCACATCCTCCAATTCCGAGAATAACTAGCCCCCAGCACAAGCGACGGGTTCGAGACTTCACGCCCCTGCTCCTAAGAAATGTGCAGCTATTGCGCGCTCTTTCGCCCCGGGCGGTAGCCCTTGCCGGGCTTGTGGCGGGACTGCTTCTTGGAGCCCTTGCTCAAGCCACCTCCTGGAGGCGGTCCGTCCTGTGAGCCGGAGCCGCCTTCGCCGGGAACCTTATGGACGTATTCGCCGCGAAGTGACTTGTTCGCCTCGGACCGGCGTTTGTCGAGAGCCTCGCGCGGGGGAGTCGCGGGGATCAGTGCGTCGCACCCGCTCCCGATCAGGTCCTGCCGCCCGGCCTGCTCGAGGGCTTTGCGGACGTCGAAGTAGTTCTCCGGCTTGAAGAACTGCATCAGCGCCCGCTGCAGCTTGCGGTCCCGCAGGTGCTGAGCGACGTAGACCGGTTCCTTCGTGAACGGATTGATCCCGGTGTAGTACATCGCCGTGGCGACATCGAACGGAGCCGGGATGAAGTCCTGGACCTGGTCCGGCTTGTAGCCGTTGCGTTTCAGGAACAGGGCCAGGTCGATCATCGCGTTCAGGTCGCTGCCGGGGTGGCTGGCGATGTAGTACGGGATGATGAACTGCTTCTTGCCGGCCTTTTCGGACTCCTTGTCGAAGACCTCGGCAAACTTCTCGAAGTCATCCGAAGCGGGCTTTCGCATCAGATTGAGAACGTTGGCATCGCTATGCTCGGGGGCGACCTTCAAGTGGCCGCCCACATGGTGCCGGACCAGGTCTCGCATGTACTCGGGGGACAGCCGGGCCAGGTCCATGCGGATGCCGCTGGCAACGAACACCTTCTTGATTCCGGGCGTCTCGCGGGCGTCCTTCATCAGCTGGACCAGCGGGGCGTGGTCGGTCCCCAGCAGCTTGCAGATCGTCGGATGGACGCACGACTGGCGGCGGCACTTGGCCTCGACCTCAGGGCGCGAGCAGCGCATCTCGTACATGTTGGCTGTCGGTCCGCCGATGTCGCTGATGACCCCCTTGAACTGCGGGTCTTTGGTCATCGTCTGGATCTCGCCGATCACGGAGTCGTGGCTGCGCGACTGGATGATGCGGCCCTGGTGCGTCGTGATCGAGCAGAACGTACAGCCGCCAAAGCAGCCGCGCATGATCGTGACCGAGTCCTTGATCATCTCAAAGGCCGGGATCTTCTCCTTGTAGACAGGATGCGGGCGGCGCGTGTACGGCAGACCGTAGATGGAGTCCATCGCTGGCTGCGAGATCGGGAAGCGCGGCGGGTTGCAGACCACAGCCTGCCGATCGTGAAACTGCACGAGCCCCTTGGCGTTGTAGGGGTTGGTCTCGTTGTGAATGATCTTGGTCGCTTCGGCGAAGAGCGGCTTGTCGGTCGAGACCTGCTCGAACGTCGGCAGCCGCAAAAAGCTCGGCTCCTTGGCCGGATCGCCAAAACGCTCTTCGGACTCTTTCGCGCCGAGGACGTACGCCATCCCGCGCATGTCGCGCAGGTCCTTGACCGTCTGCCCCGCAGCCATCCGGCGGGCGATCTCCAGAATCGTGTCCTCGCCCATGCCATAGGCGACCAGGTCGGCCTTGGCATCGAGCAGGATCGAGCGGCGGACCTTGTCGCTCCAGTAGTCGTAGTGCGCCAGTCGCCGCAGCGAGGCCTCGACTCCACCGGCAATCACCGGCATGCCGGGGTAAGCCTCGCGAGCCCGCTGGCAGTACCCGAGGGTCGCCCGGTCTGGACGTTGCCCGATCCGCCCGCCGGGAGAGTAGGCATCGTCGTTGCGGACCTTCCGATTGGCGGTGTAGTGGTTGATCATCGAGTCCATGTTCCCCGCACTGATCGCGAAGAACAGCCTGGGCTTTCCGAATGTCCGCCACGCATCAGCCGACCGCCAGTCAGGCTGCGAGACAATACCAACCCTGAACCCGGCCGACTCCAGCACGCGGCCCAGAATGGCCATCGCGAAGCTGGGGTGATCGATGTAGGCATCGCCCGTGACGAACACGACATCGATTTCGTCCCAGCCGCGAGCCCGGGCCTCCTCCATCGTCATCGGCAGCGGTTTCCGGTCGCGCAGCGGGCGTTCGCGCGACTGCAAAGCTGCCAGCGGATCGGAGCCGACCGTGGACAGATCGATGATGGGAAGCGAAAACGACGCAGAGTTGGACATGGCGGGCATCATATCGGCCCGCGGGGGAGGGTGCCTCTGGAAAGTCACCCCCGCAGCTGCAAAATCCCGATGAATCCCGGCTCGAGTGGACTCAAATCAGGCTGCGAAGACTCGCTTGACGACGATCAACTGATCGTCCTTGATCCAGTAGAAATCTTTCCACGACAGGTGCCACAGATTGTGGCCAAATTCCACGATGATCGGGCGAATTTCCGTCTCGTAGTCATAACCGTCACTCGCCACTTCGTCGCGATTTGCAGCGAAATGGAGGCAATCCCAGTGGCGGGGATACCCCTCTCCGAGAAAACGGCGGACCACGTACTGCAGGGTTTTTTCGTCGAGCTTCGGGGCCAGCAGGGCCATCTTGCAAAAGTAATCCGGACGCTCAAACTCCGGGTGTTCTTTGATGCCGAACAGGTGGTCGATCCAGCGATTTTTCGCGTAGACCATCCAATGTTGGGCGAAGTATTTGTGGAATTCGACCTCGCCGACATCGCGCTTTTGGCGGATCGACTCGAATAGCCTCTGGTTGTGCGCTTCGACAGCGCCTCCATCCACGAGCGTCAAGCTCATCGGCAACCTCGATCGTGAAAGCCCCAGCTCTCGTCACGAAGTCGGCATCCTACCGACCTTTTGGCACACCATCGCCAATCGTTCAACCGTAGTGTAGATCGGATGAGAAATCAATGAATTCTGATCGGATTTTGAAACGATCGTACCGATTTCGTGGAATTGTCGGGGGAGGCACTCGAGCAATCGCGAACCCTTGAACACGCATGAGGTGTCTGTCTGGAGTCGGCATCTCTCCGATGGCGAGGCACGTCGGGCGAGCCCGACGGCTAACAGGGGACATACCCGATTCCAACAACCGCGTTGCCGCCAGGGTGCATTCGCCAATTGGTGGTATCCGCCAGCCTCCATAGAACTCCAAGCTGCCGTGATGAGGTGAAACCCAGAGGCCACGGATCGTCACGGAAAAACACGGATGCCGCCCCATGACCGCCCATCGAAGCGTGTTTCTGGCGGTCGAGCAACAGGCACTTAGTCAGCATTCCCTGCTTTTTCCGTGTCGATCCGTGTGCATCCGTGGCTGGTTCGGGTTTTGCACAGTCGCCCTGCGCGGGTACCACCAATTGGCGAATGCGCCCCCTCAAGTCGGATCAGTCCACTCGCCATTGAGTGATTCGGGCGACACTCCCTACACTTCAGTCATCGAACCCTGACTCTACACATCGACCGACTCCCATGGCTGACAAAGGCAACCCCAGCAAGATCGAAGACCTCAAGCTCACCAGCAACTTCCTGCGCGGCTCGATCGCTCAGGAAATCGCTGACGGGAATGCCTTCGTCTCGGAAGACAGCGCCAACCTGCTGAAGGTCCACGGGACCTATCTGCAGGACGACCGCGATCAGCGCGGCAGTGAGAAGGCCTTCAGCTTCATGGTCCGCTCCCGCGTGCCCGGCGGGAAGGTCACCGCCGCGCAGTTCCTGGCCGAACTCGATATCTGCGACAAGTTCGCCAACGGAACCCTGCGCATCACCGATCGTCAGGGGTTCCAGCTGCACGGGGTGCTGAAGACGAGTCTCAAAGAGACAATTCGCGGGATCAACGAGATCAAGCTCTCGACGCTGGCCGCTTGCGGTGACGTCTGCCGCAACGTGATGGCCTGCCCGGCTCCGTACAAGAACAACTCGGTCTTCACCGAGATGCAGCAGCTGTCCGACACGCTGGCCCACCATTTCCGGCCACGAACGAACGCCTACTACGAGATCTGGCTGAAGGACGGCGAGAACAGCGAGATGGTCCACGCTCAGGAGCCGGAGTCCGAGCCGATCTACGGGGCCAGCTACCTGCCTCGCAAGTTCAAGATTGGGATCGCCCTGCCAGAGGACAACTGCATCGACATCTACACCCAGGACATGGGTTACCTGGCTGTCGTCGAGAACGGCAAGATCGTCGGCTACAACCTGCTGGTCGGCGGCGGGATGGGGATGACCCCGGCCAAGAAGACGACCTTCCCGGCCCTCGCCAAGCAGATGGCCTTCATCACGCCCGAGCAGGCCGTGCCGGTCGGGGAAGCTGTGGTCAAGGTGCAGCGCGACTTCGGCAACCGGTCCGACCGCAAGCAGGCCCGGCTCAAGTATCTGATCCACGAGCAGGGGTTGCCGTGGTTCAAGTCCAAGGTCGAAGAGTACTACGGAGCGAAGCTTCCCGATCCGCGCCCGGTCGATGTGACCGATGTCGATGACCACATCGGCTGGCACGAGCAGGGGGACGGCAAGCTGTTTCTCGGCATCAACATCGAGAACGGTCGCCTGAAGGACGAAGGGCCACTCCAGCTGAAGAAGATGTTCCGCGTGCTGCTCGGCAAGTACGGCATGGACACGCGGCTGACCGCTCTGCAGGGGGTGATCCTGTGCGACATCGACCCGCAGGACCGGGCTGACATCAACCAGATCCTGAAGGATCATGGCTGCAAGAACGCCGACGAGCTGACGCTGGCCCGTCGGTACTCAATCGCCTGCCCGGCCTACCCGACCTGCGGACTGGCTGTGACCGAGTCTGAACGCGTGATGCCGGACGTGATGGACGCCCTGGAAGCCGAGATGGCCAAGCATGGGCTGCTGTCCGAGCGGATCGCGATCCACATGACCGGTTGCCCGAACGGCTGTGCACGGCCGTACACGCCGGATATCGGCCTCGTCGGCAAGGCCCGCGGCAAGTACACGCTATACCTCGGCGGAAACGCTCAAGGAACCCGGCTGGCGTTCCTCTACGAGGACATGGTCCCGCAGGAAGAACTGCCAACCAAGCTCAGCCCGATCTTCGCCAAGTACAAGGTCGGCCGCCAAACCGGTGAGAGCTTCGGGGACTTCTGCCACCGCGTCGGCAGAGACGGCTTGGTGTAACCGCGGCTCGACTCCTTTCTCCCCCGGACGAACCCCTTGAGAGGGGCCTGGGTGAGGGTGTGTGGCTGGTATCAGAGATTCGCAAAGTCGCCAAACGCTGAGGCATCGTTCGCCCCATGCCTCGGCGTAATTTGAGAACTCATCTGGAACTTTTCAGTTCTGATAGCTATCTAACTGGCGGGGAACTCATTCCCTGACAGGAAACCGGCTGCGAATCGGCGTTCGATGGCCGACTCGCCAGTAGGATGTGATCATGCGGAAACGACTTGTAGCGGCCTTCGCCGCTTTGCTGGGTTTGTGGGGAGTCATGCACTTGAGCGCAGAACCACTGGCGGTCCCTGACCAGCGAGCCCGCGCTCAGACGCTCTTCAATGAAGGTAACTTCAAGGAAGCCCTGACGATCTTCCGCTCGCTGGCACTCTCTCCAAAGAACAACGAGCCCCAGCTGGCCAACGACATCTTCCAAGTCGTCAACTGCTACCAGAATCTCCAGCTGCTTCACGAGATCGATGGTTTCCTGGATGCAGCCGAGGAGGTCCACTCCCAGAACTGGCGAGCACTCAAGGCGATCGGCACTCAGTGGTTGAACGCCCACCACTACGGTTTTGTGGTGGCTGGCAAGTATCTGCGAGGCAACAACGGCGGGGGTGGCCAATATGTCGACTCGACTCCCCGCGACCGCGCTCGCTCGCTCCAGCTGTACGTGAAGGCCCTGCCGCTGATCGAAGCCGAGGCTGTCACGGATCAGAATCGCACTGAAATCGCGGAGTTCTACCGCCAGTTTGGGGAATTTCTGCTCAATGGACGCTGGGGCGGATCGGCTTGGCAGCTGCAGGCGAAGACCGACCTGACGAAGCTGCCGGACTACGACTCACCCAATTATGGACGGTGGGGCGGCTGGGGCGTCAGCAAAGGTGCCCCGGTGGATGCCGAGGGCAATCCGGTCTTTTACATCGTCCCGGAGAGCTTCGAAGCTGCGACCAACGACGGACAGCGTTGGCGGTGGGCAATGGAGCAGGTCCGGAAGGTGGACCCCGCTCAGGCCCGGCAGGTCGACCGGCAGTTTGCCGATTTCCTGCAAACTCAGTTCGGAGTTCAGACACTCCGCGAGGGCGGGATCTCGCTGCCCGATGACGATGCGAACGAGACCGAGAAAGAGGCCAACCCGTTCGCGGTCAAGACTCTGAAAGATGAAGAAACGATCGCCCGGCTCGCGACCGGTGCGAAGCGTTTTACATTACCGGATGAATTCAATCCGATTTCGATTCTGAAGCGCCTGTCTGATGGCAACGACACGTTTGCGTCGCAGGCCTTGGAGACGCTCGCGCAGATCGCAACCGACCGCCAGCAGTTCCAGAAGGCCGCCGACTACTGGAGCCAGGTGATCAATCGCTTCGAGAACACGGCACATCGTCAGTACTCCCTCGACCAGATCGTGGGCAACTGGGGCCGGTTCGATCACACGCAGTCGAAGCCCGCCGGGACCAAGGCAACTCTCGATTACATCTTCCGCAATGGGAAACGCGTCGATTTCACTGCTCGTAAGCTCAAGATCAGCGCGTTGCTGGATGACGTCAAAAAGTACATGAAGTCGAATCCCGATCAGCTCGACTGGAACCAGATGCAGATCGACAACATCGGATATCGAATCGTTGATCAAGACCAGAAGAAGTATGTGGAACCCGGCGAACCAATCGCCTGGAGCCAGGATCTGGAGCCGCGACCGGAGCATTTTGATCGCCGCGAAACGATCGAAACTCCACTCGACAAGGCTGGGGCCTGGCTTGTGGAGGCCAAGCTGCGCGATGGCAACATCAGCCGGATCATCGTCTGGCTGGATGACACGATCATTGTCAAGAAGCCGATCCACCAGGGGCACTGGTACTACGTGGCGGATGCGGTCACCGGCAAGCCGATTCCGAAGGCCAACGTTGAGTTCTTTGGCTGGAAGCAGGAGTACAACGACAACACCAAGCGGCACACCGTCCTGACGAAGAACTTCGCCGAGTTCACCGACGCCGAAGGGCAGATCGTTCCGGACAACAAGCTGATGGTCAATGACTATCAGTGGATCGCGATCGCGCGGACTCCGGAAGGGCGCATGGCCTATCACGGTTTCACTTGGGCGTGGTGGGGGCATCACCAGTGGGATGAACTCAACGAGTATCGGTGCTATGGGATCACCGACCGGCCAGCTTATCGTCCGGACCAGACGGTGAAGTTCAAGTTCTGGATGGGGTATGCCAAATACGACCAGGACAACAAGTCGCTGTTCGCCGACAAAGATGTCCCGATCACGATCACAGATCCCCAGGGAAACGAAGTCTCGAAGCAAGTCCTCAAGTCGGATGAATTCGGCGGGGTAAACGGCGAGTACGCCTTACCCAAGGGGGCCATGCTCGGGGCCTACTCGATATTGCTCAATGACGGTCGGACCGCCGGTTCGGTCGGTTTCCGTTGCGAGGAATACAAGAAGCCCGAGTTCGAAGTCACCGTCAAGTCGCCTGACAAGCCGGTCATGCTGGGCGAGAAGATCGAAGCCCAGCTGATCGCGAAGTATTACTTTGGCGCCCCGGTGACGAATGCCAAGGTCAAAGTGAAGGTCGAGCGCTCGCCTCATGACACTCGCTGGTACCCGGCGGCGCGCTGGGACTGGCTGTATGGTTCGGGGTACTGGTGGTTCAGCGATGATGCGACCTGGTATCCCGGGTTCCAGCGCTGGGGCTGCTTCCGTCCGCGTCCCTGGTGGGGACATTGGGACCCGACTCCGCCGGAACTGGTTGTCGACATGGAAGCCGAGATCGGCCCGGATGGGACGCTCGCGATTCCGATCGACACCGCACTCGCCAAGGCCCTGCATGGGGACGAAGACCACTCCTACAAGATCACCGCTGAGGTGACGGACGAGTCGCGCCGAGTGATCAACGGGACCGGAGAAGTCCTCGTGGCCCGGCAGCCTTTCAAGGTGTTTGCGTGGACTCACCGCGGCTATTACCACGTCGGCGACACGATTCAAGCCGACTTCCAGGCCCGCACGATCTCCGGCCATCCGGTTAGCGGACCGGCGACTCTGAAGCTCTACCGTATTGCCTACAACGCCGAAGGCGAGCCCGAAGAAGTTGTGGCCCAGACTTGGGATCTCAAGACCGATCAGGACGGACACGTCCTGCAGAAGATCAAGGCGACCGCCGCCGGGCAGTACCGGCTGTCGCTGACTGTGACCGACAGTGAAGGCCACTCGATCGAAGGGGGGCACCTGTTCTACATCCGCGGTGATGGAGTCGATGACGCTCAGTTCCGGTTCAACGACCTGGAAATCACCAGCCGCGAGCCGGAGTACAAGCCGGGTGACAAGGCGACGTTCCAGATCTCCACGAATCTCGAAGGCTCGACGGTCCTGCTGTTCGAACGTCCCTCGAACGGGACTTACAAGGGACGGCCGCGGCTGCTGTCGCTAAATGGCAAGACCACGACCAGCGAGCTGCAGATCGTCAAGAACGACATGCCGAACTTCTTTGTTGAGGTCGTCACGATCGCTAATGGACGAGTGCATACCTCGCAGCGGGAAGTGATCGTGCCTCCCGAGAAGCGAACGATCAACGTGGCAGTGAAGCCCTCGGCTGAGAACTACAAACCCGGCCAGGAGGCGACTGTCGATCTGGTCCTGACTGATGACAGCGGCGAGCCGATTCGCGGCTCGGTGGCTCTGACGATGTACGACAAGAGCCTGGAGTACATCTCCGGCGGCTCCAACGTCGGTGAGATCAAGGAGTTCTTCTGGAAGTGGCGTCGCAGCCACAACGCCAGTACCGAGACCAGCGCGGCTCGCTACTTTGAACAGCTGTTCAAGAGCGACGAGAGGCCGATGCAGCTGTTGGGGGCGTTTGGAGATCTGGTCGAAGTCGAACTCTCCAGTCGTAGGGCCGGCGCCAAAGATATGCGGGATATCAAGCGCAAGGGCGGGGCACGGATGATGTCTCTCGGAATGGGAGGCGCAGGCGGGCCGCCGATGGCTGCACCGGCGATGGCGGATGGTGCCATTGCGGAAAGCGCAGCTGCTCCGATGGCGAAGGCGATGAACGCCGCGTTCGATGCCCCAGCTGGTGGTGAACCCGCCGCTGCCATGCAGCAGCCGACCGTCCGCACCAACTTCGCTGACAGCGCCTTCTGGAAGGGCGACATCACCACCGATGACGAGGGCAAAGCGACCGTCAAACTGACGATGCCGGAGAACCTGACTGGCTGGAAGGTCCGGGCCTGGGCCTTCGGAGCCGGAACGCGCGTCGGTGAAGGCACCATCGAAGTCGTTACGAGCAAGAATCTGCTCGTGCGGCTGCAGGCTCCGCGGTTCTTTGTCGAGAAGGACGAAGTCGTTATTTCGGCGAACGTGCATAACTACTTGAAGGACAAGAAGACCGCAAAGGTCGAGTTCTCCATCGAAGGCGGCGAACTGGTTGAGATGGCTCCGGGCACAGCCACGCAGCAGATCGATTTGCCCCACGGGGAGGATGTCCGCGTTGACATGCGCGTCCGCGTCGTCAAAGAGGGGATCGCCAAGATCACGGTCAAGGCACTGACCGACGAAGAGTCGGACGCCATGCAGATGAGCTTCCCGGTCTATGTCCACGGGATGCTCAAGACCGAATCGTTCAGTGGGGCTCTGCGTCCAAATGAGACCATCGGCAAGCTGCAGATCAACGTCCCCGCCGAACGCCGACCCGCGCAGACGCGGCTGGAGATTCGCTACTCGCCGACCCTGGCGGGAGCGATGGTCGATGCTTTGCCGTACCTGGTCGACTACCCGTATGGCTGTACCGAGCAGACGCTGAACCGGTTCCTGCCGACGGTCATTACGCAGCGGATTCTGCAGGGGATGAACCTCGATCTGGCAGCCATCCGCGATAAGCGGACGAACCTGAACGCTCAGGAGATCGGCGACGATCCGAAGCGGGCCGAGGACTGGAAGCGCCTGACCAAGAACTGGCACCACGAGGCCAAGAACCCGGTCTTTGACGAAGCCGAAGTGGCCAGCATGGTCAAGAAGGGGGTCATGGACCTCGTCGCCATGCAGTGCAGTGACGGCGGCTGGGGCTGGTTCAGCGGCTGGGGCGAGCACTCCTGGCCTCACACGACCGCGACCGTCGTACACGGGCTGCAGGTCGCAACGAAGAACGACATCGCGCTTCCACCAGGAGTCCTCGACAACGGACTCAACTGGCTCATTCGCTATCAAGCGGAGCAGGTCGCCTTGCTGCAAGAAGGGGAACGCCACGCGAAAGACCCGAAGCGAGAACTGGAATGTCGGACGCAGGCCGACAACCTCGATGCCTTGATCTACTCGGTGCTGATCGATGGGCAGGCCGATCCGGTCGCAGCCAAGGCCGAGGCAAACACCGCTGAGATGCGGCGGTTCCTGTACCGGGATCGCACGAAGCTGTCCCTCTACGGAGCGGCCCTGTTTGGTCAGGCTTTGCATGCTCAAGGCGAAGTCGAACAGCGGGACATGATCATCCGCAACATCGACCAGTTCGTGGTCACTGACAACGAGAACCAGACGACCTACATCAACTTGCCCGATCGCGACAACTACTGGTGGTACTGGTACGGCGACACGATCGAGGCCAACGCGGCGTTCCTGAAGCTGCTCACGCGGGTCAATCCACAGGATGCGCGGGCGAGTGGGCTGGTCAAGTACCTGCTCAACAACCGCAAGAACGCCAGTTACTGGAACAGCACCCGCGACACGGCCTACTGCATCGAGGCCCTGGCTGAGTACCTCATCGCCAGCGGCGAAGGGCAGCCGAACCTGTCAGTCGAAGTCTGGATCGATGGCGAGAAAAAGCAGTCGGTCGAGATCACTCCGGAGAACCTGTTCAGCTTCAACAACAAGCTGGTCATTGAGGGGGACGCCCTCACGACCGGCAAGCATCTGATCGAGTTGAAGAAGGCCTCCACGAAAGAGGGGAGCGCCAGCCCGCTGTACTACAACGCGTACCTGACCAACTTCACTCTGGAGGACGACATCAAGTCGGCCGGGCTCGAAGTGAAGGTGAACCGCAAGTTCTACAAGCTGACGCAGCGGAAGGACGCGACCGAGCTGGCCCAGGGCTCCAGCGGTCAGGCGATTGAACAGAAGGTGCTCAAGTACGACCGGACGGAATTGGCCAGCCTCTCCGAGGTGACCAGCGGCGATCTGCTGGAAGTTGAGCTGGAGATCGACTCCAAGAACCACTACGAGTACCTGCTGTTCGAAGACCTCAAAGCAGCCGGAACCGAGCCGGTCGATGTCCGTAGCGGGTACATCCCGAGTGCCTTCGGAGCCTATGTCGAGTTCCGCGACGAGCGGGTCTGCTTCTTCGTCCGCAACCTGCCACGCGGCAAGCAGAGCATGAGCTACCGCATCCGAGCGGAGATCCCCGGCCGGTTCAGCGCCCTGCCCACCCGGGCCAGCGCGATGTACGCCCCGGAGATCAAGGCGAACTCGGATGAGATGAAGCTCAACATCCGGGATGCGAAGTAGGTTCTTGGCGGGTCCCCGTTAGCCGTCGGGCCTGCCCGACGTGCCTCGCGCGGACTCCGTCAGTCCCACCGCGTTTTCACGGGAGTGCAGTGCGGAGGCGATCAGAACGCCATCGACTCCCGCCTGCTCCAGAAGCGACAGATCCTGCTCATCGCGTACGCCGCCGCCGGTGACGATCTCCACCTCGGGACCCGCCAGCTGTCGCACTTGCCGGCACAAATCGGCAGTCGGAACTCCCCGTCCGACCCCCACCGCAGCCAGGTCCAGGACGATCAGGTTTGTGATTCCCGCTTCGATGACAACGCGGGCGATTTCCAGCGGCGAGGTCCCCCAATCGGGACTGCCCAGCGGGGAACCATTCTTCAGGTCCAGCGAGAACGTGAGCCGACTGGCTGGGGCCCAGCGAAGGATCTCGCAGAGCGTCGCCGGGCTCGGGCACGATTCCAGCCCGACGATGACCTGTTCAACTCCCAGGTCGATGAGTTGCATAGCAGCTGGCGGACTCGAGATTCCGGCGTCGATCCACAGGCGGAATCCCTGCTCGCGCAGTGACCGGTAAAGGGAAAAGTCCTTCTGCCCGCGCGTAATCGCATCGAGGTCGGCGACGTACAACTCGTCGTATCCAAACTTCGCCCGAATCGCCAATGCCATCGCCAGCGGGTCCACGGAATCGGTCAAGGCACTCTGGATCGGGCGATACTGATCTCTTTGTCCCGCTACCCCGCGCACGACGACCTGATTTAAGATGTCGATCACCGGGATCAGTCGCATCGCTGGGGGCCGTTTCGAGGAGTGGGTGTGCGAGAGCGAAACGGATCATATACTTCCTCTGTTCCCCACAAGCACCTTGAGCCGGCTTCCATGCAAGTGATTTTGACTGCCGTTGGTCCCGACAATCGCGGCCTGGCTGATCCGATCGTTCACCACGTGACGACCGCTGGGGCGAACATCTACGAAATCCAGATGTACGACCACGACTCGGAACGGCTGTTCGCGATGATGCTGCGAATCGACTGGCCCGAGGAAGCTGGACCCGTCAGTGAGTTGCGAGCCCGAATGGCCGAGATCGGTGCCGCCAAGGGCTTGTCCGTTCGCACCTGGTCACGCGATGAACATCGTCGCCCGCCCCGCCTGGCGCTCTGTACGACCTATCGGCGGGAGACATCGCATGCTGTCCTTCGCGATATCCGCGATGGGCGGCTGAAGGCGACGCCCGCTGTGATGATCGGCAATCGCAACGCCTGCCGAGGACTGGCCGAGCAGTTCGACGTGCCGTTTCACAACATCGGCGACGATCAGGGAGAGCCTGACTACGAAGCCATGGCCCAGCTGATTGACCAGTACGATGTTGATTACGTCGTCCTGGCCCGTTACATGCGGGTGCTTCCCGCTCGAATCTGCTGGGAATTCGCTGGTGGGCGAATCATCAACCTGCACCACGGGCTGCTGCCGCCGTTCCCGGGGTTCCGACCCTATCATGATGCCTTCAAGTGCAACATGCTGACCTATGGGGCCACGGTCCACTTTATCGTGCCGGACCTGGATGCCGGAAATCAGATCATCAACCAGAGTACCTTCAGCGTTCGCCCAGGCACGCCGATCGAGCAGATCATCAAGATCGGCGAGACCGACCACGAGCCGACCTGCCTGGCCGAGGGACTCCGGCGAGTTGTTGATCGCGAGGTCGAGCTGCATTTTCACCGCGTCGTGCGCCGCGGGGAGTAAAAGCGTCGTTCGCCGTGCCGGCTACCCCTTGAGCTGGCTCAAGCGACCGCTGCTGTCGCCGAGCGACTCGACCTCGGCGTGCATGCGGTCCAGCATCGACAGATACAGGTTGGTCATCGGCGTGCCGTTTTCGTACTTGATATGTCGACCGGTATCGATCGAGCCACCCGCTCGTCCAGCCATCACAACCGGCAGATCGTCGTGATTGTGGCGATTACCGTCGCCGATTCCGCTGCCATAGACAATCATCGAGTTGTCCAGCAGGGTCCCTTCGCCCTCTTTGATCTCTTTCATGCGGCCCACGATGTAGGCGAACTGCTCGACATGGAAGCGGTTGATCTTGCGGATCTTCTCGAGCTTCTCTTCTTTGCTCTCGTGGTGGGACAGGTCGTGGTGACCGTCCGGGACCCCGATGAAGCCGTAGCTGCGGTTGCTCCCTTCGTTGGCAAACACAAAGGTCGAGACCCGGGTCGTATCGGTCTGAAACGCCAGAACCATCAGGTCACCCAAAAGCCGGATATGCTCGGCATAGTCGCTCGGCACACCCGCGGGCTTCTTGGCAGCCACTTCGGGCATGTCCTTCATCAAGGCCGACTTGGCGACCCGCTGCTCCACTTCGCGGACAGCTGTCATGTATTCATCCAGCTTGCGGCGGTCGGTGCCGCTGATCTTGCTGGAAAGTCGCTTCGCGTCGTCCGCGACGAAGTCGAGAACGCTCTTGCTGTATTTCTCCCGGCGCTCGCGAGCGGCTTCCGACTCCCCACTGCGGCCATTTGAGAAGAGGCGTTCGAAGACCAGTCTTGGGTCGACTTCCTTCGGGACCGGCTGGGATTCCGATTTCCACGCAATGTTGGACGAGTAGGCACAGCTGTAGCCGGAATCACAGCTGCCTGAAACTGCTGCGGGGTCGCAACCGATTTCGAGGGACGGAAACCGTGTGAATTTTCCAGCTTCCCAGGCCGCCAACTGGTCGACCGAGACGCCAGCACGGATATCGGCTCCATCGGTCTTGCGAGCCTGGCACCCGGTCAGGAATGTGGCCAGCGCGCGAGCGTGATCGCCGCCCCCATCTCCATTGGCAAAGGCTTTCTGCTGGGTCAATCCGCTCAGGACGTTGATGTCACTCTTGAGAGCTGCAAGGGGCTCCAGCGTCCAAGGCAGTTCGTAGCCTGTCCCCTCCAGCGCCGGGGTCCAAGTCTCCATGTGGACACCGTTCGGGACGTACATGAACGCCATGCGGACCGGAGCGGTCGGAGTCTCAGCGGCAAACAGCGAGCGGGGCCCCATCGCCTCCAGCAGCGGCAAAGCCAGCGAAACTCCGAGACCTTGGAGCAGTGAGCGGCGGGAAATGGGTTGCATGGGCGGGACCTCGCAGAGCGGAGGTTGGAGGTGGGATGCAGACTGGTACGGCCAGGCGACCGATCAATCCACTTCTATGGTTATAGGAAATCGGCAGTCTGCGAACCAGACCGTCAATCGCCTCCGGGTGAGTTCCCAGGAAACGAGTTCCCAGAAATCCGTCACACGGATTCCGAGGGACATCCGGATTGGTCGCGTTGCGACAGGCCCGCTCAATGGTAGAGAATTCTCTGGAAGTTTTATAAGGTGTTGCGGTGTAATGTGTTGTGGTGTTCTGCTGGGCCTCGTTCCAGCCCTCGTCCTCGCGAATCTTGCCGAGGGTTCTGGACTTTCCCTTCTTCGTACTCGCAGCCACGCGAGGATTTACGCTAAACTACCCACCTCACTGCCCGCACTGCACCCTCACTGCACTGCCAATGGGCAGTTCCTCACATCGACCAGTCAGCAAGGACCTGATCCATGACGGACTCTCGTTCCGCCGGTGGAGATTCGTTTGATCTCGACAAGCTGCAGCAGCTTGTGGAAATGATGGAAAAGCACGACCTCCGGGAAGTCAAGCTGCGCCGGGGAGACCAGCAGTGGAGCCTCCGGCGTGGTCCGCAGGAAGTGGTCCATGCGGTGCCGATGGGCGGGTATGCCCCGGCAGCTCCCGTCGCTCCGGCTGCGGCTCCCGCTGCGGTAGCGTCCGTCGCGGCTGCGGCTCCCGCCAAGAGCGGCGATGAAGGCCTGACCCCGGTGAAGAGTCCGATGGTTGGGACGTTCTACGCCTCGTCGCAGCCCGGTGAGCCACCGTTCGTGAAGGTGGGCTCCGCCGTGAAGGCCGACACCGTCGTCTGCCTGATTGAGGCGATGAAGTTCTTCAACCCGGTCAAGTCAGACGCGGCAGGCACGATCGCCAAGATCCTGGTGAAGGACGGCGATGCGGTCGAGTACGGCCAGACGCTGTTCCTGATCCAGCCGTAGCTTCCCGATCTCGCTCTGGCTCCAGGGAACGCGATCCTGGGGCTTGATGTTGTTTCGCACCCGCTCGCGCCTTCTGCAAGCTCACTCATGTTCCAGCGCATTCTGATCGCCAACCGAGGTGAAATCGCCCTGCGGGTCATTCGGGCCTGCCGCGAGATGGGAATCGGGACGGTCGCCGTCTTCAGCGAAGCCGACCGCGGGGCCGCCTACCTCGACATGGCCGATGAGAAGTTCTGCATCGGTCCTGCGGCAGCCACTGACAGCTATCTGAAGATCGAGCGGATCATCAGCGCAGCTGAGGTCGGCAACGTCGACGCGATCCATCCGGGGTACGGATTCCTGTCCGAGAACCACGACTTCGCGGAGATGTGCCGGGCTTCGAAGATCGAGTTCATCGGGCCTCCCCACGAGGCGATGGCCGCCTTGGGGGACAAGGTCGCTGCCCGCAAGATTGCCCGCGAGGCCAAGGTCCCGACCGTACCCGGCAGCACGGGACTGGTTGCGGACGAGAATGAAGCTGCCAAGATCGCCGCAGAGATCGGCTACCCCGTCCTGATCAAGGCGACGGCAGGCGGCGGCGGAAAGGGAATCCGAGCGGCTCACGATGAAGCCCAGCTGCGCACAGAATTGAAGGCCGCCTCGCAGGAAGCGGAGAAGGCGTTCAAGAACGGCGGCGTCTACATCGAGAAGTTTATTCAGAAGCCGCGGCACGTCGAAGTTCAGCTTCTGGGCGACCAGCACGGCAACGTGGTGCACCTCTGGGAACGCGACTGCACGATGCAGCGCAAGCACCAGAAGCTGATCGAAGAAAGCCCCGCACCGAATTTGCCGCAAAGTGTGCGCGAAGAACTGTGTGCCTCAGCGGTGCGGCTCGCGAAAACGGCGGGTTACTACAACGCCGGAACGTGCGAGTTCATCGTCGACAAGGACAACAAGTTCTACTTCATCGAAGTCAACGCTCGTATCCAGGTCGAGCATCCGGTGACCGAGCAGGTCACGGGCATTGACCTCGTCAAGCAGCAGATTCGTGTTGCAGCGGGTGAGAAGCTGAGCTTCACTCAGGCACAGATCCCTTCCAATGGTCACGCGATGGAAGTTCGGATCAACGCCGAAGACACCGAGAATGGATTCCGCGGCTGTCCCGGCACGATCACCAAGTTCCGCCCGCCCGGTGGCATGGGAGTGCGATTCGATTCGCACGCCTACGAAGGCTACAAGATTTCGCCGTACTATGACTCGATGATCGGCAAGCTGATCATCCATCGCCCGAACCGCGAAGAGACGATCAAGACTCTCCGCCGCGCTCTGGACGAGTTCAAAGTCGAGGGGATCAAGACCACGATCCCGCTGATCCGCCGGATCATCGACCACCCGACCTTCCTCGCCGGAGATGGCGACACGGGGTTTGTGGAACGGGCGATGTTTTAGAGATCAATCAGCCAAAGCACAGCGCGCCTATTTTGATAGAGCGGGCTCGTGTTTGCGTTGGTTGAATGCTGAGTGTTGAATGTTGATCACACGGGGGACGTTCCCGGCGGTCAGGAAACGCAATCAGCCCGTCCCTTGCGCAAGGGACAGGCTGCTACGCGTCACACACCGGTTGAGACACTGAACCGGTTCGGGATATCGCCCCCGGAAATCGGGACCGTGCGTGGTCCCGGTCTTTACGAGATCTGCCCAGTTCCTATCGACGAAGCGAGTGCCCCTCTCGAACGTGAGGGGCTCAGATCGCTCTGCTGTCGATCGACGGGCAGAACACGTCGACTAGAACACGTCGAGCGTGAAATGATGTCCCTTATGGTAAGGATGCGGCATCGAATAGAAGTTATGCCAATCCTGACGCATGACAGGGATCTGCCGCTCTTTGGGATACCGATGATACAGGTGATCGTAGCTCACCGGCTTCTGCAAGTTGTGTGGATAGTAAACGTATGGGTAGTGGTAAAACCGACCCCAGTTGCCAGGCTGTCCCGGAGGGGCAGCTTCGGCCTGAGGAGCCGCTGCCTGATAGACCAGACCTACGACGAGCAGGCACACAGCCGCTCTCATCACGCGATTCAGCATGACCAATTCTCCCTTCCCGGACGGACCTCGACCGTTCCCGAACACTCTAGGTGTTAGCAGGAGTTGCCGGTCGAATTGTCACACCCGCCGCCCCACTTCCCCAAGCGACCGGCCGATGTGATCTCCCCCATTACATCGACGATCTGCGGTCGTTACGTCAGGCTTTTTCGGCAGAATCGTTACATTCGGAACGCGTCTCGCCTCTCTGCGACTACCAGAGGCATCATCATCGGCGGTTTCTAAACCCCTGCCGGGCATCGTTTCCGCGTGTTTGAATTGCCTAAATCGGAACAGGACACTCGCGCGGACTCACCAAAAGGCTTGGATCAAAGCTCCAATCGGCCAGAATCGCCAATACTGTGTTCGCATCCTGGCATACGACTTTCTGCAGGTCGAGCAAGCCCGCCTCGTCTATTTGGATATCCTCTTCAACGACCCTCGCTGGAACGTGAAACCTCCAAACCACGAAGTAGTTCCGCCCCACCTTCAGATGTGCGTGGTGAATCGGGGGAAAAGTGCCAGCACAGGCGTGCGAGAGAAAAATGGTTACAAACTCACGGTGGCCATCAACGAGACACACTGTCTCGGCAGCTAACTGACAACAGTCATCAAAACGATCCAGGAACTCTTTTTCAGTCATTTGAATCTCCAGCTATAGAGAGAAGATCCGGATGATTTTGTCAGGTCAGAAACAAGCCGAATCGCAAAAGAGAAGACAGTCCGATCCCGGTGGTCACAGCCCCCCTGAATCGAATGCAGGAGTTACTGGTCAGGCAATTACGCGGCAGAAGCCTTGCAAGAATACTCAAGTGGCGAGCCCCCTCACCCCCAGCCCCTCTCCCGGACCCTCCCGGAAGGAGAGGGGAGCCAGGCAGACTTGGAGTTCGCCAGTCGACAAACACCCGGCATGTCGCCCCCACGGGTGGACCGCCTTTATGGTTCATTGCATCGCGATGGCTACGCAGCTCGCGAAAACTCCGCTTGCTCCAGCGGATGCAGCCGGTCACGATGGCCGTCGACTTGCTGACGGCTGAGCTGTTCCAGGCCTTCTGCGATCATCGGCATGGCGACGCACAGGGCCTTGCGGATCTTCTTGGTCTGCAGCGAGCTCTCTCCCGCTCCGAAGCCGACAGCTCGTTCCTCGAGCGATGTCTCCTTGCGGAGAACCATCCAGGGGAGATCAAACTGATCGGCCAGCCGCTGGGCAAAGGCCATCGGACTGACCCGCTCGGCTCCAGCCACGTGGTAGATCCCCTTCAGCTCTTCCGTGATGGCCCGCTCGATGATATCGACGAGGTCACTCGCCAGGATCGGAGTCGCATGGCGGATGTGGTCCTGGTCCACTTGACGGTGCCCCTCGATCTGATGGAACAGCGTCTCGACCAGACCTTCCCCGGTCGGGGACCAGCCATAGGCGTGGCTGCGAACGATCAGTGCCTGGGCGTCAGCGGCCAGCACATTTTGTTCACTCTTCAGAATCGTGCGGGCGGCAGCGCTTTCGCAGAATCCGGAACTTTCCTCATCGTGGAACATCCACGGGCTCGTGTAGACCGCATCGGAGGAGATCATCACGAACCGTGCCCCCAGTCCCTGGCAGGCACTGGCCCAGCGGGCCGCCAGATCGGAACCGGTCTTGACGATCCGGCTCGCCGTACCGGTCTCCCAGCTGGAGTGCGATTCGGGACCGCAGTAGATCACGCAGTCGGGCTGGAACTCTTGCAGCTGAGCGGCGATTCCCGCTCCATGAGCGGCGGGCTCTGCGTGGCAGTCTTCGACATCGACCGGCTGGTTCAACCAGACACCGGCGACGGTATGCCGCTCCGCAAAGTGCAGGGCGGCATTGGCTCCGACGACCGAGTCGATCCCGACGATGAATACCCGTTCCATGCAATGCCTCCGTGCGAATGAGTCCGTGCGAATGAGACTGGTCACCTGCCTGATGGCCGGACGGGGCTCAGATGACCTGCCTCCCGTGAAGTGCCGGTTATATCCCTGACTTTTTGGACTCACCAAGACCAATCTGCATTTTCTGCCGCTCCGAGCAGAAGGAATTGAAAATCCTACATGAGAGGGGAACGCTGCCAGTCCAGAGGCCAGTACCATAGAGTCACGGAGGTTGTTGTCCGCCATCGAATGGCTGTGTCCTGGGAGCGATCATGGTTCAGAGTGCATGGGGTTCCTCAGCCCGCAGAGTCGCGATCATCGCGGCGTTCTGGCTGTCAGGGTGCGAGGAGCAACCGCCGCCGTCCGATTTTGAGCAGATCAAGTCGGCATTCGTCATCAACGACTATCCCACCGTGCGTCGGCTGGCCAAGGAGATCCCCCAGACTCACGAGCACTGGGCGGAGATTCAGGTGCTTCTGGGTCAGGCTGAAGCACTCAGTCGCGGCCCCAAGTTCTCGATCCCGCTCCTCCGCTCGGTTCCTCGCGATCGCAGCCCGGTCTCCTACGAGGCTGTCCGCCTTCTGGGTGAGGAACATGCGAAAATGGGAACCTTTTTCCACGCCATGGAAGACTATCGGTACATGCTGGCGCGTGACCCGCTGAGCATGCTGATTCACACGCAGATCGTGGGTGTCGCGCTCAAGTCGGGAGTCCGCACCGAAGCGGAGGAGCACATGCTCTGGTTGCTGCGGCACGCTCGACTGGAGTTGCCCAATCTCATTCTGCTGACGATCCCGGAACGACGCGACAACAACTACACAGATCTCAAACAGGCTGTGCTCTTCAACGCCGATGATCCCTATGTCAACCTGGGTCTGGCCATCGAAGAGGTGCGTGTGTCGCGGCTGGACAGCGCCCGCGATCGGCTGTGGAGAGTCGTCAAAACTCACCCAGAGATCGTGGAGGCCCAGGCCCTCTTGGGAGAACTTCTCATTGATCAAGGGGCTGATGCCCTGGCTCGTTGGAAAGCCCAACTGCCCGAGGCGGCGCAGGCCCATTTTGGAGTCTGGTACGTACGTGGCCTGTGGGCGGCGATGCTGCAAGAGCCCAAAGTCGCCAGCCGCTGTTTCTGGGAGACTCTCAAACAGCGACCACATGACCGCCGCGCGAATGAGAAACTGGCCGAGGTCCTCGCTCCACTTCAGCCCGAGGTCGCGACACAGTTCGCCCAGCGAGCCACGGAACTCCGCGAATATGCCGAGACTGCCGAACAGGCTCTGAAGGCTCCCGGTCCCGACAAACCCAAACTGTTTGCCAAGAACGTCGACCTGCTCGTCGGGATGGGACGCCATCTGGAGGCCCGGGGCTGGGACCGGCTGGCGTCAGACATGCTGGAGCCGACGCACCCGCTGAGGCATGCCATTCGAACCAAGATCAAGATGGACAAGGATCAGCCTCGCTTTGATCCCGAGAACGATCTCACGCGGATTCATGACCTCAGCGCCTACCCCGACACCGTTGAGACCGCTGCCGCGAACTGACTGTTGTCTACTTGAGCAGCGTCTTCAGGCGCTCACTGGCCGCAGCGCGGGCCTTCTCCAGTGTCTGTGGAACTGACACGCTCGCGCCGCCTTGCCGCTTGCTCTCGTCCGCAGCTTCCATGAAGGTGTAGATCTCCAGCGTCTCCGCTTCTGTCACGGGCGGAGTGCCGGTCTTGAAGAACTCGCCGATCGCCATCACCAGCGGGTCATACCCCTTGAAGTTCCCCAGCGGCAGGAACTTGTCGCTGCCGAAGACGTTTCCGCCGTACCCGGACTTGCCACTCCGCATTCCTCGGAACGAGCCGATGCGACCGCCTTCCCAGGTTCCCAGCACGACATCGGCGTCCGCCGTCGAGCTGCGGTTGACCGTCTGACAGCCGGGCCCCATGACGGTGTACAGAATCTCGACGCCGTGAATCCCGTACCAGAACAGGTCCGGGTGGGTCTTTTCCAGCGAGCACGGGCTGAACGTATCGCAGCCGAGCACCTTGCCGCATGAGCCCGCGCGGGCCGACTGAGCGTCCTCCATGAACCTCAGCGACGACGAAGAAAAGACCGGCACCTTGTAGTGGCGGGCCGCTTCATAGATGCAGACCGCATCTTCCAACGACCCCGCCACCGGCTTGTCGATGAAGACCGGCTTGCCAGCCTGAAACACCGCCAGAGCCTGCTCCAAGTGTGGACGCCCGTCATTCGTTTCCAGCAGGACATAGTCGACTTGCTCCAGCAGCGCGGGGAGCGAGTCGACGACAGCCACGCCCAGCTTCTTGACCTCTTCCGTGTAGCTCGGAATGCGGGCGGTTGACGATTCGATATCCCGGCTGCCATAGGGGTAGGCCACGGTGACTCGCATCCCCGCGAGTGCTGGCACGGGCGGGTCGGCATTGAACGTCTTCGCGAATGCGATCGAGTGCGATGTATCCAGGCCGATGATCCCGATCCGCTTGGTCGGTGCGTCCGCAGCCACGAACTCAAACTTGGGAGAGACGGCGGTCATCGGTTTCGACTCCTCAACGGGGGCAGGCGGGGTGAGTGATTCGATATTCCACACAGTGGCTGTCTTATCGGCCGCTGCAATCGCCAGCCACTTTCCGTTCGGGGAAACCGCGAGGCGGGTCAGCTTTCCGGCAGCCGGTTCCAGGCTCGCCACGGTCATGCGATCGGCCAGCGACCAGATATGCAGCTCGTGCTTGTCCTTGAATCTCCCGCCGGATGCAGTGAGGACGAGCTTCCCATCCGCTGCAAAGCCAATGCTGTTTGTGGGCCTCGAATGCCCCCCGTACGACCCGACCAGCGCACCGGTATCAACCTTGTACACATGCCCCTTCTCGTCAAACCCGGTGACGACAATCTGCTGACCGTCTGCCGTGAAGGCAATGTCGGTGGCGGCCATTTTGGGAGCCTTCGGCTCCAGCACCAGTTCGCCGCTCAGCTTGCGCAGCTGGACAAAACCGGGACGAGATAGCTGGGTCTCATCGCCCCCGGCAACACCGAGCAGCGTTCCGTCAGGAGAGAGTGCCAAGCCCGCCACAGCTGCGGGGAAGTCGGCGATCTGCGACTGCTCCGACCAGTCACTGGTCGACCAACTGCGTACGGTCTTGTCCTCACTGGCGGACCACAACGGCCCGGTGGCTATCCAGATGAGGGCGGTCACGTAGCCTCGATGTCCCTTGATGTCGCGCACGAGCTGCCGGGACTCGACCTGGTGCAGATGAATCCGCTGATAGCCTCCAATCGCCAGCTGAGATCCATCGGGCGAGAACGCCAGGCTGCGGGCAAATCCGGATTTGACTGGGATGGCACCGATCTTCCTCTTGTCGGCAACGTTCCAGAGCTCGACAGTTTCGTAGCTGCCCACAGCGACGACTTCGCTGTTGGGAGAGAACGCCACGCTGGTCGCCATATCTGGCAACTTGCGAACGGTCAACTGGAGCTCCGGCTCGCCAGCTCGGGTGGGAGCCCCTCCGAAGAGCAGGGCAAACAGCGCCAGCAGTCCGATCTGCACGCCGATTCGAGTCGGTTGAACACGCCGCATGGGACAGCTCCTGTGACTGTGGGCCGCCCGATGAGATCGGCGACCGTTGATGCAATCAGATGCTACCAACTGCGTGCGGCAATGTCAGGGACCGGGCGAGTTCGGTGTACTGCGGGCCGCGCGATCGGCGATCAGCGAATCGATCACGAGCTGAGAAATGTGGTAGAACAGAATCGGAAAGACCACGAGCCCGCTGGCTCCCTGCTCGGCCATGCGAGAGGCCAGATAGGCTCCGATCGGCAAGGTCTTCTGACTCCCGGCAAAGGCAGCCGCCAACGCATCCTCGCGCGGGAGTCCCAACAGTTTGCCTCCCCACCATGCGATGGCGATCGCTGCCAGATGAATTGTTGCCATCGAGACAACGACCACCAGCAGCGGCCCCAGCCCTCCCGATGAGGATGCGATCTTCGGCCCGGCTCGCAACGCGGACCCGAAGATGATGATCAGAATACAGACCTGAGCCGAGTTACTCAGTGCCGTCTTGAAGGCATCAGCGATCCGCGCAATGGGAGGGGACAATCGCGACAGTTGTCCCAGCGCGATCGGCAGCATCGCAAAGATCAGCAGGTCGACGACCAGCTTATGTGTGTCGAGCGAAACCGTGGCCCCAATCTGAGTTCGCAGCCAGAGCGGGGTCACCACAAAACACAGCCCATTCGTGAGGATCGTCACCAGCAGCGAGACGGCGTCATTGCCGCCCGCCTTGCGAGTCCAGACCGAGGCCGAGGCCATCGTACTGGGGACGCTGGCTGTGATGATGACCCCCAGCAGGTAGTCGGGGTTCTGTTGCCACATCGACGCAGGCCAGGCCAGCAGCGGCAAGACTGCGAAGTTCACCACGCTCGCCCACAGGACCGCCCGTGGGGACCGCAGTGCCTGCGCCAGCTTGCGGCTGTCGAGAGTGAACGACATCAGGAACAGCACGACTCCGGTCAGTCCTCGCGCGGAGTTCTCGAACCAGATTCGCATGCTCGGAGAGTTGGCTGAATCGCCGAGCTGCACCCCCGCAAGAATCCCCGCGACGATGACGAAGGCGAGGCCCACCAGGAACCAATGCCGGGAGACTAGGGCCTTCATCGCAGCAATCCCTGCACTTCCGCTGCGAGAGCGAACAGCCGACTCGTGACCTCGGCCTCGTTCTCGCCCCAGGCATAGACGCTGCACACCGGCTGTCCGGCCGCGATGACCGAACCGGGATTCGGGATGTCGGCGATGCGCGGGGCCGATTCCCATTCCACCGGGGCGGGGAGCGGGATGTGTGAAATGAGCTGGCGTGGAGCATACAGGATCGCGCGCCCCAGACGATCTCCGCCTGGCATATACGGAGGGGCGGCGAACTCCCAGGCTTGAGCTGCAGCTTCCGGGGAGTAGCACGCGACATGGTCCGCCAGTAGCGAAGTGGCACAGGCCAGTTCCAGGATCTCCACGGACCCGGTAACACGCGGGTTCACCTCCAGCAGCCACGGTGCCCCAGCCTCATCGACCATAAAGTCGATCCCGAACAGCCCAGTCAGACCGAACTTCCATTTGAGAATGTTGCCCCAGCGACGCACCAGAAACTCGGTCTCCACCGGAAGAAAGACGGGGCCGATATTCCCGCACCAGGCAAAGGGACCGGCATCGAGTTCCGGGCAGCCCACCAGTTGGCGCGTCAGTCCGACGAACCGCACATCGCCGGGCTCGGTCTCCGCCAGAAACAGTCCGGAATACACGGTCCCTGTGACTCGTTGTTGAAAGAAGTGCGCGAACTGCGGGACCGAGGCCGCTTCGTCCCAGATGGCGATGTTCCGCCCGCCCGCGCTGGCCAGCGGCTTGACTACCCACTGGCCGTCGCGCGGCGGTGGATCGACGCACGGCTGCACAGCCAGGACGCGTTGTTTGAGCTCTTCGAGCCCTTCCGCCAGCAAGAACGGATCACGAACGCGGGCCACCGCCGCGGGAGTTGCCCCCCAATAGCCCGTCGGCTGCGAACCGAGTTCTCGCAGCAGATCGAGTTGATTTTCCGTCCCGCCGACCGGAATCACGGGCAGATGCTGAGTCTCCTTCAAGGCGGCCTTGAGCGGCTTATTCGAGCCGAGCGAGAGCGAGTCGACCTCGGTCACCGAACTGATCTGCCGCAGGTCGGCATCCGCAAACTGATCGATACAGACCGGATCGAACCCGGCCCGCAGTGCGGACATGGCTGCAGCGCGAGTACTCGCCCCCAGGATCAGCACCTGGGGCCGGGGCAGCGTCAGTGACTCGTCACGCATCTGGTCGATCATCCGCGCAGTGTGAGGATGTCTGACCGCCTCCGGCAAGGGTGAGGACTCGAAGATACCGTCGAGTCACGTCGGGCAAGCCCGACGGCTAATAGCGGCTTCACAAGATTCACTGGCCGCGAGGCTCGCTGTCTGATTCATGCACCAGCACGCGAAACCGCAGCTGCAGTGTCTCGCCGCTCTTGACGCGATACCGACTGGCCTCGCCGCCCGTGAACGCCTTCTGCCCAAACGGATTCACGACCAGTAGCCCATAATCCCTCGCATGATTCCAACTCGGGCGAAAGTTGGCGGGGTCGCTGAAGACCGTCATGCCGACCCAGCGTCCCGATAGCGGACCCGAGTAGTCGCACGATGCCGAGGTCCGGCCCCAGACCTGAGCCCCGTTGCGGCGTCCTTCGCTGTCGAGAATTCGACCTCCCAGTTTCGAGTCGACGGCCAAGGGGGTATGCAGCCGAATCCCCAGCCCCATCTCTTCCTGATCTCCGAAGACGATCTCATCGATCAGCGGTCGGAACTCGGAGGCGAGTTCGAGCTGATACCCGTCCGGCTGCAGGCTGACGCGGTAGTGAGCTGTCTCCTCGCAGATCGCCTGGTCCGAGTCGGTGGCCAGATAGCGATTGACGACGCTCCAACTGGCCACGTTTTGTTTGACTGCAGGGGCCTCGGCGAAACGCTGGTGGACCGTTTTGGCCTTAAGCCGCCAGTAGTCATGGCCGTTCAGATCGCCGAACGACATCCAGAGTCCAGTGTGCATGCCCGGATGGTCGGCTTTGTCTTGTCCCTCGACGGGAGGGTGACTGCGACTGACCTGCGGCCCGCTCACCGTCTTTACGGGAGCAAAGTAGGGACGCGGTACCGCCGGGTCGTGATGCACATATCGAAGCACTTCGACCGCCCCGATCTGGACGGCGAGGGAGTTGTCCGCCGAAGAGACCGCCAGGGCGGGCTCAGCAGCAGACGCCAGCGAGTACCAACTCAGACAAACGAACAGAATGAAGAATCGCACAGGTGGCTCCTCTGTGTGAACGTTGCATACTTGAACTGGAGGGCTGCTTGAAGCCTCGCCTACTGCGGCTCTTCTTCCTCAAAGATCGGATGGGACCAGGTCTCGGTGTAGACCGCCCACGGCTCACCTTCCGCCAAGCCACAGACACTGATCCACTGCCCGTCCTTGAAGGTATAGACCGCCGTTCCGTCGCCAATGGTTGTTCCCAGCCCCGCTCCGGCTGTGACCTTGGCGTTCGACCATTTCAGAACATGCAGGTTCCCCTGAATTTCAAGCTTCAGATCCGCTGTCTGCTCTCGCAGGACTTTGTCAGCTGCGTCGTAGATCCGGAGCGTCTCACGCTGCTCGCGGATCTGTTTCTCAAATCGCAGTTGCTGACCGTTGATCGTTCTTCGGGATTCCCAGGTCCCCTGCAGCTTGTCCCAGTCGTCGGCGATTTTCTGCTTGATTGGATCAAACGGTTCGGCGGGGGCGGGTGCTGGCGGGGCCGTTTCCTGAGCCCAGCTGCGATCGGCTTCTGCCATCAGATTGGCGATCAAGCCAAGCACAACGAAAGACGCAATCCGTGATGTGAACATGACGTGACCTTGCCCAGAGAATGGAATGTCATGCTGCAAAAACTATGTTCCGGAGCCGCAGCGACACAAGGCCGAAACCGGCCCGTCCTCGCGATTCGTTGGTCGGTTCGCCACAATCATGAGCGGTATTCTCCATGGAGGTCCGCATGAAGACTCGCTTGTCTCGCCGCAGCTTACTCTCTTCGACGGCAGCGCTGCTGGCCTGTGGCTGGCTCCCGGCACAGGACGGTCGCCCCCCAGTCGCAGCGGCCAGGGCGACCGATGGCGACGAGCGATTCGAGCCGAACTGGGACGAGCGGTTCACCTATACCGTGACGCCGGAATTGGCCAAGGCGGCGGGCTCTGGAGATCGTGCGATCCAGGCGGCGTGCGACTACGTGGCACGGCTGGGAGGCGGCACGGTCCGGCTGACTGAGGGGACGTACACGCTGCGGAATGCGGTCTGGCTGCCCTCCCGTATTCGACTGCAAGGCAGCGGACCTGAGACGGTGATCACGAAGATTGCCTCGCAGACGATCAAGCTCTCCGAGGACTCTGACTGGTACGACCAGGAGATCACGCTCACGGAGGCCGGGCAGTTTCAGGTTGGAGACGGGGTCACCTTCGTCACGAAGAATCCTCACAACGGCAGCGAGACCGTCATCAAGCGGACGCTGACCGCTCGATCGGGCCTGCGGTTCAAGCTCAACGATGGCTTGCGGGAGAACCTGTGGCTGAGTGGATCGCCGACCTGTTCATCGCTGTTTCCTTTGTTGACGAGCGAGAACACCGCAGATGTCCTGATTGAGAACCTGACACTGGATGGCAACAAAGCCAACAGCACGAACCTCAACGGCAACTACGGCGGCAACATCTTTATACAGGACTGCAATCGCTACACGATCCGCGATGTCGTCTCGCGGAACTCCAATGGGGATGGGGTCAGCTTTCAGATCTGCCACGATGTGATCGTCGAAAGGCTCCACAGCCATGACAACGCCGATCTCGGCATTCACCCGGGCTCGGGGTCGCAGCGTCCGCTGATCCGGGACTGCCGGCTGGAGAAGAACGGGCTCGGGCTGTTCTGGTGCTGGGGCGTGAAGTACGGACTGGCCGAGAACTGCAAGATTCTCGACAGCCGCACGTACGGGGTCTCGATCGGACACAACGACACCGACAATGTGATGCGAAACAACGAAATCCGGGGCAGCGGAATCTTTGGAGTGCTGTTCCGCGATGAGAATCGCGGCAAGGACTTCTGGGCGAACCGCAATACCCTGGAGAACAACCGGATCATCGACAACGGTGGCGATGACGGAGCTGCGATCGAGATTCAAGGCAAGACCCGAGACCTGGTGCTGACTGGCAACGAGATCCGCGAAACCCGCGGAACGGCGAAGCGCGTCGGGATTCGAATCGGTGCCGCAGCTGGGAAGGTGAGTCTCTTGAACAACACGATCGAGGGGTTCGCCCAGCCGTTGCTGGACCAGCGCCCCGCGTAGCAGAATTCGTCAGAATTCTGCCGTCCTTTCGATCCCTCCGAGTTCCGAAACTTAGGTCCCATGCAGATTCGCCCCGCCACCGTGGAAGACCTTGCGACAATCGTCGAGTTCAATCGCCTGCTGGCTCTGGAGACCGAATCGATTGAGCTGTCGGTCGCGCTCCTCACGGACGGAGTGCGAGCGGCACTGCTGGACCCGCACAAGGCCCGCTACTTTGTTGCGGAGGAGGGCGGTCAGGTCATCGGCCAGCTGATGCATACTCGCGAATGGAGCGACTGGCGGAATGGCGACATCTGGTGGCTGCAGAGCGTCTATGTCGTCGCAACTGCCCGCCGCCAGGGAGTATTCCGGGCTCTCGTAGAGCACGTGACCCAGCTGGCCCGGTCGACTCCGGATGTAGTGGGGCTGCGGCTTTATGTGGAAGAGCACAACGACCGGGCGGCGGCGACCTATGACCGGCTGGGACTGGCGGAAGCAGGATATGTGGTGCGAGAGCGGATCTGGCGGTCGTGGAAGACTTGAACTCGTTAGCCGTCGGGCTCGCCCGACGTGCCGTCGAGTCGCTCAAGAAACGCAAAAGCCGAACTTCTCGTGAGAGAAGTTCGGCTTCGCGAAGTTGTCATCGACGCCTGAATTCTTACGAATTCTGCAACGGGACTAGATCGTGCCGCCGTACACAGCGTTCGGTCCGAGGATTTCCTCGATCCGCAGCAGCTGGTTGTACTTGGCGATCCGGTCGGTGCGGCTGGCAGAACCGGTCTTGATCTGGCCGGTGCCCAGAGCGACGGCCAGGTCGGCGATCGTGGTGTCTTCGGTTTCGCCCGAACGATGGCTCATCACCGCAGTGTAGCCATTGCGGAAGGCCAGGTTCACGGCTTCGATCGTCTCGGTCAGGGTGCCGATCTGGTTGACCTTGACCAGGATGCTGTTGGCCACGCCCTGATCGATACCCATCTGCAGACGCTTGCTGTTCGTCACGAACAGGTCGTCGCCGACCAGCTGGACCTTGGTCCCCTTCAGGCGATCGGTCAGCATCTTCCAGCCTTCCCAATCGTCTTCCGAGCAACCGTCCTCGATCGAGCAGATCGGGTACTTCTCCGCCCAGCCGGCGAGCAGTTCGACCATGCCGGCCTGATCGAGCTTGCGGCCTTCGACGGTGTAGGTCTTGGTCTTCGAGTCGTACAGCTCGGTGCAGGCACAGTCGAGAGCCAGGCTGATCTGCTCGCCCGGCTTGTAACCGGCCTTCTCAATCGCAGTCAGGACGATCTGAATCGCCTCTTCGCTGTTCTTGATGTCGGGAGCAAAGCCCCCTTCGTCGCCCACAGCTGTCGACAGGTGCTTATCGTGCAGCACCTTCTTGAGCGAGTGGAACACTTCGGCTCCGGCTCGCAGGGCGTCGCTGAAGTTATCGAACCCCAGCGGCATGACCATGAATTCCTGCAGGTCGATGCCGTTGTTGGCATGCGCACCGCCGTTGATGATGTTCATCATCGGAGCGGGCAGCCGGTTGGCTCCCACGCCGCCGATGTAGCGGAACAGCGGCTGGAGGCTGACCTTGGCAGCTGCGTGAGCGGTCGCCATCGAGCAGGCCAGCAGGGCGTTCGCACCCAGGCGGGACTTGTTCGGAGTGCCATCGCACTCGATCATCGCCTTGTCGATCCCGGCCTGATCGAACGCGTCCATCCCTTCGAGGAGGTCGGCCAGCTCTTCGTTGACGTTATTGACGGCCTTGAGGACGCCCTTACCGAGGTACTTGCTCTTGTCGCCGTCGCGGAGTTCGCAGGCCTCGTGGGCCCCGGTGCTGGCACCGCTCGGAACGGCAGCGCGACCGAGCGTGCCGTCTTCCAGTTCGATATCGACTTCCACGGTCGGGTTGCCGCGGCTGTCCAGAATCTGCCGGGCCTTGGTGTAGACGATCGCCATGCTCATGGATGTTTCTCCGAGGGTCTGTCAGTGACGAGAGCAGGTGCGGCGAGGCGGTGCGACGATTGCACCCTCAAGAAACCCCAGTCATTTCAAAACCCTCAGGCGACCGCGTTCGATGCCGGAATCTCCGCATCGAGCGCATTCGTCCGAGGGATTTGAAGCATGCTGCAGCGGGACCACATCCATTGCCTCCAATCTGCCGGGAGGATAACGAGAATTGCAGCGCAGGCCAATCTCGACGAAACCCGTGGGGCCGGTGACTGGCCTGTTTTTCTCGGCTTCCGGAAGAGATTGGGAGGTCGTGCGCCCAACCAGGAGTCATCGATGGATGGATTCGTAAGAGTCCTACCAGCCTTCGTTTACGTCGCCAAGCACCATGTCGTCGGGCGGACGCAGCTCTATACCTGCTTCGACATTCGCTCTGCCAGCCGCCGCAGGGCGGGGCTGGTGTCGTCCGGCTTCAGGTGGACATTCAGCAGCGAAAATCCATCGGTCTTCGCCAGCCCCGCCTGGACGCTCTGGTGCAGCTCGCCGACGGTATGCACCTCGAACCCCCATCCCGCTCCGAGCAGGTCGGGCAGGTTGTGGTAGTTCCAGTTCAGAATGTCGTTGAACGGGCCTTCCAGCAGGAAACGCTCTGTGGTGTATCCCTTGTTGTTGAGCACGATCACCAGTGGGTTGAACTTATGCCGGACCGAGGTCGACAGCTCCAGGCAGGTCATCTGGAACGCTCCGTCCCCCACCAGAACAATCGGGCGCAAGTTCCGATTGGCCACCTGGACACCGACGCTGGCCGGGATCGCGAATCCCATCGAGGTGTAATAGGCCGGGCTCAGGAACTCGGTCTGCTTGTGAATCGTCAGATCACTGGCTGCGAACAGCGAATCCCCCACATCCGCGACAACGACCATGTTGTCGTCGAGGAACGAGTTGATGTGCTCAAACAGTGAGGCAATCGTCACCGGCTCGCTGGCGGGACGTTTCGTTGCGGGAGCCGACTCGCGGCGAGGCAGCGGTGTTTTCTTCTTGGCTGCGAGCTTCAGGCCGCCCAGTCCCCGCAGGAAGTCGGCAAACACCACATCATGAAAATGATGGTGCCCGATCCGCAGCTTCTCACTCGTGGCTGAGATGCATCGCCCCGCATCGAGATGAGCTGTGAAGATTCCGAGATTGATATCGGTCATGAAGGCCCCGAGCAGGATCACGCAGTCGGACGACTCGACATACTCCGTGACCGCCTGCCGCCCCATCGCTCCTTCATAGACGCCCAGATAGAGCGGGTGCTTCTCACTGACCACCGACTTGCCCAGCAGCGTCGCACACATCGGGATGTTGAACTTCTCGGCCAGGTCGACGACCAGCTTCTGCAGGCCAAACCGGTGAACCTCGATCCCCGCAATCAGCACCGGCTTCTTTGCCGCTGCGAGGCGTTCTGCGGCCTCGGTGAGCGCCGCAGCCAGAGCGTCTTTGTCACTGACCTGTGGCGATGTGGTCGGGACATAGGGGCTCAGCGGTTTGGAGTCGACGCGATCGCGCGGCAGTTCCAGGTAGACCGGCCGCTTGTACCGGACGCAGGCTTCCAGGCATCGGTCGATCTCACGGAACGCCGTCAGTGGATCATCAAGCAGGGCGCTCGCCACGGTGATCTTCTCGAAGACTTCCCGCTGCGTGTTGAAGTCCCGGACCTTGTGGTGCAGCAGGGGATCGTTGCGGCGTTCCTCCATTCCGGGGCCGCCGCTGATCACGACCACCGGCGACTTCTCTGCATAGGCCCCCGCGATCGAGTTGCACAGGCTCAGCCCGCCCACGCAATAGGTGACGCAGACAGCTCCAATGCCGTTCACCCGCGCGTACCCGTCGGCGGCATACCCGGCATTGTCTTCACGAGTGGCCCCGATGACCCGCAGCGGACTCTTCTGCAGCTGATCGTAAAACGTCAACACAAAGTCCCCCGGGATGCCAAACACATCCCGTACTCCATAGTCCTGCAGCCGCTGGATCAGGTAACTCCCGATCGTATGCGAGCTCGTTTCACTGCGCCCGCTGGCAGGCTTCAATGCCTTCGACTTCTGACCTGCTGACTTGGCCATGAGGGTTCCTCCCGCAGTCGGTGACCGGTACGGAAGGAATTGTACGCATGGTTTCAAGGCCCGGACATGGGTAGTTTGGGAGGGAAACCAACGAGGCCCCACAACGGTCAGTTCGACGAAACTCGATCCATCGCACTCCCACAAAACCATCGTTATCTTTGAGTGAGTCACGTCTCGCCCCCAACTGTACACCACCATGAAACCCCGTTGGACGATTGCTCTAGTCGGAGGTCCACTTCTCCTGATTGCGTTCACATATGGGACGTTCGCCTATCGATCGCAAGTGACGGAGTCTGCGGTCCAGGCCGTCGAAGAGATGGGAGGCTCGATCTATGAGGTGAGAGGCGAGTTTCGCTCCTGGTGGGAGAAACTGTTGATCGGACGCGATATCCAAGAAGTCGATCTGTCGGATCGAAAGATCACGGATTACGATTTGCGGAAGTTTGGCGCATTGAAACGACTCCAGTCGGTTCAATTGAATCAGACATCCATCACCGATTCCGGAATCGCCTATCTTGTGAAAACCTTTCCACGCCTGAGTGCAGTCGAAGCGGCAGGAACCGAGGTCACCGATCAGGGCGTCAAAACTCTTTCGAGTGTGGGGAACCTCTTCCTCTTGAATTTGGCGTCAACTCAAGTGACAGATGAAGGGGTGTCTCACTTGGCAAGCTGCGATAGTCTTGACACGCTCGATCTTGGGGCGTCGGCTGTGACGTCCAAGGGACTTGCCAGATTAACATCGTTTTCAGACCTGACAACCTTGAGACTCAACGGCTCGCCAATCGTCGATGCAGATCTCCAACTCTTCGGGTCGATGAAGAAACTCCGCTCGCTTGATTTGGGCTCGACTCAAGTGACCGATGCGGGAATGAGTTCGCTGTTGACCGTCCCGGATCTAACGCGGGTGTTCCTCGATAAAACTGCGGTGACCGATGTTGGTGTGGAGATCTTAACGACCGGAAATCCTCGCCTCGAATCGATCTCTCTGAATTCCACCAAGGTAACGGATCAGTCGTTGGAACATCTGGCGAAGCTGCAGTCGCTGTCGCACTTGTCGCTCGATGCGACCGGGGTGACCGAAGCCGCTGTCAAGAAACTGGTCGAAGGTCATCGCTTCATGGGTCTCTCACTGGCGTCTACGGCGATGACCGACGAGCTGATTGCATCATTGATCGGACAGACTGATTTGTTCACACTGGACCTGAGCGGCACCGCGATCACTGATTCAGGTCTCAAGAATCTAGCGCCCAAGACTTGGTTTCTTGACGTCTCGCGAACTCAAGTCACCAATGCGGGTATCGCCGATTACAAACGGCGTTTTCCAAAGTGCGATGTGCAGCACGAGTAAAGTTAAGATCCGCGGGGAGGGGCACAGCTCACTTCAATTCGCGAACATAGATATTCGCAAAGTCCGCCGGCCCTTCAGGGTGCAGCTTCAGCGTGGCCTCGGTCACGGAGCGATCCGCAGCCACCGGCACTCCATTGACCAGCAGCGACAGCTTGCCGCCCTTCACGGCTCCTTCGATGCGGTGCCATGCGCCGGGCTTCAGGGTTTCGGCGGTGAGAGTTTCGCTGAGCAGTTTCAGGCTGCGAAACTCCTTGCCAGGGCGGATGTCTAAGAGGAAACCACGATCATTGAGAGTCTCTTCGGAACTCAGAGCGGCGTTCTCAGCTGCGGCCTTCCCGTCGTAGCCCAGTACCCAGTCGTTTGACATCCAGTGTGGCTGCCCCGCCTCGGTTCCCTTCCACCCGGTCAGGTCCAGACCACTATAAATGCTGCGGTAGCCGCGATTGGCGATCGCGACATGCTCGGGGGCCACGGGAGTCTCGGGCAGTTCGCGAATCTTCATATTCCGGTAGTGGACGACGCCCCCTTCGGATTCGATGCAGATGTAGCCTTTGCGTGGGCTGGCTTCTTTCCCTTGCGTCACGACCTTGCCATTCACGGACAGGCTGATGGCTCCGTCCTGGCACTCGATCCGGTAATGGTTCCATTCGGGGGAGGGCTTGGACCGCTCCTCGGTGGGAAAGGCCCGACTGCCGCCGCGACCGTTGAGAGGCGTCATCTGCGCTCCGTGAATCGGGAAGATATCGCCATGAGTGGTGTGCCCCGCACCTTGACCGTAGCCGTGATCCAGGACCTGGACTTCGATGCTGCGATGAAACGGAACTCCCTTTGAAGTGATATCATCCGCCCAGACGAAGATCCCGGCGTTGCCACCGGGGACCATGTGCCGCCATTCGACTTCCAGAATGAAGTTCTGGTACATCTTCTCTGTGCGAATCTCACCAATCGGCTTGCCGGTGCAGACCAGCATGCCGTCTTGAATTGACCAGGTCTGCGGAGGAGTGTTGACCAGGACCCAGCCGTTGAGGTCCTGACCATTCAGCAGCGGACGAAACCCGTCCTCTGCACTCACCGGAATCGCCACCAGACACAGAAACAGGCCAAGCAGGATGCGAGAGTTCATTAGTTCGCTTTCCGGGTGAGAGAGGGTCACGTACGAGCCACTTTACTTGCCGAAGCACAGCACCTTGCCGCCGCTGCCTTCGGTTCCGATCACAAAGCGGTCGCCCGACACGGCGGCGGAACCTCGAATTGGCTGGCCGGCGTTGTGCTTCCACAGGATCTGGCCATCGCTGAGTTGCACCAGATAGAGCTGTTTGTCGTTGGACCCGAAGATGACCTTGTCCCCCGCGATGACAGGCGAGCAGTCGACCTTCGCTCGCGTCGGGACCATCCACTTTCCCTGCCCCGTCTTGCGATCGATGGCGTGCAGATTCTTGTCTCCATGGCCGATGACGACCAGATTGTCGCTGACGGCCGGAGACGAGTCGATCTGCTGCTCACGATCCGGGTTCGCGTACGTCCACGTGAGTTCCGATTTCTGCCAGTCGAGAGCATAGACAGCTCCGATCTCGGTTCCGAAATAGAGGATGTCGTCGCGGAAAGCAGCGCTGGCGATCAGGCGTCCCTCGATCGGAATCGACTTGGCCGCCTTCCCGGTTTCGATGTCCACGACCTTCAGAAACGGGGCCTGGCAATTGGTCGAGAACGTGTACTGCCCGGCGATGGTCGGAGTCCCGTTGATCGGGCCCTCTGTGTCGAACACCCAGTACACGGTCTTGCCTGTGGCCTGATCGACGCAGGTCAGCTTTCCTCGGTGCGAGCCGAAGATTAAGCGGTCCTTGTACAGATTCGGCCCGCCCACGAATTCTCCGCCATCGTCGATCGTCCAGACCTGCTGACCGGTCTGGCGATCAATTGCGTGCAGCGTCCCTTCCTGATCGCCCGCGAAGATCAGCTTGTCCGAGGCCGCAATGGGAGCCGAAAACGCGGGGGGCAGTTCATTGGGTTTCGCGTTCGGCAGTGACTGATACTTCCAGACCTCCTGGCCGTTCTCCAGTTTCAGGCAGAGCAGATCGCCGGAGATCAGACCGACGTAGACAAGCTCGCCGACAATCACTGGAGTCGAAGAAACTCCGTCAGCGGTCGCGACCTCCCAGAGTGGCTTGGGGTTAGCGGGGATCTTCGCGGTCAGGTCAACTCCATTGAGCGCTGGGTCGCGCCGAAATCCCGGCCAGTCCTCAGCTGTCGCCGAGGTCACGATGGTCAGCAGAATGGTCAGCAGAATGGTCAGTGCCCACTTCATGATGTTGTGCCTCGTGAATTCGAATGAATGGGTGGCCTTACAGGGCTTCCTGGTAGAGCGTTCGCAGCGACTGGGCATCGACCTCGCGCGGGTTGAACTTCCCGGTCCACTGCAAGGCCGCTTCTTCGGACAATGTGGTCAACAGGTCGCCGATTCCCTCGCATCCCGACAGATTGGCCGGACAGCCCGCCTGTTTGGCCAGATTCCGCAGGTACAGCGCCAGCAAGTCTGCAGCTTCCGGGTCCTCCTGATCGCAGAGCTTGGCGTCCTCGGCCAAGGCTCCGTACAGGGAACCGACCTCCACGGAATTATACCGCACGACATGCGGCAGCATGATCGCAACCGCGACCCCATGGATCAGCCCGAAGTGGGCCGACAGCGGATTCGCCAAGGCATGGGTCGCCCCCAGCATGGAGTTCTCGATCGCCGCTCCTGCCAGGTGAGCGCCCAGCAGCATCGCTCCCCGGGCCGACAGGTTCGTCGGCTCGCGCAGCACCACGGGAAAGGCCCGGCAGAGCAGATTCCAGGCCCGCCGCGCCAGCAGCATTGAGACGGGATTTCGCTTCCGAGTGACGTAGCTCTCGACCGCGTGGCTGATGGCGTCGATCCCCGTGACAGCTGTCACCGAAGGGGGCATCGTGACGCTCAGCTCGGGGTCCAGAATGGCGATCCGCGCGGAACACTTCTTGTCCCCGCAGGCCATCTTCATGTGCGTTTTGGCATCCCCGATGACGCAGTACGACTGCGCCTCGCTGCCGGTGCCCGCAGTCGTCGGGATGGCAATGAGCGGCAACATGGGGCGAGCAGCCCGTCCGGTTCCCTTGTAGTCTTCGAGCTTGCCGCCGTTCGTCAGCAGGAAGTTCATCCCCTTGGCGACATCCATGCTGCTGCCGCCTCCCAGGCCGATCAGCAGGTCGATCGATTTTCCCCGAGCGAATGCGACTCCGCGATCGACATCGTCCGTCGTCGGATTCGGCTGGACATCATCGAACAGATGAACGCGCAGCCCCGCGTCAGAAAGTGCCTGAAGGGCTCGGTCCGCGTGCCCCGCCTGGCGTATGCCGGGATCACTGACCAGCAGAACTTCGCGACCGCCCATTTCCTGGGCAAACTCCCCCAAGCGGGAAACCGCTCCCGCTCCGAACACGACCCGAGTCCGCGGGTCGTAGTCGAAGCTGGGGAGTGAATCGGCGGTGAAGTGGCTCTGAGTCTCGTCAAACATGGAGGGCGGACGCCAGCTTCGAGGGGGGGCTTGGAGGCGGGACTCCGATCTGCATCGGATGAGACTTATCATACGCGGATTGCCGCAGGCGGCGAAACCCGACAGGCTGGGAAACCAGGGCGCCCCACTGTTTCACAGTGGGCAGGTTTTCAGATGTCAGTTCTCAGTTTTCAGTCAGCAGAGAGTTCCCCCGTGTAAAGAAGTGCGTTGCCGTGCGGGGAAACCAAGGCCACCAGTGTGGGGCAAGTCCCAGTTGCCACGCGCCGAGTCCCACGCAATTGTACCTCTGTCAGCCGAGTGACGATCTCCGATGATCCTGAGTACGTCCGATTCGCACTTCTGTAGTTGGGGCTCCGGTCCTCACGAGTACAGAAACCGGCAGAGGAGCCAGAGGCGAGCCATTGGCGAGTTTCTATACATGTTGCTAGTGTTCTAACCCACATGGTTCTTGACTGCGCCCTTCATCTGCTGCGGGGCCGTAGCAAAGGGATCGCGGAGAACCATGACGCAATGAGGCGAATGAATGATGCGACGGATCTGGATTTGGAGTTTGTTGTGCGTGGGGCTGCTGTCGGCTGGTAATGTATTTGCCCAGTTGCCACGAATTGTGGCATGCCCTTACTTCAGTATGGGAATGTGGGGAGGCGATCCCGATATCTGGTATGCACCTTACTGCGATCCAGATAGTGGCGCCATGGCGATGACGCTGGATCCGGGGGCCAGTGCTTCCGATTGCCCGGATGGAGTGAATTGCGTGGGCGGGCTCATGCTGGAGGAAGGCGTTACTGCCCTTCCATTCCCCGCGAGCGTTCAGAAAGGTTACAGCGACCCGATGTTTAAGGTGGAGGGCCCCTTTGCCTTTCAGCACGGAATTCGAACCACCTCGATGCATGACTGGGTCGTCAGTTTTCCGGACAATACGGGGACCACCCGATATGCACGGGTCGTCCTGGCCGATGTTCCCAATCAAGTCGTGAAGGTCCCGCAAGCGGCCTTCGGCCCGAAACCTCCGTTCGCTGTCAACGCCCAGAATATTGTCACGATCAAGGCGTTTACCGCAAAAATGGCAGTCGAAGTCAGCAATGAGGGAGTCCCTCCCAAGGCCATCATTGCGGCCAAGGCCGCCAAGAAGCCGGATGCCGCCTGGAACGTATACCAAATCACGTTTCCGAGACCGACCGAAGCGGATTTGACTGTTGATGTGCTGATGCACGAGTGAACCCATCCGTGGTGAACGGCGTGTTCACGGACGAATGATCTCTTCGATGTCTTGCACCGTGAGTCGGGGGCGTTGGCTACGCGCACAGCGAAAACCAAGGCCCTCGACCTTGTCTGTGCGGTGAACCTTTTCGCGAGCACGAGCCCCGTACTGAAGCATCCGTTCCGAGGGGGCGCCGGACTCCAAAAGTGGCTTATCGCCACCTCGAACGACAAAGAAATCGGTGGCGTCGACATCCAGACCAATCTCTTTCCCGTCGGCCCGGGGATAGATGCACGCGGGGGTCATGGTCCATTCCGCAGAGTTTGAGAACAGACCTTTGACACTCACCCCACCGACTTCGACCACGTCGTGGGGGGCGACTCCCACGGGACCAAGATTCCAGTCCTGGGCTTTTTCTGGATCATCTCCCCAGGGAAACTTGGTTGTTCCAGAGTTCGTCGCCACGCACTCGTACTCCGACTCAAACATCAATCGTCGGCCCATCAGCTCCGCCATCCACAGTGCGTCATCCCACCAGATATTGTCGGCAGGGAGATCGTAGTTTGTCGGGCGAGTTTCTGGATTACGGCCGAACGGCAGGTAGGAACGAATCCCTCTCAGCTCGGGAAACCGCTCTGTCAGTCGGCGATAGGGAGTCTCCGTCGCCTCCAGATAGAACGATGGAATTCTCCGCCGATGAGCCGAAAGACCCTCGGTTCCCACACCCATTGTAAAGGATTCCTGGGCCGGGCAGAGGGCCATGTCGCGCGCGGCTTCCTCGCCAAAAAGTTCAATCGTCCCCAGATTGATGACGCCGTCCGCATAGCGGTATTGCTGGTGGCGAATTCCCGGTTGGAGAGCCTCAGGGTTCTTGGGGACCCGACGGATCACTTCGTGGAAGTACTCGTCATTGATTGCAGCGACAACAAAGTAATCCCCCGGAGGCAACTCGATTGTCGTCGGCGTGACCCCCGGGGCTTCATAACGCTGTTCCGGGTCCAGGATGCCGTACTGGGGATGAAAGCCCCAGAAGACGACACGGGCGCCCGGAGGATTGGTGCTGATCCGAACATTGCCTGGCTTGGGCAGGTACTTGAACGGGTTGCCGGTCGCAGCTGCCAGCGCCACGGCTGCCGATGTCAGGCCCAGTCCCAAGGCGGCGCGTCGCCCAATCTTGCTGCCCGGCCACCACACGGTCGAGGCCGCCTTGGTGGAGGGCTGGCCGACAGCGGGCCGAAGTGACACCAGATCAAATTCTTCAGTATCTTCGCTCTCCGAACTGGACTCTTGCCAAGCCAGTAAATCGGCCTCGATCTCACGGGCGGTCTGGTATCGGTCTTCCGGCGACTTGGCCAGACACTTCATGCAGATGTCGCTGAGCCTGGCGGGCAGCAGGGAGTTCAGATTTCGTGGCGGCAGCGGCAGTTCGAACTGCAGCTTCTGCGCGAAATCGGGATCGCCGGTGCGGAACGGGCGGTTGCGCGTCAACATCTCGTAGAAGACGACGCCGAACGAATACAGGTCAGACCGCTGATCCAGCAGCGTGTGAGCCCCGCGGGCTTGTTCGGGAGACATGTACGCGATCGTCCCGAAGATCTGCCCTTCACGAGTCTGTTCTTCTCCGGCAGAACTCTCGCCCGAGAACTGCTTCGCCAAACCAAAGTCGGCAATCTTGGGTTGTCGGAACTCTCCGAGCAGAATGTTGGAGGGCTTCAGATCGCGATGCACGACCTGATTCTCGTGTGCATAACCGAGAGCGGACACGATCTGCAGGGCACATTTGACCGTATCCGGAATCGAGAGCGGCTCCTCGCGCAGCAGGACCTGTAGCGTGCCCCCTTTCACGAACTCGCTGACGATGAAGACGCAATTGTCTTCTTCACCGACTTCGTAGACTGTCACGATACCCGGATGATTCAGCCCGGCCGCTGCCTGGGCTTCACGAAAGAACAGCGACCGATCCCGGGCCTCGGATCCGACGAACTTGGGGATCTTGAGGGCAACTTCCCGCCGCAGCTTGGTATCAAACGCCCGCCAGACATTCCCAAAGTGACCGGAACCCACACAGTCGACCAAGTCGTAACGCCCGAAGGCCCGGGCGGCCATGTCCCGCGCATTTCGGCGCGGCAGGTTCCGCTCCAGAACGGTTCTGCAAACTGGACATCGGGTAGAGTCCACGTCTTGTTGCGCGGACTCCTCGACAACCGTACGACACCCCTTACAAACCCAACTCAAGATGATTCTCCCTCTCGCAGCCCTCGACAGGCAGATGTTACATTCCCGATGAATTTACCACGATCCAGGAATCTGGGAATCCCGATTTCGTCGGAATCGCGATCTTCTTTCCCAAATGACCTCCATCGGGCAGGACACGGTTTCAGCGTGTGGACCCACACTTGGGGTAAGTCAGGCAAATTCCACTCACGCCTGAGGGTTCTAAACTGCGGAAGGGAGCAGGCAGGGGGGAGCACTGCGGTCAACTCCCCGTTCAGTCACGCGGGTTTCAGCGACTTTGGAGAAGTCGCCGACAGGGAAGTCACCTCGTGGGCTTTCCCTGGGTGAGGCGCTTCGAGACAATTCGGCGACACGAGGACTTGCCATGCATTCATTGCTCAACCGCCGCGAACTGTTTGGGAACTTCAGCACCGGGCTGGCGGGGTTGGCGCTGGCGGCGCTGAACGATTCGCGTCCGGCACTGGCGAACGAACGGGGCCCGATCCGGCCGGAGGTCGACCCGTCACAGCCGCATGCGCCGCGGCGAACGCATCATGCTCCCAGGGCCAAGAATGTTTTGATGATCTTCTGCTCCGGGGCGCTCAGCCATATCGACACGTGGGACTACAAGCCCGAGCTGATCAAGCGGCACGATACTCCGATGCCGGGCAGTGATAAGCTGATTACGTTTCAGGGTGAGAACGGCAATCTGATCAAAAGCCCGTGGGCCTTCCGGCCGCGCGGTCAGTGCGGAAAGATGATCAGCGACCTGCTGCCGAATCTGGCGGAGCTGGCGGATGAGATCAGCTTCATTCACTCGATGACAGCCAAGTCCAACACGCATGGCCCCGCTGAGAACCAGATGAGTACCGGGTTTACGCTCGACGGGTTTCCGGGGATCGGGGCCTGGGTCAGTTATGCACTCGGCAGTGAGTGCCGCGATCTGCCGGCGTTTGTCGCGATTCCCGACCCGCGCGGAGTCCCGCAGGTCGGCTCCAATCACTGGAACTCGGCCTTTCTCCCTGCGACGTTTCAGGGGACCGCATTCAACGCAGAGAGGCCGATTCCGCACCTGAAACGCCCTGACTCGATCACGCCCCAGACCGACCTGGCCACGCGGGAGTTCGTGCGATTTCTCAATGAGAAACAGCTGGAGGCGAACCCCGGCGACCGCCAGCTGGCCGCCCGGATCGCCAGCTATGAAATGGCAGCCCGGATGCAGCTGTCGGCGGCGCGGATTGTCGATTTCGCGGACGAGTCCCCCTCGACGCTGGCGGCCTATGGAGTCGATGCTCCCGACAAGACTCAGGCCGGTTTTGCCCGCAACTGCCTGCTGGCTCGCCGCCTGATCGAGAAGGGGGTCCGCTTTGTGCAGCTGTTCAATGGGGCCTATGCGATGGGGGAAGGGGTCGGGAACTGGGATGGCCACAAGACCCTGCAGCAGCAGTACAGCATCCACGCCCCGATCCTCGACCGCCCCGCAGCTGCGCTGATTCGCGACTTGAAGCAGCGCGGTCTGCTGGAGGAGACGGTCGTGGCATTCGTGACCGAGTTTGGTCGAATGCCGACCTTTCAAAAGGGGGCCAGCGGCCGCGATCACAACCCGAAGGGGTTCACCGTCTGGCTCGCCGGAGCGGGCGTGAAGGGCGGCACCAGCTATGGAGCCACCGACGAATTCGGGGCCAAGGCGGTCGAGAAGGTCTCCTCGATTTATGAGCTGCACGCCACGCTGCTACATCTGCTGGGGCTCGATCACGAGCGACTGAGTTACTACCACAACGGGATCGAACGCCGTCTGACCGATGTGCATGGGCACGTGCTGCACGATATTTTGATGTGATCTGCAATACGCCTCTCCATGTTTGTCGATTCCAATTCCGTGAGGCCTCGCGTTGAATTCTGGAGTTCACAGATCACGACATCTCTTTGAAGCTCTTGGACACATGATCTTGCGAGCCAGCGTTTGGGCGATCGCGATGACATGGGCGCTTCATCTTTGGTTCCGCCCGGCTCAACCGCTCTGGACGTCGGCCGCTATTCCGGGGGGAACGAGTCCCATCGGATTTACGGAGGAGGGACATCTCGTTACAGCGGACGGGGATGGCCGCACTTTTCCTCCCGTACGCACCCGAGCGCCTGGGGCGAGTCCTGCACCCTTGTATTTGACGATGTGGGACCTGAAGACAGGTCAGGTCATGGCTCAAGTAGGACGGTCCATCACTTTGCATGCGGAGATGGGAACTGTCGTATCTCCCGGATGTGAAACGATCATCACACGAGTAATGACTGAAGGGACAAACGGACAGAACCAGCACAAATGGATTGTCCTGGACCGTCTGTCCGGACGACAACGGTTTCCCTCAATTCGCCTCAATACGAGCGTTTCTCCGGTCATCAGTCCCGATGGCCGCTACGCGGTTTTGAACAGTGGATGGGTGACACAAGGAACGAATGAGTTCTACGCAATCATCGACCTGTCGACCGGAAAAGAACGATCGAGAATTCCGGTCCCGGGATTTCAGACGAAGACGCAAGACGAGGAGTTTGGCGAGTTAGACCTTTCTTCCGTTCTGTTTACACTCGACTCTCAAGAACTGATGACGTTTGAATGCGACAAGCAAGGCCGGTGGATTGTGTTTCACTCTGTGCCAGATGGAGTCGAAGTGGCACGGTGTCCTGTCCCAGCGTTTCCTCAATATGAACGCCTTTCCTTCAGTCACTGGGCCTCGGGCAAGCTGCTTTTTCAAACTCAAACATCGGGGTTCCCCGTATATCGGTCTATCTATCGAGCGTTCGAGTGTGTTGGCCACCAACTTGTGCGAAGCGAATTGCAAGACGGTTTTGCGGCTCAATTCACTCCTCAACACGGCGAGTCGACCTGGACATGGCGTGGGGACGGCTGGATGGCGCATGGCGACTTTCGCTATTCCGAATCCGAACAGAGGGTGGCGCAGCTCTGGAACCGCACGATCGGGCGTATCCACCCGGCCATGACCATCGATCGTGACACAGTCCAACGCGGCCAAGTTAAATATGCCCGTCCGTCGAGTGAGTCACCTGCTGGGGTTCCTGTCGAAATTCAAGGCTTCGATGGAACCAATTTTCTCTTTCGTTACAGCCCCGATGGACGGTGGCTCATTGACGGTGGTGACCGTTTGCGAGTGTATCGAACACCTCCCGCAGACCGCTACACTCGGATACCGGGCCTCCTGTTACTGCTCGTGCTGGGCTGGAATATTGATCGACGAATCTCATCGCGACAGTCCCCTCGGTTGCTGGAGACCGGCTTGAACGGCGACAACTGAGCCGGAATCAGCGACAATTTCGAGTTCTCCGCAAGCCCGACTCTCTTGAGACCTCACTGATGAAATTCTGCTGGAAACTCGTGATTGCTGCGGTGTGGCTCGTCGGGCTCGCCGTGAGCGTACGAGCCCACGATGGCCCGGAGGGGCACTCGCATAAAGTCGTCGACGCCGAGATTCACAAGCCCACAGCGATTCCGTCGCGTGTGCTCCTCAGCTGGGAGGCCGACCCCGCGACTTCGGCAGCTGTCACCTGGCGGACTAGCAGCGAGGTCCCGCAGGGGCTCGCAGAGATCGCGGTGGCGACCGATGGACCGGCCTTTGCCAAGGAGGCGAAACAGCTCAAGTCAGTCATGACGCCGCTCGACACCGACTTTGGCCCGGTCCGCTGGCACCAGGTCTCGTTCACGGAGCTGCTGCCCAAGACCAAGTACGCCTACCGCGTCGGGGATGGCGAGAACTGGAGCGAGTGGTTCCAGTTCCAGACAGCCAGCACCCAGCCCGAGCCGTTCAGTTTCGTCTACTTTGGCGATGCCCAGAACGATGTGCGGTCGATGTGGTCCCGCGTGATCCGCGAGGCGGCCCGCGACGCTCCCAAGGCAGCCTTCATGCTGCATGCCGGTGACCTGATCAACCGCGCCGACAACGACGCCGACTGGGGCGAATGGTTCCAGGCCGGCGGCCCGCTGCATGCGATGATTCCCTGCATCGCCGCGCCGGGAAACCACGAGTACCGAGTCGTCGAGAAGATCGCCGATATTCCGACGAAGATCGCGCTCTCCAAATATTGGAACCCGATGTTCGCCTTTCCGAAGAACGGGCCGGAGAAGCTGGCGGAGACGGCCTACTACATCGACTACCAGGGGGTGCGGATCGTGGCGCTCAACTCGAACGAGCGGCATGTCGCCCAGGGGAAGTGGCTCGATGAAGTGCTGTCGAAGAACCCGATGAAGTGGACCATCGTGACCTTTCATCACCCGCTCTATTCCACGGCGCTGGGGCGGGATAACCCGACGCTGCGGGTCGCCTGGCAGGAGGTCTTTGACAAGCACAAGATCGATCTGGTCCTGCAGGGGCACGACCACTCGTATGGTCGCACAGGGCTGGTTCTCGGCGAGAACACCACCACCGGCCTGACTCGCCAGACCGAGGTTGGAACGGTCTATGTCGTGTCGGTCAGTGGTCCCAAGATGTACGCCGCCCAGCGTCGCCCGGTCTTTCATCGGACGGCGGAGGACACCCAGCTCTATCAAGTCATCCACATCGAGGGAGATCAGCTGCGCTATGCCGCCCACACAGCCACGGGCAAGCTGTACGATGCCTTCACGCTCGACAAGCAGGCTGGGGGACCGAACCGTTTGACAGAGCAGGTTCCGAACACGCCGGAAAACGTGCGGCCTCCCAAGGTGGAGGTGAAGTAAGCCGCTTGATCGCCGAAATTGCGACATACCGGTGGGGTTACTGATGGACGGCAGAATTCTTACGAATTCTGCTACCGCCGGTCAGGTCGGAATCTTCCGCAACAGCTTCTTCCCGCGGCCTTTCCAGAAGAATGACTTCCGGGCAATCGCGCGCGGACAGACTTCGATGTCGGCAATCATGGTCTGGACCAGCTGGCGGGCTTCTTCGAACTCGGCACGCTCGGCCAGTCGCTCGGCCAGCAGGAACAGAGCCTCTGGGTGCCGCCACTTTTTCAGGTGCGTCCGCCAGTGGGCGACCTCGGCATCGGCTTCGTTGAGAGCACGTAACGTCCGGCCATACAGCAACGAGACGTCCCCGAACTTGTAGCCTGGATCGATCGCCATCACTCGCTCCAGGTAGCCTCGAGCGGCGGCATGATCTCCGAGCTGGGCTTCTGAGTGGGCGGCGCCCCACAGGGCCTGCAGGTTCGCGGGCTCTTTCGCCAGAGCCTTCTGGTAGGCCAACCGGGAGTGCGGCCAGTCTTTGACATCCCGCAGAGCGTCCCCCCACTCGACAAACTGGTACGAGTTCCCGATCTGCTGAGCGGCGATCTCCAACCGACGAATCTTGGGACCGTCCCGCCAGCGTTTGACGAATGCGGGCGGCTCCAAAGAACTGCTCGGGAGCCAGCGCGACAGGAAGTAGATCACCGCCCCCATCGCCGGGAACATCAGCAGGATCCAGATCCAAGTCTCGCGCTCGGAGTCGTTGCGCACACAGTAAACGATCATCCAGATCGTGAACGCACTCGAGGCCAGCCCGAACAGCCACAGCCCCGTGTAACCGAACACGAACCACCACGGGAGCAACTGCCGGTGGATCTCTTCGATCTCTTCCGGAGTGAGCGGCGGCGGATTTTCGGCCTGAGCGAGAAGCCAATGCATGAGAAGTCCAGGCGAGACGACACGGGCTTCGGCCAGCATATCGGCTGGGGAATCGGTTGTCGAAAGTAGCGCCCGATTCGGTTAAACTGAGATGTCGAGTCATGAACTCGTGAGCCCGCAGGAGATGCCAATGTCTCGCCCGAGAAACTGTTGTTCTTCGTTCGCCCCGGCGGCGCTGTCGCGGCGAGGCTGGCTGGCGCAGTCGGCGGGCGGGTTCGGAGCGCTCGCACTCGCCGGTTTGGTGAGTGATCGCGGTCAGGCCTTCGCCTCCTCGCACAGCCAGAAGCCTCATTTTGAGCCGCGAGCCAAGAACGTCATCTTTCTGTACATGGATGGCGGCCCGTCCCAGGTCGACACCTTTGACCCCAAGCCGCTGTTGACCAAGGAGAACGGGAACCCGTTCAAGATGAAGGTCCAGCCGACGCAGTTCGACAATGTCGGCTCGTCGCTGGGGTCTCCATGGAAGTTCGAGAACTGCGGGCAGAGCGGTCTGCCGATCAGCGATCTGTTTCCGAAGCTGCGTTCGTGTGCTGACGACCTGTGCGTGATCCGGTCGATGACTTCCGAGTTCTCCGAGCACACAAACGCCAACTACTTTCTGCACACGGGGCATGGCTTGCAGGGGCGTCCCAGTATGGGGGCCTGGGTCACGTATGGGCTTGGGACTGAGAACGAGAATCTGCCGGGGTTCGTAGTCGTCAATGCGGGGCTGATCCCGCCGGGCGGACTCGACTGCTTCTCGAATGGCTTTCTCCCCGCGACCTATCAGGGATCGCTGTTCCGCCGCGAGGGGGCTCCGGTGGCAAATGTCGAGCGGGCCGATCCGACCGATGCGGCCCAGCGCCGCAAACTTCAGCTGATCGAAAGGCTCGATCGGTCGCTGCTGGAACGTACGGGGAAGCAGGATGCTCTGGAGTCGGCGATCGCCAATTACGAGCTCGCGTTCCGCATGCAGACAGCTGCTCCGGAACTGGCCGATCTGAGTCAGGAGACCAAAGCCACACAGGAGATGTACGGCCTCAATGACTCGTGGGGCGGGACCAAAGCGTTCGGGCAAAGCTGTCTGCTGGCTCGCCGATTGGTGGAGCGCGGAGTTCGGTTCGTGCAGGTCACCTCGCCCGCTGGGAATGGCGATCGCTGGGATCAGCACAACGACCTGAAGGACGGACACGAGAAGAACTCGCACTCCGTCGACCAGCCGATTGCGGCTCTGCTGACCGATTTGAAGTCACGCGGGCTGCTCGACGATACGCTGGTCCTGTGGGCGGGCGAGTTCGGGCGGACTCCCTTCGCGCAAGGCTCCAATGGCCGCGACCACAATCCATTCGGCTACACAGTCTGGATGGCGGGCGGAGGAGTCAAAGGCGGCTTCGCGTTTGGCTCGACCGATGAGTACGGCTATCACGCGATCGAAAACAAGCTGGAGATGCACGACCTGCACGCCACGCTGCTGCATCTGCTGGGGATCGAGCACACCCAGCTGACGGTCCGATTCGGCGGTCGGGACATGCGGCTGACTGATGTGTACGGGAATGTGGTTCACGAGATCCTGGCGTAGACCTGCATCCAGGCGAAAGAGGCCGGTTGAATCGATCAGCCGCTGGGCGCTCGCCCACGGTTTTCGAGAAGTAACCGGACGCTAGCGCGTTCCGGCTGATCATCGTCAAGATTCCACGAGAATGCCGCAGAGAACCTCTGTACTCCAAAGCCGGATCGTGTTCAAATTCGTCCGATTCCTCGCCCCGACCTGATCTCTGTTTGATGACGAACCCAGCCTCACCTTCTCCTGAATCGGACACCTGTCCCGCCGAAGTTCGGCCCAGCACCCGGGCCGATCTGGATGACATCTATGAGTTCATCCAGCCGTTCGTCGATGCCGGTCGCCTGCTGCCCCGAACTGTGGATGAACTTGAGGATCTGGTCCCGACTGGCTTCGTGGCGATTCTGAACGATGAAGTCGTCGGGTTCATCGCCCTGGAAATCTACTCCCAGAAGCTGGCCGAGATCCGCAGCTTGTGCGTCTCGCGAGCCCACCAGGGAAAAGGGATTGGCAAGAAGCTGACACATGCCTGTGTCGATCTGGCCCGACGACGCAAGGTGTTCGAAGTCATGGCGATCACCTCGTCGGATGAGTTCTTCCGCAGCTGCGGGTTCGACTTTACGCTGCCGGGTGAGAAGAAGGCCTTGTTCATGTTGACCCGCGATGAGCACTGAGCCCGGGTTGAGTACTCAATCGCTGCTTCGTTCAGGCGGGCGATCCCCGATCGAGCTGCGGTTGTCGCGCGATCTGACGCGGACGATCAAACGCGGGCACCCCTGGGTCTATGGCGATAATCTGCTGACGCTGCCGAAGGCCCCCGCCGGGACGCAGGCAGTGCTGCTCGATCACAAGGCCGGGCGTGAGGTGGCCCGCGGGTATTACGATCCGCAGTGCCCGATCGCCTTTCGATCGTGCGATGTGGATGGGAAGCCGCTGGATGAGGGCTGGGCCGCGCGGCGGCTGACACGGGCCTTGAACTTGCGGCGGCAGGCACTGGCTTCCGACACCACGGGATTCCGGCTCTCCCACGGAGAAGGGGACGGGCTCCCCGGCTTGGTGATCGACATCTACGGCTCGCATGCCGTGATGCAACTCGATGGGGCGGGGCCGGAGGGGTTTTGGAACTCGACCGGGGTTGCCGGTTGGCTGATGCAGAACCTTTCACTCGCGGGAGTCTACGGACGCGCCCGTGAACGTGGAGCTGCTGGCAAGGTGCTGGCCGGAGTACTTCCCGAAAACAACATCGCGGAGTTCCTCGAGCACGGCATCCGCTGGACGGCCGATGTCGTGAAGGGCCAGAAGACCGGGTTCTTTCTGGACCAGCGCGAGAACCGGCAGCAGGTCCGGAGTCTCGCTCGCGGCTGCCGGGTGCTGAACCTGTTCGCCTATACCGGAGGGTTCTCCGTCGCAGCTGGACTGGGTGGGGCGACCCATGTCACCACGGTCGATCTGGCCAAACCCGCGATCGAAGCCGCCAACCACCACTGGACGCTGAACGGGCTCGATCCCGCACAGCACGTGGGTGCGGCCGAGGATGTGTTCCGTTTCCTGGAGCTGGCCTCATCGAAGGGGGAGCTGTGGGACATCGTTATCTGTGACCCGCCGTCGTTCGCTCCGTCCGAGTCGACCGTTCCTCAGGCGACCGCAGCCTACCGCAAGCTAATCGCAGCCAGTGCCAAGGTCACTCAGCGCGGCGGCCTCTTGGCCCCGGCCTCGTGTTCGAGCCATATTCCCGAATCGCTGTTCGTCGAAATCTGCCAGGAAGCGGTGTCGGATGCCCGCCGCCGGGCGACGGTGCTGTCGATCGCGGGGCAGCCGATCGATCACCCGTCGCCGCTGATCTGTCCGGAGTTTCGGTACCTGAAGTTTGTGCTGCTGCGGGTGGAGTAGGTCTCGTCAAAGCTTGCCGAATCGTCAGGACTCGAACGAAACGTCAACAGTTCTGTGGAGACACGATATTCCTCTCGCTTGAAGAAGGATGTCCGCTTACGATCATCAGTGAATTCGCTTTTCGTCAGCCACGCTTGTGCGGGCGATCCCCTATTCCTTCGTCGGAGAGAGTGCGTCATGTTGGATGAGTTCAAGAAGTTCGTCTTCAAAGGCAACGTTGTTGACCTGTCGACCGGTGTGATCATCGGAGCGGCATTTGGTGACATCGTCGGAGCGTTCACGAAAGGAATCGTGAATCCTTTGATCAACTTGATCACTGGCTCGGACAAGGCCGAAGTGACGTTGATGGCGGGGCCACTGAATCTGGGTCTGGTCATGAGTGCCATCATCAACTTCCTGATCGTGGCGGCGATTGTCTTCTTCCTGATCGTCAAACCGATGAATCATGCTCTGGCGATCATGAAGTCGAAAGAGGCCGCAGCACCTCCTCCGGGACCCACTCCGACGGAAGCTCTGCTGACCGAGATTCGAGACGCCCTGAAGAAGTAGACACGGGGTCGAAGGCAAACGCGAAAGGGCGAGGTGCTGGCACCTCGCCCTTTTTGCTATCTCGATTCGTTGGACGGTCGTTACGCTCGCAGTGAGGTCCGCTCGACCGAAACTTCCTCGGGAATGGCCGAGGTCAGTTTGGCGATGTAGGACATAGCCAGTTCCATGAATTCTTTCTCACTCAGCAGCCGCTGAAACCGGACTCCGTACCAGTTCATCGCGCGGGCCTGGAATGGTCCCTTGGCGATCTGGTCGCCGCGCATCACTTCGGCCTCGATAAAGCACGGTTCGCTGCCCGGCATTAGGAACTTCAGCCAGACGTGCTTTTCTTCCAGCGGGTCGGTCGTGATGATCTTGGCCCCGGTGGCGGAAACGTCTTCCGACCAGCCGCGGATGAATTCCACGGGATCCTTGGCCATCGTCTCGTCGGTGTAGATGTTGACCACGGTCCGCAGCTGAGCGCGGAGATCCTGTCGGCGGTCAGAGCCAGTCGAATTGTCGGACATTGTGTCAACCTGAGAGAAGGAACCCGGTGCTCCGAACTCTAGCTCACGATTTCTGCTGACGATTGTTCGTCTGGCAAACTGGCAAGCCGGTTCGCACGTTCCGGCGATAAAGTCATTACAATCGGGCCAGAGCTAACTGTGCCGAGAGGTCGACCATGCATCCCGGAAACATCGTTGCGGCAGGCGGTCGCATGCAGGAAGCTGTCGAGAACCTGCAGACCGCTTGGGAGATCGTTCGCGATTACTGGAACGACGGGACGAGCCTGCATTTTGAAGAGCAGCATATCCGCCCGATCTTCGAACGCGTGAACATCGCGCTGCCTGCCCTGACGCAGATGGCTCAGGCCCTGCAAGCGGCACAGGCCCAGTGCGGCGAGCCGGGGGAACGATCCGGGCTGTAAAGCCGGCGTCTCAGGCCAGATCGAACAGCATCAGCTCTGCGTCTGTGATCGCAGTGATTTCCAGTGCCGACTCGTTGCTGATCGCCAGGCCGTCACTGGTCCCCAGGTCTTGTCCGTTGACGCGAACCGTGCCCCGCAGCACTTGCAGCCACGCATGCCGGAGCGGTGACAGTCCCTGCTGAATGGTCTGTCCGGCATCGAGCTCCGCCAGTGAGATCTTGGCATCGGTATGGATCGTCAACGATCCCTCGTCCGCGTTGCGCGAAGCAACCAGTCGCAGCTGATTCCGGCGGCCCTCGGAGGGAAACCTCTTTTGCTCGTAGCTGGGAGCAAGGCCGGATCGTTCGGGGAACAGCCAGATCTGATACAGGTGTACGGGCTCCGTCGTCGAGGGATTGAACTCGCTGTGAGTGATGCCCGTTCCGGCTGTCATTCGCTGAAATTCGCCGGGTCGCAGGACTTCACCGTTTCCCATCGAGTCTTTGTGCTCCAGCGCCCCCGACAGGACATACGTGACAATCTCCATGTCATTGTGCGGGTGTGTGCCGAACCCCTGACCCGGGGCGACGATGTCCTCGTTAATCACTCGCAGCGCTCGAAAGTGGATGTGCTGCGGGTCGCGATAGGTCGAGAACGAGAAGGTATGCCAGGTCTTGAGCCAGCCGTGATCGGCGTGCCCGCGCTGGGAGGCGGGACGAAGAGTGAGCATGAAGATTCTCCGCAGGGGGGCTCTGTGCAACCAAGGCGATGAGGACTCAGGGAGTCACGAACAGGTCACGACTCGCGCGTCAGACGCTCAAACACTTCCGGCGGCACGCGGCCACCGGTCCTCAGCACTTCCGAGGTCAGTTCGATGGCCCATTCCTCGACTCCACGCTGCCGCATCAGATGCAGCGTCTCGTCGATGTCATAGGCCACCTTGCGGAAGTGAACCTTGCCGTCTTCGATGATCGCATAGGCGGCCCGTGGATCGCCATCCCGCGACTGCCCCACGCTGCCCGGATTGACGACGCGAATCTGGCCGACCTCAATCTCGTACGGGACATGCGTGTGCCCCACACAGACAAAGTCAGCGGAAATGCCAGCCAGCCGTGTCTCCCACGCAGCCACATCCGGGCCCAGGTACTCATCCAGCGGATCCCTTGGTGTCGCGTGGAGCAGCTGAAATGTGTACCCGTCCAGTTGGATGCGAGCTGTGATCGGCAATCGTGCCAGGAACTTCATCCGCAGGGGATCGATCAGATCCCAATGCAGCGGGCGGGTCGCCACTGCCAGCTTGCGAAACCCGCTGTTTCCCTTGGGCAAGATTCGCTGAGCGACCGCGTGATCATGATTGCCACGGACCGACAGCTCGGCGTTCTGTCGAATCCAGTCGATACAGGGCACCGGATCGGGTCCGTAATCGACCAGGTCCCCGACGAACAGACACGCATCGAACGACTCCTGGATCGCACGCAGCGCGGGCCAGTTCGAGTGGATGTCGGCGATCAGCAGAATTCTCACGGGTGTATGGCGAGACAGCGCGCGTCAGTGGTGAGGGGGCGATTCACATTATCGAATCCGTTGCGAGCCTGCGAGAACAGGCTGGTCCGGCTCCGCATTCTGAGTGCGCCCTGTCTGATGGGCGATCAGCACTCAGGACACCATGGCGTCCAGCTCTTTCGGGATGTGAGCTGACAGCACTTCGCAACCGTCTTTCGTCACGAGAACATCGTCCTCGATCCGCACACCGCCCCAGCCGGGCACGTAGATCCCGGGCTCGACGGTGACGATCATGCCGGGCTTCAGCTCCGTCGTGCTGCCTGGCGCGAACCGGGGCTGTTCGTGGATAAAGGTCCCGATCCCGTGCCCCAGTCCGTGGCCAAACCGCTTTCCGAACCCCTGGTCGGCGATGTAGCTGCGAGCGGCTTTGTCGACATCGCCGCAACTGGCGCCGGGGCGAATCAAGGCGATGGCCCGCTTCTGAGCTTCCAGAACGGTGTTGTAGACCTTGGCGAATTTGGACGACGGCTTGCCGAACACCAGTGTGCGGGTCAGGTCGGACTTGTAGCCCGAGTGCATCTGGGCTCCCCAGTCGATCAGCAGATGATCGTGATCGCCGACCTTGCGGTCGCCGGGGCGGTAATGCGGCAGTGCCGCCCGATCACCAGCTGCGATGATCGCGGGAAAGGCCACTCCCGCCGCGCCGATTTTGCGCATTGCGTGTTCGAGTTCGTAAGCCACATCGCGTTCGGTCTGGTCCGGCCTCAGAGTCGCTCGCAGAAAGTCGAGTCCCCGGCCGGCGATCAAGACTGCCTTGCGAGTCTCGGCAATCTCCTCGGCGTCCTTGATTGAACGCAGCTCGTTCTCGATCCGCATTGAGATCGGCACGATCTCGGCGCTGGCGAGACTGTTCGCCAGCGTGTCGCGGGTCTCAATCGTGACGACATGCCCTTCGACTCCCAGGCGTTTCGACTTTAGGGAGTTCACGAGCCCGCACGCCAGATCCGAGACCTTCTGATCGGTCCGGCGGATGATCATTTCCAGACCCGGGCATTCCTCGGCGATCTGGGTCTCGTACCGGCTGTCGCTGATGATCACCGTCTTGCTGGCCGTCACCAGCAACCAGGAGCTGTCGCCGGTGAACCCCGTCAGCCAGCTGACGTTGAGTTCGTGTGAGACCAGAAACGCATCGACTCCCGTATCGCGCAGGAGTTTCCAGAAGCGGTCGCGGCGGGCAGCAAAACGGTCAGACATCCTGAGTGTCCTTGAGAGTGCGGAACAGGTTGGGCGGCAGAGTATCGATTCCGGGAATCGGCTGATAGCTGACGCCCCCGTTGCTGGAGCCTACAATCCGCGTGACCTCGCACGCAGGTCGACACTCGCTTCAGGAAGACTTCATGGCTGCTGGTCCCGTTCAGGTCAAGGTTCGCGACGTCACCAAGTCTTACCGACGCGGCAGCGAGACGTTGCAGGTGCTCGACCGGCTGAGCGTCGATATTGCTGAGGGACAGTTTCTGGGGCTGATGGGGCCCAGCGGTTCGGGCAAGACGACGCTGCTGAACCTGATTGCGGGGCTCGATTCTCCCGACTCAGGATCGATTGAAGTGGCCGGTTCTGAGATCTCGCGAATGTCGGAGAGCCAGCTGGCCGCCTGGCGAACCCGCAACATCGGGTTCGTGTTCCAGTTCTACCACCTGCTGCCGGTCCTGACGGCCTTTGACAATGTTGAGCTGCCGCTGCTGCTATTGCCGATGTCCGCCGCTCAGAGACGCCAACAGGTCACGACGGCTCTGGAGATCGTGGGGCTGCAGGACCGAATGAGTCACCTGCCCGGTCAGCTTTCGGGAGGACAGCAGCAGCGTGTGGGGATCGCCCGCGCCATCGTGACCGACCCGGCAGTGATCGTGGCCGACGAACCGACCGGAGACCTGGATGCGAAATCGGCGAACGAGATCCTCGATCTGCTGGTCGAACTGAAGTCAGCTCTGAAGAAGACGATTCTGATGGTGACCCACGACCCGCGCGCTGCCCAGCGGACTGACTCGCTGCTGTTTCTGGACAAGGGACGCCTCGTGTCCGAGATGCCCGACTTCTCGCACAAGTAAGCGATACGACCTCCCTGTCCTCTCTCGTTCCTGCCCGTCTTCGGAAACAGCTCCATGAAACTCCTCGGACTGGTCTTTCGCAATCTGCTGCGGAATAAAGTGCGAACGCTGCTGATGGCGCTGGGCACGATGATGCTGGTGTTCGTCGTCACGCTGGTCTGGTCCGTCCTGGGCTTTCTCGATCAGGCGACCGCAGCCAAGTCCGAGCGGATCAAAGCGGTCGTCACCGAACGCTGGACAATTCCCAGCCGCATGCCGTTTGCCTACTCGAATCTGCTGAAGGACGGAGCGGCCCGCAATCCGGGGGACGCCAAGCCGATCGACTATATGAGCTGGACCTTTTACGGTGGCTCGACCGATCCGAACGATCCTTCAAAGTTCCTGTTCGCGATCTCGATGGAGCCCGAGAAGATTCCGACGATGATGGATGACCTCGACAAAGGGTCGCTGTCGGAGGCGGACTTCGCCCTGCTGATGACCGGGGTGGAGAAGCTGCAAAAGGTCCGCAACGGGATCTTGCTGGGGCATGATCGCCTGCAGGCCCTGGAGAAGAAGATCGGCGATCGCCTGAAGATCACGAGCGTGAACTACCGCGGGATCGATCTGGAGTTCGAGGTCGTGGGGACCTTTCCACGAGGTCGATATGACTCCAGCGCGATCATGCGGATCGACTACTTCAATTCCGCGATCGAAGCCTATCCCCAGAAAAACGCGGGGCAGGCTCACCCGTCAGCCGGGGCGACACTCAATCTGGTGTGGCTGATGGTGCCCGACATGGCGACTTTCAACAAGGTCGCTGAACAGGTCTCGACCTCCCCGAACTTCAGCAACCCGTCGATCAAGGTGGAGACGGCGTCCTCCAGCATCGCGGTCTTTCTGGAGGCCTACCGGGATCTGTTGTGGGGAGCCCGCTGGATCTTGTCCCCGTCGATCCTGCTGACGCTGTCATTGATCATCGCCAATGCGATCGCGATCAGCGTCCGCGAGCGCGAATCCGAGTTCGCCGTGATGAAGGTCCTCGGGTTCCGTCCGAATCAGCTGCTGGTGCTGGTCGTGCTGGAGGCCTTGCTGGTCGGCGTGCTGGCTGGGTTCGCCAGCAGCGGAGGAACGTATTTCCTGGTCAACAACGTGGCGGGCGGGATTCCGTTCCCGATCGCGTTCTTCAGCAAATTCCTGATCCCGGACGGAGCCCTCTGGTGGGGACCGGTTGTGGGCGGAGTGACCGCGCTCGCTGGCTGCCTGGCCCCGGCCTGGTCGGCCCGGAGCGTGAAGGTGGCGAACGTGTTCTCGAAGGTGAACGGGTAGCGTTGATCGCGGCTCGAACGCCCGATCGGGAGCACTCGGCAGGCTGACGCCGTGCCGCTCTTTACGCCTCGGGTGTGAAGCCCAGTACGATATTGAACTGGGCATTCAGCTCGCCCATCTTGGAGCCCGCCAGGGGATCGAACGCGACGGTGATCGACTCGCGGGCTTTGGGGTCGCGGACCGATTTGTATATCCCGTCCTTTTCATTCAGTTCATGGCCCTTGATGTAGCACTGAGTCGTGAACTTATCCCGTCCGGGGACCTTCACCGAGACGTGGATGTGCGGAGTGCGACCGGGGTACGGGACCGGCTTGATCGTGCGGAACAGGTACTCGCCACTGGTGCCCGTGGTGAACCGTCCGAACCCCTGGAAGTGGCTGTCCCGTTTGTCGCCGTTGCTGCTGCCGGAATGCAGGTAGGCCCCGTTGTTGTCGGCCTGCCAGATCTCGACGACTGCGTTGCGGATTGGCAGTCCGTTCATCCCCAGGATCTTGCCGCTGAGGTAGGTGACCTCGCCGACGCCGGGATTGATACTGTCATTCAGAATCAGCAGATCGTTGTCGGTATCGAGCGGCAGCTTGTCCGGATAGAACGGCCCCTCGGTCTGGGCGGTAGTCTTCACCAGCTCTTCGGCAAACAGTCCGGGGACAGTGAACAGCGAGGTGCTGAAAGCAGTGGACTGCAGGAACAGGCGACGGGAAAGCATGGGAATCGCTCGAATGAGGCGTAGCAGAATTCGTAAGAATTCTGACTGGCTGCCAGAGAAATCACAACGTCCGATACAGATGAGCATACGCTTGGGCGGAGGGCTGGGGTGAAGGGCAGGGATTGTCTCCCCCTCACCCCAGCCCTCTCCCCCACAATGGAGTCATGCTTGTGACTCGCATCAAGCGCGGGGGCGAGGGAGAAGATCCGGTTTCAGTCACCGGTTTCTGAAATCGACTACTCCGGACGTGGTCGGCTGCCACCGCCGGGTCCGCCGCGACCACCACGGCCTCCGCCAGGTCCGCCGAAGCCGCCACCCGCTGGGAACTTGAACTCGGCACCCTTCATCTTCTCAAAGGCTGCAGTCTGGTCGGCGGTCAGAACTGCCTTCATCTCTTCATCGTACTTCTTGACGCGGGCTTCCCGCTCTTCCCGCATCTTGCGGAGATCATCTTCCGACAGATCCTGGAAGTTCACACCAGCCGGGGCACTGCCACGGGCGTTGCGAGCCTCGGTGGCTGCCTTGATCTTGCCAACCTGCTCTTCGCTGAGGCCCAGTTCCTTCTGGACTTCTTCGCGGTTGAGAGCGCCCAGACCTTCCTGCTGGACCCGCAGCTGATTCAGACGAGCGACTTGCTCGGGCTTGAGAATCGCCTTGATCTGCTCGTCAGACTTCTTCTGCGACTCTTCCATCGTCTTGCGGAACTCTTCCATCCGCTTGTTGCGTTCCTCTTCGGGAAGATTCTGAAGCTCTCCGAAATTGACTCCGCCGCCCTGCGCGAACTGAGCCCGGCGTTCTTCGGCGGCCTTCTCCAGAGCGGCCTTCTGCTCGTCCGTGACGGAGATTTCCTTCTGGACTTCTTCCATCCGCAGCAGACCACTGATGCTGCTGCCGCCGCGACCGAAGCCGCCGCCAAAACCACCGCGACCGCGACCGCCGCCGGGGCCTTGGGCATAAGACAGGGCTGGAGCCAGCATCAGACCGGCCAGCACGGCGGCCACTTTCCACTTGGATGACAACATGAAGAGAACTCCCGAACAGAAAGAAGAGGTGAACCCAGCTGCGGAGAACGCGCCGGGAGAGGGCGCGTGACTACTTCGCAGACACGCAGTAGAGAGCCTTGTCCGACCGCAGGAACAACCTGTTGCCAGACACAGCGGGGGTGCCATTGAATCGACTGGTGTCCGACGCAAATTTGTTGGTCGCCAGCGACTTGAACTCGGGGCCGTCCTGCCAGACATGCGTCACGCCGGAGCGGGTCACGAGAATGAACTTATCACCGACCAGAATCGGCGAAGCGTAGTCGGAGCCGCCCATGCCACCCCCGCCGCCACGGCCTCCAAAGCCACCACGTCCACCCCCGGGAGCTCCGCCACCGGGAGGCCCACCCGCGCCGGGCGCTGGTGCTTCCACGCCGGGCAGACGTTCCTGGTAGATCTTCTCGCCGGTCTTGGCATCCAGGCAGAGGACCGTCCCGCGACTGGTCGTAAAGACACGACCGTTCGAGACAATCGGAGAGCTGATGCGTCCGGCCGCACTGGCCCGCCAGACGGTGTTGGTGCTGGTGACATCTTTGTCTTTGGCGTTTGGATTTCCGCCCGCCTTGATCGCCACGCCTTCGCCGCCGCGACCGTCAATCGCGTAGATCACATTCCCGTCGGCGACGACGCTGGCACAGTACGACTGGTCATGCGTGCCATCGGCAAACCACTTGAGCTTTCCGGTCCGGGGGTTCATGCCCCAGACTTCGTTCGGGACTCCGATCACAAGTTCCGCAGCCTCGCCTTCCCCGACCAGAACGGGTGTGCCCCAGGTACTGCCCAGACCATCGGCCTGGGCCTTCCAGACTTCTTTTCCGGTCAGCTTGTCGAGGGCCACCAGGGCGCTGTTCTCTTCGCTGGCGTTGACGATCACCAGATTCTCAAACAGGATCGGACTGGCGCCCGAACCCCAGCGCTGCGGGCCCGATTCGGTTCCGACTGCGGCTCGCCACAGCTCCTTGCCGTCCATGTCATAGGCCAGAACGCCGCCCTTGCCGTAGAACACATAGACCCGCTCGCCGTCACTGACGGGTGATCCGCTGGCGTAGCCGTGCTCGCCCAACATGCGGGAGTATGGATCTTCCGGCATTGAAGCTGCCAGAGGCACTGCCCAGACCTGAGTCCCCGTCGTGGCATCGACGCAGACCAGGTGCCGCTTCAGGTCTTCCAGCTTTCCGGGCTCCTGATCCTGGCTCAGGCCATAGCCCGAGTAACAGGTCACGAACACCTTGTTTCCCACCACGATCGGCGAACTGGAACCCGGGCCGGGGAGCTCAAACTTCCAGGCCAGATTCTTGGTGTCGCTCCACTCAGCCGGGACGGTTTCGCCCGCCGAGGCCACTCCGGAGCCGTTCGGACCGCGAAAACGGGTCCACTCTGCGGAGCAGGTCGCTCCGCACGCCAAAGCCACACTTGCCGAAATCACCCAATGACGCCAACCAGCCATGGAACGATTCTCCCTGAGAGTTCACATTTCGGGCAGAACGCCCCCGCCGACCTTCCGTCTCATTCCCATGGGAACGGACGGAGTTCCGGGAGTCTACCGGCAACTTCGTGCAAAATCGCCTGTGAAGCGGACGCTGGCAAAGCCCGTTAGCCGTCGGGCTTGCCCGACGTGCCTCCTGGGGCCCCGATTATTTACGACCTTCAATCCTCAATGATCTCAATATCATCGAGTTCCAGGATCTCGTCATCGTCCACTTTCTTCTTGGATCGTGGATTCGGACGACGCACGGTCTCTTCGACATCAAAATCGACTTCTTCATCCGGAATCGCGACGGGCAGATCCTGACTGAGCAGCATCGGATCGACGCGACGCGATGGCACAGGCGGGGCCTTGACGGGCGCGGCCTTCGCGGGAGCCGCTTTGACGGAGGCCTTGACGCTCCCCGGAGCTGTCGGCTTCTTCTTGGGATCGCCGCGCTTTTCGGGGTTCCGAAGCTCCATGCGAAAACCGACATCGCCGATATGGACTTCGTCTCCGGGGTTGACGCGGGCTTCGCGAGAGACCGGCTTGCTGTTGACGCGAACCCCGTTCATGCTGCCCAGATCGCGAATCACAAAATGGTCGTCAATCTGAGCGATACAGCAGTGTTTGCGAGAGACTTTGCGGCTGTTGAGCAGGACGACATCACACTCGGGTGCCCGGCCAAAAAACACGATCGGCTTATCGAGCGGGATCAGTGGCCCGTTCGACAGTGGCACAAGATGCATGAGCATGGCCGCCCCCTTCCTGGAGACTTCCGGTCCTGCGGGACGCGGAGCAGTGAATCATGCCATGGTAGCAGCCGAAACGACCTCTGAACATCGTGTCTTAGCGAGCTGCGGCAGCGGCTCCGAACGCTGCCTGAACCGACAATAGCGGGCGATGCAAGTTGATCTTCGAGGCTTCCTCAGGCGCAACCAGCCGGTCAATCTTGACGGTTCGAATGGTCATCGAGGTTCCGACGCCCTGGAATCCGACCGACCGCTGGTCGATCCGCATGTCCCGATCCACCAGACAGCCGCGGGCGATATCGAACTTGAGTGTCCCGGCGGGCTTACGCTGCATGACCTGGGACTCTTGAAACGGGTCGACCCGAGGGGACAAGCATTCCGTCGTCATGGCAATCGTGGCGATCCCGCCTTCCACTGACTTCAACGTGAACCGACGTTCCATCTTGAGAGGCCGCATCAGCTTCTCGGTCTTCGCATCGATCTGCACGCCGGACTCGAACTTCTCTTTCCAGGTTCCGCCCACGCTGACAGCTTCTTCGGGCAGCTGGATCAACAGGTCATTGCTGACCGCATCGGCCTCTCCATCCAGTGGCAGTCCCTTGCCGAGAGAGGTCACTCGCATCTGAATCGGCTTGCGAGTGGCTTCGTTGACCTCGGCAAACTCCTCGGAAGCTTTCTCCGGATGGTCGCTGTCGTAAACCACGGTGTCTCCATCACTCGTGGCTGTCATGTAGGCCCGGTCGATCGAGAGATCGAGATTGGCGACACCGTCCGGCCCGACCGATGTCACCCGCATGGTACGGATCATCATCTCGGTGTGCCGGGGTTCTTCCTTGGTCTGGTCGTGTTGAATCACCAGGGCCGCATCATTCTGCGAGACGTAGGACAGAACCTGGTCGGGAGTGAACTTGTACCGCAGCTGATAGGTTTCTTCGGCGGACAGCGAGCCCGTCACTCCGAGTGCCAGGCCGAAAAGTGCCAGTCCGCAAGTCCAGCGCGAACGCCCCTTGAATTCCATCGAACCACACTCCCTTGAATCGACTCGTCTCAGATCCTGTCCGCAGCGGGCGGAGCAGTCTCGCGAAGTTGTAATTCAAGGCTCTGAAACAACAAAGAGCAATTTGGGTGCCGGGCGGCGAAGCGGGAGCGTGAAAGCCGACCAGCCGATACTGCCCAACAATCAGGACTCGGCACCGACGCGCAGCTGCTTCAGCTTCTCGCGAGCGCGGGTCAGTGTGGGGCCGATCGAATTCTCCGGTACGCCGACCTCGGAGCTGATCTCGCGGTAGGTCTTCCCCTCCAGATGAAACTTCCGGACGATCTGGGCGTCCGGCTGGGGAAGATGCTCGAGCAGAATAGCGATCTCTTCGACGGTCTCGATCGAGGCGTTGGGAATTGCTTCGCCAGCCGACTCCAAAGCGGCTCCGTGAGCGTCCACATGGCCCCAGGCTTCGGCCTTGCGGCGGCGGATCATCTCTTTGACAACGATGCGGCGGGCTACCACAGACAGGTAGGTCGCCAGCGAGCACTGCTCCCGGAACCGACGCAGCACCACATAGTCGTGCTCGATCAGCTTCAGGAAAACTTCCGAGCAGTAGTCATCGATATCGTCGTTTGTAATCTTGATGCTGCGGGAACTGGCCGTATGGCGAATCACATGCACGAACAGACCGATAAACCGATCAACGAAGTCCTTCCAGGCACCCGGCGCACGCGTCAGGCACTGTTTCAGAAGTCGACGATCGATGTCAGTCAACGCCACGGGAAAGCCCTTGCCATCGAACAATCTTTGTTGATGCAGTCACTCAACTCTACGAGAGAGATACGTTTTCGACAAGATGAATTCGCCAGCGATACTCGGAACCCGTTTCGAGATTGCGGGTTATGACAAGGAATTCTGCTGGATAAACAAGTGGGAGACGCACCTTGCGCCTGCCAACTCTCGCCCAGAGCCTGCCTGGCTCCCCTCTCCCCCCGGGAGAGGGGCTGGGGGTGAGGGTTCGTGCCACTCGGGTTGACTAACATCGAACCTGCCGCGAATCGCCCTGACCGGCAACTCCAACTTTCGATCCAAACAGACCGTGACCAGCCACTCGGTCCACTGGACTCGGAGAGTCCTGCGACTTTGCAAAGTGCGTCCCGCATGCTGGATAAACTCGTCGGAAGGTGGGCGACGACCGTTTCTCGGTCGCTACAATCCCCTCATGTCCTCGCCGCTTGAACCACTGACGCCCCGCGAGAAGGTCAAAACCTTTCCCGATTCGCCCGGTGTCTACCTGATGAAGGACGCCCAGGCCCGCGTCATCTATGTCGGCAAGGCGGTCAACCTCCGCAGCCGCGCGGGAAGCTACTTCAACGCCACAGCTGCGGTCGATCGCCGGACGGCCGACTGGGTCCCCGAGATTGCCGATCTGGACTATATCCAGACCCACACTGAGGTCGACGCCCTGCTGCTCGAGGCCCGGCTGATTAAGGACATCCAGCCGAAATACAACCAGGAACTCAAAGACGATAAGACGTTCCCGTATCTGCAGATCACGACCAACGAGGACTTCCCGCGGGTCGAGTTCACGCGCAAGCCCTCGAACAGCGGCGTGAAGCTCTACGGCCCGTTTACGAGCGCCAAGAAGCTGCGGGCGACGATTGTCGTGCTGCAGAAGGTGTTCAAGTTCCGCAACTGCGGCCTCGACATTGACGAGGGGGACCAGCGCTGGCGGTGGTTCCGTCCGTGCCTTCTCGCCAGCATCAATCAATGCACAGCTCCCTGCAATCTGCGGATCAGCAAAGAGGACTATAAGCAGGACATCCGCCGGCTGACGCTGTTTCTGGACGGCAAGGGGAAAGACCTGCTCGATGAGTTGCGGGAGGAGATGCTGGCCGCCTCGAAAGAGCTGCGGTTTGAGCGGGCCGGGAAGCTGCGTGATGCGATCAAGGCCCTCGAGAACCTTGACCTGCGGAGTGCCCTGGAGAACAACCTGCAGCCCGAAGCGTTCTATGTCGACCCCAAACGCGGCGTGCATGGCCTGCGAAAGGTCTTCAGCCTCGACAAGATGCCCCGCCGGATCGAGGGGATGGACATCGCCCACCTGCAAGGGGGCGAGACCGTGGCCAGCCTGGTGTCGTTCATCGACGGGCTGCCGTTCAAACAGGGGTACAAGCGGTACAAGATCAAGACCGTCGAGGGCGTCGACGACTTCGCCAGCATGCGCGAGATCGTCAGCCGCCGGTTCCGCCGCCTGCTCGCGGACGGCGAACCGTTCCCCGACGTCCTGCTGATCGACGGCGGTAAAGGCCAGCTGAGTGCCGTCATGGACACCTTCGCCGCCCTAGAGATCAAGCCACCGTTTACGATCTCACTGGCGAAGCAGCAGGAAGAAGTCTTCGTCCCCGGCGAATCCGAGTCCCGCAAACTGAGCCGCCACTCGTTTGCCCTGAGGCTGTTGCAGTACGTTCGAGACGAGGCCCACCGGTTTGCGCAGGCGTATCACCATTTGCTGAGGCGGAAGTCGCAGTTTGAGTGAGGGGGGACCGTCTCATTCTACAGGATCGTCCCACCCCGTCCGGGGTGGATGCTTAAAGCCGTTCGGTTTCCGGTGGAGTCGCTGCGCTCCGCCACCGGCTATTTTCTGTGCCCCCTGCCGGGGGCGGGGACGATGGCAGAGAGCATGGTTTCCCCGTAATCGCGTTTCATGGCTGGCTTGCATCTGACGCAGCGTTTTCGAAGAGCTCGCATCCCGGCGGGATGCCAGAGAATAGCCGGTGGTTGAGCGAACAGCTCAACCACCGGATGACCGGTGCGATTTGAATGCACCCCGGACGGGGTGCGAGAGTGGCTGGCCTTCGTCGTTGACTCCCACCAAGCTACCGTCCCACCCCGTCCGGGGTGGATGCTCAAAGCCGGACCGTTTCCGGTGGAGTCGCTGCGCTCCGCCACCGGCTCTTTTCTGTGACCCCTGCCGGGGTCATTTTCCTGTGTGATCTACGTCATTTCGTCGCATCTCTCGACTCGTCGGGTTATTCTTGTGTCGCGATTTCCTTCTCTCAAAGGGCCCTTGAGATGTCTTCCACCTTTCTGAGCCTGAGTTATCACATCGTCTTTGCCACCAAGGGACGATTGCCCCTCATCAAATCCGAGTGGCGAGACCGGATGCATCGGTATCTGGGCGGCGCGGTCAGCGGGTTGGGCGGCGTCCCCTTGGCCATCGGTGGAGTCGCGGACCATGTCCATCTTCTGGTCGGACTCCGGGCCACACACTGCCTCGCCGACTTCATGCGAGAGGTCAAACGCCAAAGTTCTGTTTGGGTCCGCGATGACCTTCGGATCACGGGATTTTTCTGGCAGGAGGGCTATTCCGCCTTCACGGTCAGCCCGACAGCACTGGGAGGAGTACGGTCTTACATCGAGACTCAAGACGAACATCATCGACAGCGCACCTTTCGTGAGGAGCTGATCGAATTGCTGACCAGGGCTGGCGTGGAGTTCGATTCGAAGTACCTCGATTGATGTTCCATCGATTTCCGGGAACGGGATTTCGGTTTCGACGGAAACTCGAAGTGCGTACTGATCGACCCCGGACACGGGTCGATGGCGACTGGCATCCCGGAAGGGATGCGAGAACTCTGCGGCGAGTTGTTCCTCTCCCATTCCTCCGGGATGGATTGATGAGCGAATCAAGACCGGTGGACTCGCTGCGCTCGGCCACCGGCTATGATCTCTCATCCCTGCGGGATGAGCTGCAGTTTTGCGTTGCCTGACAGATCCCCGAACTTCGCAATCAAAAACCACTACACCCCTTGAGACTCTGAACGGAGCCCTGGGGTTCGCATTTCGGGAAGAGACGATTGTCACCGGTCACTCCGGGCTGGAAAGCCCGTCCTACTCCACAGCAGGCTCGGATTCACATCTGCTCCAGGATCGACAGCAGTTCACGCCGCCGGGGTTCCAGGGAGTCACGCACGGCCACTTGATTCAGCCAGTAACCTCCCCAGCAGACAGCTCCGCAGAAGAGGCACACAGCCACTGCAATGGGAGCCATGATGTGCCGGGCTGCGGGCAGTGTGTTCCAATCTCGCAGCGCGACAGGCAGAATGATCCCCAGCCCCCCGATGATGCAGGGCAGCAGATACCACCAGAAGATATTTCGCAGCAGCCAGATCTGGTGCTCGACCTCGGCCAGGGAAGCTTCGGTACAGGCGCGCAGTGTGCCATCGTTCGCGGGACGGCGACGTCTCTGCCGCCAGCGATCGACGAGCATGAACACCCCCACGAACGTCACGCAGGCTCCCATCAGCAGCAGCTCCCAATCCACACGCCGCAGGCCGGCTGGGATTATCACAGCTGCCATGGCGAACGCGACTCCGACCTCGCGAAAGTCCCGCCAGAAGATCGCAGACTGGAACTTCCGCTGTTTCTCCTGCACCGCCTGCAGCTGGACGGAGTCGGTCGGAATCTCGGGAGCGGGTTGCGATTGCCACTGCGACTGGATTTCTTCAAAGGTCATGCTGATCCCCTTGCAGTGAGTGAGCGAGGTGTTGGCGGATACGCGTCAACTTCACTCCGACATGGTTCTCCGAGATCCCCACGACGGCGGCCATCTCCTGATAACTCAGCCCGTCCAGGTGCATCAGCGCGAGCGAAGCATCGATGCCGGGGAGCTGCCGAATCGCCACATAGAGCTGTTCAATCTGCTGGTCACGAACGAGCGTCTCGGGGCTGCTCGATTCCGCTGGAGGGTCGATCTCGGAGAGGGAGACCTGCGTCTTGAGAGGCTTCGCTTCCCGCTTCCAGGCCAGGGCTGTGTTGAAGGCGACGCGATAGATCCAGGTGCTGGCCTTTGCCTCACCTCGAAACCGCGGCAGTGACGACCAGAGCTGAACCAGAATCTCCTGCAGCAGGTCCTCGCGGTCCTGAGGGGTCTGCGTGAAGGCTCGAACGACCTTTCCCAGGATGCCTGAGTGGTCCTGGAGCCACTGGTGAAAGAGCTGTTCGTGTTCCGCGTGGCTCATGCCCCCGTCTCCGTTGCATGATGAGTGACTGGAGGGATCGAGGCCTTACAGGAAATCTCAGAGGGCAGCCCGAGAAAATGGAGAATGACCCGCGAAGCCGGAAGTCTGGTGACTTCCGCTACTCGTCGCGGACGGGGCGGCGCATCAGGGCGTCGGTCGCCTCGCGGGGGGACAGCCCTTCGAACAGCACCCGGAACACCACATTCGTAATCGGCATATCGATCCCCAGTTGGCGGGACAGGTCGCAGACGCTGCGGGAGGTGTTCACCCCCTCGGCCACGGCGGCCATGCTGGCCAGAATCTGCGGGAGCGACTCTCCCTGGCCCAGCCGCATTCCGACGCTGCGGTTGCGACCATGCGGGCTGAAACAGGTGGTCATCAAGTCTCCCAGCCCGGCCAGCCCGTGGAAGGTCTTTTCCTGGGCTCCGCAGTGGACTCCGAAGCGCGTGATCTCCACGATCCCGCGCGTCACGAGAGCCGACTTGGCGTTGTCTCCGAACCCCAGGCCGTCGCAGATCCCTGCGGCGATGGCGATCACGTTCTTCAGGGCTCCTCCGAGTTCGACACCGACCAGGTCCGAGTTGGTGTAAACGCGAAAACGGTCCGTTGAGAACAGCTGCTGCACCTGTTTGAGCAGAGCCGGTTCATGCCCCGCGACGACGACGCTGGCGGGCATCCGGCGAGCGACCTCTTCCGCGTGGCTGGGACCGCTGAGGGCCACGACCTGCCGACCGGGGAGTTCAGCCTCGATGATCTGGCTGGGGCGGAGCAGCGAAGCGTTCTCGATCCCTTTCACCAGACTGACGACGGGGACCCCGAGGGCCAGGTACGGTTTCAGACGTGAGAGCCCCTCGCGGAGATACTGCGTGGGAATTCCCACGACATAACAGTCGGCCTCAGCACAGGCCCTGGCGGCGTCGGCGGTGATTTCAATTGCATCTGGTATTCGAATCCCGGGAAGCAGGCGGGCGTTCTCGCGCGTTGTCGCCATCGCCGCGACGTGCTCGGGGTCTCGCCCCCACAGGCGAATCGCGACTCCCGGCTGGGCCGCCAGCAGCTGGGCGCAGGCTGTCGACATCGAGCCACTGCCCAGGAAGGTGATGCGTTTCATGGTGTCGACAGGTCGGAAGGGGGCGACGGGTTGTGCGGGTCGTGACGGTCAGGTGATGAACGGGTTCGAAACCGCAGACTCGTCAAATCCGGCAGGTCGTAACGATCCGGGGGCGGATCGGCGAGCGACGGCGGAAATTGGTTGCGTCCCGGAGGAGGCGACCTACGGTTGGACGTGGGTTCTTCGTCACGCAAGGCAGAATAATGCAGACCACCATCGAGCAACAGCCGTCGGCACCAGCACTCCCGTTCGTCGATCGTCGTCGTGGATCGACCGACAATCCGGCCGGTCGCGAACGGCGTCAATTCCAGGATTCTCGCGAAGCCGGACGTCCGGAAGTCAACGAGCTGGCAGCAGCCATTGACCAGTACAAGCTGGCTCATCGCCGCCGGTTCATCACGTTCGAAGAGCTATACGATGTGATGGCCTCGCTCGGCTATCACAAGTAACCGAACGGGCTACTGACGGTCGCAGAGCGAGCGGGCGGGCTCGCTCTGGGTCGGAAATGCCGAGTTTCTGCCACGTGCCCTCAAAGACGGTATGATTGCCAGCTTTGCTGCCGTCATATTTTCCCTGACTGATACCTTGAAATTCGTCGTCGATATTGCGAATCCGAAGCGTGAAGAGGCTGCACTCCGGTTCCGAGACGTGATACGATTGATTATTCGCCGGTGCATCCGCACGGGCTGATCCATCGCACTCCGGGAGCCAGACCTCCATGGCCGGTCAGGTCTCGCTGAAGTGGGGCCACGTGAGCATCACGGGCAACTTCCGCGACAACAACGAGGACAACTGTTTCATCGACCCCAGCGCCCGGTTCTTCCTGGTCGCCGATGGGATGGGTGGACAGAGTGCGGGCGAGAAGGCCAGCGAGCTGGCTGTCGACCTGATCTCGGAGAAGTTCCAGCAGTGGGTCGACTTCCAGAAGGTCGAAACCAAAGCGACGATCGAAGCGATCGACCGGGCGGTGATCCACGCCAATAACGAGATCATGGCCCTCGGCGGGCTCGATTCCCGCTACCACAACATGGGGACGACAATTGCCTATGTCGTCAGTATCGCCGGGCTGCTGTTCGTCGGAAATGTCGGCGACAGCCGCGTCTATCGCCTGCGGGCCGGGAAGATCGAACAGCTCACCAAGGATCACTCGCTGACCCAGGCTCTGGTGGACGCGGGGACCATCTCACAGGACGAGGCCCGGACGCATCGCTACAAGAACGTGCTGTATAAGTACCTGGGGACCAAGGAAGGGAACACCGGCTCCGAGCCGAAGCCGGTCGCCCTGGAACCGGGCGATCGCTTCATGCTCTGCTCCGACGGAGTGACTGACGGAGCCAATTCCGCCGTGCTGGCTGACCTGCTGCTCAAGAACAGTGATCCGCAAACGGCTGCCGAGCAGATTGTGGAAGCTGCGCAGCAGGGCGGTTCTCGTGACAATATTACCTGCGTTGTGATCCACGTGGAGTAACACGAGGAGCAGGCCCAGCATGGTACTCGCGGCCTCTTCCTATCTGCGTGAATCTGCGAAATCTGTGGATGATCCTCTCGGAATCACTGGAGCTCTTGGACACGCAAGAGTCCGACGGGAACCAGAAATCCTGCGACGTTCTGGACGTCTTGAACCTCGACCGCAGTGTTGCCCGCAGTGACCATGACCGGGCCATAGCCGGGAGCTTGAACCAGAATCCAGCACTTAGCGGGAAAGGCCCGTCGCGTCGGATGCGTCCGACTCGCGGAGACATTGAACTCAAACTGCACAGTGGCAAAGCCTTGGTCGTTCGTCAGAGCTGTCTGTTTGGGAAATCCCAGATCTTTCCAGTCACTCAGCCCGCTGAACTGCTTGGCGATCTCGGGACCTTGATCCGGTTGATACATTCCCAATCCGCGTGAGAGTGCGATTTTCGCACCGGGAATGGGGCGCCCCGTCTGCGGATCGAAAACAAACACTCGAACTGGCAAGACCCGAGCCCCATCCGAGACCCACTCGACCGGCGGCAGAAGTAACGCGATCAGTACTGCGGCAATGGCGATCACGACCAGAATCTCGACCAGTTTCAATTGCCACCAGCGTCGCGGGGCAAGTTCGGCATTGGATTCAGGCATGATCATCTCCTTCTTGGTTCCAATCATAACCAGCTGGGTTAGAAATCCGACAACCGCAGTCCGCTTGTCCGAAGCGACTCAGAACGCCATAGTCCGCCCCACCGGATGCTCCACGTTCTGACCTGCCCATGCCGCTGCTGAATCTCACTGACGTCAGTTACCACTTGCGGGGAGCCCCGCTGCTGGACCAAGTCACGTTTCGCGTCGAACCGAAGGAGCGGATTGGACTCCTGGGACGCAACGGGGCTGGCAAGACCACTCTGATGCGGCTGCTCTGCGGCGAGATCGAAGCCGACGGAGGATCGATCGCCTACAACCCCGGCACGCGGGTGGCCCGTCTTTCCCAGGAAGTCCCGCAGGAGTTCTCCGGCCCGGTCGCGGAAGTCGTCCGCAGCGGCATCCCCGCCGACATGCACGAGTCGGAATGGCAGGAAGAGCAGCAGGTCACGCAGATCCTGCGCTCCATGGACCTCGACGGGGAGGCCCTGTTCGAGAACCACAGCTCCGGAATGAAACGCCGCGTGATGCTGGCCCGGGCCCTGGTTGTGAAGCCCGATCTGCTGCTCCTCGACGAACCGACGAACCACCTGGACCTTGAGGCGATCCGCTGGATCGAGAACTTTCTGTCGCGATGGGACGGGGCCCTGATCTTCGTGACCCACGACCGCCAGTTCCTCCGCAAGCTGGCCACGCGGATCATGGAGATCGACCGTGGTCGGCTGTTCGACTGGTCCTGTGATTACGACACATTCCTGACCCGCAAAGAGGCGGCACTGCTCGTCGAGGAGAAACAGAACGCCCTGTTCGACAAGCGGCTGGCCGTCGAAGAGGTCTGGATTCGCACCGGGATCAAGGCCCGCCGCTGCCGCAACGAAGGCCGCGTTCGCGCCCTGAAGGAGCTGCGACTGGTCCGCTCGGAGCGGCGGGATCGCGTCGGCAAAGTGAAGCTCGAAATCCAGGAGGCCGAACGCAGCGGTGCCCTGGTGGCCGATCTGAAAGATGTCTCCTTCAGCTACCCCGACCGCCCGATCGTCGAAGGCTTCACCACGACCGTGATGCGCGGGGACAAGATCGGCATCATCGGACGCAATGGGGCCGGCAAGACCACGCTGTTGAAGCTGCTGCTGGGCCAGCTCGAACCGACCAGCGGCAAAGTCCGGCTCGGGTCGAACCAGCAGATCGCCTACTTCGATCAGCTGAGGCAGACGCTGGATGAGAACCAGACCGTGCAGGAGAACGTCGGCGATGGAGCCGACTCGGTGATGATCAACGGAGCCCGTAAGCATGTGATGGGCTATCTGCAGGACTTTCTATTCAGTCCTGACCGGGCGCGAACTCCGATCAAGTATCTGTCGGGTGGTGAACGCAACCGCGTGCTGCTCGCGCGGCTGTTCTCCAAGCCGGCCAACATTCTGGTCCTGGACGAACCGACTAACGATCTCGACATGGAGACGCTCGATCTGCTCGAAGAGCGGCTGATGGAGTTCACCGGGACCGTCTTGACCGTCAGCCACGACCGCGAGTTCCTGAATCAGGTCGTGACCAGCACGATCGTCTTCGAAGAAGAGGGAGTCCGCGAGTACGTGGGTGGATACGACGATTGGATCCGCCAGCGGGCCGAGGCGACCGAGACCGCCAAGCCTGCCGCCGTGGAGTCGCGCCCCACGCCCGCCCCAGTCAAAGTTCGCAAGCTCTCGTTCAAGGAACAGCGCGAGCTGGAAACTCTGCCTGCCACGATCGAACAGCTCGAAGCCGAAATCGCCCAGCTGCACGCGGAGATGGCCAACCCGCAGTTCTATCAGCAGTCCGGTGATAAGATCGCGAAAGCCCAGGCCCAATTGGCGGACAAGGAGGCGAAGTTGACCCACGCCTACAGCCGCTGGGAAGAGTTAGAGGCGTCCCAGGTCAGCTAGTGTATTGGCCGTGTGCAACGTTCCCTTGGGAGGTCTGTATCGGCTCGGTCCCCGCTTCGCGTCGCACGCACTGTCTCCCACCGGGTGGCTGATTGCTGAAACCTGACAGCTGATAGCTTGCTCACCCTGGGGAATCGGAAGTGTGGGTTATTCTCTTCAACCCGCTTTGATATGATTCGGGGGTCTGTCCAGGGAGATTGTCGTGCAGCCGCAAGCTCAATCACACGGTTTACGGGCCGGTCCACTCGACCGGCGCGACTTTCTGGATTGGACAGGGCGCGGGATCGGTGGGGCGGCTCTGGCGTCGCTGCTCTGCGGGGACTCGGTTCTGGGTGCGGGAACGCCAGCCGAGTCGTCGGTCCCCTGGCCGCATTTTCCGGCCCGTGCCAAGCGGGCGATCCATATCAATCTGTTCGGGGGGCTCAGTCAGGTCGATTCGTTCGACTACAAGCCCGAACTCGCCAAACACCACGGCAAGAAGTACGGCGGGATTGAAACGGCCGATGTCTTCTTTGGGCAGGTCGGACTACTTCGCAAGAACGACTGGGAGTTCAAGCAGCGCGGTCAGTCAGGGCTCTGGATTTCGGAGCTGTTTCCCCACCTCGGCGGAGTGGCCGATGAGCTGTCGGTCATCCGCTCGATGTTTGCCGAGACATCGAACCACACCCCAGCCACGTTTCAGGAGAACAGCGGGTTCCGGCTCAATGGATTTCCGACCGCGGGGGCCTGGATCTCGTATGGGATGGGGGCTGAGACCGAAGACCTGCCAGCCTATGTGGTGATTCCCGATACGCGCGGACTCCCCGCCGGTGGCTCGATCAATTGGACGAACGGGTTCCTCCCCGCCCGGCACCAGGGGGTGATCCTGCGCAGCCAGGGGAAGGCCGTCGACGACTTGGTCCCCGCGCGACCGATTCCGGCGGGAACCGACGCGGCCTCGCGCGAGCTGCTGGCTGTGCTTAACCGTCGCCACCTCGAGCGGCACGGCGAGGAAGATGCCTTTGCCGCCCGCATCCGCAGCTACGAACTGGCCGCTCGCATGCAACTGGCGGTTCCGGAAGTCACCGAACTGAACGGGGAGACCGCCGAGACCCACAAGCTGTATGGCCTCGATGGCGAGCAGACTCGCGACTTTGGGCGGTCTTGCCTCTTGGCGCGGCGGCTGCTCGAGAAGGGGGTGCGGTTCATCCAGCTGTACTCGGGAGGGGCGTTTGGCTCCCCGCGGATCAACTGGGATGGCCACGAGGACATGGTCAAGAACCACGGTCAGGAGGCGGGGCGCATTGACCTGCCGCTGGCCGGACTGATTCGAGATCTGCGTCAGCGCGGAATGCTCGAAGACACACTGCTGCTGTTCACCAGCGAGTTTGGTCGGACCCCGTTCACACAGTCGGGGTCGGATGTCCTGGGGATCGGCCGCGACCACAACCAGTACGGGTTCAGCGTCTGGCTGGCGGGGGCCGGACTGAAGCACGGAGTCGCCTACGGAACGACCGACGACATCGGCTGGAAGGCGGTCGAGAACCGCACCCACTGGCACGACTTCCACGCGACGGTCCTGCACCTGCTGGGGATCGATCACACCCGTCTGACCTACTACCACAACGGGATCAATCGCCGCCTGACCAACGTCCACGGCGAACTGATTCGAGACATCCTGGCTTAGACCGCACGCCGTAGCCACGTTCGCCAGAACGTGGGATAATCCCAACGACGACTCAGATCTCCCACGTTCTGGCGAACGTGGCTACGGGGAAGCTGGAACATGACGAACATGATGCACTGGGCTGACCATCTCAACCGGCGGGTCTTCCTGAAGAGTTCCGCCTCGGGCATCGGGACCGCAGCACTCGCTTCACTGTTGACTCCGGGAGCTGCGCGGGCCGAGTCGACGCTCGGGGTGCATCACGCTCCCAAGGCCAAGCGGATCATCTATCTGTTCCAGTCGGGGGCTCCCTCGCAGATGGACCTGTTCGACCCCAAGCCCGCAATGGCGGGGAAACGGGGCGAGGATCTGCCGGACTCGATCCGCAAGGGACAGCGGCTGACCACGATGACCTCGGGCCAGGCCAAGTTCCCGGTCGCTCCGTCGATCTTCAAGTTCGCTCAGCATGGCGAAAGCGGGATGTGGCTCAGTGATATCATGCCGCACATGGCCAAGGTCGCGGACGAGTTCTGCATGATCCGCTCGATGCATACCGAGGCGATCAACCACGACCCGGCCATCACCTTCTGTCAGACCGGTTCCCAGCTGGCGGGGCGGCCCAGCATCGGCTCGTGGGCCAGCTATGGACTGGGCAGCGAGAACAAAGACCTGCCCGCGTATGTGGTGCTGACCTCGTTCGGTTCGGGGCGGCCTGATGACCAGCCGCTGTACGACCGGCTGTGGGGCTCGGGGTTCCTGCCGACTGTGCATCAGGGGGTCAAGTTCCGGAACTCGGGCGACGCGGTGCTGTACCTGTCAAATCCTCCCGGGATCGATGCCAAGACCCGTCGCAGCACGCTCGACCGCTTGAAGGCACTGAACGAGCAGCGCCACCAGACGGTCGGCGACGCCGAGATCGCGACCCGCATCGCGCAGTACGAAATGGCGTTCCGGATGCAGTCGAGCGTGCCGGAACTGCTCGATCTGAAGAATGAGCCGAAGCACATCCTGGAGATGTACGGGCCCGATGTCTCTCGGCCCGGTTCCTATGCTGCCAACTGCCTGCTGGCTCGCCGACTGGCCGAGCGCGATGTGCGGTTCGTCCAGCTGTTCCACATGGGCTGGGACCACCACGGCGGGCTGCCGAGTGCGATCAAGGGGCAGTGCAAAGACACGGATCAGGCGACCTATGCGCTGCTCACGGACCTCAAGCAGCGTGGTCTGCTGAATGACACGCTGATCGTCTGGGGCGGCGAGTTCGGCCGCACGATCTACTCGCAAGGGAACATCACGGAAGACAACTACGGTCGCGACCATCATCCGCGCTGCTTCACCGTCCTGATGGCGGGGGCCGGCGTCAAGAAGGGGACGACGTACGGAGAGACGGACGACTACTGCTACAACATCGTCCAGAACCCGGTCCATGTGCATGACCTGAACTCCACGATCCTGCACCTGATGGGGGTTGATCACACGAAGCTTACCTACCGCTATCAGGGTCGCGATTTCCGTCTCACCGATATTCACGGAAAGATCGTTCACGGCGTCCTGGCGTAGCAGAGTTCGTCAGAATGCTGGCGTCCTGGTTTCAGGCTGCGCTCGGTCGCCGAGTCATCCAGACTCCGAGCAGTGTGCAACTCGCCGCAAACCCAAAGCTGACGGCCAGACTCACGGGGAGTGACGGCAGTGCATCGGTCACTCCCTGCCCGATGACATGTCGCAGGGCCGACAGTCCGTACGACAGCGGGTTGAGCGCGACCACCCAGCTGAGCCAGCGGCTGTCGCCCGGAGGGAAAAACGCCCCCGACAAGAGCCACATAGGCATCAGCAGGACGCTCATGATGCCGTGAAATCCCTGGACCGAGTCGATCTTCCAGGCGAACAGAAACCCCAGCCCAGCCATTCCCAGCCCGGTCAGAAACAGCACCCCGGTCATCGCCAGTCCCTGGCCAATCGAAAACCCCAGCGGCATCTCGGGAGCGAGACCCACGTATTGCAACAGCGGAGCTGCCAGCAGGAACAGCATCGCCTGCGTCAACGCCAGGAGCGCCCCGCCGCACAGTTTGCCGAGGACCAGCGAAAGACGCGGCACCGGAGAGGCCAGCACCCCCTGCAGGAACCCTTCGTTGCGGTCCTGGATCACTGAGATCGACGAGAATATCGACGTGAACAGAACAATCATCAGCGCCGCGCCGGGCAGGAAATACTCCTGAAACGAGACGCTGGCACCTGACGCAGCTGCCATGCGGAACGACCCGCTGAGTCCGGCTCCAAACAGGATCCAGAAGATCAACGGCTGAGCGAGCGCTCCCACCAGTCGCGACCGTTGCCGAAAGAAGCGGACGAACTCCCGCTCGACAAGCGTCGCGATCGGCAGCAGATAGGCTGCGTAGAAACTGGGAGGCGAGACGGCGGAGGTTGACATGATGTTCCAGGTGGGTGCGTTCGAACGGAGGGCAGGCGATCGTGCCTGCGCCGGTCCAACACCAGCGAGAGTTGTCCCGCATTGATCCCGAGATGTCCAGCTGTCGACGCCCAAAGATCCTGGACGGGGAAATCTCGGATTGAGGTTCACCCGAGTACGACTTCCCTCAAATGAGCCAGTTGTTCCTCGGTCCTCCCCAGTCGGTGACCGACCATGGCGTCGATCGTCTCGGCATTCAGCAGCAGCGGGTGACCTCCGACGGCATCCGGGGAAGCCGATTCAATCATCGATTTGGCAACATCGGCGTTGACCCCCAGCGATCTCAGATAGAGCCAGATGATCGTGGGTGAACGATTCTGCCCGGCCAGGCAGTGGACCAGCACTCGCGTCTTGGGCTGCGAGAAGAGCTGATCCAGTTTGGTCAGAGCATCGATGATCAGCTCTCCTTCAATCGGGACGCAGTCAGCAATCGGAATCCAGTGGATCGAACGGAACCCGGCCGCTGCAACTTCGGGCCAGCTGCGTGAGTCGCTGACATTGAGCAGATCGGTGATCCCGGCTGCGACCAGCCCCGGAGCACGCTCCGGAGAGACGAACGGGCCCACTGAGAGTTGGGCCGTCACCGGGTAATGAGCGGATCGAGACATGACGGCATAGTACCACGTGGGATCCCGTGGGCACGGGGCGTCAGAACGCGGGCGGCGGGGCTCGGCGGGCTCCGCGCTGCCAATAGAGCCGGTCATCGGTCGCCACACTGCGGCGGACGGCACAGTTCAGGCACAACCGCTCCTCGCCATTCTCCAGGTAGACCTCGCCGCACAGCAGCAGGTGAAAGTAATCCTCACCCGGATTCTTCGAATAGCAATAATCCTTGTCCCAGCTGGTCTTGATCTTGGCGGTCCAGCCCTCGAAGTGCGGCACATAGATTCGCCGCTCGTATTCGATTTTACTCGCTGGAGCCGGCTCGGGGGTGATCGATTCGTCCATGTCGGGAATCCTGTTCTCCGGGAGACTGCAGCCTGAGTTAACCGTTCTGTCTGCTACGACTCCCGCCTTGATCGGAGTCGTTCCAACTCTTCCTGCAGCTCGCGCTGCCGCTGACGCATCGTCCGCAACTCACGTCGAGCCCCGGTGGCCGTCACAGCCAGATCCCCCAGTGCCAGGAGCGCGATCCAGACGGCCAGCAGCAGCATGAACAGGACATCAATGGTCCACAACCCGGCCATCTTTCGTTCGCTGATCATGCCGGCTCGATACAGGATCGGTAGCACGGTGTCACCTAGGCAGAGCAGGACGCCCTCCAAGGCGATCATGACCGCGACCTGCATCCGGCGGCGACACTGGGACCAGCGCTCGGGGGTGTTCGAACTGGCGTCGAGGGCGTCACGCTTCCACGATTTCCAGTGCCAGACGACGAGAACGGTACCCATCCCGACCAGAAATAGGGTGGCGAGAAGGCCGGGGATTTCCGCTCGCGTGAGCATGAACCGCTCCCGCCGTTACTTGCTGCCGCCTTGCTTACGGATCGCAGCGAGAATGTCCGCTGTCGACTTCGGCCGACCCGCTGCGGAGGGAGCCGGGGCCGCCGGTACGACGGGGGCCGCTTCGGGAGCTGGCGCTGGTGCCGGGGCGGCTGGCGGGGCTGCGACGGCAGCCGGAGCGGGGGCTGCGGCTGCAGGAGCCGGTGCGCCACCGGACTTGGCGGCCATCTGCTGGCGGATCGCATCCAGCGGAGACACCTTGGCGGCGGGAGCTGCTGCTGCAGGGGCTGCTGCCGGAGCAGCTCCCCCCGCGACCTGCTTGCGAATCATGTCGAGCGGCGACGGCTTGGCACCAGCGGGTGCGGCTGCGGACGCGGCAGCTTTGGGGGCTCCGGCGGCACGGATCGCGTCGAGCGGGCTCTTGCCAGCTGGTTTCTCGGCGGCTGGTTTCGCTACGGCTGGTTTGGGAGCTTCGGCTTTCGCCTCGGGCTTGGCTTCCGATTTCTTCGGCAGCGGGGCGTCCACGACCTTCAGATAGGAGGGGTCGATGTCATACCAGCTGATGTCGACCGGTCCATCGAACTGGACCAGAGCGCGGCACGACATGTTGACGGTCTTGACGGTCCCGGTCAGCCCGACAAAGCGTCGCAACTCCGGAACTCCTTCCGCCACCACGACATACTTGTCCGTCAACTCGGACTTCAGACGTTCGGCCTGTGCAATCGACATGGACAGCTGCACCCGCTTGGGAGATGGTCACAGCTGCGAAATCCTTCCGCAGCCAGCACTTGGATTCTGAGAGAACGAGGGTTCGAAATCAAGGGTTTCGAAAAGTGGGAACGGGGAGATCGGCTGGGATTACCCGACCTCGTTCGTGGCGATCTTCACCGGATCATGGATGTAGTGCTCGCCCACCTCGTAGTTGCGGAACTGCATCGAGTAGTTCGCCTCGAACCATTTCTGGATATCCGGGACGCAGGCTTCGTCATAGGTCGGGGCCACGAAATGGGTGCGGCCTTCGACCGACTTCTTAATTTCTCCGTTGTCGACCAGCACCTCGCCGCGACAGATCACGTAGCGGGGCAGTTCGAACATCTCCTGGAGATCTTCCTGCGGCTGATAGATCGTGATGTCGGCGTCGGCTCCCGGTCCGAGGTGCCCCTTGTGCTTCAGTCCCAGCATCCGCGCGGGGGCGGCCCGCGTGATGATCGTGATCTCTTCCAGCGTGTACTCGCGGGTGATGTCGGCCAGCGTACAGGCGGCGCGGACTTTCTCGGGAACCCGGGCCAGGACTTCGGTCCGTCGATCGCGGTCCATCAGGAGCGCGATGATCTCGGGATAGGCCAGGAACGATCCGCCGTTGGGGTGGTCGGTACTCATGGCGATCCGCCACGGATCCTTCGCCAGTAGATACCACTCCAGCCCGATCGCCCACTGCAGGGCATGGACGAACGACTTGTCGCGATACTCCACCGGAACGATGCCGCAGCCAGCTTCCATTTCGGTGTCGGCACTGAACCACTTGCGGCCGAAAATCTTGTGCAGGTAATACCCCAGCGGTCCGTCCCCCGTCATCGAGGTCGTCGGCCCGAACATCACCTGCCCGACGTCGAGGGTCAGGTTCTCGTGCGTGTTGAAGTACTCGACGAGTTCAGGAACCTTGGAGCAGAAGGTCTCCTGCGCGTCCGGGTTCCCACCATAGCTGTGGAACTGGATGTGCGTCAGGTGCCCGCGATGCCCTTCGAGCGACTGCATCGTGTCGAGCGTCGTCGTCCAGTTGCCGGGCAGGCCCAGATTGTTGCAGTGGATATGCACCGGGTGCGGCAGGTTCAGCTCATTGGCACAGCGGGCGACCTCGCGAATGATCTGCCGGGCAGTGACATCGAACCGGGGCACGTTCTCATCCAGACCGCTGACGTTGTTCCCGCCCTGCTTCCAGACCTCGACGCCGCCGGGATTCACCAGCTTGCAGGCGTACCCCTTCGACGCATTCAGCAGCCACGCGATATAGGCCTTCACGCGCTGCGGCTCATTGGCCGCAATCTGCTTCATGATGTAGTGGTTGTTACCCATCAGGACGTAGAAGCCCTTGTCGATGATGGGGGTGTCTTCGAACTCTTCGTGGACGTGCCGGGCTGCGATGGGAGGCACAGCAGCGTCGAACGCCGTCGTGTAGCCCAGACCCGCGTAGAGATAGCCCGTGGCAAATGTGCTGGGCACGCTGCCGGTGGTTCCGGACCGCTGGATCAGCGTGCGGTGGACCTTGGGGGCGTTGCGCTTCTCTTCGGGTCGCATCTTGCGGGCGGCGTTGACCTTGGGCCCGGCGATATGGCAGTGCATATCGACTCCGCCGGGCATGATGACCATGCCCGTCGCATCGAGCGTCAGGCACCCCTGAGCCTCGGCGTCCTGAGGATTCGGAACGATTTTCCCGTCCCGCACCCACAGGTCGCGGACGTCACCATTCACTCCATTGGTCGGGTCATAGACTTTGCCACCCGAGATTTTCAGCAGGGCCATGTGCGAGGTCGATGGATCGTTGCCAACGCCGGGATTTCGTCCCGACCGGGAGTTGCCTCCAGTCTTGTGGCATCTTAAGCCATCCTCGCATGTCCGACTACGGCAAATACCCGTCGTCATCAGTAGGTCGGGCTTTCCAGCCCGACCCGCCGGAGCGTCTACCCTCCGAACTACCGATGCCGTCATGACACGCGTGGACTGCGAGCGGGACGGCCTGGAAAGGCCGTCCTACGGTTAGAACAGCGGCGGGCGGCCCAACTGGCGACGGACGATGACCCACTGTCCCGCGTGCATCAGCCAGTGGCTGCCCTGCATGGAGATCGCCGCAGCGACATTAGGAGCATAGGAGCGAATCGACTCGGGCGATTCCTTGTCCAAGTCCGCAGCGCTGCACTTGGCGAGCGCCGCCAGAGTGCCAGCCCGCTGTTCCTTGTAGGCCTGCAGCAGTTCGGCCTTGGTGCAGAACTGAGAGGCATCGTCCGAGGTGGCAGTCTCCTTGGTGTACTTGGCGGCGAACCCTTCGGGCAGAGCCGGCATCGAACCGGGAATGGCCCCGTTCATGATGCTGTTCTCGGACGCGATGATGTGGCCGACCTGCCAGTTGATGTGATTGGCGCCCGCTGTGGGGCGTTTCATCAGGTCAGCATCGGTCAGGTCTCCGAGATAGCCGAGGCTGACGAATTCGGCCATGTCGAGGCCGATCTTGAGGGCGTCATTGGGGGTCATGTGCAGTGAACTCCGATAGGAACCAGGAAGTTGGTTGAGGCCAGGGAAAAGTCAATGTGTTGGACTTCGTGGTATGACTGGGACCCATCCGGACGACTCCGTGATGAGCCACTTGTGGTGTTCCACCGTTTTTCTCACACGAAGCCTCGCGGCAATCCAGGGATAACCGCTGTCGTCCATTTCGCAGACTCGGGATGATCGGTTCCGTTTGATGAGGCGGCTCATGAACTTCCTGCAGTCCTTATGCACGAAGTACTCCGTGTTCTCCCATTCCTCGGGAAGCGACACGAATCGCACTCTGTCTCCGATCTTGAGTTTGCGTGGATCAGGCATTGTTCAAAACCCGCGGGCAGTCTTGATGTCATCAAAGTTCCGCAGCTCGTAATCGATGCCGGTGTAATCCAGCACCGAACAGAGGGCTCGAACGGCGACACCCAGTCCATCCGGACCGCTGAACCCGCCGAACTGGCCGCCGCCCTTGAGGTGCGGTTCCAGTTCCAGGAACACACCCGGTAGGCCCAGCCGCTGCATCCGCGAGGTCAGGCCCGGCAGGTGATTTCGCAGGTCGCGGAAGATCGCCTCGTGGCCCGAGTCGCCGACATTGGCCGGGACAAAGTTCTTGAGCCGCTCCTCGTCGACGACCCCGGTCCACTGGAGGGAGGTGTCGACCTTGTAGTCCTTGATGTGGATCCAGCCGATATGCTCGCGCATCGCGACGAACTCGGCCAGCACATCCATCGGGGTCATGTTCTGGCAGGTCAGGTTCCCGCCGTCGAAGATGCAGACCATGTTGTCCCGCTGGACCTTCTCCGACAGAGCTGCCAGCAGGTGGCCATTCTGCCCGATCAGGTTGGCTTCGACTTCGAGCCCATAGACCAGCCCATGCTTGGCGCATTCGTCGACAATTGGCCGCAGCCGCTCCACCGCTTGATCGACGTACTTCCAGGGATCATCCCCCGCAGGCTGATAGAACGAGAAGCCGCGGATCAGCTTGGCATTGAGCCCCTTCGCCGCCCGGATCGTGCGGGCCACTTCGCCCGCTAGATAGTCCGCTGGAGCGACGTACTTGTTGTGCGAGCTGTCGGCGACATCGAGCAGCTTCACCTTGCCGATGCGGGAACCGATGCTGGTGACCGAGATGCCGTAGTCGACATGCATCTGGGCCAGCTTGGCGAGGTTCTCGTCCGACAGCTCGGTGACGTGTTCGACCTTGCCGGTTCCGGGCACGTCGATGAACCGGGGGCTGTAGTACTTGAGCCCGAGGGCCGCCAGAGCGGTCATCTGCTCCAGGGCGGTTTTTTGGCGAGCCGCTTCATCGGCGAAGGCACTGAGAATGATCGAGGGGTTGTTCGACATGGCAGGTGAGAATCGAGTCGCGAATCGGTTAACGAGTCTGGATTCTCGACCGCGCTGCCTCAATCCGCAAGCGATGGCCCCAGTCCTGTTAAAATCGTCGAAAGAATCTCACGGTCGCTGTCGGGGCGCTGGGGGCTTCGAGGATGGGTCAGGTCCGACTCGATCCAGCCTCGCAGCTTCTGGAACATGGCTGCCGAGTGCTTGTAGGCTGGGACCGGATCGCGGAAGGCCAGGAAACCGAGGTACTGCAGCTGATCGTTCAGCTCATAGAACCGCGAATCGCCGGACTCCCAATACGCATCGCGTTTGGCGAACAGGTCGGGAGCGAAGGCGCTCAGCCCCAGCAGGTAGTCACTGCCGTACATCACCATGTCGATCGCCAGGTCGTTCCCCGTAAAGACGTGGAAGTCGGGCCGGGCCTGATCGCGGAGAACGATCCGCTGCCACTCCAGTTCGCGGCTCAGCGAAGAGTGCTTGGCCCCGATGCACTGCGGGACTCCCATCAGCCCGCGATAGACGTCGAGGCTGTAGATCTTCCCAAACGGGGCGAACATCGTCCCCAGCTCGAACCCGATGAACCGGTCGCAGAGGCTGCCGATGCGGTGGTACGAGGCGACGATTGCCTCCTCGGATTGACCCGTCAGTCCATACGACTGAAAGATCACGGGCATGCCACCGGCCTCGTTGATCCAGTCGATCTGCCGCGAGTAGGTCTCGAAATCGAACGAGCTGCCGGGTGCGTCTCCCACGAAGGCTCCGGCCACGAATGGCTGGCTGCCCAGAACTTCACGGGTCTCTCTCAGCACTCGGCGGCGTACATCGTCGTCGATCAGGTTGGCATACCCGGTGTCCATATTGACCGCGGGAGTCAGGCCCACCTGTGCGGTTCGCTGGACCTGATTGCGAAAGGCACGCCAGTCGATCTCACCCGATCGATCAAACGGGAGGAGGACAGCCGACATGCCGACGATCTTACGCCGGGGACGGATCAATGAGAGGGGATCGGGCTTCATGCGGTGAGGATAATCCGCAGGTTTCACCCGTGCCACAGTGGTCGACTGGCGAGCCCGCGCACCCGATCTCCAATCCTGTACCGCAGCCCCCATCACTCACACCGGTACCAGTCACTCGATGCTGCCCCACCCGGACCGACTTGCTCTTCAGTTCGAAGCTGTGCGGCGAGCGCACTCATCTCCCAGGTGTTTTCGCGATCTGATCCGGATCGGAACAGACCAGTACCTGGTCGATCAGATTCAGTCCTGGCAGCTGTCGGACTTTGAAGCTCTCGATCCGGCGTGGTGCCGCATTGCGGGTCAGACGCAGGAACCGCGTTTCCGTCGGGCGTACATTGAGCGGCCTCGAGGGCACTCCAAGACCTCCGACATGGCGATTCAGATCGCCTGGATCCTGCAGGCGGCCCGGCACCCGATCACCGGGATCGCGGCGGCGGCCGACCGGGAACAGGCGGGGCTGCTGCTGGCAGCGATTCGCAAGCTGGTCACGATCAACCCGGCGCTCTGTCCGGACTTGTGCTTTGCGGAGGGGGCGATTCGAAACCGCCGGACCGGCAGCCGGCTGGATCTGATCTCCTCGGATGTGGCTTCGTCGTATGGGATCCTGCCGGACTTTGTGATCTGCGACGAGCTCAGCCACTGGCCCCGGCCCGAGCTGTGGTACTCACTGCTGTCCTCGGCAGCCAAGAAGCCCGATTGTGTGCTGGCTGTGCTGACGAACGCGGGTGTCGGTCGCGACTGGCAGTGGGAGGTCCGCGAGAACGCCAGCGGCTCCGCCGACTGGTACTTCAGTTCTCTCGACGGGCCGCAGGCTCCGTGGATCACGCCGCGCAGTCTGGAGGAGCAGCTGGCTCTGCTGCCTCCGGCGGTTTATGAACGGCTGTGGCTGAACCGCTGGCAGCACTCGGATGGGCAGTTTGTGTCACTGGCGGAGGCCGAAGCCTGCATAGATCCCGCGTTGACAAGGCAGGACCAGGGCCTGCCGCAATATCAGTATTTTGCCGGGATCGACTACGCCGAGAAGCACGACTACACCGTGGGCGTGATCATTCACCGCGAAGGAGACCGGATCATTGTTGACCGCATGGATGTCGTCCGCCCTGACTCGCAGCATCCGATCCCGATTCGCTGGGTTGAGGACTGGATCGACCGCGCCGCAGCTGCGTTCCCCTCCATCGAATTCGTACTCGACGAATACCAAATGGTCTCAACGATTCAGAAATTCACTTCGCGATATCCCATGCATCGGTTCAAGTTCCTGGGCGGAGAGGGGAACCACAAACTGGCTCTGCTGCTCCGCCAGTCGATACTGCAGGGGCGGCTGGCCTGGTACCCGGGCTGCGGCGTCTATCCCACTCAGGCGACGGCGCTGTGGCAGGAAGAGCAGCCCGTCGGAGGCAGCCCCGTCAACGACCTGACCTCCGAGCTGGGAAGCCTGCTGCTGCGGCAGGCCTTCAGCGGGCAGGTCCGGATCGATCACCGATCCGATGGACACGATGACCGCAGCTTCGCTCTCGGCGTGGCCTGCCTGGAGATGTTCGAGCGACCGAGGCCCGACCCGATCTATCTGGAGATCACACCGCCGAATGCGAGCGGCGGCTTTGGATACTGAAAACGGTCACGAAATACTCAGCTCGCTTCGCGGAACCGCAGCGATGGCTTTTCGATCGTCACCAAGGTGTTCGGCGGGACGCTCTTGGTCAGCGAGACGCTGGCCCCGATCACTGAGTTGGCTCCGACGACCGTATCGCCCCCCAGGACAGTCGCGTTCGCATAGATCACGACATTGTCTTCGATCGTGGGATGCCGTTTGGTGCCGCGTACCAAGTTCCCCTCTTCATCCTTCTGGAAGCTGAGGGCGCCGAGCGTGACTCCCTGATAGACCTTCACGTGAGTTCGAATCTCGCAGGTCTCGCCGATCACCACGCCGGTTCCGTGGTCGATGAAGAAGTAGGGGCCAATCGTGGCGCCGGGATGGATATCGATCCCCGTGCGGCTGTGTGACCATTCCGCAATGATGCGGGCCAGGAGAGGGACCTTCTGCAGATAGAGCTGATGGGCCAGCCGGTGAACGGTCACGGCTTCGAAACCTGGGTAGCAGAAGACGACTTCATCGATCCCTGAAGCCGCCGGGTCTCCGTCGAAGGCCGCCTGCGCATCGGTGGCCAGCAGACGCCGCATCTTGGGCAGCGACTCCAGGAACTCGATCGCGTGCTGCTGACCGAGGGCCTCGAAATCCGGAGTCCGGTCCTTGTCGCAGCACTGGCCTGCCGCATCGTGGGCATACCGCATCGCACGGGCAAACTGCTCGGTCAGGCGGTCATGCAGACCATCGATCAGATCGCCAATGTAGTAGGTCACATTTCCCATATGCAGGTTCTGCCGCCGCCGGTATCCGGGGAACAGAACCTCTTTCAGATCCTGAACGATCTCGATCATCGCATCCGCACTGGGCAGCGGACAATGTCCCAAATGATTGATCTGTCCGATCTCGTGGTAGCTCTCCACGATCCGGTCGGTCAATTCGGACAACTGTTCCTTGCGGCGGAAATCGGTCGCCATGGCAGATCCCAAAGGCAGCTTGAAGTTCAGCACAGGCAGAATCTGCAGCCGCCGCATTCCTGTCGGCAAGTCCGCAGAACTCCGTACAACCCTTTCGTCCGACAGGGGGGCTCGGCCAGAGCGAAGTTACCTTCCGAACACTCAGCCACCTCATCATGGGTGGACAACTTTCCCCAGTTTACCCGACCGGAATTGTATACATGAACTGTTCGCTTCGACGAGACTGTCCGAACTTTCTCCTCGAAACAGGTGTCTCACAGTCTCGCACCGGCTTGTAGAGCTCCCGACTCACTCGACTTTCGTCCGGCCGCAGCTGTCTGGCTGACATCGTTTGTCGAGCCAACTACAATGCGTCTGCCAGCGGATTCCCCGCTCTCGATGGACCACACGCCGATGCTTGACCACGAACTTCGCAACAGCTGCCAGAATCTTCTCGAGCGGATCACCCAGCTCAAGGACTCTCTTTGACTACGATGGCAAGCTGAAACGCGCCAACGCACTCGAAGAGGCGATGGCCGCCCCCAACCTGTGGGACAATCCGGAAACGGCTCAGAAGATCATTGACGAGCGGCGGTTGTTGACCAGACAGCTGGACCCGCTGAAATCGCTCGCGCAGGGGGCGGATGACCTGGGGGTGCTGCTGGAGTTCGCTGCCGAGGACGATTCCGTGGCTCCGGATGTCCGGGAGCAGCAAGAAGCCCTGTCCAAGCAGCTGTACGACGCCGAACTTCAGGCCAGCATGTCGAAGGCCGAGGACGCGGGCAACGCCTACATGACCGTGCAGGCTGGGGAAGGCGGGACCGACTCGGCCGACTTCGCTCAAATGCTGGTGCGGATGTACACCCGTTGGGCCGAAAATCACGACGTGAAGGTCGAATTGCTCGACGAATCACCCGGCGAAGAGGCGGGCATTCGGAATGCCACCCTGCATTTCAAGGGGGACTACGCCTTCGGATTCCTCAAGGGGGAAACCGGAAACCACCGACTGATCCGAATCAGCCCGTTTGATTCGCAGGGGCGTCGGCATACCGCATTTGCAGCAGTCGACGTGACTCCGGACCTGGATGACGAGAACATCGTCGATATCGACTGGGCCAAGGACGTCCGCGAGGACGTCTTCCGGGCTGGTGGCGCGGGCGGGCAGCACGTGAACAAGACCAGCTCCGCCATCCGGCTGACCCACTTGCCTACCAACACGGTCTCTCAGTGTCAGAACGAACGCAGCCAGCACCAGAACCGGGCAGCCGCCCGGAAGATGCTGATCGCCAAGATCTACCAGATGGGTGAGGAGAAGAAGGCCTCCGCAGCTGCGGCGCGGCGCGGGGAGAAGTGCAAGATCGGCTTCGGCGGGCAAACGATTCGGAATTATGTCCTGCAGCCTGAGCAGTTCGTCAAAGACACTCGGAGTGATCTGAAAACAAACAATCCGCTGGAGGTGCTGGATGGAAAGCTCGACGAGTTTTTCGAGGCCTACTTGCGGTGGAGCATTACGGGAGCGTGATTGCTTGGGAGGCAGAGTATCGAGGGCTAGAAGCCGACCTGACTCAGAGCATTGCCACTGCGATCAAACATGTCGCCGGTGGCTGTGGCCAGTCGGCCGACACTCGCTGAAATCGCCAGGACGATCAGTGCCAGCATCACTGCGTATTCCACAGCGGTGGGGCCGTCTTCGCTTTTCAGGAATCGAACGACAGAGTTCATAATTGAGGGTGTGGAGGGCCAGAGGTGTCGAACTGCCTTACCCAACATTAGGTCGGGGGCGCGAATATGCAAAATGTTCCGCTTGGATTCGTTAACAACTTCGGTCGACCCGGTCAGCCTGTATCGACATGTTGCGTTCGGGCAACTTTCGAGCCCCGGCGCGTCGCGGCAGGGGCTCATTCTCCCCGGCGGGCACAGGCCGCTCGGGCCACCTGCCCCAAATCGTTCAGGATGGACACGTCCTCCCAGCGATTGTTCGTCAGAATCTGTCGTACGGCGTCGGCCTGTTCGGGACTGAATTCCAGGAGGATCCAGCCGCCCGGACGCAGGAAATCGGCCGCCCCTGCTGCGATTCTCCGGATACAGTCCAGACCATCCGCTCCGCCATCGAGTGCCCCATGCGGTTCGTGCTCTCGCACCGTCGGATCGAGCTGGGCGATCTCCGCCGTTGGAACGTAAGGCGGATTGCTGATCAGCAGGTCGAACTGCTCACCCTGCGTGAGCGGCGTAAACAGGTCACCGCAGCGGAGTTCCACTCGGTCGGCAACTTTGTGACGCTCCAGGTTTCGCTGGGCCACGTCACGTGTGTCGGGATTCAGTTCGATGCCGACGATCTGGGCCCCTTTGTGATTCACCGCGATCGCCGTACTGATACAGCCGGAACCGACACCCAACTCCAGAATCCGGGGGGCGGGCAGCGGCTTGAGCAGCTTCAGCCCCTCCATCACCAGCAGTTCGGTCTCCGGGCGAGGAACCAGCGTATGCCGATTGACTTCAAAGGGCAGGCTGTAGAACTCCTTCATCCCCACGAGGTAAGCCACCGGTTCGGCGCTGGTGCGGCGTTTGACCAACTCCCGCATTTTCTGGCGGATTGGCTCCGATAGAACCTCGTCATAAGCAGTATAGAGCTGGATGCGGGAGCAGCCGCGCGCGTGAGCCAGCAGAACCTCGGCATCGAGCCGGGGGGAGTCGCTGCCGTGCTTCTTGAGGTGCCCGATCGTCCATTCCAGGACGCGTCGAACGGTCCATTGGTCGGGCGATGGAACAGCGTCAGTCGACACAGTCAGATCCTTGGCGGGCGGTGAAACGGGATGTCTGGAAAACGCCTCCGAAAACGGAAACGGGCCAGTGACCTCGGCCACTGACCCGCTCGGATTCGCGAGACTGACGTCTACTTCGGGGCCAAGACAGCGGTAATGCTGCGGCCTTCCATCATCGGTGGGCGCTCGATCTTGGCGATATCTTCGAGCCGGGCAATCATCCCCAGCAGCACTTCCCGCCCCAGATCCTGGTGCGCGTTTTCACGACCACGGAACACAACGGTCAGCTTGACCTTGTCTTTCTCGGTCAGGAACTCGCGAGCGTGCTTGGCCTTGAAATCGATATCGTGTTCGCCGATTTTTGGACGAAGACGGATTTCCTTCAGTTCCACATGGTGGACCTTGTTGTTCTTATGAGCTTTTCGCTTCTGCTCGTACTTGAACTTGCCGTAGTCCAGAATTCGACAAACGGGCGGACGCTCATTGGGGGCAACTTCCACCAGATCCATCCCCGCGTCAAAAGCCATTCGCAGGGCATCGACTGTCGGGATGACTCCAACCATATCTCCAGTATGACTGACGACTCGAACCTGAGAGATTCGAATCTGCTCATTGACACGATGCGTTTCGATTGCTGCTCTTCCCCTTAGAGAGACCACCAAGCCGGTGAGACGGCGAAACCGCTTAGGAGAAGCACAAGCCCCTCCCGATCCAGACGGATGCGGTCGTTTCCTTTTAATATCGGCAGAAAACGGCGTCAAGTCGTGGCGACATCACGATTTTCGGTTCGGAAGAAAATCCCCGCGAAACCGACCGCCTCAGAAGTTCGCCCCGGCAGGCTTCGGAGCCGGCGCTCCGGTCCCGGTTCCCGCTCCGGTGGCTGACTTCGCTCCGTCACGCGACGTGACTCTCGCTCCGTCCAGCAGAGTTTCGGAGGTCTTCTGGATCAGCTCATCCGTGGCCCCGAATCGTCCGCTCACAAACACAAAGTCGGTCCCGATCTGCCCCAGCATCTGCACCGGCACATCCCGTACAAAACCCTCGCGAATCACCTGAACTTTGCGTCCGCCCTGGTCGGAATTCGTCAAAGCGGCACTGGGGACTTCCGCGACCGGGTTCCGGGGAATCATGGGAGAATAGACAGTCATGCCCGCCCGCCACTTGCTGCCCGCGTTGTCGAGCACAACGCGGCCGGTCGCCGGGGACGGAAACAGATCCCGCAGCGGTCCAAACTGCGGCGACAACGGCAGTACCGCCGATAGCTTGCCGGGGACTGCTTCGTCCTCAATTTTCAGATCGACCGTGTCACCGGCCTTGCTGGCTCGACCGTCGATCGGGATTTCAGCCATCAGCTGGCTGGGGTCGATCACTTCTGCCAGCGGCTGTCCCGCGCGGATGAACTCTCCATCCACGGCCAGGACCTTGGTTACGATCCCCTTCAGCGGACTGCGAATGACGTTCTGAGTTTGCTGGAACTCGGCGATCTTCAGGTCGACATCCGCGATCTCCAGCCGGGCCTCGGCGGCGGCTTTGGCGTCTCCATTGCTGGCCGCCACGATCTCGGCTTTGGCCGCCTTCACGCCGGCCTGAGCCCGCTGCAGCTTGAGGGCGGCTTCGCGCGCATCGAGACGGACAACCTCCGCTTGCGGAGTGACTTCCTGTCCGACTTGAAACAGAATCGTCGTGACGATCCCGTCGACGGTGGCCGACAGCGTGATCCGCTTGACCGGTTCCAGCTGCAGATTCACCTGATACTTCTGCGGGTCTCGAAACAGCACTGGAGCCCGCTCAATCACCACCGCTCGGCCAGCGGCATTGGCTTCCCCGGTGCTGGCGGCGGGCTTCGTCGTCGGTGCGGGAGAGGGAACTTGAGCCAGCAGGGCCGAGCTTCCGAGTCCCACACACAAACTGCCCCAACTCAAGATGCGTACGAGAGGCACGACGGTCACTCCAGTTATTGATGTCGAGATAGAACGGTCCCGCGCGAGACTCGCTCCTGAGCGCGAGCTTACGCTGGTCAGAAAGTCAGGTCAATTGAGACGATATGGAACCGACAACAAGAATGAGATCGGAGCCCGCCCGAAAATCGACGATCCTTCGCGGATTCAACCAGTCTGGATGCAAAGCCGGGACGTCATTGATACGTTAACGATGGTCCGCCCTTTCGCTCAGGAATGCTTTGATGACCACTTCGGATGCTCCACCACCCGCAGTTGAGGTGAGTGCAATCGCCCCGCTGGCCAGGCGACGAGTGCGGAAGTGGCTGCTCCTGACGGGAATCTGCGTGGCGGTGAGCATCGTCTTCTTTGGGGCGATCGTGTACCTGCGCCAGCGGCAACTGGCTGAGGATGTCGCCAAACGCTCGGGAAACGTGGGATGGTACAAGCCGATTGGTCGGATTCGGTCGATTGCCTTTCCGAGCGGCGGCGTGGACGACGCCTGGGTTCATACGACTCGCTGGAAAAATGTTCCGTCGCTGCAGTCGCTCACCATGAAGAGCTGCGCCTTGACCGATGGAGCCCTGCCGCCACTCCTGGTACTGCAGTCGCTGCAGGAACTGGATCTGGAACGAAACTACGGGCTGACCCCGAAAGGCCTGAATTCGTTGACAGCCCTGACGAGTCTGCAGCGTCTGAGTCTCGATGTGGAAGTCCTGACCGATGGGGAGGATGCTGTCTCTCATCTGTCCAAGCTGACCCAGCTGGGGGAGCTGAACTTCTTTGGCTACGAAACAGCCCCGCCGGGTCTCGATCAGCTGCAGAAAGCCCTGCCCACGACGAAAGTGCAGGTCATCAACCCCACTGCCTCCAGCATGGGGATGAGGCCGGTCGTTCCCGCTGCGAAGCTGAAGGTGTTGTTTCGGCCCGCCGGAGACAAGCTGGTCGTGAGTGACGGCGAGGGAGTCGTGCGACTTTACGATGTGGCCGCGCAGACGCTGGTCTGGACGCAGCAGGCTCACACGGATTGGCTGTTCGGAATGGCGTTTGACCCGACCGGAGAGATCCTGGCGACAGCGGGCGGAGACGACGCGATCCGGCTGTGGGACATGGAGACGCATTCGCTGCTGGCCACGCTGGCGGGGCATGGAGATGACGTGCATGCCATCGCGTTCTCACCCGATGGGCAATCCTTGTTCTCCAGTAGTGATGACATGGCCGTTCGCAGGTGGGCCATTCCGACGCTCTCGGAACTGCGATCCTCGGGCACCGCGAACTCGTTTTCGCCGACCGCGACCTGGACTGGGCAGGACGACACGCTCCCGTCGCTGGCTGTCAGCCTCGATGGGAGTTGGGTCGCCTCGGGGAGCCGCGATGGTACCGTCCAGCTGCGAAACCTGGCGACCGGCGAGGCTGGCCCGCAGCTCGTGCATTCGATTCACAAGCGTCCGCGTGATGAGCGGGGCCTGTCCGTGGGGGCCTTCGACCCGCAGCGCCCGCGCGGGGACGTGATGGGAGTCGCCTTTCATCCCAGCAGCACTCAGCTGGCCACGACCGGCTACGACGGCCAGATTCGTCTGTGGAATGTCGCCACCGGAGAGGTCGTTACCGAGTGGACAGCTCACGCGGGCTGGGCGTTTGGTGTGGCGTATCTGCCAGCGGGAGATCAGATCGTCTCCTGGGGCCGGAAGGGACAGATTTGCCTGTGGAGCTCAGACGGCCAGCTGGTCCGCGAGTTCCAGGCCGACGACGACGTCTCCAGCGTGGCTGTCTCCCCGGAGGGCGATCAACTCGCGGCCTGCACTGCCAGCGGAGAGCTGAAACTCTGGTCGCTTCGCGATCCTGCCCAGGATGGCCGCGTGATTTCCAGCCTGTTGCATTTTCGCAACATGCCGGTTTCCAGGTATAGACCTCCTGCGAGCAGGGCTGTCCGCTGAGAACCCGCTCACGAATTCACTTTTCCGCCAGCCGAGTCGCAGCCCCGTATTAGGGTGCAGTGTTGAAGCGTTGCGAACCTCGATTCGCCGCCGACTCGACCCGGGTGAACCATGCGAAGTGTGCTGATCTGCCAATCGGATGCCGAACTGGTGCAGGCTGTGATGCCGCGCTGGCTGGGCAGCTTCACCGAGGTCGTCGGGATCCTGGTCATTTGCGACAAAGCCAGCAACCGCTGGCGGAAACTCCGAAAAAGCTTTTCGCGCGACGGCCTTCTGGCGACGCTCGACCTGGTGGCCTACCGGCTCTACCACCGGGCCTTTCTCGCTCAGCAGGACTGTGAGTTTGAGAAGTCAGTCAAGCAGGAGATGATGCAGCGCTACCCAGCATCTCCGGCGGGAGTTCCCGTGTTGGAAGTCCGCTCGCCGAACTCCCCCGAAGCGGCCGAGTTCCTCCGGGCGGCGAACTGCGACATCGCTCTGGCCTGCTGCAAGCACATCCTCAAGCCCGAGATCTTCGAGATCCCCACACAGGGGACCTTCGTCATGCACCCCGGCATCTGTCCCGAGTATCGCAACGCCCATGGCTGCTTCTGGGCCATGGTGAACGGCGACCTGTCGCGAGTCGGGATGACTCTGCTGAAAGTCGACAAAGGGATCGACACCGGCCCGGTCCTGGGTCACTTTAGCGGGCCATTTGACGAGGCCCGCGAAACGCCGCTGATGATTCAGCGGCGGATGACCTACGGAAACCTTGATGCGGTGGCCACGGCGATCCAAGCCTATATCGCGGGCAAGCTGAAGCCAGTCGACACCCGCGGTCGCCAGTCCGCCGTGTGGGGCCAGCCGACTCTGACTGCCTATTCCAAGTGGCGAAAATCGGCCCGCCAGCGGACCGCGATGGCTCACAAAACTGCCGTCGCCAGCCCCGCCCCCGAGATGACCACCGCTCAGTAGCCAAGTTCGTTTGAGCTTGTTGAACTTCACGCCCCCGTCAGGGCCTCGGGCCTGTGCCTGGAGTCCAATTGCTCTCGAACGGTGCGAGGCATTGGGCTCATCGCAGGAGTCTGAGACTTCCGAAGCCGCGGCTCAGTGGGCACGAACTTTCCCAGGGAGCTGATTGGCAATCCGTGGGGTGAAGTAAATTTTTATTGTGAAGTTCGGGGACCTGTCAGGCAACGCATAACTGCAGTTCATCCCGCAGGGATGAGAGATCATAGCCGGTGGCCGAGCGCAGCGAGTCCACCGGTCATGATCCGCTTACCAATCCATCCTGGAGGGATGGGAGAGAGGGCAATCGTCGGAGCGTTCTCGCATCCCGTCCGGGATGCCAGCCGCCATCGCCCCGTGTCCGGTGGTTTCGCGACCGCTCGACCACCGGCTATTCTCTCTGACCCCATCCGGGGTCGATCAGCAGGCACTTCGAATTTCCGTAGAAACCGAAATCCCCTCCTACACCCAATCCATGCGGCACCGCCGCGTAGCCTTGCGGACCTGTAGACTCCCAGCCACGATGTGAGCGTCTGATCCCTCACTCGTGAAAGGCCCGCAGATGAACGCGCTCAAGAACTTGGTGGCTGGGGCTGCCGTTGCCCTGGGAATGGCCGGTCCGGCCCTGGCCCAGAACTCTGTCAACTTCCCGACTATCGGTGAGGTCGTTCGCGCGGATGCGGGGCTCGATGCTCTGATCCCGGCGGATGCGAAGATCCAGGTCCTCTCGTCCGGGTTCGAGTGGAGCGAAGGGCCCGTATGGGTGCCCGCTGCTGGGAACGAACCGGGCTATCTGCTGTTCTCGGACATCCCCCGCAACTCGATCATGAAGTGGGTGGAAGGGCAGGGGGTTTCGCTGTTTCTGAAGCCCGCAGGTTACACGGGGCAAGTCGGGTACGGGAACGAGCCCGGCTCCAACGGTCTGCTGCTAGATGCGAAGGGGCAGCTGGTCGCGTGTGAGCACGGAGACCGCCGGCTGTCGGTCCTGACCAAGGGCGGCGGCAAGCGCACACTGGTCGACAACTACGAGGGGAAACGGCTCAACAGCCCGAACGATGCGACCTTCAAGTCGAACGGCGATCTGTACTTCACCGACCCGCCGTATGGTCTCCCGAAGGGATACGACGATCCGAACCGGGAGCTCGACTTCTGCGGTGTCTATCGCCTTTCGAAGGATGGCAAGCTGACTCTGCTCACCAAGGAAATGACCCGTCCGAACGGGATCGCGTTCTCGCCGGATGAGAAGACCCTGTATGTCGCCCAGTCCGACCCAGCCGCTCCGATCTGGAAGAAGTTCCCGGTCAAGGACGACGGTACACTGGGAGCCGGCGAGCTATTCTACGATGCGACCGATAACTTCAAGAAGAAGCTGCCGGGCTTGCCGGACGGGATGGATGTCGATTCGAAGGGGAACGTCTTCGCGACCGGTCCCGGAGGAGTCTATGTCATCTCTCCGAGCGGCAAGCTGTTGGGCCGAATCAGCACCGGCGAGGCCACAGCCAACTGCAAACTCGGCGGTCCGAACGGCGATCAGCTGTTCATGACCGCGGATATGTACTTGTGCCGGATTCAGACGCTAACGAAGTAGCAATTGAAAGCTTGGGGCAGTATTTCCACTGCCCACTGCCCAATGCCCTCTGTCTCCTGCAGAGTGATGTACGTCTCGTCATCGCTCGTCTGTCTCTCGAACAACACTGACCGTGCCTGACCTTGTCCCCCAGATCCGCCAGCGGGCGAACGACCTCGGCTTCGAGCTGGTCGGCATCGCACCGGCGGTACAGGCCGGGACCTGGGATCGCCTCGATGAGTGGCTCGCTCGTGGTTTTTCCGGAGAGATGAAGTACATCGAGCGCCGCCGGGATGCCTACCGCCATCCGAGTTCGATGCTGCCCACTGTCCGCAGCGTCGTGATGCTGGGGATGGTGTACGGAGAAGCTGGTGCTGGGGATGGGCAAACCCTCACCGCCAGCTCCTCTCCCGGAGGGAGAGGGGAGCAGGAAAGAGCCGGACCGCGGGTTGCACGATACGCTTCGGGAACGCGCGACTATCACGATCTGATTCGTGAGCGGCTGTCCGCGCTGGCGGATGAAGTCCACCAGCTCTCGCCCGGCTGTCGCACGCGCGGAGTCGTCGACACGGCTCCACTGCTTGAGCGTGACTTTGCCCGCCTCGCGGGGCTTGGCTGGTTCGGAAAGAACACGCTGCTGATTAACAAACGGCTCGGCAGCCAGCTGTTCCTCGCCGCCCTGCTGACCGATCTCGATCTGCCTGCGGACTCTCCGCACGAGACGGCCCATTGCGGGACCTGTACCCGGTGCCTGGAGGCGTGCCCCACGGGAGCCTTTCCTGAGCCGTATGTCCTTGATGCGACGCGCTGCATTTCGTACCTCACGATCGAGCTGCGCAACGCTCCGATCCCGGAACCACTCCGCGAGGGGATTGGTGATTGGCTGTTCGGATGCGACATCTGCCAAGATGTCTGTCCGTGGAATCGCAAGGCCCCAGCCACGCAGATCAGCGAGTTCCGACCCAATGACGCCCTGATGGGTCGCTCGCTGCTTCAGTGGCTGAGCCTGAGCCCGGAGGAGTTCCAGGCCGAGCTTCAAGACACTCCGCTGTCGCGATCCGGCTGGCAGGGGATCATTCGCAACGCCTGTATCGTGGCGGGAAACAGTCGATCGCGTGAGCTGTTGCCGCAGCTGGAGAAACTCTCCGGCCACTCCGATCCGATTGTCCGTGAAGCGGCGAAGTGGGCCATCTCGCGTATCACTCAATGAGGACTTCACTCCCTCGGATCACTCGCGACTGATCCCGAGTCTGGGGCTTCGCTGACAGGCGGGCTCCGGAACGGTAACATTCCGCCTTCCTGAAGCGATGAGGCACGCGGAGTTGTCATGCCGTCCGCCTTCAACACCTTGCTGCTGCCTGACTTGCGCGAAATGCTCGCTGAGCATGACGACGCGGGCGTGGGGGTGTTTTGCGCGGAGCTGTACCCCGGAGTCGTCGCCGAAGTCCTCGAAGGGGTCGATCCGGCTCAGGCGTGGGCCGTCCTTTCCCACGCGACTCCGCACCGCCAGGCGGAGATTTTCGAATACTTTCCGATGGACGTGCAGGTCGATCTGGTGAAGACGATCCCGCGTCAGGACCTGTCCCGCATCATTGAGGAGATGGCCCACGACGACCGCGTCGACCTGATCAGCCGCCTGGATGAGGAACTGGTCGATGATCTGATGCCGCTGATCGCCCATGCCGAGCGGGTCGATATCCTCAGGCTGCTAGAGTACCCCGAGAACAGTGCCGGGGCACTCGTCACGACTGACTACGCCTCGCTGCCCGCCGACATCACTGTTGGAGAGGCCCTTGACCGGCTGCGGATTCAAGCCCCCAGCCGCGAGACGATTTACTACATCTACGTGGTGGATGACCAGCGACACCTGCTGGGGCTGGTCACGCTGCGGAAGCTGATCATGGCCAAGCCGCAGACCAAGGTCGGCGACCTGATGCTGCGGGACGTGATCTCTGTCCATGTCGAGGATGGTCGCGAGTTCGTCTCGAATGAGATCCTGCGGCACGGCTTCCTGGCGATTCCGGTCGTCGACAAAGAGAACAAGCTCGCCGGGATCATCACCCACGACGACGCAGCCACTGTCCAGAACGAAGAAGCCGAGCGCGATGCCTATCGCCAGGCCGCTGTGGCTCCGCTGGAGGACGGATACCTTGATACCCCGCTTTTCACGCTGGCGTGGAAACGTGGCATCTGGCTGGTGATCCTGCTGGGGGCTTCGTCTCTGACAGCTCATGTGCTGAACTTCTTCGAGCCCGGTGAAGCGACCTGGATGGTGCTGTTCCTGCCGCTGGTGCTGGCCAGTGGAGGCAACGCGGGATCGCAGTCGGCCACACTGGTCGTGCGGGCAATCTCGCAAGACGAGACCAAGGGGCAGGCCAAGCGGATCGCCTGGCGTGAGGTCCGCATCGGAGCAATCCTGGGGACCACGCTGGCAGCCATCGCCTTTGTGATGGCCTGGATGCTGCTCAGCCGCACCGAGTACGCGAGTACCGTCGGATTGACCGTGTTTGCGGTCGTGGGCTTCGGAACGTTCTTTGGCGCGATGCTCCCGATGGGTCTCAATCATGTGGGCGTCGACCCAGCCCTGATGTCGAATCCGCTGATTGCGTCGCTGAGCGATATGCTGGGGGTTGTGATTTATTACAACATGGCGAGTTGGCTCACCGGGGTTTAAGACCTCGATATTCTGTTCGAAAAATTTCGTTTCTCGACATTTCTTTCCAGTCTGACCGCACCGCCCACGCGACTGATTCGTGTCAGCCCGATCCAACTGGAAACTGGGCTCCGTCGTACCGGATGCGAAAGGCCCCATCATGCTGCGCTGGTTCCGTCGTCCTCTGCTGGCATTTGCGTTACTGACCTCGGCAGCTCTGACATCCTGGGGAGCCGAACCCTCGGGCAAGCTGATCGTTCATGAGTGGGGCACGTTTACCACGTTCTCGGGCTCCAATGGAGTTCATCTCGACTTCCGACCGCTGCAGGACAACGAGCTGCCGTACTTTGTCGCGAACCGTGCCACTCAAACCGGGCAGAGCTGGTTCTCCAAGGGAAAGATCCGCACACGCGTCCGCATGGAGACGCCGGTCACCTACTTCTACACCGATCAAATTCGCACCGTCACCGCCTCAGTCGAGTTTCCGAAAGGGCTGCTGACGGAGTTCTATCCTCCGGTCCGATCGATGGCCCCGGCCTTCAATGCGGAACTGGGGCTGGGGGCCGAAGGGGAGCCGGTCGGCAAAGGCCGTCTGGACTGGGGCGAGATCGACCTGCTGCCGCTGTCGGCCTTGCGACCACAGATCGCGGACGAAGTTGTGGCCGACCAGATCGCCCGGCACGTCGATGCGACACTGCCGCCGACCGCCGCCGGAAACCACTACGCCGCAGCCCGGGGTACCGACTCAGCTCTGGTTCACGTACGACTGCCCAAACTTCCCGCGAAGGAACCCACATTGTCTCCGCCGCCCAGCGGGGACTTCTACGAGAAGTTTCTGTTCTATCGCGGCGTCGGCAAGTTTGATGTCCCCGTCAGCGTCACGAATCCCACCCCTGACAAGTTCGAGGTCCAGAATCACGGGACCGAGAAACTCCCCCGGATGCTGGTCCTGGAGATTCGCGGCGGGCAGCTGCACTACGCGCTGACATCGGAAGTCGCCGCCGGTCAGTCGATCCGCTTGCCCGCTCCCGCAACGCCCGGCGACCTCAGCGGACTGCGTGAGCTGATGATCGGGGAGCTGACCAAGACGGGCCTCTACCCGAAAGAGGCTGTGGCGATGGTCGATACCTGGTCGAGTTCCTGGTTCACCGAGGAGGGGCTTCGGCTCTTCTACCTCGTCCCGCAAGAGGTCACCGACGAAGTACTGCCGCTCAAGATCACTCCCCAGCCCGACGAACAGCTGCGCGTCATGGTCGGACGAATCGAGATCATGCCGGTCACTCAGGAACGTCAGCTGAAGCAACTGGTCGAGCAGTCCGCCAAGGAGCGAGCCCGTCTGCAGGCCGAGGCCCTCGAGAAGCAGCAGGGCCCCGCGATGCCACCCGTTCCCGAGGAGCTGCTGCGCATGGGCCGCTTTGCTGAACCGGCCTTGGCCCGCATTCGCGAGATATCCGGCGACCAGTCGATCAAGACCGAAGTCGACCTGCTGCTGTGGCAGATCAAGACACTCGAAGAGGCTGCTCGCAATAGCTGAGGACGAAGCCGTCACGGCAGGCCAGAAGGTCCATCCAGGAAGTTTGTGCCGCTGGGGAGGGCGGCGCGCATGCGGCTCGGCAGCAGCCTCGCCCTCCCGACATGGTGCGCTTACAGCCCGCTGAGAATCTCCAGCGCCTGCTTCTCAAAGATCGCTTGCCACTCGGGTGCCAGCAGCGTGTCGCAGTCTTCCTGAGCCGCACCCGGGTTCCGCAGCTGTTCTGCGGTTGGGGCGTAATAGATGTAGCCGTTCGTATACCCCGCGACAAACGTATGCTTGCGCCCCGCAGCCTTCTTGAGATTCAACCCGATCTCAACGGTCAGTTCGCCGGGGAAGGTCACCATCTCGAACTCCCCGATCTTCAGTCCGACCAGCTCGACGTCGATCGTCCGCTTCCCGGCAGCCAAATTCTGGGCCTGATGCATCTTGAGCAGCCGGAGATTGGTCTGCACGCGGGTCAGCTCTTCCATGGTCTGAATGTTCTTCAGATAGGCTTCGAGATTCTTACGGTTGAGGGCATCGTGGCTCGCCCAGTCCCCGCGCCCCAGCTTCAGCTCATGGAGATAGCGATGCGAGTAGTAGGATGGATACTCCTTCGACTGGACCTGATCGTGATTGAGTGACAGAAACGTCTTCAGATTCAGGCTCGTCCCGCCCAGAGACTCGACCAGCCGCTCCTGCTCGGCAGCCAACTTTTCGATCCGTTCGTGGAAATCGGCTCGCGGCAACTCGATCGTCTGACTGACGATCTTGAGATCGGACTCAGGCTGGGGCGTAATCTTCTTCGCCCCACGCATCGCGCTGATTCCCAGCAGACTGCCCAGCGTCTCGGCGTTGCGAGGATGGGCGATGTCCTTGTACAGCACGGGATTGATGTCGCCGCCGCACCCTTGAATGAACAAGGCAATCGTATCGGGCCCAAAGCTGTCCTCGACGACCTGCGAGGCAAACCCCGTCAGGTCCGCCGTATTGGCTCCGCTGGGGACCCCTTGAATCGGATGCACGGCGAAGTTGTAAACCACGGCCAGCGTCGTGCCATCCAGCCGATCCAGCCGCAAGAGACCAATCTCCGGATCGATCGGCCCCACAGCTTCCACCTCGCTATCGGCGGGGAGCGAGTAGGCATGCCGGACATCCGCCGTGTTTCCGTTCTTGAGCTGCAGGCGGCGATTCTCGGAGATTCGATCTTCCTTCCCGACTCCGCTCCCGACTCGCACCGGAACCAGACGGGCCCAGGCCTCCTTCACGCACTGAACCGTTTTGGCGTCAATATCCCGGCAGACGATCCCGTGACAGTGGCTGGTGTTGACGAGCAGACTGCCTGGTGGGATCCCCAGGTCCTTCTGCAGCGGCCCTCGGATCTTCTCCATGAAGTCGTTGGGGATCGTGCCAATCATCCCGATCGAGACCGCGTCGATCGTCACGATTACAGCCACGCTGGAATCGCTCTGAACAACCAGAGCCTTCACATACAGCGGGTCGTTGACGGGACCAGCCTCCAGGTCAGCAATCTCGACCTTGGCAGCTCCCGCCCGCAGCTGAGCCGCATTGGCCACCGAAAACAGCGAGCTGACGAAAAACCCGCAGGCGATCCACACGGCAAGGCGCAGGCTGAACATGGAATTCTCCCGGTCCGGAATCGATGTTCGACCATCGTAATACCCGCAGGGGAGGATTGCCTCTTTCAGAACAAAAGTATCAGCAGCCATCCCGCACGTTCCGGCGGTCTGAATGCAGCCCCGGAGGACCCGGTGAATCAGCGGGTCACCGCCCCCTTCGAGTCCACCGCCGTCGGAATCGGAATCAGCTCTGGCTCGTCAGCTGCGATTCGCAATACGTCGCGACAATGGGAATGGCAGTCGACGCAGGTCGACAGCACCCCCAGGTAGGCATACGTGGCCCCATCCAGGTTCCGCACTCCCGCCTGATCGAGCAGCTTTTTCGACTGCCGCTGCAGCTGATCGCGATACGCCTGATAGGTCGGGTCGGGATGCGATTCCCACTCCTCGCCCCGACACATCGATAACAACCCAGCGGCAGCTGTGCTGATCTGCTGGAAATCTTTTTGAACGAGTCCTTCGACGACATCTTGAGTCGACGCCAGCTTGGCTCGCATCAAGGCATCTTCGGGAACTTCACGGGAGGTCGGGGGCGCAGCGTCCTGAGCCACGAGTGCCACGCCCAGGCCGGCCACTGCTCCGCAACTCAGCCACCATCTCATTTTCATAATGCGATCCTCCGTGTCATCGGGCCCACAGCGGGGAAATTCGTCGTCGCGATTTGACGCGATGGAGGGAAAAACCAGCTGGTAATGAGTTTCGCAGGCGATTGGATTCATTCCGCACACGCTGTGCAGTCAGTCACACCGGAGAGTTGCAGATGTTGCCTCGTGCGTCGTGCTGGAGTCGAGGGCAGTGGGGAGTGGGGAATGGGCAGTGAGAACCCGAAGTTCTGATGCCGGTATCAAGGGACGCTCTCCACTACTGTCGATTTCTTCGAATTCCTCGACCCCGTAAAGCAAAACCCCTTCATCGACGGGCGATGAAGGGGCGTTGTGATCGAATTGGACGCGTCAGAACTACGGGCTGACGAGCTGATCGAGCTTGTCATTGATGTCGTTGATGTCGGCCTGATTGATCGCACTGATGACCAGAGCACCGGTTGCAGCGGTCAGGGTCCACAGGGTGATGATGTCCAGACCACCCAGCACGCCCGTTTGCGGCGGGTAGTACTCTTCTTCCTGTCCACGAACGGCGTTCTGGGAAACGAAGGCCAGATTGCGGGCCGCGTTGGCCGGAGCCGCTTCAGACTTCCAGACGCGAATCGGAGTGGCCTTGTTGCTGGCCCCTTCACGAACCGCAATCACGTAGGAACCGGACTTCACCTGATCGAAGGCAAACTTGCCGTCCTTGTCCGCAAACGCGGTAGCGACGATTTCCTTGCCCTTGAGGAGGGTGACCGGGGTGCCGGCAATCGGCTTGGCCTGAGCGGTCAATACCACTCCAGAGAGTCCACCAGTGGTGTTCAGTGCCACGTCGCGGGCTTTGACGGCCGGAGCCACAGCCTGCGGAGCAGCGAGAAGTGCCTGGGGAACAACCATGCCGACGCACGCGATGGCGACCACAGCGTGTGTCAGCTTGCGAGAGAATTTCATGGCTCGTCCTTTGCGGTTCAATGTGGCCGGATTGGCGGTCACGGTGTGGATTCCTGCACGCCGTCAACCGATCGGCGTTTGGGCTGACACGGCCAGCATCGCGGGGATGTTGGCACTGCACGTTGAGGGGGATGTTGACTCAGAAGCAGATCGCTTGTGAGTATCGTCAGAGAGGCGTTTCCGAAGTGGTGAGCGGGTAAGTACCCGCGGAGCGGACTTCAGGTCAATGCCCTCTGGCAGTTTTTTCGGCTTCCGCTCAGGCAGAGTTTGCGGATTGTTCCGATTTCCATGGTTTTTCCTGTTCTTTCGATTCTTTCGAGATTCCGGCAGCGGCACTTTCTGCCGGGGATTTGTTCTTGACGGACTGGCTCGGGAGCGCATGTTCCGTTTTGACTGCACGCTGGCGTGACCTACTGTTGACGAAAGGCACCGCTGCGCCATGGGCTGGCTGCAGGGGCCTTGGCAGGAGCAGGTTCATGAACTCGTCACTGGCACCAGGAAAATCGACGTCCTCCCCTCACCCGATGAGTTCCGAGCGGAACTTTCTGGAGCTGCTGGGGCTGTGCGAGATCGGGGATCATCAAGACCCCGAGGTCCGGCTGACGTTGCTGGGGCGGATGCTGTCGGCGATCCGGTTCCGAGACGATGATGTGTTCTTCCATTCGCGGCGCGTGGCCATCATCTCCGTGGGGATCGCGCAGCGGCTGGGCTGGTCGACGGAGGAAGTGCAAAGTCTGGAGGTTGCGGCACTGCTGCACGATTTCGGCAAAGTGGGTGTGCCCGACCACATTCTCCAGAAGCCAGGGCGGCTGAATCCCGACGAACGCGAACTGATTCGGACATCGCATGACATTGCCGAGATCCTGCTGCAGGCGAGCCGCTTTGAGGCCACGACTCTCGAAATCTTCCGGGATTCGGCCGGACTGGGGAGCGATGGCACGGGGCTCCTGGGGCGGCATCTGGGAGCCCGCATTCTGACGGTCGCGGATGCGTTCGATTCGCTCACTCATCATCAGGCCCACCGCCGTGCTTTGAGCCGGACCGAGGCGCTCGAGCACCTGCAGAATACCGACAGCACCAAGTTCGATCGAAACGTTCTGGCGGCTCTGCAGCGGTGGCTCAAAAGCGAAGACGCTCACGCTCTGGATCAGGCTGCGGAGTTCGAGGAGGCGCTGCGAACCGATCATCAAGCTGATCCCGAAGCGGCGGCCCAGGCCAGCAGCCTGTGCCACATGTTCTCGCACCTGTCACTGCTTGAGAACCTGTACGACGCGTACTACCTGATCGATCAGCATCACCGCATTGTGGTCTGGAGCCGTGGTGCCGAGAAGATGTTCGGACATCAGCGATCGGAGATTCTGGGCCAGCTCTGGAGCCCGAACTTCGTCGAGTACTCCGCCAAGGGGCTCAAGAACAGCGTGATCGAAGCCGCGATCGAGCACCAGAAGCCGTTCATGGTCCTGGTCCAGGCCAAGACCGCTCAGGGGCCTCTCGAAGTCGAAGCCCACGCCCTGCCCGTGTACAGCCGCGATGGTTCGTTCCAGGGAGCCTGTGAGATCATTCACCGGGCCAACTCGACCCGCCGCGGTGGTGATCGCTTCGAAGAATTGCAGAAGGCCGCGACCCGCGATCCGCTGACCGGACTCGCAAATCGTGCCGAACTCGAGAAGCACCTGGCCAAAGTGTTCGCCGACGCCCAACACCCAGGGGCACTTCCGTTCAGTGCCGTCTTCCTCGACATCGACCACTTCAAGTCGATCAATGATGACCACAGCCACCGCGTGGGAGATGAGGTCCTGAAGGACATCTCGCATCTGCTGGAGGATGAGTTGTACTCCGGGGAACTGGTCGCCCGGTACGGCGGCGAAGAGTTTGTTGTGATCTGCCCCGAGACGCTGCTGGCGGATGCCGTGCAGCGTGCCGATCGGCTGCGGCGGGCAGTCTTGACCAACACACTCGGGGGACTGAAGATCACCGCCTCGTTCGGTGTGGCGCAGCTTGAGGAAGGCGACACGACTGAGTCTGTCCTGCGACGGGCCGACGCCGCGCTCTACGAAGCGAAACGCACGGGCCGCAACCGAACCTGTCAGCGTTCCCAGAAACAGGGGGCCGCTGAGGACAGCGCTCAGACCGCCGTGGCAGAAGACCCGTACCGTTTCAAAACGACGCTCCAGGCCACAGTCGCCGAAAACATGATCGCCACGAAGCTGGCGGGATTCGTCGATGCCAACCATGCGAAAGTCTTTGACGTCACCCCTGAAGGGTTCAAGGTCCGACTGGGTGATACCACACTGTTCGGCGGATGGGGCAACAGCCCGGATCGCCAGCCTGTGGAGGTCACCGTGACAATCGGCAAGCTGGATCGCAGCCGTCGCAACCCGATGGTCGCCATCAATGTGCTGATCGAGCCCCGCGGCCGCAAGCCCGCAGTCGAGGTGTTCCAGCAACGGGCTTCACACATTCGAGAAGAGATCCGGGCCTACTGCGCGGCGACCTGATTGGATGGTTCGGCCTGAGACTTCTTGTAGGCCTGGTACAGGTCTTCCATCTCTTTCAGGGATGCGGTTTCAATCGACTTCCCAGCAGTCGCCAGGCCGCGTTCGATCGCTCGAAAGCGGTCAGCAAACTTGCGATTGGAGGACCGCAGAGCCTCCTCCGGGTTGACTCCCCAGCGCCGCGCGATGTTGGCGATGACGAACAGCACATCGCCCAGCTCCGACTCGATTCGTGCTTTCTGAGCCGGGTCGGTCACCTCCACATCGGGCACGGGAGCCATGTCGACGCTCGCAGCGATCTCTGGGATATCCCCGAGTTCTTCCCGCAGCTCAGCCACCTCTTCGCGCAGCTTGTCGAACAGCATCGCCCGGTGTGGGAAGTCATATCCGACGCGGGCGGCTTTCTTGCTGAGCCGAGCGGCTTTGGCGAGCGCCGGCAGGTCGGGCGGAATCCCATCCAGGACCGAAGCCCGCTGCTTTTCGGCCTGCTTGGCTTTCTCCCAGTGTTTCAGCACGTCTTGAGCGGTGTGAGCCTGCTCTTCCCCGAACACATGCGGATGCCGATGGATCATCTTGGCGGTGATCCCCTCAATGACATCCACGATGTCAAACCGGCCTTCATCACGCCCGATCTGTGCATCGAGCACCACCTGCAGCAGCACATCGCCCAGCTCTTCGGTGATCTCCGCATCGTCTCCCGAGTCGATCGCTTCGAGCAGCTCGTAGGTCTCCTCCAGCGTAAACGGCTTAATCGTGGAGAGCGTCTGGACTCGATCCCACGGACAGCCGGTGGGCGACCTCAGCTTCGCGACCACGTCGCAGAGCTTCTGAAAGGCCGGCCCCAGCCGCTGCGGGTCGGGGGGAGTGCCAGGGGATTGTTGCGGGTGATTCATGCCTGAGAGTGCCGTTCGCAATGGCTGCCGGGTGACAATCGACCGATTCTCCCGAACATCGGGATTCTGCGGGGCGAAAGCATGGCAGCGATCGAATGTTGCCATTTGACCACATCCAAATCTCGACCTAGTTTTCCTAAGGAGCTTCTCATCCGCAAGGAGGGCAGGTTCCTGAATCGCGAAATGGGCTCGCTCCCCACACCCCGGTGGTACGACTCTCCCCATCCTCCACACGACCATCGCCATGTCCAGCTCCGGAAAACCGACCCCCTCGGAACTCATCGCGCAATTGCGGGGAGTCGTCATCGGCGATCCTTTGCCAGCCTCGCTTCTCGGAGAGCAGGAGCCCACGGGCCGCGAGGCCCCGACAGCTGCACCGACCGATTCAGCGCTGGCCCGGCTGAAGAACCTGCTGAGCCCCGCAGCCAAGCCGACCGCGCCGCAGCGTAAGCCCGACGAGTCGGCCCGTCCGACTCCGATGGGCGACGTCTCCGTCCCCACCAAAGAGGCGAAGCCCGAAGCGGCTCCACCGCCTGAGCCCCCCCTGGCCGCGTTGCCCGACGACATCAAGACACTGCACGAAGGCACCGGCGAGATTCGAGGCACCCGCCATCTGGAAGCCCTGTTCGAGCGGGTGGAGAGTCTGCTCGGCGGCAAAGCCGACCCAACCAAGGGGTTCTTTCCCAAGGCCCCGACGACGATCGAAGAGACCGGCCTGACCGAAGAAGAGATCGAGCGGCTGGTCCTGAAGTTTCTGATGCAGAAGGGCTCCGCCACGGGACGTGAAATCTGTGCGCAGATCAAGCTGCCGTTTCAGATCATCGAACCGCTGATGAAGATGTGGAAGAAAGACCAGCTCGTCGCCTACAAGGGGGCGGCGGAGATGGGGGACTACAACTTCACGATCATCGACCTGGGTCGAGAAAAGGCCCGCCGGTATACCGACGAATGCGGTTACAACGGAGCCGCTCCGGTGGTCCTCAACGACTACCTGAAGGCCATGAAAGCTCAGACAATTGCGGGGCAGTCGGTGGTCGAGGAAGACCTCAAGCGAGCTTTCTCCGATCTGCTGATTTCCGAAGCGATGTTCGAGCGGCTCGGCCCGGCGATTAACTCCGGGCGCGGGATGTTCCTGTTCGGAGAGCCCGGTAACGGAAAGACCAGTATCGCCGAACGAATCACCAAGTGCTTCGGCTCGACGATCTGGATTCCGAGAACCCTGGGGATCGATGGCGAAATCCTGCGGCTGTTCGATCCGGGCGTTCACGAAGAAATCCCGTTCGACAGCTCCGAAGGTCTGTTCGATCTGTCGGGAGTCGACCCGCGCTGGGTGCAGATCGTGCGTCCCACGGTGGTGGCCGGGGGTGAACTCACGATGTCCGAACTGGAGATCACGCAGAACCCGTTCACCAAGATTTGCGAGTCCCCGCTCCAGCTCAAGGCCAACTGCGGCACGTTCTGTATCGACGACTTCGGTCGCCAGACGATGCCCGTGTCGGTGCTCCTCAACCGCTGGATCGTGCCCCTGGAAAAGCGGTACGACTACCTGAACCTGCCCAGCGGAAAAAAGATTCAGGTGCCGTTCGATCAGCTGATCATCTTCTCGACGAACTTGGAGCCCAAGCAACTGGTGGACGGCGCGTTCCTGCGACGTATTCCGTACAAGATCATGGTGCCCGATCCGTCGGAAGAACACTTCCGCAAGCTGTTTGAAATCATGGCCCCCAAGGTCGGCCTGGTGATGGACCCGGACGCGCTCGATCACCTGGTCGAGAAGCACTACAAGGCAGTGAACCGTCCGTTCCGCAACTGCCAGCCGCGCGACCTGCTGCTGCAGTGCCGGAACTACACGACTTATGTCAAAGGCCCCAAGACTGTCAGCAAGGAGTCGTTCGACTTCGCCGTGTCAAACTACTTCTCGGTGATGTAGTGATTCGTGGCTGTCGTGATTCGGGAACGGGGAGACTTCGGGGCGTCCCGATCAGCGTGACTGCACGCTGCGCTCCCAGCGCCAGGCAATCAGCCCCAAAGCCACCGGGATCAGGCCGATCAGCGAAAGCCACCCCGCGTAGCTCACGCTGCTGTGCAGCATGTAGGCACTCGTCCCCATAAAAATCAGCGGGGTCACGGGGTAGAACGGCGTTCGAAACGGGCGGGGAGCTTGCGGCTCGCGGATTCGCAAAACAATCTGCGCAGCTCCGGCCAACAGGAAGAAGACCCAGAACAGCGGGGTCGTCGAGGCCAGCAGCGTCGCGAAACCGCCTCCATAAAAATCCCAGGGGATTCCCTCGCGGGCTCCCAGAGTTCGTATGACTGAGTCAATCGCCCGTCGCCCTGGTTCAGTCTCGACGGAGCAGACCAGTAGCATCGTGACGAGCCCCACCAGCCAGACTCCGCGAGTCGGGGCTCCAGCCCGGGACCAGTGGCTGAGCCAGCCCAGCGTCCGGTATTTCTCGCCCATCGCGACCGCCAGACGAGTCCCTCCGAAGATCGTCCCGTGCATCGCTCCCAGGGCAGAGATGATCATCAGGCCGCTGACCAGAAGACCGCCGGCTGGGCCAAAACCGCGGGCGGCCACTTCCCGCGCGGGAACGCTCAGCGTTCGCAGCTGTTCAATTCCCAGCACGGAGTACGCGAGATTCACGAGCAGATAGACCAGCAGCACTGCAGCCACTCCTCCGGCCAGAGCTCGCGGTAAACTCTTTTGCGGATCGCGCATCTCGGCAGCGATGTAGACCGAGTCGTTCCAGCCGCCAAACGCGAACAGAATGAAGATCAACGCGAACCCCGGGTTGGCAGATTGACCTTCCGGAAGCGGGGCGGACAGCGGGGGCCACCCGTGCTGAACCGCGACGAGGGCTCCGGCCAGCATGACCATCGCGAACCCCGCCAGCTTGCTGCCCGTCAGCAGGTTCTGGGCCCGCCGGCCGGACTGCACTCCGGTGAGATTAATCAGTGTCATCACCACGACCGCTGAAAGAGCGGTCCACGGACTGAGACTCCGATCGAAACCACCAGCCTCAATCACGTAATCCTGAAACGCGAACGACATGATGCCGACGTTGGCCGGGATGATCACAAGGATCCGGCACCAGCCGAGCAGATAACCGACCTGCGGCCCGAAGGCCCGGCTCAGGTAGCTGACATCTCCGCCGCGCTCGGGCCAGGCTGCGGCCAACTCGGCAAAACAGAGGGCTCCCAGGACGGAAAGGACCCCGCCCGCCACCCACAGCGCCAGCGTGCTGCCGACCCCGGGCATGTTCGAGAAGATCAGGCTCGGCGATCGGAAGATCGAGGTCCCGATCACGATCCCCAGGATCAGACTGACCGCATCCCACAGCCCCAGCACTCGCCGGGATTCGTTCGTGTTGGGCGAGGCATCGGACATGAAGGTTCCGGAACTGGAGGGGCACTGATCCGGGAAGCGTAACAGGCTGCTTCGACCCTCGGCAAAGGGAGGTGAAGGTTTCCTATCGAAGCGGCTTCGCTACGGCCGGCCAGTTTGTGAATCTGCCGAGCCGCATGCGCGGGAGCCAGATTTTCTCCAAGTCGCGGCTCAGCCGGAGCTTCGCCCTCCCAAACTTCTGGCCCCCCGTGCCGAAGGGGGTTTCTGCACGGCAGAATTCTTGCGATTCCCGCTACTCCAGTGGGCCCATGGCCTTGATGTAGGCCACATACTGGACATCGAGATCCTTCGCGGGTACCCCCAGGATCTCGTAGATCGGCTTGGCCTTCGACCGCACGCGCTGATCGGGGCTGTAGAGCTGGGACAGGAACTCGATGAACCCGTCCTTGTAGAGGCCATCCTTGTAGTTCATGAAAAAATGAGCCAGTCCGGTCGCCTGGGCGTAGCGGATCTGCAGCGTGGGGCGTTCCCCTTGTTGAAACTTCAAGCGTCCCATCAGACAGAACCGCTCCAGGGACTCATACTCCCCATCATCGACCAGCTGGCGGCGAGCCGCCTGCATGCGTGGGTGATCGATGTTGCCGATGGAGACTGTGCCATCTTCGAGGACCTGAAACGACTCCAGGTAGCAGGCCAGCCCCTCGACGACCCAGAAGTCGCGATCGTTCCCCACGGGGATGATCTGAGAACTGCTTTCGGCCAGGAGCTGATGCGTCACTTCGTGATACAGTGTTTCCAGCGCAGCTTCTGGAGCCGCCGCCGGATCATGAAAGAAGTGAGCGATCCGATCGGGCGGGTAGTAGAAGCCCAGAATCTCGTTGGCGACCGGGCAATTGGCGATGATCGCCTTGACGAACTCTTCACGAGTTCGGAAATAGTTGATGTCGTGTAGCTCCTTCTTTTCGACCTCGGCCGCTCCGGTCAGGAGTTTGGCCATCTGCTGAGGGGTTTGAAAGAAGGCTGCGAAGTCTCGCATGAAGTAGTCGTGAAACTTCTCGACATGAGCGGCCAGGGCCACACCCTTCTCCTGGCTGTGATTGGTCTTCACAAAAAAGTGCTCGGTCCTGATCTCCCAGCCTTTCTTGAAGTCAGCTCTCAGGATGGCTTCTCGCTCTTGGGTGACCCATTTCCCCGTCTCCTTGATGTACCGTTCCCCAGCCTCATAGCGGGGAAGATGCTTTATCGGAATCCAGCCGAACCGGTCGTCCCAAACGTTGCCCTCGCTTTTCATGCGAGAAGCAAACGGCGTGGTCCACTCGTCGCCGGCCAGCCTGTACCCCATCAGGCTGCGCGCGGCCTTGTGATCCGGGTCGTGAAACAGCAGCTCCCGGATCAGGCCATACGCCCGGCTCGCGTATTTCTCAGACTGAGACTTCTTGGCCAGCAAATACAGCTTGCGAGCATATTCCACGCGGGCTTTGCGGGCCTGAATCCGCAGATCGAATTCCGGCATCGGGAGCGTATTCGGGATGTCGGGAACGACTCGGGTCGGCAGTTTGTCGACATCGCCCGGCTGTTCCTCGAACGGGATGGCCCACTGCCGGATATCTCGCGCCAGGTCCGTGAGCTGCTTTTGGTCGCAGCTGGTCGCAAGTTCGGCCAGCTGCGACTGGAACTCGCTGCGGGTCTTTTCATATTCGCGGTTGATGACGGCAATCTGCTTGCTGTTCCCAGCTGCCGACGCTTCGGGAATTGAGACGAATGTCAGGCACAATCCGACCACGAGGATCAGATTCCGGACAATCCCTCGCGTCCCTCGGCACACAACATGCAGAATCGCAGAGGTCGTCACATTTGGCACATTCGTCATCCTTGAACTCCTGGAACCAGATGGATTTTAGCTCATCGAAAGCGGTTTCGAAAAGAGGGAGTCCGCCGTCAACAGCGGCTGACCCGGTGGTACTTTCGAGCAGAGGAAGTCTCCATGTCACTGTTCACACGCAAACGACATTTCGCCGTCCAGGCCTTCGAACTGCTGCGCGCAGACCAGTGGTGGCCGCGCCTTGACCCGTGGCGCGGTTTGGTGACTCTCAATTACCACCGGTTTGGAGATCGCACACAGTCGGCCGTCGACCCCGGCGTTTACAGTGCGACCGCTGAGAGCTTCGATGCCCAGATCCGGTATCTCAAGAAACATTGCGACCTGATCGGTCTGTCCGATCTGCCGGATGTACTCCGCGAAGGAAGTTCGCGACGGGCAGTGCTGCTGACAGTCGACGACGGCTACCGTGACAACTACGAGGTCGCATATCCGATCCTCAAGCAGCATCAAGTCCCCGCTGTCATTTTTCTGGCGACGGGCTTCCTTGACCAGCCACGAGTGGCCTGGTGGGATGAGATCTCGTGGATGGTTCGCGAGTCCCGCCTCGCGGTCGCGAGACTTCCGGACCGCTGGAAGGTGGAACCATTGCGGCTCGCGCCCGAGACCACAGCTGCGGCATTGAGCCGTGTTCTGGGCCTCGTGAAGACATTGACGCCGCAGGAGCTGGCCCTGCTGCTGGACGATCTGGCTGAGTGCCTGCAGACGGGGCGTGCCCCCGTGACCGACCAGACGGCACCGTGGATGACGTGGGAGATGGTCCGCGAGATGCGGCGGAATGGAATCGCATTCGGCGGCCATACGATCACGCATCCGATCCTGGCGTACTGCTCCACGGATCAGCAGCGGACTGAGATTTTCGGCTGCAAGGCCCGCATCGAGCAGGAACTGGGCGAGACGATTGAAGCCTTCACATACCCGGTCGGCATGCGGAACTCATTCAATCCGCAGACGATGGGTCTGGTTCAGGAAGCCGGTTACCGCTGGGCGTTTGGATTCTATTCTGGATACACGGTCCCGAATTGCAATCCGTACGACCTGCACCGAGTTGCCATCCATCCCGAAATCGCAGAGGCGGAGTTTCGAATGCTGGTCCGCATGCCGCGGCTGTTTGCCCGCTGATTGCAGATCGGCGGCCGATTTCAGTAGGCCCCAGGGTACTCACACCGCTACCACGGGCTCAATTGCGGTCTTCGCCCGTCAGTTCTTTCTCGATCGCGTCGGCGTGGAAGCCGATCTCGAGGACGCTGCGGCGGACTTCTTCTGCATCGACAGTAAATCGCGGGTAGCAGTTCTGCATCACGAACCATGGGACTCCATCGATCTCATGAATCATCAGCGCCCCATGCGTGATCTGATCGTTAAGCCGCAGGGCCTTCTCGTAGTATTGAGGCACAGCCGGACAGCAGAGGCTGGAGATCTTGAGAATTCGTTCCCGAGCTGAGCCGCCCGTGGCTTCGATCTTCAGTCGCTGATGCCGACCGCGCGAGAGCTTGACCTCCAACTCAAACGTCGCCCCCACTGGCTTCCACAAGACCGTGGGCTCGAACTCAAAGGCCTCGTTGACCAGCGTCTGCAGATCGGGCAATCCGCCGATCACCGCGTCCAGCATGGCGGCCGCTTCGATTCCGGTCGCTGGACGGTTCTCGGGAACCTTGTCGAGCATCTGGTGAATGATCTCCGCCATCTCCAGCGGAATGTCGGGCCGCAGTATTCGCAGGCTGGGAGGGGGCTGAGACGTGACCACTCCAATCAGAGCATTCATGCCGGGCTGGGAAAACGGAACTCGTCCCGCGAGCATCTGAAACAGGCAGACACCCAGGGCGTAAACATCTGTGGCCGGGGTCGGCTGTCCACCCTGAAACAGTTCCGGAGCCATATAGTGGGGAGTCCCCGCAGGCAGGAGTTGCTGCTGCTGACCGGGGGTGAGTCTTTTGGCGAGACCAAAGTCGCCGATCTTGGGCACCCCGGTCAGGGTCATCAGGATGTTGTCGGGCTTCAGGTCTCGATGCAGAATCCCCTGGTTGTGGGCTTCGGCCAGACCGCGGGCAATTTCGGCGCCCAGGAACAGGATGCGTTCGACCGGCAACCGGTGGTCACGAATGAGTTGCTGCAGTGATCGCCCCGGAATGTACTCCATATCAAGGCACTGATACCCGTTGACGCGCTCAATGTTGTAGATCGACACGATGTTGGGATGCTGCATCGCAGCCATTGCCTGGCCTTCGTGGATGAAACGATCCAGGTAATCGGGATCCTTGGAGACCAGTTCCGGGGCCAGAATCTTCAGGGCCGAATTGCGGTCCAGGTGGACATGCCGGGCGTGGAAGACGTAACCCATGCCTCCCCGTCCCAGCAGGGAATTGATTTCATAGTCCCCCATGCGGTCGCCGATCAGATCGGTCAGGTCCGCTGCCTGGTGCTCGCCAGCACGGGGCTGTCGACTGGCCCAGTGATCTGCACTTTTCCAGAGAAACGTGGGGCCGTCTTCTGTCAGCCCGACTTCTTCAGCGGGCAGGCCGCACCGCGGGCAGTTGCCACGCAAATCGCTGGAACGAAATCGCTCATTGCAACCGAAGCAATAAAGCAGGTCTTGACCGTTTGAGGCGTGGGCCATGTGCCGAGTTGTGTCCAAGATGGAGTCAATACATCGTAACCGGTCGCGACATTCGTCGTCAAAACCCGGCCCGGATCAACAAAAAAGCCCATCCGAATCCGGATGGGCTGGGGGTTGGCGACTTGATTTATGGCGCCGGTTTGTCGTCGGAGGTTCCCACGCGGCCATCCGATTTGTGAATCGCTTCGTAGACCTCGCTCCGATGAATCGGCACATCGCGCGGAGCTTCGATTCCGAGTCGCACTTTGTCTCCGCGGATTTCGATGACCGTGATCACGATCTTCTCGTCAATCACGATGCTTTCGTTCGGTCGTCGAGAAAGAACCAGCATGGCAACACCCCCTTCATGGGTGTGGGGCAGTCAGATTGGAGCCACGGGTTCCCGGAAGCGCCTCCCTTGGCGTTCTCGTGGCCCATTTTCCGCGCCAATCACGCTTGAAATCTTAGAAGCCCTCGTTCCAGCGTCAATCTCCTTTCTTGAGATAATCTCTTGACAAAACAGATTTTTCATGTTCAACCCGTCACTTGGACAGGAAAAGCCTGCTCTGTTTCACCAGATTAACATTGACAAGACACCTGGGCGGCGGCTTGTCAAGTCATTCGTACGACCGAATTGTGCCCGCCAGGCACCTCTGGGGGCCGAACTCCGTATAAATCCGCAGAGCCCCATCGTCGTCAATTCCCTGGCAGGCCCCCGTCAGAGTCCGAACCCCATCATCCAGCGTGACCGTCCGGCCGGTCAGGAAGCACCGGGCTCGCCAGCTCTGAGCGAGCGCCACCGGGTCAACTGCGAGTTGACTGAAGTGGTGGCTCAGTTGGGCCAGAACCCGCTCCAGCACCAGGCTGCGAGACGGACACTCCTCGGTCAGATCGCTCATCGCCACCATGCGAGACTGAAGTTCCGCCGGAGCTGCCCGCACGGTGTTTCGCACATTCAAGCCGACTCCAATCACGAGCCGGGGCGGGTTCACTGCGGGGACTTCCACAAGGATTCCACCAAGTTTTCGGCCCTCGGCATAAACATCATTCGGCCACTTAAGACGCACATCACAGCTGGGCAACAGGGCACTGATCGCCTCGCAAATGGCTCCGCCCACCGCGACTGAAAGCGTCGGCCAGCGTTCGCGAGCAATCCCCATCTCGAGCGGTTCGATCACCAGCGAGAATGTCAGCGCTCCCGGCGTCACTGTCCAGCGATTGGAGCCTCGGCCCCGACCGGATTTCTGCTGATTGCAGAGAATCAGCCGCGGATGCTGGCGGTTATCGTCCGCCGTCGCCAGAGCATGGTCGTTCGTCGACCCCAGCTCCTCAAAATAGTCCAGTGTCTGGACCCAGTTAGCCTTCTGAATCGCCTCCAGATCCCAGATCACAAACTCTCTCCCTGCAGTGACTTACTGCACGGATCGTATCACGTTCGAGCAAACTGTCCATAAGCCGCGCACCTAGGGCTGGTCTGATCGCAGGATCAACCGGAAATATCCCTACGACTTGCCACTTATTCGGTGTCCGACGGAATCCGGAATCCACGAGCCGCCTTGACACAATAGACAGCGTTGATATGTTCGATGTCTGAGGATACGGCAAACACTGCCATTCGCGGTGAGTTTGCCGAGGATTCTGTCCGAAATGGCCAAGGAAACCCAAGGCCCGGGAGTGGACGATGCGAGCATCTCGTTTTTCATCGGTGGTCTGGGCCATTGTGGCTGGACTCCTGCCCGCTCTGGTCGCAGCTGCGGACTTGGGCCCCGTCGAGAATCTGCGATTCGAGACCCTCGAAGGCCGCTTCACGCTGCGAGGGCCGGATGCCCGGATGCAGCTGCTGGTGACGGGAGTTCACTCCGGTGACCGCCTGACGGATCAGACCCGTGCCGTCACGTATGCCACGGAGCCCGCCGGAATCGTCGCGATCGATCCACAGGGATTTATGAAGCCCACGGGCGATGGCACCGTCAAGATCACCGCTTCCGCCCATGGGAAGTCGGCTCAAGTCGAGGTGGACGTCAAGGACTTCAACCAGCCTCCGGAGATCAGCTTCCCGAATCAGATTGTGCCGATCTTCACGAAGCTCGGCTGCAACGGCGGCGGCTGCCACGGCAAGGCCACTGGTCAGAACGGCTTCAAGTTGTCTCTGCTCGGCTTCTATCCGGAAGACGACTTCGAGTTCCTCAAGAACGAAGCCCGCGGACGCCGCACGAACGTCTCCTCTCCCGAACGCTCGCTCCTGCTGACCAAGCCGGTCGGCCAGTCGCCTCACGGGGGCGGGAAGCGGATGGAAGTCGACAGCGACGAGTACCGCCTGCTGGCCCGCTGGGTCGGCCAAGGAATGCCCTGGGGCAACAAGCAGGCTCCGACCGTGGCCAAGATCAGCTGTCTGCCAGCCACGCGTCTGATGAACCCCAAGCAGGATCAGCAGATTGCCTGCTTCGCGACCTACACCGACGGAACTGTCGAAGACGTCACACGGATGGCACTGTATGAGCCGAACGACCCGGAACTGGCCGAAAGCGGCAAAGAGGGGCTCGTGCATACCCTCGACCTGACGGGTGAAGTGGCCATCATGGCCCGCTATCAGGGGCAGGTCTCGACCTTCCGCGCCACTGTCCCGCTCGGGGTCGAAGTCACCAAGCTCCCGCCGGTCAAGAACTTCATCGACGAGGCGGTGTTCAACAAGCTGAAGCTGCTCGGGCTGCCGCCGTCGGAACTGTGCGACGACAGTACATTCCTCCGCCGCGTGTCGATCGACATTGCCGGACGATTGCCAACCGAAGAAGAAGTCCGCCAGTTCCGCGAAGACAGCGATCCTGCCAAGCGCGACAAGCTGATCGACCGATTGCTCGACAGCCCGGGCTACGCTGATTACTTCGCCAACAAGTGGAATATGGTCCTCCGCAACAAGCGGAAGCAGGCTGGCGATGAGGACGGTACGTACGCCTTCCGCCAGTGGCTGTGGGATTCGTTGTATGACAATAAGCCATACGACAAGCTCGTCGGCGAACTCATGACAGCCAGCGGCGACTCGAGTTTTAACCCGCCGGTTCTGTGGTACCGTGAGGTCACCCAGGTCAACGAAGAGGTCGAAGACGTCGCCCAGCTGTTCATGGGCGTCCGCATTCAATGTGCCCGCTGCCATCACCACCCGTTCGAGAAGTGGAGCCAGAACGACTACTACGGTCTGTCGGCGTTCTTCAGCCGAGTCGGTCGCAAGGAGCGGATGGCAGGCATGAACGCCCAGGCCCGCGATAAACGGATCTTCCACAACGAAGGTGTCGCGACGGCCAATAATCCTCGCAATGGCCAGAACCTCAAGCCTACCGGCCTGGGGGCACCTGCCTTTGAGATCCCGGCCGATGTTGATCCTCGGCACAAGCTGGTCGACTGGATGACTGCGAAGGACAACCCGTTCTTTGCCCGGGCTCTGGTCAATCGGTACTGGAAGCACTTCTTTGATCGCGGCATCGTCGAGCCGGAAGATGACATGCGTGAGACCAACCCGCCCTCGAATCCTGAACTGCTGGCTGCTCTGGCGAAGAACTTTGCAGAGTCCGGCTACGATCTGAAGAGCCTCGTGCGGACGATCTGTCAGTCGTCGACCTATCAGCTCAGCGCTCTGCCGAACGAGTTCAATCAGAAGGACAAAAAGAACTTCGCCCGCTACTACCCGAAGCGGCTCACCGCAGAAGTTCTCTACGACGGTTTCCATCAGGTGACTAACACCACCGAACGCTTCAACGGCATGCCCGAAGGGACACTGGCCGTGCAGCTGCCCGATGCGACGATCGCCCCGTACTTCCTGAAGGTCTTCGGCCAGCCGCAGGGCGACAGTGCCTGCGAATGCGAACGCTCTCAGGAGGCGAATCTGGCGCAGAGCCTGCATCTGCTCAACAGTGCCGAAGTCCAGAACAAGGTTGGCAGCGGAGCCGGTCGCGCCGCCAAGCTGGCCAACGAGAAGGATCGAGCCAACGAAGAGAAGATCCGCGAACTCTACCGCTGGGTCTACGCCCGCGATCCGGAGTCCGACGAACTGACGATCGCGCTCGCTCATATCGAGAAGCACAAGGACAAACCGCAGGTGGCCTTCGAAGACATCGTCTGGGCCCTGGTGAACACGAAGGAGTTCCTGTTCAACCACTAATGGGGGCATTCGTAGGACGGGCTTTCCAGCCCGTCCCGTCCGGAGTCCAACCGTGCGAACGAGGCTTGTCTGTCACGCGCACGCATGAGGGGGCTGATCAATGAGACGTCCGCCTCCTCATTTCCAAGGGTTCGCCCCCCACGGAGAATTCGAAGCCTACCATCGTCATCTCCCTCACTGGCGACAACCAGGAGCGACCTACTTCGTGACATTTCGGCTTGCTGATTCGCTGCCACAAACTGTCATCGACTTTATCAGTCGCATGAAAAGAGAGATTGTGCGATTGGGTGATCATCCCAGTTCACTCTCTTTGCGAAGAGAGTATGAACAACAGATCACGCAGAAGTGCGAATCGACGCTTGATGGCGGACATGGATGCTGTTGCCTCAGGGATCCCGAAAACGCACAGATTCTGCACGACTCCCTTCAGCACGGACAGGGGAAGCGATACTTCCTGGGTTGCAGTATCGTTATGGCGAATCACTGCCACATCACAATTCGCCCGGAGGAAGGCCAGGACTTGGAAAGGATCGTTGGATCGATCAAGGGCTTCTCGGCTCGTCAGATCAATCAACGAATTGGGACAAGTGGACCACTTTGGAGCGAAGAGTGTTACGATCGAATCATTCGAGATGAAGAACACCTCTACCGAGTCATCCAGTACATCGGGCGAAATCCTGCGAAGTGCGGGATAAAGGTTCCTTATCCCTTTCTCTGGATTCATCCGGAGTGGAAAAAAGCGGGATGGGATTTCGATGGTTCCTAGTCCCTCTGACCCAACTGAAGAGTGTACGCGTTCCGTCCGCATCCGCCTCAGTTGAAGTACCGAAAGTCGCGTCCGCATGGGACGGGCTGGAAAGCCCGTCCTACGACCTCACCTCGCCTCCCACATCCCGCCTCATCATGTCCCACCGCATCATCTGCCTTGCAGCGATTCTGCTCCCCGCGGTCGCTCAGGCGCAATTGCCCCAGCCGCGTCTCTACTCGATCCACCCTGCCGGTGTGCAGGCCGGGCAGACCGTGGAGGTCTCGATCACGGGCGGGGACGATCTCGAAGAGATCAATGCCCTGCTGTTCAATCACTCCGGGCTGACAGCCACACCCAAGCTCAACGAGCAGCAGCAACCGGTCGACCGCGTGTTCGTCGTGACCGCAGCAGCCGATGCCCCGGTCGGGCCGCAAGAGGTTCGGTGCAAGGGGCTGTGGGGTGTCAGTAATGCCCGCCGCTTCTATGTCGGCACGCGGCCTCAGACCAACGAAGTCGAGCCGAACAACGCGCTCGATAAGGCGATGCCGCTGACCATCGGCACCGCGATCCAGGGAAAGATGGACGGCGGGGCCGATGTCGACCTGTTCAAGTTCCCAGCCACCGCCGGACAGCGACTGACGATCGAGATCGCCTCGGACCGCATCGATTCGCGGCTGCGACCGAACCTGGAAGTCTACGATGCCAACGGTCGCCGCCGGTTGACCGCTCTGCGTGGCGACGGGACCACCGACCCGGTGATGGTTTTCGATGTCCCTGCCAATGGCGATTATGTCCTGAAGCTGCATGACGGAGCTTTCCGGGGCGGCAATGAATACTTCTACCGGCTCGATGTGCATACCGCTCCGTTTGTGGAGTTCGTTTACCCGCCGTCGGGGCAGGCCGGCCAGACAGCCAAGTTCTCCCTGTACGGCTACAACCTGCCGGGCGGGCAGCGAGTCAGCGTGCCGGGGTTCAAGGCCCAGCTCGACAAGCTCGATGTCGACATTGCCGTCCCGGGTGATAGCAACACGCTGCAGTTGGAGGATCACTCGACTTCGCTGATGGCGGGGATCGATGCCTTCAGCTACCGGTTGCCAAGCCCCGCTGGCCCGAGCAACTCGGTTTCGATCGGAATCGCACAGGCTCCCGTGCTGGATGAGACCGAACCCAACGACGATCCCGCCACGGGGAAAGTTCTCCCGATCCCGTGCGAAGTCGTGGGGCAGTTCGCGACGGTCCGCGATGCCGATGCGTACATCATTGATGCCAAGGCTAAGGACGTACTGTATGTCGAAGCCTACGGCCAGCGGCTGGGCCAGACGGTCGACCCGTATGTGACGATCGATCGGATCAATGTCGATGCTCAGGGAAAAGAGACTCTGCAGCGGATCGCAGCTCCTGACGACGAGCCGACTAACCCGTTGCCGAATCAGTACGATGTCCGCAGCGACGACCCGGTCCAGCGGCTGGAAGTTCCAGCGGATGGCAAGTACCGCCTCACGATCCGCGACCGCTTCGGCGAGTCGCGCGGGTCAGCTGCGAACGTTTACCGGCTCAGCATCCGAGCCGACCAGCCCGACTTCCGGCTCGTGGCACTCCCGGCTTCTCCCACTGCGGGGGCTGCCTGGTCGATGGCCATGCGGAAGGGCGACACCTTTGCAATGCACGTGATCGCCTTCCGCCGCGATGGGTTCACGGGGCCGATCGATGTGCAGGCTCTCGACCTCCCCGCCGGAGTCGAGTGCAGCGGGACCACGATTCCCGATGGCCTCCCGAATGGACTGTTGACCTTCCGCAGTAAGGCCGACGCCGCTGAGGGGTGGCACAAGTTCCGTGTCGAAGGCAAAGCCAAGATCGAAGACCCGCGTCTGGCTCGCGCGGTGGTGGCGGCCAATGCCGCTGTCCCCGAAGCCGAGAAGCCGATTGCGAACCTGCAGAAGGTGATCGACGAAGCGGCCAAGAAAGTCCCGCCTGCTCAAGAGGCCCTCAACAAGGCCGAAGAAGCCCTGAAGGCGAAGGCCGACGATCAAGGTCTGATCCAGGCAAGAGACAAGGCCAAGACCGCCTTCGAAGCGGCTCAGGCTGCCGAGAAAAAGGCCCGCGATGATCTCGCCGCCGCCCAGCAGAAGATCACCGACCTCAAGGCCGCCGCTGCGGCCGCCGCGCAGGCCAGCACAGCCAGCGTTCGCGAAGTCGCCCACGCCGTCCGGGCCGGCGAGATCGCCTGGACGGGGGCCAACAATGTTCCATCGGTCGGTCGCATCCGTAAGGAGTTCGCGATCTCGATTCTGGCAGAGGCCGCTCCGTTCCAGATCGTGGCAGAGCCGATCAGGCTCGAAGTTCATCAGGGGCGGCAGGTCCTCGTCCCGGTCAAGCTGGAGAAGCGCGACGGGTTCAATGACAAGGTGACCCTTAATGCCGCCGGGATGAAGCCGAACGCCAACATTGACGCTCCGAACATCGCGGTCGAGAAGGATCAAGCCGAGACGACCTGGCGACTCTATGTGAAAGACAACGCGCTGCC
>JBIIOI010000144.1:0-2817 GCA_044337025.1 Planctomycetaceae bacterium
CCTAGCTCTCTCATTTCTCGTTAGCCGTCGGACTCGTCCGACGTGCCTTCTTCTCTCCCTCCAGTCTCCCTTCTCAGGACTCCAGTCTCATGTTGTCTCTATTCACACCCACTCACAACCCGCAGTACCTCGCCCGCCTGGCCCGCTCGATCGTGAACCAGACTTTCACCAACTTCGAGTGGGTGATCGTCCCCAACGGTGACGCGGGAGAGATCCAAGTCGATCTCCCGCAGGCTCGGATCGTCCCCTATACGGGCCAGACGCAAAACATCGGCGAGCTGAAGCGGTTTGCCTGCCAGGCCTGCCGAGGCGATGTCCTGATCGAGGTCGATCACGACGACGAACTCACCCCCGACTGCCTCACCGAACTGGCCGCAGAGTTCTCCGACCCGCGGGTCGACTTCGCCTACTCGAACACCTGCGAGATCTGCGACGGGAAGCCCTGGAAGTACGACGAGAAGTTCGGCTGGCGCTACCGCCCGTTCACCTGGAATGGCCGGCCCCAGTTCGAGTGCGTGGCGTTCGAACCGACTCCCTGGTCGTTCTCCAAGATCTGGTTCGCCCCCAATCACGTCCGAGCCTGGCGATCAGCGTTCTACCACCGCATCGGCGGACACGATCCATCGCGGGCAGTCCTCGACGACCACGACCTCCTCTGCCGAACCTACATCCACGGCCGCGTGAAGCACATCGACCGTTGCTTGTACATATATCACGTCCACCCAACCAATACCTGCCGTGGCGACCAGAACGCGTTCATCCAGACCGAGACGCTCAACATCCACGACCAGTACATCTACCCGCTCGTCGAACGCTCGTGCGATCTGAACTCCCTCAGAAAGATCGACCTATGCGGCGGCCTCAACCCCGCCCCCGACTACGAGTCCGCTGACCTCAATGGCGGCCACATCACCGCTGACCTCAACAAGCGCTGGCCGTTCGGAGACGGCGAGATCGGCCTGTTCCGAGCCCACGACGCATTGGAACACCTCAGTAGCCCGATCCACACCATGCAAGAAGCCCACCGCTGCCTCACCCCCGGTGGCTGGTTCCTCACCCTCACCCCCAGCACCGACGGCCGCGGCGCGTTCCAGGACCCGACGCACGTGTCGTTCTGGAACAGCAACTCGTTCTGGTACTACACTCGCCCCGAACAGGCGAGGTTCATCGACAGCCCCGTCCTGTTCGAAGCCAACCGGGTGAAGAACTTGTATCCCAGCGTTTGGCACCGGGAACATCAGCTCGTCTACGTGAAGGCGGATCTGACTCGGCGATAATCTAGGGACTCGGCATAGCCCAGCCCCTGTGGCATCCCGGCCCCGACCGAGTGGTTGTTGTCCTTGGCCTCGATGACAGAGAGCAGGATGTTGGATTTGTAGAACAGCAGGTAGTCGACGAACTTCCGGTCACCACGTTTGACGGTCTTGCCTCGAACTTGGACCTGACCATCCGTGAAGAAGTACTGCTCGCGAATCTGCAGCGTCAGATCCACCGAGCCGAGTCGAGGGCGGGGGTGATGAACTTGGTGCAGATGTCGCGGTCGGTCAGTGCCTTCTTGTTGATCTCACTCATGCAGACTGCTGGGGAATTCCGTCCGGTCGCAATTGATGCAGCTGGCTGATCAATGTTGCGAGTCGATTCCATCGCGGGGCAGGTATTCGCGGCCTTCGGCGGAAACGCCGTCAAACGGCGAAAAACGCAGTTTCCCCCTGCCCCCCTGGGGAATGGGAACGTTGTTTGCCCGCCACTCCCAAACATGCCAGAGGCAGAGCCTGGACCAGTGTGCCACCCGAGCCACCACGCGGGGTCGCTGTGAAATCGGCCTCGAACGGGAACCGCATACATGACCAGAGAGTTTCCGGTTTTTTTGTTTGCCGATGGAAACATCGTCCACCGAGTGGCGGTAGTTGCGCGTCACGGGAGGAGGGAAACGACACTGCAAGTCTGGATGGTGTGACTTGGGTCGCGGATCGTCTGGCTTCATTCGCAATGAGGTTCAAGAGCCTGTTCATGAGTCCTTTGTCGTACGATTCATGCGAAGTCATTTCCTCGCAACTCGGACCGGCTCGCAATATGATCTCACTCGCCAACCATCTCCAAGCCATCGAGCAAGTGCATCATGAAAGTTCCCGTTCACTGTTCATGCGGAAGGACACTCAAGGTCAAGGCTGAACTGGCAGGGCGTAAAATCCGTTGTCCGCAATGCCAAGCCGTCCTTCGCATTCCCGAGGCAATTGCGCCGTCATCCCAAGAATCTGACCTCGAACTTGAACTAGCCCCTACGGCTGTCAGCTCTGAGCTTCCCGGCATCGACATCGAACTTCCCAATGAACCAGACACCTATCAGTTTGAAGCGGCACTCGAACCCGAACCGATAGTGCCCCAGACGGCCACGGCACCTCCACTCCCGTGGATTGCTCCACAATCAACGGCCCAACGATCGCAACCTGCCACAACCATACAAATCGAGCCGCTTCCGAAGCGTCCCGCTGTCAGGTTCATAAGTCAAGTTCTACGAGCGATCGGTATATTCTTGGTGATCGTCGGATTGCTTGGTTTTGCTCTCTGTGCGTTTGAAACAATGCGAACAACCGAGTTCATGCCTCTTGTGCACGGGGCGGGATGGTTGTTGGGTCTTTCTTTCACTGCGGTGTTCTACTTTGCATCAGCGGAACTACTGCTTTTTGTCTGTGACTTGGAAGCCAGGCTGTTTGAGATCTCTCGCAACATCATCGAAGTCAATCAGCCAAACACTTATTGAATCTCTGTTATGCTGAAAGCGTCGGTCGCGAAGCGGCCGGAAGCATCGCTGCATGA
>JBIIOI010000145.1:0-2810 GCA_044337025.1 Planctomycetaceae bacterium
GCCTCAGCAGCAGGCGTTCGATTACCTCCGACTGATTGACGACGCCCTCAAGCCCCGCCGCGGTGGCCGGTCTCTGCTCGCGGAACCTCAGCGACTGGTCTCTCTGCTGGAGAACTGCGTGGCACCGTCAGCTCGCGGAGCTGATTTGCAATTCTCGCTCGCGAAGCTGCAGCGTCTGGCTGAACAGGCGGAGTTCCGGCGGGCCTTGAGCTCGGTGTTTCCCGGTTTGATCTCCAGAGAGTCGCGGAAGGCTGCGTGAGTCGGCCAGCGACCGAGTAGCACGGGGCAGGCTATTGGCTGAGCGACAGTCAGTTTTCTCAGGGCAGTCGGTTGGGATGGTCTTTGGTCTGTCGATTGCTACCATGCTCCGACAGGCAGGGCAGAATCGGAAACGTCGAAAATCGAGTTCGCGGTGCTCGCGATTTTCGTGAACCGGCCATGCCGGAGCGGCGTTTCCACCACATTCCCTCATCGCCTGCCCCCCGATTCCTGCTTGGCTGATCATGTTCTCAATGACCCTTCTCGCCGATGAAGTTCCTGGTGTTGCGCTGGGTTTCATGGGGCAGACATTCGCTGGCCGCGACATCGCGACGATCGGACTTCTGGTCCTGCTGGAAGGCGTGTTGTCGATCGACAATGCACTCGTCCTGGGACTGCTGGCCAAACGAGTCCCCAAGCAGCTGCAGAAGCGGGCTTTGACCTACGGTTTGATCGGAGCCTTTGTGTTCCGGTTCCTGGCGATTCTGATGGCCAGCCTGCTGCTGAAGTGGATGATCGTGAAGCTGATCGGGGGCGGTTACCTGATCTACATCGCAGTAAAGCATATGTTCTTCGAGTCTCAGGAGGAGGTCGAGGAAAAGGTCGTCATGGACTCTGAAGGCCAGCCGGGTTTGGTGAGTGCAGCCACCGGCCAGCCGCTGACCGCCGCACAAGAAATGACCGAAATCCAGGAACGTGTCCCGATGCCTTTGCCAGAGACGAACGTCAAGGCGGGCTGGGACTTCTGGAAAGCAGTCATCGTCATCGAGCTGACGGACATCGCCTTCGCCGTCGACTCGATCCTGGCGGCACTGGCGCTTGTGGGCAGCACTCCGGCCGATACGACCTATCACCCGAAATTGTGGGTCGTGGTCCTGGGCGGGATCATCGGCCTGATGCTGATGCGGGTCGCAGCCGCCCTGTTTATCCGGCTTCTCGAGAAGTTCCCGCGGTTTGAGACGGCTGCCTATCTGCTGGTGACCGTGATCGGGCTGAAGTTGCTCGTTGACTGGTGGTGCAACGACCCGAATTACTTCCCCAAAGCCTGGGGAGAGGGCTACCTGGCCAAGCTGACCAGCTGGGGAATCGATGTGGGAGCGAAACCGCACGTGATCGATTTCCACCACGCCAATCGCCCTGAGTTCTGGATCTTCTGGGGAACGATGCTGATCTGTTTGGGCGTGGGATTCCTGCCGAAGAAGACCGGCAAGTAGCTGGTGCCGGGGGCAGTGGGGAATGGGAAGTGGGCAGTGAGATCCATTTCTTGGCTGCCCTCAAAATTCTCACCGACTGGAGCAAACGACTGGGGACTCGCTATCGTAACCTCGTTGCCAATCCGCTTCTTCAGTGAGTGATTCGATGATTGACGAAGGGCCCCCAGGACAACAGCCATCCCCCACTGAGCCCGCTGCTCCGCCTCCGGTGGCATTTGTGAAAGACCTGCGAGTCAAGTACGGGAAGTTCGAAGCAGTCCGCGGCATTTCGTTTCAGATCCCCAAGGGGGAAGTTTTCGGGTTCATCGGCCCCAACGGAGCCGGGAAGTCTTCGACGATCCGCGTTCTGGCGACCTTGCAGAAAGAGTTCGAGGGGACCGTCCGGGTCAACGGAATCAGCGTCCGCCGCGACCCCGACCGCGTTCGCGAGATGATGGGTTTCGTGCCGGATTTCTTCGGCGTCTATGAAGACCTCAGTGCCCGCGAGTACCTGCACTTCTTTGCGGCTGCTTACCGCGTCCCTCGTGCGCGGCGTGCGGGACTCGTCGACGAAGTTCTCCAGCTGACCGACCTGACTCACAAGATCGATTCGCCCGTCGATGCCCTCTCGCGCGGGATGAAGCAGAGGCTGTCGCTGGCTCGCGTCTTGCTGCATGACCCCGATCTGCTGCTGCTCGACGAACCGGCCTCGGGGCTCGACCCGAGGGCACGAATTGAGCTGCGGGAACTGCTCAAGGCCCTGCAGCAGATGGGCAAGACGATTCTGATTTCGAGCCACATCCTGCACGAGCTGGCCCAGTTCTGCACGCGGATCGGAATCATGGAGGCCGGACAGCTCGTCGCCGAAGGGGACCTGCAGCAGATCTATCAGCGGCTGGCCCTGCAGCGAGTCGTGCATGTCCAGCTGGTGAGCGTTCCTCCCGGGCTGGTCGACCGGTTGCGACAAGTCGACTGCGTCGTCGCCGTGGAGGAGCAGACCGATCGCCTCGCCATCCAGGTCCGCGAAAGCGAAACCGCCATTGAAGACCTGCACGAAGCGATTGTCCAGCTGGGCGGCCGCATCCGGATGTACCAGCCCGAGGCCATGGACATGGAGACAGCCTTCATGAAACTGACCGAAGGCGTAACCGCGTAAGCAGACGAGAGAGGAGAGACGAGAGGTAAGAGCCAATCCCTCAACCCTGAACCCTGAACCCTGAACCCTGAACCCTCAACCCTCAACCCTCAACCCTCTAACCCTCCCCCGCATGCTCGCAGCTCTCATCCGCCGATTCAGCTTGCCGCTGCTCGCCAAAGATCTGGTCGAGACTGCGAATCGTCGGCGTACGTACATTCTGC
>JBIIOI010000064.1:0-33350 GCA_044337025.1 Planctomycetaceae bacterium
GTTCGATCGACCGCGAGTTCTTCAGCGAGAAGTACCAGCTCGACCGGGCTCTGCTCCGGATGAACAAGGCTGTGACCAATCTCTGGGAGCGCGACGCCGTGGCAGGCAACCTGCTCGGCTCGTGCTGTGAAGTTCTGCGTGTCGAGCAGGCGGCCCTCTACCTCTGGATGCCGGACCGGGGCCGTTTCGTTTTGGCAGCTGCGGTGGGCTGGCCCGAAGTTCCCGCGACTGTTCCGGGAAACGAGGAGCAGCTCAAGCTGCTCGGCCCGGGCTCATCGATCCAGCGTGTCCCCAGCGGCGAATCCGGAGAGCAACAGCTGGTTCGGTCGATGAATGCCGAGCTGTTAACGGGGCTGGAGGTCGACGGAGAAATTGCTGGCGTCGTGGCCCTGGGGCCCAAGCCCAGCGGAGCTGCGTTCACGGCCGAAGACGTGGCGTTCCTGACCGCCATGGGACGCATCACCGGCGTAGCCCTGCACTGCGCGAAAGTCCATGAGGACGTGTCCCGCCTCAATGAAGACTTGCATCGCAAGATCGAGAAGATCAACGACCAGGATCGCCGGATTGCGATGCTGCAGAACATGGTGGATAGCCTCACGGCTCCACAGCGGGCCTTGACCACGTCCGCTGGAGAGATTCAGCGCTCCTCGATTAAGGGCAACAGCCCCGCCATCACGCAGGTTCTGGAGACGGTCAAGAAAGTGGCGGCCAGCGACGCCAGCGTGCTGGTGCGGGGCGAGAGCGGGACCGGTAAGGAACTGCTGGCCCGCACGATCCATGACAACAGCCCTCGCAAGAACGGCCCGCTGGTGGCCGTCCACTGTGCAGCCTTGTCGGCCCAGCTGCTCGAGAGCGAACTGTTCGGCCATGTGAAGGGGGCCTTTACGGATGCTCGCGAAGACAAGCAGGGGCGATTCGCGCTGGCGAACGGCGGGTCATTGTTCCTCGACGAAATCGGAGACATCTCGCTCGATGTGCAGATCAAGCTGCTGCGTGTACTCCAGGAGCGGACGTTCGAGCCGGTGGGCAGTTCGACTCCGATGACGGTCGATGTCCGCGTGATCGCAGCCACTCACCAGAATCTGGAACGACTGATCGCCGAGGGCAAGTTCCGCGAGGACTTGTATTACCGCTTGAACGTTATCAGCGTGACGCTGCCCCCACTGCGCGAGCGTAAGGAAGACCTGTTCGAGCTGGCGATGTACTTCCTGGCCCAGGCTGCGGAACGAGCCGCCAAGCCGGTCACAATGGTCGATGAGATGGCTCTCGAAGCAATGTCGGCCTACCACTGGCCCGGCAATATCCGCGAGCTGCAGAACGTCATTGAGCGAGCTGTGGTGCTGTGCGAAGGTCACCAGGTGACAGTGGCTGACCTGCCGCATGCGGTCGCCCAGGCAACGTTCCAGCCGCAGCTACCGGCCAATTCGAGTCCGGCAGCGCCTCGCACACGTCCCGTGCCGGAACTGGTCGCTCAGCGGACCGTCATCGGTTCCGAGGGTGAGCGGCAACAGCTGGTCGAAGCGCTGCAGCGGTGCGGAGGCAACAAGGCCGAGGCGGCCCGCCTGCTCGGTATCCCGCGCAGTACGTTCTTCAGTAAGCTGCGGCGACACGGGTTAGGCTGAGCACGCCCGTCGGAATTTGCCCGCTGGCCCCAAGGTCACTGCCATGCTTCGAATCATCTCCTGCCTGCTGTGCGTCATGGCTTGTTGTCTGGCGGCTGTCGGGGACGACACGCCCGAGATTCAGCCTGCGGATCGGATCCTGTTACTGGGCGATTCCAACACCTACGCGGGTGGGTATGCCGTTCAGCTGGAAACGTGGCTCACGATCCATCAGCCGCTGGCCGATTGGACGATCGTGAATCATGGCCTGCCCAGCGAGACCGCTAGCGGCGAGTCCGAACCGGCGCATCCGTTTCCTCGACCGTGCGTGCACGAGCGGCTCGATCGAGCGCTGGAGAAGTTTCAACCAACGGTCGTGACGATCGCGTACGGAATGAACGACGGGATCTACTACCCTCCCTCCCCGGAGAGACTTGTGGCCTATCAACAGGGGATCACAAGAGCCATTGAGAAGTGCCAGAAGGCGGAGGCTCGTGTCTTTGTGCTGACACCTCCGATGTTCGATGCTTTGCCTCTCAAAGCCGCAGGCAAGCTGAAGCCAGCGGGCGAGAAGGAGTACGCGTGGTTCTCACCGTACGCCAACTATGATGAGACGCTGGGCCAGTTTGCGGACTGGATCAAGACCCAAGGCCCCCAGTGCCAGGGAGTCATCGATGTTCGGACACCGATTCTGAAACACGTCGACCAGATGCGCCGGACGAACCCATCCTTCACGATGGCCGGGGACGGGATTCACTTCGATGCCGTGGGTCACCGGATTGTGGCCACAGAGATCTGGAAGGCCTGGCGACTGAAACCCGAAAACCCCGTCGGAACAGATGCGGATATTCAGCGAGCTGCTGCGATCCAGCCCCTCGTGGAGCAGCGGCAGAAGTTGATGCTGCATGCGTGGCTGTCGCATGTGGGTCATCAGCGACCGGGGATTGAAGCCGGGCTGCCGCTGGCCGAAGCGGAGGCCCAGGCCGCCGAATTGCGAGTTGAGATTCGTCAGCGTCTGTCGGCACGCTGAGGATCATCGAAGCCTGGAAGGCAGAATTCTTACGAATTCTGCTACGGAACTGTCAGAGACCATTTCATGAAACCTGCCCGTCTGGCTGTCCTGATCTCGGGTGGAGGCAGCACGCTGCTGAACCTGTTGGATGTCATTGCGGCTGGTCAGCTGGCAGCCAGTGTTGAGCTGGTGATCGCCAGCCGAGCGTGTGCCGGGGTGGAGCGCTCGATCCAGCGTGGTTATCCCTGTGATGTGGTTTCCCCCAGGAAGTTTGCCAGCGTCGAGGCCTACAGCGAAGAGCTGTTCCAGCGCTGCCGCGCGGCGCAGATCGACCTGGTGATCCTGGGCGGATTCCTGTCTCGGATCACTGTCCCGCACGATTTCGAGGGGCGGGTGCTGAACATCCACCCGTCGCTGATCCCGTCGTTCTGTGGCCAGGGGATGTACGGGCACCATGTCCACGAAGCGGTGCTGAAGCGAGGCTGTAAGATCAGTGGCTGTACGGTCCATATGGTCGATAACGAATACGACCATGGCCCGATCCTCGTCCAGAAGGCTGTGCCCGTGCTGGCGGACGACGATGCAGATTCACTGGCCAAACGCGTCTTTGCCGCCGAGTGCGAAGCCTACCCCGAGGCGATTCGAAGCTACCTCGCGAACCGGAAGTGACTGGACGAGAACATTGATCGTCTTAGCGCCCGGCCTTCTCGGCTTCGGGGGTCGGATGCTCGATCTGAGGCCAGTAATCCTCGAATTTGAAGTTGGGGCTGTTGGCGAAATCGTGACACTTCAGGCAGGCTTTCTTCTCGGCCTCTTCCTTCTTCAGCCGTACGGACTTGCGAGCTTCTTCAAGAGCCTCGCCAACGGGACCGCCGGACTTCTTCCATTCCAGTTCCAGCTTCACATGCTCGCTGGCGGGGCCGTGGCAGTTCTCGCATTGATTCCCCGTCAGATGCGGGGTCGTCTCGGCATCGATAAACCCTCCGGTAAACGGGTAAGCCTCCTCGGCATCCCAACCGGTGGAGTGGCAACACAGGCACTCGGGGTCCCAAGTGCGGTCGATCCACTCGCCCTTCTCTTCGGGACGGCCATCGACCAGATTGCGGGTGGCGTTGAAGTGCTCGGACTCCTCCCAGATCTTCGTGGCTGAGGGGTGGCACTCCTGACAGGCTTTGACTCCCACGAATTCGCGCTGGCTGGGGTGGGGGAAGGTGAAGCTGCGGATATCAGAAGTCGGCGTTAACCATTCTTCCTTCAGGAGCTGTTGGTATTTGGCCATCATCTCGCGAATCTTGGGGTCGCGTTTGAAGCGATCCTGGTCGAGTTCCACGCGTTCGAAGTGGGGCTGCTTGCCGGGATAGATCCCGACGAGGTTCACATACTTCCCCTTCATCCCGGTGACAAAGAACAGTGTCTTGCCGATGGTCTCGTGCTCGTCTCCGGGGTCATCGGCCCCGCCGGCAGACACAACGACATCCAGTTCGGGGAACTTCTGTGCCAATTCGCGGGACGGTTCCTTGTCGTCATAGGACATCAGAACCAGCAGGTCCGGCTTGGCGGCATTCATTTTCGGCAAGACAGCTCTCAGCGACTTCGTCACATCCTCCAGCTTCAAGTCGTCCGGGCTGATTGAGGCGAACTGCTCGTGATGCGTTGATCCAAAGGTCGAGGTGACAGCCACCTTCTTGCCGCCGACCTCATAGACCTTGAAGGGCAGGGGAGTACCCAGTTCGGGGCTGCCCAGGAGGGTCACGTTGGCTGCGATGAACGGAAGTTCGAACCCCTCTTCGACATTGCGATTCGAGTGGATCGTGAACAGATTCAGAGCCCCAAGCTTCAGTTCCTCGGTCCCCAGTCCGAGGCCCTTGTACCCCATTGAGTTGAGGGAGTCCTGAATCATGCCGAACTTGAGCAACGACTGCTTGCGGTCGACCCGTTTCATGTCCAGGGCACCGCCGGTCTCCAATCCCAGTACGGGCCACTTCCGGTCTTCCCGCAGCTGGCGAATCAGTTCGGAGCGGCGAGCGAGTCCTCCCGACTGCTTCGGAGAACATCCGCACGGCTCAATGTAACCATGCATCTGACCAGTGATCGCCAGGACGAACGCGGGCGGGTCCCACTCCTCGACCATTGGTTTGGCAGACTTCTCGGTCGGTTCCGGGTCCGTTCCGGCCCGAGCCGATGTTGAGGGAACCGACTGATACCAGAGATAGGTCAGCGTCCCGGCTGCGGCGAACAGGATGACCAGCACCACACCCAAGGCTCGGCCTGACCGACTGGTCGGCAGGGTCCAACTCTTCGAACGATCCATCGTAAGACTCACCGGGGAGAAGGGGCAGCACAGAGTCTGGGCTCAGCTACTGGGCAATGTATCGAACGTTGAAGTTGAGCTCAGGCACTTCCGGATGGTTCGTCTTGAGCGTCAGCTTGTCGGGGTTATCGGTCGTGAACGTCGTCCCCGGCGGTATTCCCGCCTTGGCCTCAAAGACAAGTTCGTAGAAGTCTTTCGACCCGCCCGTCATCGGCTTCTTCGTCAATTTGGCCGTCAGGTGACCGGACTTCGATTGAATCTCGGTCAGCTTCAGATCTTCTCCAAAGGGTTCGAGGCGCACGAAGACCGTCGACTTGCCGCCTTGTGCGGATTTGAACCGCTTGAGATCCAGCAAGGCTAACGAAGCCTGATAATCGGGCCCGTGCAGGTTGATCAACCCCACACGCATTCCGTTAATGGAGATCTGCTGCTCACCCTCCTGGCGATTCACCTTGAGCTTGACCCATCCACTGAAGGCCCCAATTGTGCCGTTCGGCTTGGTCTTCAGCTCCAGAGTGAATCCGACCACCGGTTGGGGAGTTCGGCCATGGAATTTAGCCGTCAGCTCTTCGGTGGTCAGCTTGGCCCAGGTCAGTTCGTAGGCCTTGGGATCGTTCGTCTCGTAGCCCGTGATCACAAGGTCGTCTGAAACCGGCGAGTAGACCACAGCTTGGGACAAGTTCTCTTTATCGTGAGGAATGACCCCAACGCCGAACTCAGACGGAGTCACCTCGGGATCGCCATACACACTGCCGCGGATCGACAGCTTGACCATCGGAAACTTCGGATCGTTGGTCCAGATGTCAGCTTCCTTGCGAAACTCCTTGTCTGCAGAAGTCGGTTTCCAAGTCAGAGTAATCTTGGTCGAACCCCCGGCCGGGATTTCGCCGGTGTTGATCGTGGGGATCGTACACTTGCACAGGATCTTCCCTTTGGCCAGACGCAACGGCCCTTCACCTTCATTGCGAAACTCAAACTCGCGCGATTGCTCGCTGCCCAAAGCCATCACCCCGAACTCGTAGTGCATCTCCGGCACGATGACTTTCGGGTGCGGTCCCGGGCCCTTGAGATCAAACGGGTTCTCGAGAACAACGTCCCCTTCTTCCGGCTTCGCAGGCGGAGGAGGTTCGGGCTGCACACTTCGAGCCACCAGGAAGGCAGTGCCTCCCACAGCCAGGACGAGCGCCAGCAGCGTCCCCAGTAAGGCTTTCATCGACATGATCGAGTATCCCCCGCAGAACCAGCGAACCGAGACGACCATTCGGAATCGAACGGTCGAAGAAATCGAGTCTCCCGATTCTAAACCGGGGCGGGGTCCCGTCAAACAGCGAACTGATTAAGTCAGCGAAAAGACCTTCTTCAGTGCCGTCAGGGCGGTTGTACCCTGTTCCTTCGCCACTACGACGCTCATGCGGATTTCCGAGGTATTCACCATCTTGACGTTGATTTTGGCATCGGCCAGGGCCTTGAACATCCGCTCGCCGACCCCCGTGTGTGTTCGCAGACCGATTCCGCTTACGGAGAGCAGTGCGATGTTCTTTTCATGGCTGACGCTCGCCCCCGGCCAGCGCTGGACCAGCGACTGGATCGCGGCTTCACACTTGGCGACGTCGGCAACCTCGACGGTGAAGGAAACTTCCGTCGTCGCATTGCGGCTGACGTTCTGCACGATCATGTCAACCGAGACACCGGCTCCCGCGACGGCCTCAAACAGTTCGGCCGAAATCCCCGGACGATCCTGCACATTGTGAACCGTCACGCGGGCCTGGCTCTCGTCGAGCAGGACCTCGCTGACCACGATGTCCTCCATGCTCGAGAGTCGGCCCACAACCGCGGCCAGTCGCTCCTGCTCGCTCGCTTGAGCGGAAGCTGTGGCGGCCACGCGGGCCGGGCCAGCCAGCAGCTCCGCCGAGGGCTGGGCGGACTCCAGCTGGAACCCGTTGTGAACGGTCCGCAGGGCCTGCTCGCTGACATTGCGATCGACCAGTACCGAGACCTTGATATCGCTGGTTGAGATCATCTGGATGTTGATTCCGGCGTCGGCCAGACGGCGGAACATGCGGGCTGCCACGCCGGAGCTGTATTTCATTCCCGCCCCAACGGCTGAGACCTTGGCCAGGTTGGTCCCGCTCATCACCGAACCTTCGCCGAGTTCGGTCACTGCCTCTTGAGCTGCGGTCAGCGTCTCGGCCAGTTCGCTGGCATCGACAGTGAACGAGACCTCCGCCTTGTTGTTGGCGGAGACGTTCTGGACCACCATGTCGACGGGGATCTTACGGGCCGACATCTTGGCGAAGATCAGGCTCATGACTCCCGGGCGGTCGGGGATGTCACACAGACTGACGCGGACTTCGTCGCGAACCAGGGCCATCCCAGTCACGCTGCGGACCAGCGACTCCCCGGACGAGGCAATCAGCGTCCCCTCGTTGTTGTTCTGCGAGTGCCGGACGCGCAGGGCCACATCGAACTTCTTGGCGAACTCGATACTGCGGGAGTGCATGACCCCCGCGCCGAGGCTGGCCATCTCCAGCATCTCGTCGTACGAGATCCGCGTGATCTTGCGGGCATCGGGAACAATCCGCGGGTCGGTCGTATAGACCCCGTCCACATCGGTGTAGATCTCGCACTCGTCGGCCTTCAGAGCGGCTGCCAACGCCGTCGCCGTCGTATCGCTGCCACCGCGTCCCAGGGTCGTGATATCGCCATTCTCGGCGATTCCCTGAAACCCGCAGGCCACCACGATCTTGCCGGCATTCAGCTCCTTTCGGAGTCGCTCGGTCGAGATCTGGCTGATGCGAGCCTTGGTGTAGGTCTGATCGGTGACGATCCCGATCTGTTCGCCCGTCAGCGAGATCGCCGGTTCACCCAGCGTGCTGATCGCCATCGCGACCAAGGCCACAGCCTCCTGCTCCCCGGTCGAGAGCAGCATGTCCATCTCACGCGGCTGGGGAGTCAGCGTGATTTCATTGGCCAGATCGATCAGCTCATCGGTCTTCTTGCCGCGTGCGGAACAGACCATCACGACTTGGTGCCCAGCCCGTTTGGCTGCCACAGCCCGCCGCGCGGCGGAAAGAATCCGCTCTGGGGTTCCGACACTGGTCCCGCCGAACTTTTGCACGATCAACGACACGGATTGCTCCTGGCACGTTCTGGTAGCTGGGCGAACGAAGCGGAGCAGGATACCAGAGAAAATCACAGGTTTGAATCAATGACCGTAGGTTCCAATCCCCGATAAACGATTCAGTGTGCATGAGTAGTTTCGAAGAGAAACCCCTGTTGCCCCCACTTTCCCGAACTGATAGCTTTCGCCCCAACATGGTCTGCCTGCCGGATTTCGGGCGGATCGCTGCGGGAAACACGGCGAAGGAGCACAGCATGTCGGAATCGCTCTATCAGGCGATCCAGAACAAGACCGCCAAGGTGGGGGTCATCGGTCTTGGTTACGTGGGACTGCCCCTCATTGACGCGTTTGTCAACAAGGGATTCACCTGCATTGGCTTCGATGTCGACACCAAAAAAGTCGACGAACTCAATGCCGGGCGCAGCTACATCAAGCACATCAGCTCGGAGAAAGTTCGCGGCTGGAAGGACAAGAAGCAGTTCGATGCCACTGCCGACATGAGCCGACTCAGCGAGGCAGACGCGATCCTGATCTGCGTCCCGACTCCACTCAGCGAGAGCCGCGATCCCGACCTGTTCTATGTCGAAGAGACCTCGCGATCGATCGCCAAGGCACTCCGCAAGGGCCAGCTGGTGGTCCTCGAAAGCACGACCTACCCCACAACCACCCGTGATGTCGTGCTGCCGATTCTCGAGAAGAGCGGCCTGAAGGTCTCGAAGGACTTTCTGCTGGCCTTCAGCCCCGAACGCGAAGACCCAGGCAACCCGAACTACTCAGCTGCGGGCATCCCCAAGGTCGTCGGCGGAATGGACCCGATGGCCCAGAAGTGTGCCTGCGCCCTCTACGGAGCGGCGGTCGTGAAGGTCGTGCCGGTCTCGACCCCCGAAATCGCCGAGGCCTGCAAGATCCTGGAGAACACCTACCGCGCGGTCAACATCGCGCTGGTGAACGAACTCAAGGTCCTGTTCGACAAGATGGGGATCGATGTCTGGGAAGTCATCGACGCCGCCAAGACCAAACCGTTCGGCTACCAAGCATTCTATCCCGGCCCCGGCCTGGGGGGGCACTGCATCCCGATCGACCCGTTCTATCTGACGTGGCTGGCTCGCAAGTACGGCATGACGACGCGGTTCATCGAGCTGGCCGGGGAAGTCAACACCAGCATGCCGCTGTACGTCATCACGCGGCTGGGCGAATTCCTGAACGACCAGGGCAAGCCGATCAAGGGCAGCAAGATCCTGATCCTGGGGGCCGCCTATAAGAAGGACGTGGACGACCCGCGCGAAAGCCCGTCGTTCGTCCTGATGGAGCTGCTGATCAAGCGCGGAGCCGTGCTGTCCTACAACGACCCGCACGTCCCCAGCCTGCCGAAGATGCGGCACCACCCAACCTTGCCCGCGATGGAAAGCACCCCGCTGACCGCCGAGAACCTGAGCAAGTTCGACTGCGTGCTGATCTCGACCGACCACTCGGCCTACGATCCAGAGTTCATCGTCCAGCACTCGAAGATGGTGCTGGATACTCGAAACCTGTGCAAGAACGTCGTCGATGGCCGCGAGAAGGTCTTCAAGGCGTAGCGGAGATGCGTCGCTCCAAATCCAAAGCCCAGGGGTTGCAACCCCTGGGCTTTTTTCGTGAGACTTGAAGAAGCGTCTCGTTGGGAGGTCTCCGTGAATTGGGTCACTCGAACTGGACTGAGCGTCCTCGGGATTGTGAGCGGGGGTTAGAGTTCCCTCGCCTCTGATCGCCCTGCGGAAAACGACCGATCCTGAATCCCAGTCGCCTCAGATTTCGGTTCACTCATCCCAACCGCACATCCACACTGGCCCGGTGGGCCGTCAGCCCCTCTTTATCGGCCATCAGCCGCACCAAGTCCGCATCGAGGGCCAGCCCCGCCTTGTTGTACGAGATCACCGACGACCGCTTCAGGAAGTCGACCGCCGAAAGCCCATTCGCGAACCGGGCTGTGCCGCCGGTGGGGAGGACGTGCGACGGTCCGGCGACGTAATCGCCCATCGCGACCGGCGTATAGTGGCCCAGGAAAATCGCGCCGGCATTCTGGACCTTGTCGAGCAGCTTCTCCGGATCAGCCGTTGAGATGTGCAGGTGCTCTGTCGCCAGCTCATCCGTCAGGCGGGCCGCTTCTTCTTCGTCGCGGGCGAGGATGAAGGCTCCGTACTGTTCGAGAGACTCGCGGGCCAGGTCGCCGCGTTCCAGCTTGGCCAGCTGGCGTTCGAGTTCGGACTTCACCTGCTCGATCAACGGGGCGTGCCACGTGATCAGCACCCCGGAACCGGGGCTGTGCTCAGCTTGCGAAATCAGGTCAGCCGCCACGAAGACCGGATTGGCGGTCTCATCCGCCAGAACGATGACCTCGCTCGGACCAGCGATGCTGTCGATATCGACTTCACCAAAGACGTACCGCTTGGCGAGGGCCACAAACAGGTTCCCAGGTCCCACGATCTTGTCGACGCGCGGAATCCCCTCCACGCCATAAGCCAGCGACGCCACAGCCTGGGCTCCCCCAACGCGGTAGACCTCGCTCACACCCAGCTCGTGGCAGGCCGCCAGCAGGTCGACGTTGTACCCCCCGAACGGAGTCGGCGGGACCACGACCGCGATCTCCTTAACCCCCGCCGTCTGAGCAGGCACCGCAGTCATCAGGAGCGTGGATGGATACGCAGCGGCGCCGCCGGGGATGCAAACCCCGACTCGCTTAAGTGGCCGGACCCGCTGCCGCAACTCGATCCACGCCTCGTCCGACTGTCGGACGATCCGCACATCACTGGCGAGCAGGGCCCGCTGGTACTCGACAATGTTGTCGCGAATCTTGCGGATCGTCTCGATGTACCGCGGGTCCGCTGCTGCGTGAGCTGCCTGCAGTTCGGCGGGAGAGACGCGCAGGGTCTCGCGGGTGATTTCTTTTTTGTCGAGGAGCTTCGTGTACTCCAGAACAGCATCCAGCCCCTCACGGCGGACACGCTGGCAGATCCGCTCGACGACCTGCTGGGGCGAGAGCGGCTCGCCGAACAGGGCGATCGTCCGAGCCTTACCAGCGTCCGAGACTACATCCCCGCGCGGGCTGAGCTTCTCACGCAGGTCGGCAAACAGCTGGGTAGCGCCGGTTTCCCGGCAGTCGATGGTGGGGATGAGGAGCGGCATGCGGGCAGGTCCAGACAAAGTCGGAGGTCACTCTATCTTCCTCCTCGGGAAGTCGTTCTCCAAGCGTGCGGGAGGAGATTCTCTGGAAAGGGTGTCGTCGCGTGGAACGTGGCAACCGCCTCCATGACTTGCGACAATCAACCAGTGTTCGGCGGCACGGGAAGCGACTGGAATTCCTCAGCGTTCTCGCGCTCCGCCTCAACTCTCGTGAGATCCGCATGTTCACCGGTCTTGTCGAAGGTCTGGCCACTGTCACCGGTCTCGTCCCCGATGAGGTGTCGTTGACGCTCGCGATTGCGCCGCCCGCAGATCTGCCGCAAGCCGCTACCGTTCAGCTGGGGGACAGCATCGCCATCAACGGCTGCTGTCTGACCGTCGTGCAGATCGATGGCGGGAGTTGGAGTTTTCAGGCCGGGTCCGAGACGCTCTCGCGGACCAACTTAGGTCGACTCCAGATCGGCGACCGAGTGAACATTGAGAGATCACTGCAGGTCGGAGCCCGTCTGGGCGGCCACTTTGTCCAAGGACACGTCGATGCCCTCGGTCATGTCCACGCCATTGACCAGGAGGGGGAATGGGTCCACATGACCTTCCTGGTCCCGCCCGCTCAGACAAAGCAGATGGTCGAGAAAGGCTCGATCACGGTCGACGGGGTGAGTCTGACGATCGTGGATGTCACCCGCGATACGTTCCGAGTGGCTCTCATTCCCCACACGCTGCAGGTGACAACGCTCGGGCAGCGAAAGGTGGGAGCCGCAGTCAATATCGAGACGGATATCCTCGGTAAGTACATTGAGAAGCTGATGGCCGGACGAGCGGGGTAAGGGAACAGAGTGCGCCGGAACGCGTTGATGCCTACGGCTGGACTCGCAGAGGCCAGACCAGCGGGACGATGATGATTGTCATCACCCAGCAGAGGATGTCGAGAGGAATCCCGACCTTCAGGTAGTCGCGGAACTTGTAGCCACCGGGGCCGAGTACCATCAGATTCGTCTGGTAGCCCAGCGGAGTCGCGAACCCGTAGGACGACGTCACAGCCACTGCCAGCAGCAGCGGACGCGGGTCCATCCCGGTCGTCTTAGCTGTCGCCAGAGCGAGTGTCCCCATGATCGCGGCACAGGCGTTGTTGCTCAGGAGTTCCGTCAGGACGCCTGTCAGCAGCACGACGACCCCCAGCACTGCCACGTCACCAAACGGCTGAGCCCAGCCAGTCAAGTGGCCTGCGATCCATTCCGCCGCCCCGCTGCTGTCGAGAGCCTTGCTGACCCCCAACGCGGCCGCAATCAGAATCAGTACCGACAGATCAATATTGCGGTTGGCTTCGCGTGACGAAGTGCAGCCGGTCAGCACCGTCAAAGCAGCTCCGATCAGCGAGTAGAGAGCCGCCTCCTTCGGGAAGAAGGTCATCCCCAGCACGACTCCTGCAAAGATCGCCAGCGCCACCCAGGCCCGGTGATGATCGACCGGGGCACTGTCCTCCAGCCCGGAGACCAGAAAGAAGTCGCGGGAGTTTCGCCAGCGCCTGGTGAAGTCCTCGGGAGCATCCACAAGCAGCGTGTCGCCCGCCTGCAAGACGATCTGACCGATCTTGCGCTCAATCTTCTCCCCGCTGCGATGCACGGCAATGATCGAGGCGTGATACCGCGAGCGGAAGTCGGCTTCCTTCACCGTCATCCCCACCAGCGGCGATGTCGGCGAGATGACCGCTTCGCACAGCTGGTTCCCGGATCGCGGAGCCGCTGTGGGAGTCCCTTGCGGGGAGGGCATCTCTGACAGAGCCGGATGCGGGAGGATCTGCTCGTGATGATTGATCGGCTCCAGTCCGCGAATCTTCTGCGTATCGACAATCGTGGAGACGACGCCTGAGAAGCACAGAATGTCATCGACCTGCAGCTCTTGATCGGGCGATACGGGCGAAATCCGATCCTGATCGCGTTCGATGGCGTACAAATACAGCCCCGGCAGATCGCGAAGCCCCGACTTGCGGATCGGGACTCCGATCAGACTGCACGTGGGGCGGACAATCAGCTCGACGGTGTATTCCCGAGGATGGGTCTCGGCGTACTCCAGAATGTCGGTTCGCACGGGCAGCAGTCGGCTTCCGATCGTGCTGAGGTAAGTGAGTCCCGCAATCGTGACGGGAATGCCGATCCAGCCCAGCTCCCACATTCCAATCCCCGGCAGTCCCTCTTCCTGCAAAGCACTGTGGATCACGAAGTTCGTGCTCGTTCCGATCAGGGTACAGGTGCCCCCCAACACCGAGGCGTAGGACAACGGAATCAACAGCTTGGAGGGCGAAGTCCGAAGCTTCCTGGCCACATGGACAAAGATCGGCAGGAAGAACGCGACGAGCGGGGTGTTGTTCATGAAGGCCGACAGAATCGCGACCGGAGCAATCAATCGCAGCAGCGGAGTCCCCTGCTTCGGTTGTCCCAGCATCGCCCGGCTGATGTATTCGATCGCCCCAGTTGTCTGGAGTCCGGTTCCGACGACCAGCAATCCAGCGATTGTGAAGATCGTCTCGTTGGAAAACCCCGCCAGTGCGTCCTTGAGGGGAATGACATTGAAGCAGACCAGGACCAGCAGAGCTGCCAGCATGACCAGCTCGGCGGCATATTTTTCGTAATAGAGAGCGACAATGATCCCGACCAGGACTCCCATGGTCAGGGTCATCTGAAATGCAGTCCCCTGACTGGCCGCCACGGCCAGAGGGATTCCCGAATCGAGGCTGAGGTCGAACATTCGCAGGTCACTCACAGATTCTGACGAACCGAGCGGGCCAGGAGACTCCAGGAGCTGGCAGAGCTCCAGCGGTCCGTAGCGATCGCTCGGGTCGTATTGCCCGTATCGGGTGTACAGGCGCTGCCTGTCCCGCATATTCCAGCGGGGCGGAATAGTCTACCGGCTCGGCCTTCGGGACGGCAGGTTCCGCCGATGTTCGCGTCTTGTCGCCGTCTTTGAGATGATCCGCAGCGGCACACCGCCTCGGGAGAATTCCATGTCCGCCAAAATTGAACCTCAGCTGCTCAGACGTCTGACGGTCCGACGGATTCTGGAACTCTTGCAGGAGCACGGACCCTGTACCCGTGCGGACCTGACGCGGCAGTCGCAGATGTCAGCTCCCACGATCTCCAAGGCCGTCGACTCGCTGCTGGAGTCCGGACTGGTGGAAGAAGGCGACGCCCGCCCCAGCAGCATCGGTCGACCCGCGAAGATCGTGCGATTGGCCACGGAGCGAGTGCAGGTGATTGGCGTCGCCATCGATGCGCTGCGCTGTACGCTGGTGTCGGCGGGGCTCGATGGAGCCTTCGCGGAAGACCAGGCGGTCCAGCTGCCGACGCCCAAAGCCTACTCGGCTCTGATGGAGACCTTGGAAGAAAAGATCCGGCAGCTGATGCGTCCGGACGTGGTGGCTGTCAGTATTGGACTCAGCCTGCCGGGGCTGATTCGCGGACGGGCGGGCGTTTCGGTGTTCTCTCCGAATTTGCACCTGACCGATGGCAAGTCGCCCGCGCGCGACCTGCAGGAGCGTTTGGGAATCAGCTGCGAACTGATGCAGGAGACCCACGCCCTGTCACTGGCCGAGCGGATGTATCACTCGTCCGAGGCGCTGGATGACTTTGTGATGATGGATATCAGCACGGGGCTGGGGATCGGCGTCTTCACCGGAGGTCGCCTGCTGGAGGGGCATTCCGGGCTCGCGGGGGAACTGGGGCATATCACGATCGAGCCGAATGGTCGCCTGTGCGGGTGTGGCAACCATGGGTGCCTGGAGACTCTCGCGACCGATACCGCCCTGGCAGTTCGTGTTTCGGAGCGGCATGGCGTCCCCGCAGAGATCGACACGATCACCCAAATGGTGCGGGACGGGCGGCTGAAGATCGATGTTGAGCTGCGGCAGACCTGTGAGTCACTCGCAATCGCCATCGCAGCTGCGGTGAATCTGTTCAACCCCGCTGTGCTGCTGGTCCACGGGAAGATGTTCGATATCCAGGACGGAGTTTTCGAACTGACAACGGAACTGGTCCGCCGTCGGGCACTGGGACCATCCCTGAGCGATTGCCAAATCCGGCGTGGGCGGTGCAGCAAGCTGCAAGGAGCCGTCGCTGCGGCGATTCACGCGCTGACCAACTCGATGGGGCCGACGCTCGACTGATTTCGTAGCAGAATAACTCTTTCGAGTTCTGCTACCGCCGGGTCTGGTACTGCTTAATGATGTCCGCAGCCGCCGACGGAATATGGACCGCCGGGGCTCCCGCAACTGCGGCGGGCTGAGGGGCCGGCGCCGGCGGCTCCTTGGCTCCCGAGGTGGCAGGATCCGGAAGACGCACTTCCGGCATGATCTTGCCACCGGCAGCTGCGACCGGTTCGGGTTCGGGCGCGGCCATCGGCTGCTGCGGCATTCCGTAGCCGGGGGGCATCATCTGGCCCATCGGCATCTGCATCGGCATTTGCGGGTAGCCCATCGGCTGACCGTAATAGCCGCCCATCGGCATCTGGGGCATCTGCTGAGGATATTGCGGATACCCATACTGAGGCATGTACTGCTGCTGCGGATACCCGACCGGCATACCGTAGCCCGGGGGCATCATCCCCGGCTGCTGCATCGGCATCATCTGGGTGTCGGCAGTCGGGGTCGCGGGCGGCAAAGCGACTGGAGCCTCCAGTGACACGGTCTGCGACGCCTGCGGCTGTGGTGCTTGGGGCTGCGGAGCAGCCCCCATCAGGTCGACGACCGGCATCGCGAATTGCGTTGAGGCCGAGGCCGCCTCGGGCGATCCGGCGATCATCACGGTATCGACCGAAGACGTGCCGGGTACAGCTGCGGCACCTTCTTGAATCACAACTTCAAAATCGAGCTTGCCGATCAGGACACGATCACCGGGTTTCAGAATCACAGCTCCCTTGAGCCGTTCGCCGTTCACGAATGTCCCATTCGTGCTGCCCAGGTCACGGAGCCTCACAGAGAAATCGTCGACCGTGAAGACACAGTGATGGCGGCTGACCAAGTCACTGTTGGGGCGAAGATGACAGTCCTCTTCGCGACCCACCAGGAATTTTCCTTGCGGGAGGGAGATGGAATTGCCTTGCTGTTTACCAGCAGCGATTCGGAGCTCAGCCTGAATCATGGAATTCACCGATCCTCGGAACGCACGACGCGACACCCTACGAAGTACGTGGAACTTCCAGGGCGGGAACGTGGTGCATGCCAAAATCTTACGTCGAGAACGGACGGAGTTCAAGAATTCGCGCTGATTGGTTGGCCGGTGATCAGGTGCGAACCGAGAGAGAGACCTCAGTAGGGGACCGGGATGAAACGGAAAAGACGCTGAAGAGAAGAGATAATTCAAAGTATCGTCATCCCCTGTCCACGTCAACAAGCGAGCCTGCATGGAACCTGTTAAATCGTGACAAACTGCGACTTTGTGCAATCTCAGGTTCAGATCTTGATACTCGCCGAATGCCCCTCTCTCTGGCTGTCGATTTGGCCTCGAAACGCATAAACTCCGATTGCTGCAATCTCAGGGGAGAATTGAGAATGGCCGAACCTCGTCGCGAGTTCTTGAAGTCCACGGTCGCCGCCACAGCTCTCTGGGTGGCTGGCAAGTCTGCCGCCGATGACGCGCCGCAAAAACTCGGTATCGGCCTGATCGGACCCGGCGGAATGGGGACGGGACACCTGAATCAACTCGTCCAGCGAAAGGACATCGACCTGCGCTGGGTCTGCGATGTCGACCAGCAGCGACTGGCGAAAGCCCACGAAACTGCCACCGGGGCCGGCTGCCCGACCCAGAAGACCGCCGATCTGCGGCAGGTGCTGGCCGACCCCCAAGTCGACGCGGTCTTCATCGCTACGCCCGATCACTGGCATGGACCGGCCGCCATTCTGGCGCTGGACGCCGGCAAGCATGTCTACGTGGAGAAGCCTTGTTGTCACAACGTCCGTGAAGGAAAGCTGATGGCGGAGGCGGTCAAACGATCAGGTAAGAAGCTGCAGGTCGGAACCCAAAGCCGCAGTACCGCCTGCGTGCGAGCAGGGATCGAGCGCGTCCTCAAGGGAGAGATCGGCGAGATCCTGGTGGCCAAGGCCTGGAACAGCCAGCGCCGCGGGAACATTGGCAAGACCCAGCCCTCGGCCCCGCCGCCGCACCTCGACTTCGACACTTGGCTGGGGCCCGCCCGCGAAGTCCCGTATCGCACGAACCTGCTGCACGGAGTCTGGCGGTGGTGGTACGACTTTGGATGCGGCGATATGGGCAACGACGGGGTTCACGATATCGACGTGGCGGCCTGGGGACTGGGAGTCAGCGGGCTCCCGACGCGGGTCACCTGCCTGGGAGGCAAGAACTACTTCGACGATGACCAGCAGTTCCCCGACACCCAGTACGTGATTTGTGAGTACCCGACCGGAGGCAGCCCTGCCGGACGCCACAAGCAGCTGATCTTCGAGCAGCGGATCTGGACTCCGTATGTTCAAGAAGGTTATGAGAACGGAGCGGCGTTCTACGGCACCGAAGGCGTACTGATCATGGGGCACTCGGTCGGCTGGAAGCTCTACGGTCCGCGCAACAAGCTGATCGCGGAGCAGACCGGCGGCGGCGATCTGGCGGCGCATCACCAGAACTTCTTCGATGCCATCCGCAATGACGGAGCCACAAACGCCGACATCCAGGCCGGTACAACGGCAGCAGCGATTGTTCACTATGGCAATATCGCCGCCCGCGTCGGTCGACTGCTCAATATCGATCCGGCGACCGGACGCGTGCAAAATGACGCTGAAGCTGACGAACTGGTGCAGCGCAGCTACCGCGAACACTGGGCAGTGCCTCAAGGCGTGTAGCAGAATTCGTGAGAATTCCGACGTCGCTATTTCGGCAGGGGAGGCGATTCAGGTGCTAACCTGTGCGGGCTCGTCGGAACTTCGCCCGGCGGAATGCGACCTGCAAGGCGACGTTCCAGTTCGGCCAGCTGGTCAGGGTCGAGAAAGTGCTCGCTGACATCCGCATGCAGGTCGACATGCCCCTCGGCCGTGTTGGCTGACTCCAGCAGATAGATCTCCCACAGCCGGTGCAGCCGGACGGTCTTGCGCGCCTCGTCCCAGCCCCGTTCGGTCAGGTTCCACTGATGCCCATCTGTCTTCAGCAGCCCCTGTTGGAAGAACGCATTGAACATCAGCGTCTGTTCGTTCTCCGACCAGCTATGACGCTTCAGAACGTCGGCGGATCGGAACTTCACGCCCAGCATGTCCGCTGACGCATCCTCGCGCAGCTCGATAATTTCGTAGATCGCGCGCAGCACATCGTCCCGGCGGATGCGGTCCTGCAGCTGACGTGACTCGCGCCAGCGGATCAGCAGCCCGTGGCGAGGGCCGCAGACCAGGCTGATCGCGAACAGCGCGACTCCGGACAGGACGATCATCGCCCCGGCCCCCAGATGGCTCCAGGCGGCGCTGATCAAGGCCCCGACGGCGGCACTGACTCCACCGAAGAGTCCGGAGAGTATCACGACTTTGCGAATATCATCCGACCAGAACCGCGCAGCGCTGGCCGGAGTCAGCAGCAGCGACACCACCAGAATCAGGCCGACGCTCTGCATTCCCAGAACCGTCACCGCAGCCACGAGAACAATCAGCAGGGCATCCAGCGTGCGAACCGGCCAGCCCCCCGCAGTGGCGTACTCGCTGTCAAAGCAGGTCAGCAGCAGCTCTTTGAAGAAGATCGCGATCACGCCCAGCAGCACGACGCTGACGACTCCAAAGGTCAAAACGTCCGCCATCATCAGCGAGCCCGGCTTCCCCGCCAGATAGTCCTTCAGCCCAGCCATGTTCCCGGTCGGGATCCGCTGGATCATGGAGAACAGGACAATCCCCGCTCCATAAAACAGAGACAGGACCAGAGCCAGTGCGTCATCCGGCCTCACACGACGGGAACGTTCCATCTTGAGAGCACTGATCGCTCCCAACAGCCCGGTCACCATCGCGCCCGCCATCAGGCCGGAAATGGTCCGTCCCGAGCCAGGCCTTCCCCATTCCATGATCAGGAAGGCCAGCCCGATCCCCGGCAAAGCCGCATGGCCGATCACATCTCCGACCAGCGCCCGCTTCCGCAAGACCATGAACGCCCCGACAACTCCTGCGCAGACCCCCAGCAGCATCGTGCCCAGCAGCACGACCCGCGTGTTATAGGTCCAGAATGCAACCGCGATTGCATCCGGCAAGCTGAGGAGTTCCAGTGTCATCTCGCCATGAATTGTAGCCACGACTACAAATGCCGGATACACCACCTGCCTCAGACGTTTTCGAGTCCAACGCTTGCCCGAACCCGAGGGGCGGTTAGAATTCCCGCTCGGCAGTCGACCTGCTGCCGACCCTTGGCGGGGTAGCTCAGTCGGTAGAGCAGCGGATTCATAAGCCGCGGGTCGTGGGTTCGAGTCCCATCCCCGCCACCTTTGCGAGATGGCGCTTCACTTTGCGAGATGGCCATTTTCGTGATCGCTCGCAGTTTTTGGGGTCGGAGAGTATCCATGTTTTCTGACATATTTCTGTTCAGACGTATTTCTCTCCTCGGATGACCGAGACTGGGCTGAGGTAGGCGATCACCGCGAACTGCGGGAAGTACTCGACCGCCAGGATCTCCAGCAGTTTGTCCGCCACCGCTGGCGACACGATCGTCTCCAGCTTGATGTTTGCCCCCAGGAGTTCACTGACGCGGCGATGGCGGGAGCCGGAGCCTTCACATTCGGTCGCGGTGTGCCCCTTGGCACCGGCCCGGGACAACTCCTCAATCAGACGATCCTTCAGGATCGCCTCTGCCACGATGGTCAGCAGCGTCAGTGGTGTGGTGTGCATCTTTCCGACTCCGAACGACTGTGATGAGAGCTACCAGCTGCCGACCGTCTTCGCGATGTGGAAGTAGATCGGAATCCCGAAGACGATATTGAATGGAAACGTGATCGCCAGCGCCGCAGTCAGATAATACGTCGGATTGGCCTCGGGGAGTGTCATGCGCACTGCCGGAGGAGCTGCGATGTACGACGCACTGGCTGACATGGCTCCCAGGACTGTCGCTCCTCCGATCGACAGCCCGGCCCAGTGCCCGGCCAGCACCCCCAGCGTTCCGTGGATCACGGGCATCAGGGTGCCAAACCCGAGCAGGAACAGGCCAACCGACTTGAGATCTCCCAGCCGCGACCCAGCTGCGAGGCCCATCTCCAGCAGAAACAGCGTCAGAGCCCCCTTGAACATCCCGTCGAAGAACGGTTTGACCGGCTCGTAACCCGTGTCTCCCATCAGGAAACCGACGATCAGGCCCCCCACCATCAGGATCATGGAACGCCCCGTCAGCACCTCATGCAGAGCCGCCGAGATAGGCCGGGCGGGCGGCGACGCTCCCTCGCTCCTGGCCGATTGAGCAGCAGCTTCCTTGGCGGTCTGGATCGCACCGATGGCCAAGGCCACCTGGATTCCGGGACTCTCCATCAGCGTGACGAGCGTGGGCATGAACCCCTCGGCCGGGTGATTCAGCGTCTGCACGAACTGCTGGGCGGCGATGAACGTGACCGCGGAAACCGACCCATAGTGAGCCGCGATCCCGGCCGCGTCCGCAGTGCGGAACCGCCCCAGCCGCCGCAGGACCAGGTACGAGGTGATGGGAGTCAGAATCCCCAGCCCGACCGTGACAACAATCGGCCAGAACAGGTCGCCGAGCGAGCTGTGCGAGAGCTCCACGCCCCCCTTCAGCCCCAGTGCCAGTAGCAGATAAATCGACAGCGAGGCATACAGCTCTCGCGGAATCGACAGCTCGCTGCGGACGAGCCGCGAGACAATTCCCAGAACAAACGCGAGCGACAATGGCGAGCAGAGGTTAATCCGCAAGACCTCAAGCATGGCATCTCCACTTTCCGGCTGGTAGAATCTACGCAGGCAGATACGCGAAATGTGTTTCGTGTATTTGTAGTCGCGTATTTCCGTGCGTGCAAGGCATCGTGCATGAAAAAACTGCCGAAATCGACCAAACAGCCTCCCCGTCCGGTCGTTGCGAGCGGCCCCAGCGTGGCTCCCCCGCACGGTGCCTGGACTTTTTTGACCAACCACACCCATGTGCTGCTGTGCCTGTACCGGCAATCTGATCAGCGATTGCGGGATGTAGCCCTGGCTGTCGGTATTACGGAGCGGATGGTGCAGCGGATCGTTGCGGAGCTGGCCGAGGAAGGGTATCTGCAGATTCACAAAGAGGGGCGCTGTAATCGATATACGGTCAATTCTGACAAGCAGTTACGGCATCCCCTGGAGATGCAGCATACGATCGGCGAGCTCCTCGAAGTCTTAAGCGGCACCGCTGACCGAGTCTGATGCCCCCAGTCGCCCCTCAATCCTGGGAACCCCCCTCGCGATTCGTGGCATCAGTCTGGCTCGAAGGCTAGAATCCGGCGGCTCTTGCGCGGCAGCGCCGGAGCCTGTACGTGCCGAGCCTTCGCGGAACCCGACTCCGATGTCCACCACTCTCGAAGATCCCCGCATTGTTGAGTTCGACGTCCGCACGGACGAAATGCTCGTCAACATGGGCCCTCAGCACCCCAGCACCCACGGTGTGCTGCGGCTCCTGCTGCGGACCGACGGGGAAGTGGTCCATGAGACGACGCCGCACCTCGGGTATCTGCATCGCTGTGCCGAAAAGATCGGTGAGAACCTGACCGGGCCGCAGTGGATTCCCTACACCGACCGGATGGACTATCTGGCCGGGATGAATATGAACCTGGGGATGGCCCTCACGTTCGAGAAGCTGCTCAAGCTGGAAGTGCCCGATAAGGCGATGGTCGTCCGCGTGATCATCGCCGAGATGAACCGCATCGCCAGCCACCTCGTCGGCATGGGAGCATACGGCCTCGACCTGGGGACCTTCAGCCCGTTCCTGTACGCCTTCCGCGAGCGCGAAATCATCCTCGACCTGTTCGAGGAAGTCTGCGGTGCCCGCCTGACCTACAGCTACATCACGATCGGCGGCGCGACTCACGATCTGCCCAACCAGATCACGATTCCGCCGGGTCTGGCCTCACTGACGGGAAAGAGCCCGAATACGAAGATGGCCTGGTCGGACGCGGTGCTGCTGTTCCTCGAATGGCTCGAAAAGCGGATCTTCGAGTACCACACGCTGCTCACCCGCAACTCGATCTTCATCAAGCGCACAGCTGGCAGCGGCATCATGTCGCGCGAAATGGCCATCAGCTACGGCTGTACCGGCCCCGTTCTGCGCGGCAGCGGAGTCGATTACGACCTGCGGCGCGACGGTGAGCCGATCTACACCCGCATGTACGAGGGCTACGAGTTCGACGTCCCGTTTGCGATGTTCGAGGGGATCAAGACGATTCCGAACGAAGTGGTCTTGGGCGACAACTGGTGCCGGTTCTTCGTGCGGATGCTCGAAGTCAATCAGGCGATCCGCCTCGTGCGGCAGGCCCTGGCCAAGTATCCGAGCGCTCAGGGAACGCACCGCGTCCCCTACAAGATGACCAACAAGCTGCCGGTCGACGAGGTCTATCTCGAAACCGAATGCCCGCGCGGTCAGATGGGGTTCTACATCGTCGGCGATGGTCAGGCGGAACCGCTACGGGCTCGAGCCAAGAGCTCCTGCTTCTGCAATCTGTCGGTCACCGGCCCGCTGTGCGAAGGGATCCTGATCGCCGACATCCCGGCCATCGTCGGGTCACTCGACGTCGTGATGGGCGAAATCGACCGTTAAGAGCGACCGGCCCCAGAACAACGGCCCGACTCCCGGACGACCTACCGGAACTCGACCTGCATCTTCAAGCCCCCCTGGGGACGAAGCGAAAAGAGCGCCAGTGGCTCGGGATCGCTCTGACCGGGGGCCAGTGACAGACGGACTCGCTGCAGGACCGTCGCCACGATGAGGGTCATTTCGAGCATGGCGAACGCCTGACCGATGCAGGCCCTCGCGCCGGCTCCGAAGGGAATCCAGGCACAGGCTGGCAACTCCCCGAATCGCTCGGGAGTAAACCGCTCCGGATCGAATCGCTCGGGATCGGAATGCCAACGCGGGTCATGATGAATGATGTACGGCGACGGGTAGAGCTGGCTGCCCTTCGGAATCTGAAATCCCCCGAGTTCCAAATCCTCCGACGCCACCCGGGCAAACAGCACATAGGCTTGTGGATAAAGTCGCAGCGTCTCCTGGATCACCCTCTGCATGTACGTCAGCTGGGCGAGATCGTCCGCTTGCGGAGTGCGACCCGCGAGAACGCGGTCGAGTTCTTCCTGGACCCGCGTGTACGCATCGGGGTGCTTCGCCAGCAGGTACCAGACCCACGGCAAAGTGCCAGCTGTGGTGTCATGTCCCGCCATGAACAAGGTCATCGCCTCGTGCCTGACCTGCTCATCGGTCATGCCACGACCATCCCCTTCGTCGTCGGTGGCCTGGAGCAACATCGACAGCAGGTCGCCTCGGTCCTCGCGGGAGTCTCGACGCTGCTGAATCATTCGGTCGAGCGTCTCATTCAAGAACCGCACCGCCCGAACCTTGCGCCGGATGCTCGGCAGCGGGACCCAGTTGGGGAGCGAAAACGGATTCCCGATCTCGCGTGTGGCATACTCCGCCAACACAGCCACAGCCTCGCCCAGCGGCTTGGTCTGCCCGCCCAGATCGGCTCCAAAAAATGTTTGGGCCATGATCTCGAGGGTCAGGTCGGTCATCTCGGAGTTCATTTCCAGGAGGCCCGAGCAGTGTGACCGCCAGCGATCCAACATCCGGGAAGTGGCTGCTGTCATCGCTTCTCCATAGGCACCAAATCGTCGAGGGTGAAACGCGGGCTGCACCAGCCTGCGCTGCCGGACCCAGTGCTCGCCATCGCTGGTCACCAGTCCGTCTCCGTCCCACTCTCGCAGCACTTCGACCTGCCGACCGGTCCGGCGAAACCGCTTGGCCTGTGTCACGAGCAGTTGCCGCGCCAGGTCCGGATGAAACACCCAGTAATACCGCATCCCCCCGATCGAGAGGTACACGAGATCCCCATAGCCTCGATGCCAGCGGCGCAGCGTCCCCAGCGCATCTTGCGAGAACTTGATCCCGGTCGTCAGAGCTTCCCAGAACCCTGGCCCCGGAGGATTTGTCGACATCTGCAGACTCCTGGATGTGAAACTCGCAGCCACACTGTTGAGCTGACTTAGGAATTCTAACCACCCATAGAAAAACGTAGCATGGGCGTCCCGCCCATGTCTCGGCGGTCCAATCGGTTCCCATGGGCACTTGTTGAAGGCCCGGCCCCCAGCTTCTCGCCCTCACATGAGGCAATCAAGAACCAAGAACTAACAACGGTGCAACACCCGGCATCGAGAAGGACCGATCTTGACGGAACCGTGGCAATCCTCAGAATCCAGGCTCTCTTGAACGGATTCTCCAGCTGCCGATGGACCGATGCGCCCCTCGATTGCCATCAGCCTACGCAAACTCTTTCCGCACGCCAGCTTCGTGGGCTGTGCGGATCTGTGCGTCCGTGACGCCGTCTGCGTGTCCGGCCAGACCACTCCGGGTGTCCTGTTTGCCGCCCTGCCGGGAACCGTTCGCCACGGTCGCGAGTTCGTGGCGGATGCCGTCGAGCGCGGGGCGACTTCGCTGCTGGTCGATCAGCCGCTGGCCGAATGCCCGCTTCCGCAATGCGTGATTCCGAACGCGCGCGAAGGCTTTGCCAAGCTATGCCACGCCCTGTTGGGTGACCCGACCCGCCACTTGGGTGTCGTGGGCGTGACCGGAACGAATGGGAAGACAACGACCACCTGGATGGTCCGTTCGATCCTGGAAGCAGCCTGCGGCCCCTGTGGATTGATGGGGACGATTGAAGTCAGTGACGGAGTCGGTCGTGCTCCGGCCACTCTCACGACGCCGGGGAGCCGCGAACTCGCGATGCTGCTGGCAGCCACTCATCGCAATCGAGTCCGGTACGCCGCCCTGGAGATGTCGAGCCATGCCCTCGACCAAAGCCGCACCGCCGGGACGCGGCTCGATGTGGCCGTGGTGACGAACCTGACTCAGGACCACTTCGACTACCATGGGACCTTCGAGAACTACCGGGCGGCGAAGGCGCGGATCTTCTCGCACGTGAAACGGGGCGGAGCGGTCGTGCTCAACGCCGATGATCTTCGCGTCATGGAACTCCGAGAGACAATCTCCTCGCCGGTCGTGACCTACGGAGTGCGGGCCGAAGCGGATGTGCAGGGCGAGATCCTCGAACAGACCGCTGAGGGAACTCACTTTCGAGTCAACGCCGGTCCGGAGAGCTCGCTGTTCTGGACACCCCTGATCGGCGAGTACAACGTTTCGAATGCCCTGGCGGCAATCGCCAGTACTCGCCAGCTGGGTTTGCCATTGGCAGCCATGCCGAGCGGGATTGAGCGACTGGCGACTGTCCCCGGACGGATGCAACGGGTCGACGCGGGCCAGACGTTCGCCGTGTGGGTCGACTATGCCCATACCGACGACGGGCTGCGGCGAGCCATCGAGGCAGTTCGCCCGCTCATTCCGGGCCGCCTGACCGTCGTCTTCGGAGCGGGCGGAGATCGTGATCCCGCGAAACGCCCGCTGATGGGTCAAGCCGCAACGGCCGCCGATCAAGCGATCATCACGAGCGACAACCCGCGCTCGGAACATCCCGAAGTAATTGCAGCTGCAATTGTGGCGGGCTGGAATCGGAGTGATTCGCCCCTCGTCATTCTGGATCGCGAAGCTGCGATTCAGCACGCGATTCGCAGCGCCAGCCCCGGGGACGGTGTCCTGATCGCCGGCAAGGGCCACGAGCAGGTGCAGATCGCCGCCGGAGTGTCCCGGCGATTCTGTGATGTCGAGGTCGCTCGGCAGGCCATCGATTCTCATCCGCAGCGGTCGCTTCACTGGCCCTCAGCTCCCCATCTCCTGAAATCCCGCATACTCGGAAAAGTTTCGCAGCCCGATTGAGCCGGTGAGTCTTCTCAACCGGCCTTGGGCACAATTCCTGATTCCAACTCTCCCCCTTTGACGAACTGAAAGTTGAAGGAGCTGCGTCCTGGGACGACGTGGCACCCGATCGACAGGATGTCCCGCTACGGACAGCGCTCATGCGTTCGGTCACCATTCGCGAGCTCGTGAACGCGGTTCAGGGGCGTCCGATTCGCGTTCTGCTCCAGGACGCGACTTTTGAACGGGTCGAGACCGACTCCCGCCGAGTCCGTCCGGGAGACCTGTTCTGGGCTCTGTCCGGAGCGCACCACGACGGGCACGACTATCTGGCAGAAGCTGCCGAACGCGGGGCCGTTGCTTGTGTTGGAGCGCAGGGACGAGTCGAATCTGCCGAACTGCCCGTAATCGCCGTCGCCGATACCCAGTTGGCCCTGTGGGACTTTGCATCCTGGTATCGCACTCAGATTACGGCTCGGATTGTCGGGATTACTGGCAGCGTCGGGAAGACCTCGACGCGCCACATGATCTACTCGATGCTCTCGAGCGTTCTGCCCGGGACCGAAAGCCCCGGAAACTTTAACAACGAAATTGGTGTGCCGCTGAGCCTGCTGGGGATCACCGACGAGGACCAGTTCGCCGCCATTGAGCTGGCGGCCGCCAAGGCCGGCGATATTGGCGACCTGACCCGCATTGCCCGCCCGGACATCGGCATCATCACCTCCGTGGCCCCGTGCCATCTGGAGACTTTCGGCTCGCTGGAAGAGATCGCCCGCACGAAGGGGGAGCTGCTCGATTACCTGCCCGAAGACGGACTGGCGATCCTGAACGGAGACAACACCTGGGTGCGGGATATGGCCTGCTTTGCCCGGTGCAACGTGATACAGGTCGGGACCGGGGAATACTGCGATCTGCGAGCGGAGTCAGTTCGATCAGAGAATGGATTCATGCGGTTCGTCGTCGATGGCGACGAGTACGCGATTCAGGCTCCGGGAACTCACTGGTTGAACGCAGCTCTGGCCTCGATCGCTGTCGGTCGTGAGTTCGGTCTGTCGACCGAATCGATCCAGTACGGCTTGACAGAGTTCCTGCCAGTGCCCGGTCGCTGCAAGGCCGTCCCCGTCGGCGAGTGGACCGTCATCGACGATAGCTATAACGCCAGCCCCGCCTCGATGGCGGCTGCGTGCGAAGTGCTGCGAACCTGGCAGGGGGCCACCCGCAAGATCCTGGTGACGGGCGATATGCTCGAACTGGGAAATGAGACCGAGAGCTTCCACGCAGAGCTGGGACGTCAAGCAGCTGCAGCCGGGATCGATGGCCTGATCTCGATCGGCGAGCACGCCTCGACGGTCCTGAAGTCGGCTCGCGAAGCCGGCCTGAGCGGCGGCTGCCTGGCGCATTGCCGAGGCGAAGAGATCGCGGAGCTACTGCTCGACTGCTGGCTGGAGCCCGGAGCTGTGGTCCTTGTGAAGGGCTCGCGGGCGATGAAGATGGAGAACCTGGTCGATCAGATTCGTGATCTCGCGCAGTCTCGCATTGAGATTGAACGCCCGATTCGCCGGGCCGCGTAAGGAACTCAACGGGCTGGCTACACCAGCCCGTTCTTCTTTCTCAGATACCACTCCGCCGACATCACCGTGGCGAACAGCAGCAGCAGCCACAAGTTGTCCCACAGGTTCTCGATCCGGTTGCGAGTCAGTTCGGTGCTGATGCCGGATTTCAGCAGGTCATCCATGAACGTTCCGAGCTTCTCGGGAGGGACCACGCTCGCACCGGTCAGCGAGGCGATCTCGGCCATCAGGTCGGGGTCCGCAGCCGGGTTGTCGAGCTCCGGATCGCGGGCCTCCACGATGAACCGGGACAGCGTCGGCAGACCGGTCGATTTGCCATTCACGCTGGCCCGCGCGGTCACCCAATAGTCGCCGGGGATCAGCGTCGAGGTGAACTCCGCCAGGGCTTCCCCCTTCTGCTTCAGCGTGGGCACAGTGATCGACTTCCCGTCGGGGCCGGTGACTTCGACCGTGAAGTCAGCGTTCTCGACCGGCTGCTTCTTGTCATCGCGCAGCCCCAGTTGGATCGGCACCTTGCCTCCGGGGGCGAAGTTCCGGGGATCGATCTTCACCCACAGGGCCTGATCGCTGTCGTTCTCTTTGTGAGCCAGCCAGAGCAACAGCTGCTGATAGAATCGCTGGTGTTCATTCGTCCGGCCATGCAGGTGCCACTTCCAGGTCTCATCCGTCGCGAGTGCAGCCACGCGTGAACGCCCGATGTCAGTGGCGATGAGGAGCGGAACGTTTTCGGCCGAAGCACCCAGCACTTCCGCAGCGGGTTTGGGAGTCAGTCGCACTGCCTGCGAGAGCATCGGTAACGCGCGCCAGGCCTGTTCGCCGCTGGCCCCCAGTTGCATCAGGTAGTGGCTGTCACCGTCCGGGGTCGGCAGCAGCTGCATCTTCTGGCGGACCATCTGAGCGGGATCGGGCTTGCCGGGGTTCGCGGTGGCAGCCAGTTTGACCGGAAACAGCTCGCCGATTCGCGTACCGGCATACCCACCAGCGTTGAAGGCATGTTCGCCGCCCAGCAGCAGGAGCCCCGCCCCTTCGGTCACTCGATCCACCAGCTTTTCATCGAGCAGGTTAACTCCGTTGACTCGAAACGCCGAGTGCGGCACATCGCCAATCACATAGACCTCGAATCGACCCGGATCGAACAAGGTGCGATCGACCGGACGCGATTGACCATAGCGCCCCATGGCCAACATGGTCAGCTGGATCCGCCCGGCCGTGTCGATCTTGCGGATGAACTTCTGCTCGACGCGCGCGGCATCGAAATAAATGACCGACATTCCCCCCTTGCTGACCGAGATCAACGTCTCGGCCCGGTTGTTCGTGACCTTCACTTCGCCCGGTTGAACCTCGGCATCGAGGGCCAGCTTGTACTCGCCGGGTTGACTGGCCACGAACGACAGCGATACCGGGAGCACGACGGCGTTCTCGTTCGTTTCCAGCTCCACAGCGGGCTTGGTCTCCGCCGTGAAGGGAACTGCCTTCCAGATGCCAGTTTCGCCCGGCTTCTTGCCGCTGCGGTCCTCGACCATCAGCTTGACTTTGATCTTCTTCCCGGCCGCTCCCACCATCCGGATTTTGGCCTTCACGACCTCGATCTTCTTTTCGTAGGTCGAGGGATTGGCCAGCAGGTCTTCGACCGCCAGATCGACTCCCGTTGTTGAGATCTCCGAGGTCCCAAAGGGGACCGTGTAGATCGGAATCGACTTCTGCGTCGCCGTCCGGCGGGCCGCGGCGCGCGGGTCGATATCGGCCTCTCCGCTGGCCCTTTGGGCTCCATCGGTCATCAGGAACATCGCCGCGACGCGTTTCCCCTTGTCCTCTTTGCGCAGCTCTTCCAGCGCCAGACCGATCGCCGTGAACCGCCCATCGCTCGCCGGTTCCAGCTTCTCCACCGCTTTGGAGATCTCCGAGAAGTCGATGAATCGCAGGTCGACTTTCTCGGCCAGAGCCTTCAACGAGGGATCGATCTCCTCGATCGTCTTCAGCAGATGCTGTCGCCGCGTCTGTCCGCCCGGGGCATCGGGCGTGTTCATGCTGCGGCTGTTGTCCGTCAGAAAAACAATCTGCGCCCCGCGCTCGTCGATCTCTTTGAACTCCAGCGCCGGGCGGAGCATGGCGAACAGCAGAATCGCAGCAGCCAGCAGCCGCAGCCCCAGCATCGTCCGCCGCTTCCACGGGGGCAGAGCCGCCACGCGAGACGGATAGGTCCACAGCACCAGCCCAAACATGACGACTGCCACCGCGACAATGAGCGGCCACGACCAGACGGGGCTGAAGACCAGTTGGACATCCATAGGAATTGAAATCTACGGGGGCGAGGAAAGTTCCGCCACTGGAAACCCAGCAGCTACTTGCCCCAGTCGAACGCAATGTCGAGGGCCGGAGCCGAATGCGTGAGGGCCCCGATGCTGATCCGGTCGACTCCCGTCTCGGCGATGGCTCGGATCGTGGTCAAGTTCACACCGCCGGAGGCCTCCAGCAGGACCGACGCGGCAAACCGGTCTCGAATGTCGACGGCCTCTCGCAGCAGGTCCGGCGGCATGTTGTCGAGCAGGACAATCTCGGGCTTCTCATGCAGGGCATCGTTCAGCTGGACCAGCGTGTCGACCTCGACTTCGATCGGCTTCCCCGGCCAGCGGCGGCGGGCCTCGCGAATCGCAGCTGCGACCGACCCGTCTGGGGACTGAGTCCTCCAGGCTGCCAGATGGTTGTCTTTGATCAGCACACCGTCGTAGAGCCCGATTCGATGGTTGGTCCCGCCTCCGCAGCGGACCGCGTACTTCTGCAAAGTTCGCCAGCCGGGCCAGGTCTTGCGAGTATCCAGAATTCGGGCCCGGGTCCCTTCGATGGCATCCACGAATCGCCGAGTCAAAGTCGCCACTCCCCCGAGAGCTGTCAGGAAGTTCAGAACCGTCCGCTCGCCAGTCAGCAGCGACCGCACCGGTCCCTCCAGGCTGGCCAGGACGCGACCGGGCGAAACCGACTCGCCGTCTCGCAGCAGCAGATCGACCTGCACCTCGGCGTCAATCTCCCAGAACACCTGCTCAATGATCGGCAGCCCGGCGACGACCCCCGCTTGCCGCGCGACGATTTGGACGGCCCCGTGCTGTTCCGCAGGCACCAGCGCGATCGATGTCAGGTCACAGCCCCCCCGCAGGTCTTCTTCCAGAGCCAGCTCGATCAGCGTTCGGGTCGCAGCCTGTTCGACTGAAGTGAAGGTCGATTCCATGGTTCCGACGAATGGAGGGAGAGGTCCGGAGCCTGGTGAACTGCCAGGCACCGTGAACCGTATCGGGTTCTTGGATCGAGAGCCACCGCAGTGCCATCAGGGGGCTCAGAGGATCGGGCGATGTAAACTGGGGGTTCTGAGCACGAGGCTCCGGCCAAGTCGCATGTGCGGGAACGAGGTTTTCTCAAAGTCGCGACTCAGCCGGAGCTTCGCCCGCACAATTGTTCAGACGTCTCAGATGGACATTCTGACCAGCCGCACCCCCGTCTCTGGATCGTTGCAATCAACGTAGCAGCAAGGGTAAATTGCCTTTCCGCCGCGTAGCCACATTGGTGCCGGCTGTCGAAATTCACACCCCGGACTGGAGTTCCGCGCCCCATGGCCATCAACGTCAAAGCCCTCGCCTCATCGGCCCTCACTGCCAACAAGGGCGTCTTGCGTCTGGCTCCGACATGGGTGCCGCGGTCGTTTCTCCAACCTGGTCGGCGGCTGAAGCTCCATCCGGATGATTACTACGCACTTGGCACCCACCGCGGCGGGATCGACGAGCGTTGGTTCGCGTCGACCACCGAAGCAGCTAACGACAACCGGGCTCCCGATGAAGGCCTCAGCTACGTCGTCGTCGGCAAGGATAAGTTCCTGCTGCGCGACGCCGTTGCGGAACTCGGGGCCGACATGGTCGGCGGGTACATCTGGAAGAAGTACAAGAAGTGGCCAGTCTACTCCAAGTTCTTCGACAACATGGGCCCGATTCCGCACCACATGCACCAGAACGCCAAGCAGGCGAAGCTGGTCGGCCAGGAAGGCAAGCCCGAGTCGTACTACTTCCCACCCCAGCTGAACAACGTCGGCAACAACTTCCCCTACACGTTCATGGGTCTGGAGCCCGGAACCAAGAAGGAAGATGTGGTCCGCTGCCTCGACAACTGGAACAAGGGTGACAACGGCATCCTCGACCTGTCGAAGGCTTACCGCCTGAAGGTCGGCACCGGCTGGCTGATACCGCCCTGCGTGCTGCACGCTCCCGGTTCGCTGCTGACCTATGAGCCGCAGTGGGGTTCGGACGTGTTCGGCATGTACCAGAGCCTGGTCGAAGGCCGAGCTGTGCCACGGGCGCTGCTGACCAAGGACTTCCCCAAGGAAAAGCACGACAACAACAAGTACCTGGTCGATGCTCTCGACTGGGAGCGGAACGTTGACCCAAACTTCAAGGACAACAACTACCTGGAGCCGATCGTCGCCTCCGGCAGTGCCAAGGAAGGGTACTTCGACCGCTGGATCGTCTACGGTCGCATCGACGGCGACCAGCTGTTCACCGCCAAGGAACTGACGATTAACCCGGGCGTGAAGGTCACCATCAAGGACGGCGGAGCATACGGCTGGATCACCGTCCAGGGCGAAGGCCGCGTCAACGGCATGAAGCTGCAGACCCCCGCCATGATCCGGTTCGGCGAGATGACCGAAGACGAAGTCTTCGTCACCGCCCCCGCAGCTGCGGAAGGGGTCACGTTTGAGAATACCGGCACCGAGCCGCTGGTTGGCCTGCGGTACTTTGGGCCGGAAGCTCAGAAGGATGCTCCGAACGTGGGGGATCACAAGAAGGGGAAGAAGTAACGAACCGAGCCGGAAGCACCAGCGCCCGGAGCAATCCGGGCGCTGAGTGACCGAGAAAGTCAGCAGATCAGTAGTGTGGCACGCCCTGAGTCTTTGAAGGGCGTGGCAATTGATGACGAATCCATGGCTTTCCCAAAGCCTCAGGGCGAACCGCGAAGCCGAAACGCTGTTAAGGGCTGATGAGGTTCACATGCTTCAACCAAATACCCCGTGGAAGAGAATCAAACATTTCACCTTAAATTCGATCAGTCTTTTCTGTGCAACTTCCAAGAGGCACCTGTCAAACACATTCCTTCTGAGTCTCTCCATGTTCGGTATTCTCGGAACATGCCTGCTCGCACAGAATGCAGAAACGGCAAAGAAGAAAGAACTTGAGGAGTACTTCTCGCGTCGAGGAAAGAGGTCTATCAAAGAAGCAATCCAGTCCTTCTCCACGGCCAATCGGACGTCACCGAGCAAAACTGACCAGTTCTTGGTTGACTGTTGTCAATCCAGTTCATTCATTGAGATGCGCGACCTTGCATGCGCAACAAATGTGCCTCCCGAAATCTCACGGCTGGCATGTGAGTCTCTGGGAAAGGTGAAAGACGAGCGGGCGATTTACGCGTTAGTCGCGATTGTTCTCGACTCAACTACTGCGATCTCTATGCGAATGAAGTCACAGGAGCAACTAGAGCCGGTTTCAAAACCTGTTTGCAGGGCTTTCAAGCGGGTCGCCGCCGGATGGTCGTTTTCTACAACCGTCTGAGCACGATGACCATGCAGGCGGCATGAACGAGGCCTTGGAACAACGCGG
>JBIIOI010000065.1:0-32975 GCA_044337025.1 Planctomycetaceae bacterium
GCGATACCGCCCATAGGACGGAAACCACGACAGCGTGATGAGCATGACTGAGCACTCCTTTGCTCAACACTCATGCAAATGCCTTGCCAACTGAAAGTTGTTGTGGAAGGGTTTTGAAACCGGCTCAAAACATGACGGCTCATACTCGTGCATCCTCTTCCGCCTAACTGGGGTTAGGCAAAGTGCGATTCTGCCTAACCAAAACAGGCTTTCTGCCCAACACTGGAATGTTTGCCGGGAGATGTCTCCCGAAGGACCGAGACATTCTGGACCTGCGCTGATTCTGATGTGCGGGGGCCGGTTGTCAAGAGGGATCGGATCTGGAAACGCCGATGATGAACCCCGGTGGCCGGAAACAGCAACGACGATTTCCTAGTCCGCCGACTCGGGGATCTGTGGGTGTACGAGATTGAAGTGCGACCAGCGAGTTCGTGAAAACGCGACTCGCGATCCATCAGCGAGCGTTGGACGTCCGCCCGCTCGCTGGGGAGAACTTCCGTTGCACCCTTGCCCTCTGCAGCGAACTGGAAACAATCCCTCATGAGGCGGTGCATTCACGCACCGCCTGCCCGGCAACGGGTGATTGAGCGACACCAGGATCGAGGCCGGGATGGCAGCTGCGGACATTGTGATTCGAGGCGCGCGGGAGCATAACCTGCGGAACGTCGACCTCGTCATTCCCCGCAACAAGCTGGTGGTGATGTCGGGAGTCAGCGGGTCGGGCAAGAGCTCGCTGGCTTTCGATACGGTCTATGCCGAGGGGCAGCGGCGGTATGTCGAGTCGCTCTCGACCTATGCCCGGCAATTCCTCGGCCAGATGCCCAAGCCTGAGGTCGACTCGATCACCGGCCTGGCTCCGTCGATCTCGATCCAGCAGAAGGCCACCAGCCGTAACCCGCGCAGCACGGTCGGGACGATTACTGAGATTTACGACTATCTGCGTGTCCTCTATGCCCGTGTCGGTCAGGGCTGTTGCACGAAGTGCCACAAGCCAATCACCGCCCAGTCGCTCGACCAGATTCTGGAAAGCGTGCTGACGCTGCCGGAGGGGACCCGCTTTCAGATTCTGGCCCCGCTGGTCCAGAACCAGAAGGGGGAGTTTCGCGATCTGTTTCAAGACCTGCTGAAGAAAGGGTTCCTCCGCGCCAAAGTCGACGGCGAGGTCGTGTCGCTCTCATCCGATCTCCAGCTCAAGAAGCACTTCAAGCACACCATTGACGTCGTGATCGACCGTCTGGTGGCAGGCAAGGGGACGCGAACGCGACTGGCTGAGGCGATTGAGACTGCAGCCAAGCTGGCGGAGGGACGATTGATCGTCGAAGTCGCTGACGAAGTGACAAGTGGCAAGGGACAAGTACCAAAGGGTAGCGGTCAGCCGTCAGCGATCAGCGATCAGCTTGACACCAGGAACCAAGGACCAGGTACCAAGGACATCCCCCACGGGGGGCTGACGCCGCCCCGCTCGCCGGTTTCGTCGCGCTTGTATTCCACCCTATACGCCTGCCCCGACTGCGGGATCTCGTACGAGCCGCCGTCGCCGCAGCTGTTCTCCTTCAACAGTCCGCTCGGGATGTGTGTCCCGTGTCAGGGGCTGGGGCAGCGGCATGAGTTTCAGATTGACCGGCTGGTCGAAGACCCCGAGAAGTCGATCACGCAAGGCTGCCTGACACTGCTGGGGACCTTTCGTGAGGTCGGTCGCTGGCGGAAACATATCTACGCGGGAGTCGCCACAGCCATCGAGCAGGACTGCGGAATGGAAGAGGGCTCGTTCCTCAAGCTGCCGTGGAACGAGCTGCCTGTGGAGGCGATCGACAAGTTCTTGAACGGGATGGGTGAGCGGCACATCACCTACTCCTGGCGACATTCCGGCGGCATCTGGAAGCACGGCGGGACCTGGGACGGCTATTGCCCGGAACTGCTGGAGGAGTACCGCAAAGCCAAGAACCCGATGCGCCGCAAACAGCTCGAGAAGTACATGGAGGTGACGCCATGTACCGCGTGCGCGGGGACGAGGCTGAACCCGCAAGCCCGTGCCGTGAAGATAACGTCGCGAAGCGCGACGGGGCTGTGGGCAGTGGGCAATGGGCAGTGGGAAGAAACGAAGATTACGCAGACGAAGAGTAAGGGAAAGAAAGGGAAGGCGTCCTCTCAGGCAACGAATGACCAAGGACCAATGACCAATGACCCTCTTTCCCCCACTGCCCATTGCCCACTGCCCACTGCCCTCTCTCTCCCCTCCGTCTGCTCCCTCTCCGTCGAAGACGCCCTGCAGTTCTTTCAGGAACTCGAACTCGACGAGACCCAGTCCCTGATCGCCACGGAGGCGCTCAAGGAGATTCGTGGGCGGCTCGGGTTCCTGCTGCGGTGCGGGCTGAATTATCTGGCGCTGGATCGCTCCGCGCCGACGCTCTCGGGGGGAGAGTCGCAGCGGATTCGGCTGGCGGGGCAGATCGGGTGCGGGCTGGTTGGGGTATTGTACATCCTCGATGAGCCGTCAATCGGCCTGCATCCGCGCGATAACACGATGCTGCTGCGCAGCTTGCAAGACCTGCGCGATCAGGGGAACACCGTCATCGTCGTCGAGCATGACGAAGAGACGATGCAGGCGGCCGACTATATCTTTGACTTCGGCCCCGGCCCCGGCGTACGCGGGGGCGAGGTGGTGGCTCGCGGGACCGTCGACGAGATCAAGGCCAGCGAACGCAGCGTGACGGGGGCCTTCCTCTCTGGACGCCGACAAATCGAGGTCCCGCAGCAGCGCCGACCGATCAGCGACAAGCGGATCAAGATCACGGGAGCCACGCATAACAACCTGAAGAACGTCGATGTCGAAATCCCGCTCGGGGCGTTCGTCTGTATCACCGGCGTCAGCGGGTCGGGCAAGAGCTCGATCAGCAACGACATCCTGTGGGAGGTTCTCAACCGCGACGTCAACAAGGGACTCGGCTCGCCCGGCAAGTTCAAGAAGATCACGGGACTCGATCTGATCGACAAGGCGATCGACATCGACCAATCGCCGATCGGCCGCACCCCGCGCTCCAACCCTGCGACCTATGTGAAGCTGCTCGACGAGATCCGCGACCTCTACACCCAGCTGCCGCAGGCGAAGCTCCGCGGCTACACACCCGGGCGGTTCAGCTTCAACGTCGCCGATGGCCGGTGCGAAGCGTGCGAAGGGCACGGGGCGACGAAGCTGGAGATGGATTTCCTGGCCGACATCTGGGTGAACTGTGCCGTCTGCAACGGGAAGCGGTTCAACCACGAAACGCTGGAAGTGAAGTACAAGGAGAAGAGCATCGCGGATGTCCTCGACATGGACGTTCAGGAGGCGTTTGAGCTGTTCAAGCACCATCCCAAGATCTCGCAGATGCTGAAGACGCTGCACGATGTGGGGCTGGATTATCTCAAGCTCGGGCAGTCGAGCCCGACGCTCTCGGGCGGGGAGGCACAGCGGATCAAGCTGGCGCGAGAACTGGGAAAACGTTCGACGGGGAAGACGCTGTACCTGCTTGATGAGCCGACGACCGGGCTGCACTTTGCGGACGTGCAGATGCTGCTCAAGGTGCTGCACGGGTTCGTCGACGCCGGGAATACGGTCGTCGTGGTCGAGCACTCGCTGGATGTCGTGAAGACCGCCGACTGGGTGATCGATCTGGGTCCCGAAGGCGGGAGCGGCGGCGGCGAGATCGTGTGCGTCGGAACGCCCGAGGACGTGGCGGCGTGTGAACGATCCCACACCGGACGGGCGCTGCAAGCGGTCCTGGCGAGCGGAGGGCGTAAGCCCTCCGAGTCCTCTGTCACGCCCGAACTCAAACCGGCCGGAGCGAAGCGGGGTAAGACCGCGAAGCACCCAGCTGCGACCTCCCACGCTGTCGTTGTGAGTCGCGCACTGGCTGACTCGGAGGGCTTACGCCCTCCGCTCGCCGAGCCGGTCATTACGATTCGCGGTGCTTCGCAGCACAACCTGCAGTCCCTCGATCTGACCGTCTCGCGTGACCAGATGAGCGTCTTCTGCGGCCCCAGCGGCAGCGGCAAGTCGTCGCTGGCGATGGACACGCTCTACGCTGAGGGGCAGCGGAGGTATGTCGAGTCGCTGTCAGCCTACGCCCGGCAGTTCCTGGGGCAGATGCCCAAACCTCGCGTTGAGCAGATCACGGGGCTCTCCCCTGCCATCGCGATCGAACAGAAGACGGTCGGCAACACGCCGCGCTCGACCGTCGGGACCGTGACCGAGGTCTACGACTACCTGCGCGTGCTGTTTGCCCGCCTGGGACAGCCGTATTGTCCGACCTGTCAGATCCCGATCGAGCGGCAGACCACCGACCAGATCATCGAGCGAATTCTCGCCATGCCCGAGGGGACGCGGCTCTACCTGGCCGCCCCGGTCGAGGTCCCGGTCGGCCAGAGCTATACGAAGCTGTGGGACAAACTCGGCACGCAGGGGTTCCTGCGGGTGCGGATCAACGGGACGACCTACGGCATCGAAGAGGTCCCCGCGATCGATCACAAGCGCGAACATGTGGTCCAGGTGATCGTCGATCGCGTGAAAGTCGACCCCGAATCGCGCGGCCGCATCGCCGACAGTACCGAAGCGGCTCTCGACCTTGGCAAGGGGGTGATCCACCTGATTCACGTCGAGAAGGACACGCCCGAGGAGAAGTGGACCACGCACCGGCTCAGCCTGCACTACTCCTGTCCGAAGTGTGCGGAGTGACTAATCGAGCGGGGCCCAACCGACCCCGCTCGCTGTAGTTCTTCAAAAATCAATGCACGCGCATGCCCGGTTTGGCTCCGGAGTCGCCTCGCAACAGGAACACATCGCTGCCGCCGGGGCCGACAGCCAGGACCATGCCTTCGCTGAGGCCGAACTTCATCTGCCGCGGCTTCAGGTTCGCACAGCAGATCACCAGCTGGCCGACGAGGTCTTCCGGCTTGTAGGCCTTCTTGATCCCGGCAAAGACGTTGCGGGTCACATCGCCGCCCAGGCTGAGCGTCAGCTGGAGCAGCTTGTCGGCTCCTTCGACATGCTTGGCTTCGAGGACGCGGGCCACGCGCAGGTCGGCCTTCATCAGCTCGTCGATCGTGCAGTGCTCGGCGGTGAGGGCTTCCTTGGCCAGTTCGTCGGCGGTGTCGCCGAAGGCGTTGGCTGCGGGCTGAGCGTTGGATGCTCCGGGCGCTGACGCTTCCGGCTCGTTTGGCTCTTCCGCTGGCTTGCTCTCTTCAATCATCGCATGGACCTTCTTCGTGTCGACTCGCTTCATCAGATGGCTGTAGGGACGGACCGTCTGTCCCAGAACCGGGGTGTTCACATCGTTCCAGTGAGTGATCGGAGTTCCGAGCAGCTCGCCCGAGGCCTGGGCAATGCGCGGCAGCACGGGAGCCAGATAGGTCGCCAGCTGCCGGAACAGGTTCAGGCCGACCGTGCAGATCTCGCGGACCTCGGGCAGCCGGGCGGGGTCTTTCTTGAGCACCCAGGGCTGTTTGGCATCGATGTACTGGTTCGCCTTGTCGGCCAGTAGCATGATCTCGCGCAAAGCTGAGTTGGTATCGCAGGCTTCGAACAGCTCGGCGATCCGCTCAGCGGCGTCGGCGTTTTCGCGGAACAGCCCGCCGTCCTCGGGATAGACCTCGGCGAGGTTCTGCCCTTCGAGCAGCTTGGCACAGCGGCTGGCGATGTTGACGAACTTGTTGACGAGGTCGGCATCGACCTTGGTCTGGAAGTCGACAACGTTCAGATCGAGGTCATCGACTCGCGGTCCCTGCTTTGACGCGTAGTAGTACCGCAGGTACGCCGGGTCGAGGTGCTTGAGGTACGTGGCGGCTCTGATGTAGGTTCCATCGCGTTTCGACATCTTCTTGCCGTTCACGTTCAGGAACCCATGGATGTGGACCTTCGACGGCAGCTGGAACCCGGCTGTGTGCAACATGGCCGGCCAGAACAGCGTGTGGAAGTAGGTGATGTCTTTGCCGATGAAGTGGTGGATCTCGGCGTCGGGGTTTCGCCACCAGTCATCAAGCTTTTCACCGGTCCGCTGGCACCATTCGAGTGTACTAGCGATGTACCCGATCGGGGCGTCGAACCAGACATACCAGTAGTTGCCAGGGCTGTCGGGAATCTCGAAGCCGAAGTACTTCGCCGGGCGCGACACATCCCAGTCCCGCAGCGGGTCAGCCAGGAAGTTGTTCTTGAGGAAGTTCGCGATCTCGGGCTGCAGGGCTCCGCTCGTTTGGGTCCAGGTACTCAGATACTCGTGCAGATGTTCAATCTGTACGAACAGCTGGGTGCTGGATCGCAGTTCGGGCTTGGCTCCGGACAGCGTACTGCGGGGGTTCACCAGATCGGTCGGGGCATAGTTCGCCAAGCACTTCTCGCAGGCATCTCCGTGCTGGTCCTCAGCTCCGCATTTGGGGCAGGTCCCCTTCACGAAGCGGTCGGCCAGGAAGGTCCCGACCTCGGGGTCGAACAGCCGCTCAGCGGGCTTCTCGATGACGATGTTGGCCTTGCGCAAGGCGGCCCAGATCTCGTGGCAGAGTTGGCGATTCTGGTCCGAGTTCGTGCTGCCGTAGTTGTCGAACTCGATATCGAATCCGCTGAAGTCGCGGATGTGATCAAGCCGCATATCAGCGATGACGTCTTCTTCGCGACGCTTATCATTACGGGCGCGGATCATGATCGCGGTCCCGTGCGTGTCGTCCGCACAGAACAACCGACAATTGTGCCCGCGCAGCTTCTGAAACCGGACCCAGATGTCGGTCTGGATGTACTCGACCAGATGACCGATGTGAATCTGGCCGTTGGCGTAGGGCAGGGCGGAGGTGACAAGAATCTGACGAGACATGCCGATTCCGATGAGGACGGGCTCCCCGGATGGGAGCGATCGCGGTGGATTTCCAACCAGACAATCCCCAGCCCGGCAGGTTCACCGCGTGGGAACTATAACGTGCGGAACAAGTTCCGTCAGGCAGTCGGCCAAGCGCCTTGGTTTTGCCGTGCGATGACAGTTGTCAGCCAGTTTTGTGAAGATTATCTTGGGCATCCTGAAGTTCACATTCCGCAACTCATTCGGAACTCAAGTCATGTGGAACATCATTATCGGCGCCGTGTTTCTGATCGGCGGACTCTCGGGAAAGATCGCGATTCGCGGGACCGACAGCACAGTCGGGGCCTCGATTCTGGGCGGTGTTCTGATTGTCTGGGGGATCATTCAGATGGTCCGGGCGAATTCGAGCGAAGAGTAGTACGGGCGGTTGGTGAGGATTGTCATCTTCACCATAGGGTTCGCAGTTTTTTCCAAACTGTCCGAGACGCGAGGTGTCTGCGGAGCAGTGATTGTTTGCCCGCACGATTCGGTACAGTCGCTACAGATTCTCGGCGAGGGCCAGCGTCTGCCCCGTCAGGGAACCGATTCGGCAGGAAATGCCGCCCCAACAAAATCGGTGCGGAAGCTGACAAACCGGTCGACGATGATAGAATGCCCCTCGAAGTTCCTTTTCGGCAGTGGGCACACCCATTGCTCTAAAGGGGATGGTGTGACTCCCAACTCGCGATGACTTGCGAGGCGGGACGTCTGGTGCCGTGGTTGGCACGGCTTCAGACGCTGACTCAGTCGCCTCTCTGGAACAGAGGGGCGGTCACCATCGGCTCGGGTTTGCACTCGCTGTTCAAGGACGACCAACGGAGGCGTAGCTCGCAGTCGGACAATCCGGCTTCCGGTGAATCTGATGAATTCCGCTCTCATGGACATGACCCCCAAGCAGCAGGAAATCCTGCTGCGAGGATTGCGTTTCGTTCGCAGCGCTGTGGCGCTCGACATGCCTGAATTTACCGACGAACTGGAGGCGGACCGCCGTCGCCAGTATGCCGAGATCGCCGAGGTCGAAGCTCTCGTCAAGTCAGCTGCCCCGTCGCAGTCTGCCAAGGCCTGATTCTGAATTGACGTCCGCACGGAAGCCCGCTGACCGCCATGCGCTACCAGAACGTTTGTGTCGAGGCGTTCAGCTGTCTGCTTCCGCCGCATCAAGTCACTTCGGAAGAGATTGAGTGCCGCCTGGAGCCGGTCTATTCCCGGCTCGGCGTCCACGTCGGTCGCATCGAGCTGATGAGCGGCATCCGCGAGCGTCGGTTCTACGATCCCGGCACCCGCCCCGGCTCGATCAGCTCCCGCACTGCGGAGCAGGTTCTTCAGCTGACCGGGTTCGATCGCTCAAAAGTCGGAGCACTGATTCACGGTTCCGTCTGCCGCGATCAGATGGAGCCCGCGACCGCAGCCAGTGTTCACCACGCATTGAAGCTGCCGGACAGCTCACTCGTTATTGATGTCAGCAATGCCTGCCTGGGGCTGCTGAATGGGGCCTTGCTGATCGCGGACCAGATTGAAGCGGGGCTGATCCGGGCTGGGATCGTGGTCGGAACCGAAGAGGGCCGCGGGCTCGTCGAGGGGACGATTGACCGCCTTAACGCACTGGCCGCTTCTGGTGCGGATCGGGCGACGCTGAAGAACGCCCTGAAGGCCGACTTTGCCTCGCTCACGATCGGCAGCGGCTCAGCGGCGATCCTGCTCTGTGACCGCAAGCTCAGTCGCAGCGGTCACCGGCTCCTCGGCGGAGCGATGCTGGCCGATACCGCAGCTCATGAACTGTGCGCGGGCGGTGTCGATGCCGCGAAGGCCACCGATGGTCGCCCCCAGATGTCGACCGACTCGGAAGCCCTGCTGCACGCGGGCGTGAATCTCGCCGAGCGAACCTGGCCGCGACTCCTGCAGAAGCTCGACTGGCGGGCCGAGGACGTTCAGAAGGTCTTTACGCATCAGGTCGGCAAAGCCCACCGCAAGCTGCTGCTGGACCGATTGGGAATTGCTGAGTCGCTCGATTTCCCGACCGTCGAGTATCTGGGTAACACCGGAGCGACCGCTCTCCCCACCGCCGTCGCCCTGGGAACAGCGGCTCGCCACGTCCAACCCGGAGAGAATGTGGCCCTCCTGGGAATCGGCAGCGGCCTCAGCTGCGTGATGCTGGGGCTGCAATGGGGCGGGGCGTAGCAGAATTCGTAAGAATACTGCTGTCCCCAAACGATTGAGGATTTACCGACTTTTTCGGAACAGCACCGGGTGAAACAGATCGACGAGATCACCCAGGTCACCGTGTTCACCGGGGACGACCTCGATCTCAAGATTCGTGGCCTCTCGCAGGGAAACATTCACTCGAACCGGTGGCTGTCCGACTTCTACGTGCAGTTCTCTCTGCAGCTGACCTTCCGTGCTGAACCGTACGATCGCATCGCCAGTTTCCTCGGCAACGGCGTCCAGCCCCACCTCGCAGACTAGTCGCTCGTACTGCTGATCGAGCTTCCACTGCAGCTTCATCCCGCTGCAGAGCCCATAGCCCAGCGCCGAAAGGGCTGGCAGCGACTCGCTTCCCGATGTACGGCGAAGTGGCAGGCCGAGCAGGTTGCGATCTGTTGCAGCTGTCAGCCCCGGTTCGCCAAACAGGGGCTGGTGGGACTGTTCCGCGACAACGAGGCGCGACAGCGAAACCCGGTTCGTATCCATCGGAGCCAGCCAGACGACCGCAGGCTTCGGCAGGGTGAGCTTCAATGAGTTTGTCAGCGTCAGCTGCCATTCCTCGCCATCAAGGGCCAGTTCCTTCGCCAGACACCACGACTCGTCAGCCAGTTGCACCGCCCAGCGATCTTGCCCCTTCGCCGGAGGTTCGGTCAACTCGGGATTCATTCGCAGTCCGGCGATCGACGACCATGCCAGATCGCGACTTCCGAGTTCGTTTTTCAGTTGGAGCGACTCCTCCGAGACCTGCAGGATCTCTCCGGTCTGGCGGTCGCCATTCTTCAGCAGGACCAGGTCCTCGGCTTCTTGGCAGCTCGCCACACGGAACCACTCGGTCTCATCAGTTCGCCAGCTGGCTTCTCTTCGAACTGGCTGTACCCCAGCGATGGCCCCGGCGTCCAGTTCGAGTTCCTGGCCACTCAGAGCCAATTGAAATCGCAGCGTCTCCTGATCCCACTTCAGGTTCTGAATCCCCAAACGGCCGCCGCCCGGCAGATGGAGCCAGAATCTGGGCCGCGCAGCTCTTGATCCCGACGACCGGACCGAGAGCTGCCAGAGATCCGATCGCTGCAATGACTCGGTCGTCAGCGAGACCGGCTGCGACACCCCTTCGGGCGTCCAGATCGAGACCTCCGGCTCAGCAGCCACTCCCGTCTTGACCAACCCGACGCCCACCAACAGCAGGAGACCGATGCTGCCAGCCAGTCGAAGATGACGGACGAGTTGCCGCATTGCTTCTAGGACTTCACGAAGTACAGCAATCGATCACAGGACGAGCAGAAGATCGGAGCTCCGCACTGGACCTGCACCAGAATCTGCGGAGTGAGGCTCACGAAGCAGTGTGTACACATCCCGTTCTCGATCGCCGCCAGACACTCAGCTCCGTGCGTGTCGACCAGCCGGCGGTAGTGGACCTTGATCGAATCCGGAATGGCCTTCTCGGCTTCAATCACTTCCGCTTTCAAAGCCGCTTCCCGCTCTCGCAACCCCGCAGCTGCCTGCTCGATCTGAGTCGCAAACTGCTGCCGATCCTCTTCCAGACGGGTCCGCTTGAGACCGAATTCCGCGATGGCCGCTTGAATCTGGTCGACCTTATCGAGCAGTTCCAGGATCTCATCCTGCAGAACGCTGGTCGCCATGTTGTCGGCGGCGATCTGCGCCTTGAGTATATCGAACTCGCGATTCGAAGCCGCTTCATTGAGCTTGCGGTCGAGATCCTTGATCTTCGCTTCGGCGCTCTTCAGCTCGAGGTTTTTGCGGTCGATCAGCAAGCGTGTCTGCTTGAGTTCGTCTTCTCGAACCTTGCGATCGGCATCGACCTGAGCCAACTGATTGTCGCGGGCCTTCACCTGCCGCGGTCCACGGACCAGCTCTTCCTGAACCTCTTTGAGAGCCAGATGCAGTTGATGCAAACTCGGCAGATCGACCGTAGACGCCATGCGATACTCCTCTCCCGGGCCTGCGAGCGAGATCAGCTTGCATCCGCCCCGGGGAATCGCATAATACGAATTACTCACTGCGGGTGTAACTCAGTTGGTAGAGTGACAGCTTCCCAAGCTGTATGTCGAGGGTTCGAATCCCTTCACCCGCTCTCTGTTTTCAATTGGTGCCGACGTCTCCCCGACTTTCGCCTTGGAAACTTCGGGCTGACGCCGCCCAGCTCGCCGGGTGGACTGCTGGTTCGTTCAGCCGATCTTCTTTTCACGTTGGTACACGTGTCAGTCACATACAATGCCCCTGTACGACACGTTCCCGTACTGGAACCGGATTGTGGCCTACTTCTTCAACGTGACCGTGTCGTACAGCCGACCTTCCAGATCGAAGGCCTTGATCTCCACGGTTCCGCCGTTGACGGCCACCATGCAGTAGTGGTGACCGTGTTTGACATTGTTGGTGAAGTGCGGGCGAAACGGTCCCGCGGTCTCCAGTCCGCCACCGGCCCCGCCCGTGATCATGTAGACCGTGCCGTCCTTTTCGACGGCCTTCCCTTCACGGACCGGCCATGTCCGTTCGTAACTGTGAATGTGGCCATTCCAGACGATGTCGACGTGGTGTTTGTCGTAGAGCGCCGTCAATTCGCGGGCTCGCAGGTCGCCGCGCGTCGACTTGTTGACCTTCCACAGATTTCCATAGTCGTCCTCATCGGATGAGTACGGAGGATGATGATGGCAAGCGACCTTCCATGTGGCCTGTGACGCCCCGAGGGCTTTGTCGAGCCAATCGTACTGCTCCGAACCGGGCTGCATGTTGCGGTTCGAGTCGATCATGAAGAACTCGGCGTTCCCGTAGGTAAACGTGTACCAGTATTCCGGATTCGGGAGCGACACATAGTCGAAATAGTTCTGGTGATTGTCTTCATGGTTTCCCAGAACCGGGTAGAACGGCACTCGCTGCCCCAGGGGCTTCAGCCCCGGGAAGAAGTGTTCCGTCCAGTGTTTCGCTTCTCCTCCGCGATCGACCAGGTCGCCCGCATGCAGCAGGAAGCTGGGGCGTTGAGCCCAGGCCATATCGGCGAGCTTGGCCGACACGGTCGGGTTCATCTGCGTGTCGCCAAAGACTGCGAACGCGAACGGCGTCTCGCGTTTCACGGCGGTTGTGAAGGTGTAGACCTCGCCTTCGAGTGAACTGCCGTCCGGCAGCTGGGACTCGACCGCGTAAAAGTACTGGGTCTCTGGTTCCAGACCTTCGATGCGGACCTCATGGATCTCCGACTGACCTTCCACCGACTTCTTGAGCAGACACTCCGCAGTATCTCCGTAGTGGACGACCGACGTACCCGCGGCTGCGGTCCGCCACATCACGGTCATTCCGGTCTGTGTTCCATATTGCAGGTAAGGCTCCACCACGAAGCCGTGCGAAGCGATCAGCGGCTTGGGAGGCAGGTCCGCCAGCTGTTGATGGTGCTCGAACTCGTGGGCCACGCCTTCCGCCTTGGCGGCGACATCGTACAGCTTGATGTTGCGAATGCGGCCCTGCAGCCGGTAGTCCTCGTTCTTGTCGCGGAAGGCTCCGATGACAAACGGTCCTCGCGAAGGGTAGAGCAGGGGGCCGCTTTGCTCTTCGCTGGACGCCTCCCGCTTTCCGTTCACGTAGAGTTCCGCTGTCTTGCCATCGTAGACCGCTGTCACGTGATATAGCTTACCGGCTTCATAGGGAGTGGTGCCCTGCAGAACGGTCATCCGCCCGTTCCCATCGTCGCCGCCTTGTGTACAGTAGAGGAAGGTAAACACCTTCTGGTTATAGCCCAGGAGCCAGCCGCGCTCGGTGTCGCCGTTGTCTTCGATCGTCCCGACAATGCCGCCCCATTCTTCGGGCTTGTCGATGGAGACCCAGGCGGAGACCGTCATCGCTTCTTTCGGAAGGAGATCGCCCAGGGTCTTGTAGTCTTCGGCGACGACACAGCTGGTGCGATTGCCGAACTGCAGCGACTCGCCGTGCTCATCGTTCACGACCTTGGGCACGTTGGAGAAAGTGGCATCCGGCCCCAGCTTGGCGACGAGCTTGCCATCCTTGATCTGCCGGGCCGAGCAGACCCAGTGAGCAACCGGATCGGGACCATCGTGTGCCACAGCCACCGAAGCGACGGAGAACAAGCAGCCCAGCAGGAGAAATGCACGCACGACTGGCTCCACGGATCAAGAAGGAACAGGAAATTCAGTGAGCAGCGGCGGACCTTGCGATCCGCCGCTGTCAAGCTCTTCAAGTCAAACGTCCAAACGGAGATTAGAACTCTCCGATCGTCTCCCCGCCATTGCGACTGCCGAGCGCCTTGTAGAGGGCCGCGTCGATGTTCTCACTCAGGAATCGGACTGAACCATCGGCCAGGAGGAAGTGAGCTCCACCCACGTGGCGGCTTCCAAAGCTGAGCTCGTACGCTGCAAACTGAGCCGTGCCGGCTGCCTGGGCCGGGTAGTTGATTCGCACGGCGGTCGAACCGAGGAACTCCGACATGTCTCCCTGACCGGTCGTGTCGGCATCGTCTCCCCCGATCGCCCAGTGATCCTTGCGGCCAAAGGTCGAGGCATTGTTTTCACGCAGCGTACCCATCTCTGGAACTGCCCGCAGGTCGGACTCTGCCTCGCCGATGGCCAGCGTGTTCGAGGTCCCGTCGATGATGTCACCAATGCGGCATCCGATCATCCCGTAATGCCGATCGTTCCGCTTAATCCTCTGGTGATTCACTCGCTGAATGAAGACACCTTCCAGATCGCTGATGACTTCGACGTTGCCCGTACCGCCCCACTGATTGGCAACATTCTGCATCCGCCGATCATCGACGAGAGAACTCGTCACCACGCCCAGATAGTTCGCAGGCATGCGCTTCTGCACAATCCAGTTGTCGCCGCTGATGTCGGCCACAGCTCCTGGCATGGTGGACGAAGGACAGCGGAAGGCATCCAGGTAGGCTTCGCAGACAATAATGTTGCGAAAGTTCGGAGTCGCCAGAGCGGCAGCTGTGGCTCCGGGCAGCGGATGGGCCCACTGGGCATTGATGTAATTGTCTTCCTGCATCACCAGGTTCTGATAGTGGTTGGACTGCTCCAGATACGGCAGAATCAGCCCCGACCAGGAGGTTCCGACCCCGAACTCCACAGCCATCGGCATTCCGTTGTAGACATCGTGGAAGTTATGGCAGGCGAGACCCAGTTGCTTGAGGTTGTTCTTGCACTGTGCCCGACGAGCTGCCTCGCGAGCCTGCTGCACGGCCGGTAGCAGCAATGCGATCAGCACGGCGATGATCGCAATTACGACCAGCAGTTCGATCAGTGTAAATCCTCGTCTCGTGGACATTGTCCGGTGCGCATTCGACAAGCGTTGCATGAGTTGGTCCTTTCCAGGAACAGACGGGAAACAATGTGGTTGGGGCGGCTCTACTTGGAGGCGATGTTGAATTCGAAGTGGTTCGTGCCGCGAATGATCGTGGCGCGTTCGGGAGTCCCCGTCAGTGATTCATACTTGTCCGGGAACTTGTTCTTGACCCCACCTTCGACTTCGCTGGGCTTGATGTCGTAGGGGAGCAGTTCGCCCTTGGCATTCACCCAGCAGACAAAGGTCACCTTGTAGGTTCCGGGGTAAATCCCTTTTTCGCCCTGGGGATGCTGGACCTCGAATTTGCCGGTCTTGTCAGTGACCGCGAACCCGTATCCATGCCGGTCAGGGTTAAACTGTTCGACATCAGGAAAGAAGGCGAGCTTGCAGTTCTCTACGGGCTTGCCATCGAGCGTCACAATCCCGGTAGCCGAAATCATCGGTGGTTTCGAGCAACCCGAGACGGCAACCGCGAACAGTAACCCGACGGCGATCGATGCCCCAGCGAGACGAGAGTTGAAACGCGATGTCATAGCAGAGTTCTCACAATCGAGTAGTAGCCGTGGTCAACAACCACAGTGAGAACGGTACGGAAGAGATGCTAAATTGCGAGAAGTGTCGCGCTGAGAATTGGTTAATACGGAAAGGTTCATCGAACGAGTGGAGCCCGCCCCCTCCAGAAACAAGAAAGCCCGCACTGGCTGCCAGTGCGGGCCTGAGAGTTTCGGTGACTTCAATCACTTAGAGGATCGTGTCGGTTCCGCCTCCGCCGGTGATGATGTCGAGGCCGATTCCACCGTCGAGGATGTTGTCGAGGGCGTTGCCGTTGATCACATCATCGAAGTTCGAGCCGATCACGTTCTCCAGGTTGAACAGACCGTCGATCCCGGCTCCGCCCGTGGCTCGGAAGGTGGCCAGGTTGACGTTCACGCTCGAACCCGCCGTGACGTAGCTGACGGTATCGATTCCGGTTCCCCCGTCGATCGAATCATTTCCGAGGTTGCCGATGATCGTGTCTGCTCCGCCACCGCCCGAGAGAACGTCGTTCTGGTCACCACCGATGATCGTGTCGTTGCCGCTGCCTCCGTAGATGGAGACTGCGAACGTCGCTCCGGTCGCGTCGAAGGTGTTCGCCTGCGCCGAACTCTGAGCGTAGACAATCTCCATCTGACCAGACACCAGGTTGTAGTTCACGGCAGCTGGGGAAGCCGTGAGGAGGGACCGGTCGAAATCGGCTCCACCGATCACACTGGTGTCCAGGTGATCGAAGGTCAGGTAGTCGTTCCCGGCTCCCCCATTCAGGGCATCCGCTCCCGTGCCACCGTCCAGCGAGTCATTGCCACCGTTGCCGGTGATCGCATCCGCCCCGGCACCACCCGTCAGCTGGTCGTTGCCGTTGCCGCCGGTGATCGTGTCGTTGCCTGAACCTCCGATGATCGTGACCCCGAACGAGGCCCCGGTCGCGTCGAACAGGTTGTTGGCTGTCGAGTTGTTGGCGTAGACGATCTCCATTTGGCCGGTGACCAGATTGTAGTTCACCGCTCCCGCCCCCGAGGCTACGAACGACCGGTCGTTATCCGCTCCTCCGCTCACACTGGTATCCAGGTGATCGAACGTCAGCGTGTCGTTCCCGGCTCCACCGTCCAGCTGGTCGGCTCCGCCCAGGCCGTCGATGATGTCGTTGCCCGTTCCACCCCTCAGTCGGTTGCTGCCGGAGTTTCCGAACAGGCGGTCATCGAAGTTCGAGCCCGCCACGTTCTCGACTTGAACCAACCGGTCGATCCCGGCCCCCGCTGTGTTCTGCGGGTCGTTCGTGGCGAGGTACACATTGACACCCGATGCGGCCTGAATGAAGCTGGCTTCATCGTTATCCGCTCCCCCGTTCAGCAGGTCGTTTCCACGCCCCGAGATCAAGAGGTCGTCGCCGTCGCCTCCCAGGAGTGAGCCCAGGACGGCTGCCCCCAGCGACAGGTCGATCTTCAGAGTGTCGTTGCCAGCCAAGCCCGAGATCGATACCCCGGTCACAGCCGCAGCTGTGGCTCCGGTGTCGATGATCGAGCCGTTGTTGTCGATCTTGATCGCCCCGGCGTCATTGAAGACCGTGATGATGTCATCTCCGCTGGTCCCGACAACCGACAGGACACCACCCGCGAGCGAGTAGGTCAGGCCCGTCGTCTCATCGACGTTGGTGACGGTCACTGTGACGTTCTGAGTCACCGCCGGATTCACGCCATCACTGACGCTGACCTGTACTTCATAGACGTTGTTGGTTCCAGCGTCCGTCGGAGTCTCGAAGTCCGGCGCGACCAGGAACGTCAGAGCCCCCGTACTCGCGTTGATCGAGAACAGAGCTGCATCGGCTCCACCCGAGATCGAGTAGGTCAACATCGTCCCCGCATCCGGGTCGGTCGCGATGACAGTCGTCACTGCGGTCGTGTTCTCTGCTACGTTGAACGCGGCACCGCTGGTGATGGCTGGCGATTCGTTCACATTGGTCACGGTCACCGCGAGGTCCTGGGTCACTGCGATCGTGCCATCACTCGCGCTGACCTGGACGTCGTAGACGTTGTTGGTCCCGGCATCGCCTGGAGCTTCGAAGTTCGGGGCTGCGAGGAACGTCAGAGCCCCCGTACTCGCGTTGATCGAGAACAGAGCCGCGTCCGCTCCCCCGCTGATCGCGAAGGTCAGGGTTGCTCCCGCGTCTGGATCGGTCGCAGTCACGGTGGTGACAGCGGTCGTGTTCTCAGCCACGTTGAAGGCCGCACCGCTGGTGATGCTGGGGGCTTCGTTGGCGTTGGTGACGGTCACGACGACCGTCTTGTTGACCGGAGCGTTCACTCCATCCGAGACCGTGACGGTCACGAAGTAGGAGTTGTTCGCCCCGTTGTCGGTCGGAGCTTCGAAGTTCGGAGCAGCGATGAACGACAGTTCGCCCGTGGCGGCATTGATCGTGAACTTGGCCCCGTCGGCTCCTCCGCTGATCGCGAACGTCAGGGTGGCGCCTTCCGCATCGGTTCCCGTCGCGGTCGTGACGGCGGTGGTGTTCTCCGCCACGTTGACTGCTTCCGCGGTCGTGTTGACCGGAGCTTCGTTCACAGCCGAGACCGTCACAGCCATCATCTGCACAGCGGCGGGGTTAGTGCCGTCGCTGACGCTGACTTCCACGTTGTAGATGTTGTTGGCATCGGCATCCGCCGGGGCTTCGAAGTTCGGAGCCACTGCGAACGACAGCTTGCCGGTCGCAGGGTCGATCACGAAGTCACCGGCATCGGCTCCACCACTGATCGAGTAGGTCAGCGTGGCGCCCGCATCCGGGTCGGTCGCGGTGACTGTGGTCACCACTTGCTGGCCGGTCGTGACGTTGGTCTGCATCAGCAGCAGCTGGCCACCTTCGACCAGTTCCGCGTCACCGACGTTGTAGTGAGCCTGGACGTTCACGAGGTAGCTGCCAGCACCCAGGATATCCGAGACGTCGATCACGCCCGAGCTCTCTTCGTCCTGGCTGAACGGAGCGGTCTGAGCCACTCCCACATCGCCGAAGCGGGCCCGATCGTGCTGAGCCAATTCGGTCAGCGTGTCGGTCGCGATGTCGTATTCCCAGATCTTGCCCAGGTGCTGCTGGTTGCCCACGTCTTCCTGGAGGATGACCTTGCCGGTATTGGTGACGGTCATGTTGTCAAACATGTTGCCGCCTTCACTGCCGTCCAGCAGGGCTTCGATCGTGCCGCCCGCGGTCGGATTCGTGATGTCGTTGAACCGCAGCCGGTACAGGCGGCTGCGACCTTCCGTCGCTCCGACACCGTCCTGCACCTGGTCGTACCGATCGGTCGTCACGAAGTAGAAGTCGTTCGGATTGTTCGGATCCCAGTGACCATCTTCCGGACGGAAGAACTGCGTGCCGCCCTTCGTGTCGCTGAGCGACTCCAGCTGAGCCACCGTCAGGCCCGAGACGTCGCCTTCGTTCTCCAGAGTGAACGAGCCCGACAGCGGGGTGCTGCGGTCTTCGTTCGTGGCCCCGGTTCCATCGGGAGTCAGACTGCTGACCTTCACCACATACAGGGCATCAGCGGCACTCTGTCGGGTCAGACCGGCTCGTTCCACCACGTTCCCCGTGGTCTGCTTGTCGCCGACCCAGAAGTAGATCTGACCACCGGTGCTGTCGTCCATCCCGGCGACAATCGTCTTCCGCTGAGCGAACGGGCTGGCCAGGTTGTTCTCCCAGGCGAACAGCCCGGCGTGCGGCAGCTCCCAAGCGGTGTTGGCCTCGTTCAGAGCCGTGTTCGGATCATCGGTCGCCACGAAGGCGAACTGCCGACCGAACAGAATGTTGGCCTCGGGACCGAACGGCGAAGCGACCGATCCACCCGACTCTTCACCACTCTGGAAGATCCGAGCGGCGGTACCGTAGACCGTTTCCGTCGCGGTGTCGGTCCACTGGTAAGCACCCACTGGAGCCAGATCCGCCGAGCAGAGCCGGCTGATCAGCGTCGTCGCCGCGGCCAGGTAGGCCGAGTGCGCCGTACCGGTCGACTGGTTGTTGTTGCTCAGGTAGACGCTCGTACCATCCCGCAGGAAGTCCCGAATGCTGATCACCTGCAGGGTCGACTTATTGATCACCCACTGCGAGACGAACGCTCCCCGCTGACCGTGAGCCCGTGGGACACCGACCGTGTTGTTCAACTCGTGGTTGATCAACAAGGTGAAGGTTCCATCCCCGTTGTCGTAGGCCCCCATCCCGTCGGGAATGCCGACCATCCGGTAGCCACCGACCGCATCCCCGACCGTCAGGATCGAGGTGAACTGCACGTTCGAGTTGGTCGAGGTCAGGTACGGGCTGGCCGAGCTCTGCGAGCCGGTCACACCGTTCGTGTTGGCCTCGTTCACCGTGGCCGTTGCCCCGCTGGTGATCACCGGGGCCTCGTTGACGTTGGTCACAGTCACCGCAATGTCCTGCGTGACTGCCGGGTGATTTCCATCCGTGACGCTGACCTGCACGTCGTAGACGTTGTTGGCCCCTGCGTCTGCTGCAGCTTCGAAGTTCGGAGCGGCGAGGAAGGTCAACGCACCGGTCGAAGCGTTGATCGAGAACAGAGCCGCATCAGCACCACCCGAGATGCTGTACGTCAGAGTTTCACCGAAGTCTGCGTCCGTCGCGGTGACGGTCGTGACAGCTGTGGTGTTCTCAGCCACGCTGGCGGTCGCACCGCTGGTGATCGTCGGCGGAGTGTTCGGGGCGAACACCGCATCCGACCGGAACGACAGGTTCTGGATTCTCGTGTCCAGCTCGATGGGCATGTCTGCTTCATCGAACGCCGAGGCCGCATTCGGGTACTCGGACTGCATGTAGTCGAACAGTGCGGTCTGCTCGCCCAGCACATTGACTGGCACGTTCACAGCAGCGCCGAAGTCCAACGACTCATCGACTGGGGCGGACAGGGTTCCATCGTTCAGAAGGTAACGGAAGTTCTCGCCGTTGGCCTTCATCGGATAGCTGTCGCCACCGTTCGCCAGGAAGTTCAGAGTGACCACGGTGATCGTCGTTGGGGCGACGCTGGAGATCACTCCGTTCTGAACGACGGCGGCCACCACGTTGTCGTTCTCGTCGATCAGAGCGATGTTCCGCACCCGATCTCCAGCAGCTCGCGTCGGGTCATAAGAGAACTTCACTCCGCCGATCTGCGGGAAGCGCCCCTGGTTTCCGAGCACTGCGACGCCGTGTTCGAGGATGGCCTTCAGCCCGGCAGCTGTCGTGTCGAATGCCATCAGGGTGTTGTTGAACCGCAGGGAGTTCTCGATATCCAGCTGGGACACCGCCCCGGCAGGCTTGCTCGCGGCCGTGTTGGCCTGCGGCGGCAGGAAGTCGACTTCGCCGGTGACCGGATCAGGCGAAGAGACGCTGCCGATCTGGGCTCGGATCCCTCCGCCATTCTTCAGGGAGACCACAAAGGTCGTAGCCGCTGCCGTGCCCAAGGCGTCTTTGAGAGCAGCTCCGTTGGCGTCTGCTGTCAGATTGCCGAGGTTCGTTTCCTGGTTCCGAACCGCGATCCGTTCGCCTTGCAGGTAGACGTCAGTGAAGCCGGAGACGTTGCCGTCCTTCGTGCTGATGACCGATTGCACCGCATCAGTCAGGTCGGCGACCTCTTCACCCTTCGTTCCATCGGCGAAAGCGGCTGCCAGTCCACCTTCTGCCGCCCACGCCGCCTCGACGTTGGCGGTCGTCGCTGCGTAGGCCCCGTTGATCGAAGTCATTCCGGCGAGACCGGCGACGTTGATTTCACCGGCGGCGTTGAAGTCGACCACCAATCGACCGAGGTAAGTGAACTCATTGTCGGTGTTGACGATCAGTGTCGGCTTGCTGTCGGTTCCCGCGGTCAAGATCGGGTAAGTGTTGGCAAAATTGGCGGCGTGTCCTGGGAAGGCCACCGCGACGTCGTCTGTGTCACCCAACCGAGTGTTGGAGCCTGCCGACAGGATGATGTCGACCCCGCTCAACTTGGTTGCCAAGACCTGCTCGTTGGCCAGCACCTGCAAGTGAGACATCAGGACAATCTTGTTGACCCCCTCGGCAATCAGCTCGTTGATCACCGGCTGCAGGTGAGCCGCGAGCAGGTCCATATTGTCGGTTTCGCCGTTCGGACCAGGGCCCGTTGGGAATCCAAGGACTTCGGTTCCCGACGGGGAGGAGATCGCCTCGATCAGCTGCGTCGTAGCACCGACGAGACCGATCTTCTGACCACCCTTGGTGATCACCGCGGAAGGAGCGATGCGTCCCTTCAGGGTTGAGGCCTCGGGGATCAAGGTACTCGCGCTGCCATCCAGGGTGTTGGTGAACCGCGAATTGAGGTCGGAGTCACCCGAGAAGATCAGGTTGGACGAGAGATAGGGGAAGTTCGCTCCGACCCAGCCACTGCCCGGAGTGAAGCTGTCACGGAAGACTCGCGAGCCGAGATCGAACTCATGGTTCCCGATCGTCGACGCCTCGACACCGATCTCATTCAGAATTGCGATGTCGACCGCAGCGATCGGAATCGTGCCGGAGATCGTCGAGCCCGACACACTATTGAGGACAGTTCGAACCGAACCGTCGGTACCAGCTGCCAGGAACGGTCCTGGAATCCAGTTGTCTCCACCGGCCAGGGTCAAATTGTTGGCGAAGTCGTCTTCGAATGCGTCCACCAGTGCCGCGAGGTTCGGGGCTGTCGACGAAGCCAGGAGCCCAGCTTCGGAGTCAGCGAGGTGCAGCAACTGCAAGGTGTAGTTGACGGTGACCGTGAAGGTCGTCTCAACGAACTCCCCGCCCTCGTCGGTGGCACGAACCGTGATGGTCGACGTCCCGTGTGCGGCGGGGTTGTAATCGAGGGTCAGGATCCCCGCCGTGATCGTCGCACTGGTAAACAACGCGGTATTCGTATTGGTCTGAATCGAGTAGACCAAGTTGGCATCGGTCGTTTCCGCGTCGTCAAACACGGCCTTCAGATCGATTACCAAGTCCGCAGCACCTTGCCGAACGGTAATGTTACCGATCGTTCCGGCGGTGGGCGGCGTGTTGGCTGGAGTTTCGTCAACGTTGGTCACCGTGACTGCGATGTCCTGAGTCACGGCAATCGAGCCGTCGCTGACACTGACCTGCACGTCGTAGACGTTGTTAGCTCCCACGTCGGTAGGAACCTCGAAGTCTGGTGCCGCGAGGAACGTCAGAGCACCGGTCGAAGCGTTGATCGAGAACAGGGCCGCATCGGCTCCACCCGAGATCGAGAAGGTCAGCGTCGTCCCTGCATCTGGGTCAGTCGCGGCGACGGTGGTGACAGCGGTCGTGTTCTCAGCCACGTTGAAGGCCGCACCGCTCGTGATCGTCGGGGTCTCGTTCGCATTCGTCACCGTGACTGCGATGTCCTGCGTCACTGCGGCATTCACGCCGTCGCTGACGCTGACCTGCACGTCGTAGACGTTGTTGGTTCCCGCGTCTGCTGCAGCTTCGAAGTTCGGAGCCGCCAGGAACGTCAGGGCACCGGTACTGGCGTTGATCGAGAACAGGGCCGCGTCCGCTCCCCCGCTGATTGCGTAGGTCAGGGTTGCTCCCGCATCCGGGTCGGTGGCTGTCACGGTGGTGACAGCGGTCGTGTTCTCAGCCACGTTGAAGGCCGCACCGCTCGTGATGCTTGGGGCCTCGTTGACGTTCAGTACGGTCACGGTGACGTTCTGAGCCACGGTGTGTGATCCACTGGTCACGCTGACCTGCACATCGTAGATGTTGTTGGCTCCTGTGTCTGTTGGGGCTTCGAAGTTCGGAGCAGCCAGGAAACTCAGAGCCCCGGTCGCGGCGTTGATCGAGAACAGGGCGGAATCCGCCCCACCCGTGATCGAGAACGAGAGCGTGGAACCAGCGTCTGGGTCGACTGCGAACAGCGTCGTTGCGGAGGTCGTGTTTTCATTGGCAAAGCCAGTTGCTCCGCCAGTGAAGAAGGGGGCCTCATCCACGTTCGTCAGGGTGACAGCGATATCCTGGGTGACCGCACTGGTTCCGTCCGACACGCTGATCTGGACGTCGTAGACGTTGTTGGCGCCCGCGTCATTAGGGACCTCGAAGTCGCGAGCGACATTGAATTGGAGGGCTCCCGTAGACGCATTGATCGAGAACCGAGCGGCATCGGCTCCCCCGCTGATCGCGTAGGTCAGGGTTGCTCCCGCATCCGGATCGGTCGCGGTCACGGTGGTGACAGCGGTCGTGTTCTCAGCCACGTTGAAGGCCGCACCACTCGTGATGCTGGGGGCTTCGTTGACGTTGGTCACCGTGACGGCAATGTCCTGCGTCACAGCGGCATTCACGCCGTCGCTGACGCTGACCTGGACGTCGTAGACGTTGTTGGTTCCCGCATCGGCCGGGGCTTCGAAGTCCGGGGCTGCGAGGAACGTCAGGGCACCGGTGCTCGAGTTGATCGAGAACAGGGCTGCGTCCGCTCCACCGCTGATCGCGTAGGTCAGCGTCGCGCCGGCATCCGGGTCGGTGGCGGTGACGGTCGTGACCGCGGTCGTGTTCTCAGCCACGTTGAACGCGGCGCCGCTGGTGATGGCTGGGGCTTCGTCGACGTTAGTCACGGTGACCGTAATGTCCTGCGTCACAGCTGGGTTCACGCCATCGCTGACGCTGACCTGCACGTTGTAGACATTGTCTGTTCCCGCATCACCCGGAGCTTCGAAGTTCGGAGCGGCCTGGAACGTCAGAGCACCGGTAGTCGCGTTGATCGAGAACAGGGCCGCATCGGCTCCGCCGCTGATCGCGTAGGTCAGGGTGTCCAGATTCGCGTCGGTCGCGGTCACCGTGGTGACTGCCACGATGCCTTCAGCGACATCGAAGGTGGCACCGCTGGTGATGGTGGGGGCGACATTCGGGATACCAGGGTTCTGACTTCCGATGTGATTGAGGGCCTGTCCGCCAAACGGGGCGGGGTAGGCATCGGAGGCGATCAGATTGAAGGTCGGAGCAGTCCCTTCCAGGCCTCCTCCAAACCAATCCGCAGCTGTCGCTCCGGTGGAGGTCCCGACGCGGGCCACGTAGTTGGCGGCGGCGGTCGTCTGCACGACCTCCTTGCCGGCGGAGCCCACAAACGAGGCGGCTGTCGAGAAGACAATGGGGGCGTAGGCGGCATCACCGGCGTTGTCGACGACGGCGATTCGATCCAGGATCGTCCAGTTGCCAAAGACCCCGCCGTCAGTGGCTCCATCGTTGTCGGAGTCAATGTCGTCCGTCAGGGTTGGAGCCACGGACGACTGCACCAGCATGAACGTCACGGACGTGTTCTCGATGTCCGTTCCGGTGTCCGCACTGAAACCCGCTCCGGTCTGAAAGCCGGTGCCCGTGGCTGTGATTGTCGTCGCGGAGCCATCGACCGTGTAGCCGCTTCCACTCTGGCGGAGTACGAGGTAGCCATTGGCTCCGATGGTCAGTCCGCTCAGGTTAATGATCGTCTGGACGTCACCAGCCCCGGTCGTATCGCCTTCGATGCCGACCAGGTAGACGCCGCTGGGAATCGTGTAGTTCGCGGTGCCCCGGATTTCGATGTACTCGTTGGGAGCATCGGTCCCCGGCGGATTGAACAGGACTTCGTTGATGAACAGCCCCGTCGCCGCCTCGATGTCATTGTCCGTGATGCTGACCGTGACGTTCGGGATCGTGAACGTCAGCGGGTAGTTCGGGTCCGCTGTCGTGGTCACCGCGTGTGTCAACGTGGAGTTGTGGGCATTTTCGACAGCAGCGTCATCGACAGCTCGGACGGTCACCGTCTGCGGTGTCATGGTGGTGAATGACAGCACGACGGAGCTGAAGAAGTTCGTCCCGTCGGTACTCACCCGCGTCTGCGAATCGGCAGTCACCGTGATCTCGACCGCGCCGGCAGGAATCGAATCGAGCTGGATCGTGTAGCTATCGGTGGCACCGCCCTCGGTCACGCTGGTTGTTCCGCCGGACTGGGTGATCGTCACACCCGGAGTGTCATTGTCGGCGATGTTGACCGTGACAGAGGGGATCGTGAAGGTCGTCGGATAGTTCGCGGCATCGCCCGTGGTGGTGATGGCGTGGGTGATCGTGGCCGAGTGATTGCCTTCCACGGCAGCATCGTCGATAGCTCGAACAGTGACCGTCTGGGCAGTCGTATCGGAGAATGTCAGGATCACTGAGCTGAAGAAGTTCACGCCATCGGTGCTGACCTGCGACTGGCTGTCAGCGGTGACGGTGATCTCGACGTTTCCAGCGGGAACCGTGTCGAGCTTCAGGGTGTAGGTGTCGGTGGTACCCGCTTCCGTGACATTGGTCGTTCCGCCGGACTGGGTGACCGTAACCCCTGGAGCAGTGACCGAGAAGTTGACACCTCCGGGTGTAATTCGGCCTCCCACGGGGAATACACCGCCTGCTCGGGCCGGATCGTAGTCCTGGTCCAAGCCTCCATCCGCAGTGGGGTCGAGAATGTCCGAGACATACCAGGCTGCCGCAGAATTGACGGTGTTGTTTCCGACAATTCGGGTCGCTGCGTCAGGAGTTCCGCCGAGTTGCACCAGTGCCGCTGCGGAGTAAACTCGGTCGCCAGCCCCGCCGTCGGTCCAGCCCACACTGTCAACGATCGTCGTCCAGGGAGTCGTCTCGAAAGTGCCGTCGTTGTTCGTATCCAGATCATTCCCGACCGCGCCAGTGAACCCGGACACCAGCAGGAAGGTCACCGTACCGTTTTCAAAGTTATCCGCAACTGCACCGTTGGCAACGACTGTTCCCGCTTCGGTCGTCGAGGCCCAAGGATTCAAGGTCGCGTAACTCGCACCCAGGAGGAGCAGGCCGTTCGACCCCGTCGAGAGGCTCCCCAGGTTGATGGCTGTGTCGACCACACCCGCCGCCGTGCCGTCTCCTTCAATCTGCAGGAGCCACAGGTCGGTCAACGCTTCGTTATTGGTCGTCGTCCGGATCTCGACGAACTCGCGGTTACCGTCCGGAGAGGATGTCGGGTTGACGTAGACCTCGTTGATGACGGCAGCCAGCAAACGGCGATCTTCGAGTACCGCTCCAGCAGACACCGGCTGGCGGCGAGTCCGCTTCTTCTTGGACAGAGAGACTTCTCCGATGGCCGAGGAAATGCGGTTCCACAGTGATTCGAGTACACGACTCTGGGATGAAGGGCGGCTCATGTGTCGGAATCCTGACGAGGAAGATCGGGGCGTGGAACAGCTGTCAATGTCAGCGCAGCGTTCCGCAAGAACTCATCCGTAGTATTCAAACGGAGATGAATGCTCTGTGTTGATTGGCGGAAAGATGGAAGAACACACAGCTTGCACTATCAAGAACGCATGAAGCCTGCGAAGTCCTGATGAAGAATGTCAGAGCGTCTCATGTGCCCCGCTGGCATCGCTGGTTCACGAGCTGTGCTCTGTCACGCTATGGTGTGAAGCCAACTCAAACGGTCAGGCGATTCCGATGAATCGGTGAGTCAAGTCGCGTTGTTCATTCAAAATGTGTAGTCATGACTCCAGCCAATCAGAATCACATGGGACTATCGCTCAAACTTTACCCGCATCGGAAATAGTTTCGCTGTCGATCTGGCCTGACGGTCAGATGGCTCATTCACTTGCTCATTTGGAGATCTCATGGCAGTTCCGACGATGAATCGAAGACGACAGGTGGCCCGAGGCTTTACGCTGATTGAGTTGCTGGTGGTGATTGCGATCATCGCCGTGCTGGTGTCGCTGTTGCTCCCCGCAGTTCAGCAGGCCCGAGAAGCGGCCCGGCAGACGCAGTGCAAGAACAACTTGAAGCAGATCGGCTTGGCGTTTCACAATTATCATGACAAATCGAATGTGCTGCCGGCGGGAGGCAACGACTCGGGAACCGGAGCTCCTTGTGGTGCGTGCTGCAATGCGAACAATCGCGGGGAATGGAACTGGATGTATCAGATCCTTCCGGAGATTGACCAAGCCAATCTCTACAACACCCCAGCAGGGGCCGCAAACGACACGGTGATCTACAAGACTGCCGTCGGTGCCTACTACTGCCCCTCACGCCGCAGCCCCACGATTTATGGAACGACCGCCAAGACGGACTACGCGGGGAGTGCCGGAGATGGCATGACGAACTACAACGGGGCGATGTCCCGTCGAGGCTGCAAGCCGGCGATTTCGATGTCGTTCATCAAGGACGGGACCTCAAACACGCTCATGGTGGCGGAGAAGCAGACGAACCCGAAGAACTTTGGGGGCAGCGGTGGAGATAACGAGCCTTGGGCCAACTCCGGTTGGGATCAGGATCATATTCGATGGGGAAACTTGACCGATCGACCAGCTCCTGACACGGCGCATCCAGCAGAACCGCCGACATTCTGGAGCGGTCGATTTGGCTCGACTCATGTGGGCGTGTTTAACGGAGTGCTTGTGGACGGGTCAGTCCGATCCATCAGCTACAACATTGACGGTGAGCTGTTCCGCCGGATCTGTGTTCGTAATGACGACCAAGTCGTTGAATGGTAATTGCGTCCAGTTCGTCTCCATTCCGGGTGTGACATTCAGCAGAAAACGCTGAGTGCCACACCCTTTGAATTCTCATCCACCCGCATCTTGGGAGCCATTGAGCTCCGCACTCGAAAGGACAGGCATGGCCAGCAAAGGCACTCGGATTGTCACACTGATGACGGCAATCACAATGATCACGATGTGTAGTTGCACACAAACCGCACCGGAGCCTGATCAAGCCACCATTGAAGCCCACTTGGAGGCTGTCAAGCAGGAGGAATTGGTTCAAAATAAGCTTCGCGTGGCCGAAGACAAGGAGCGGGCCAAACGAAAGCCGAAAGGGGAATGACTTTGCTGAGTCAGGAACCATAAGTCGATCAGTCGCTTTCAGTGTCGCCTTTCGCTCCGCGAAAGAGCGCTCTTTCGCGGAGCGAAAGGCGACACTGAGGCGGCGTGGTCGCATCGCTTAAGAAAGCGTGCGCCCCACTTCAAGGCCGGATACCGATTCGGATTGCTTCGCCCGCTCCGATCTCGAATGCGGACTGGCATTCACTCAGTGGAACCCAGTCGGAGACCAGTTCTCCCCACGGGTAGGTGTTGCATGTTGCCTTCAGGAATTCGATGGCCTGCACTAGATGCTGTGGAGCGTAATTGTGTATCCCCGTGAGAGTCAGTTGTCGACGGACAACCTGTTCCAGCGGTAACGGGAATGGCTCCGACGGAAACACCGACCCGACCAGGACGAGATGTCCCCCGGTACGTACGTGCGACCAACCAAGTTCGAATGCCTGCGGGCTGCCGGTCAGTTCCAGAACAACGTCAAAGCCGTGCTGGAGATCGGCGTTTTCCCGGCAGACAGCAAGCTGGTCACCGGCGATGGCCGCAGTGGCGCCGAATCTCAGGGATTGGTCCCGTCGCTGGGCTTGATGGTCGACGCACACGACCTGACTCGCTCCTTGAGACCGCCCCATTCCGCAGGCTGTCAGCCCCAGCATTCCCGCTCCCAGAACGCAAACGGTGCGACCACTCAGGTCTCCGGCGGCCTCGAGCGCAGCGGCGATCGTCGCGGTCGCACAACTCGCGGGGCAGGCGACCTCGAGGGGTAGTTCCTCGGGAATCGCCACGATGGAAGTCCCTTGCACCAGCAGGCAGTGTTCGGCCAATCCACCGAGTAGCTCTTCACCCGATCGAAACGGTTCGTGCCCGTACTTCACCGCATTCAGGCACTTCTGCGGCAGGTTGCGGTGACAGAAGAAACAGTCGCCGCAGTGGGCCACAATCGCCCATGTGATGCGACTTCCCAATCCGATGGGGTGTCCAGTCACGTCGCAGGTCGGGGCGTTGACTCCGGTCGCCACGATCTCGCCCACGATCTCGTGTCCCAGAATCGTCGGAATAGGCACTGTCCTGCGGCCTTCCACGCTATGCCGGTCGCTACCGCAGAGAGTGCATCCCAGAACACGAACTACGATTTCGCCTCGTCGCGGAGTGGGGGTCTCGATCTGCTGGAGAGCAATGCGGCCGGGAAATCCCGAGTAGACGGCAGCCAACGAGCGACTCATGGAGTTTCCACAACAGGGATCGTGTGCGCGACGGACTGATGGCGATAGGCGATCCGGCTGAAGTAACGCCAGCTTCCCAACAGGCAGATCGACGACACCCCAACTGTGACCCACGAGGCCCACACCAGCAGTCCCAGCATATCGTCAGTCCGGGGAAAAAACTGGCGTCCGATCATCACAGCGACGTAACCCAGGTAGCCGATCGAGTCGACGACATACATCAGGAAACCGGTCGTCCCTCGATCACGCGTCATCGCCAGCCAACGCTCAAAGACGGTCGTGTGAATCGCCACATAGGGGAGGTAGAGCCCCAGCCCGAGCAGCACCATGAACAGCGTGGGGCTGAGCCTGTAGGTCGACTGCAAGAGCAGGGCCGCCAGCAGTAAACCGACGCCAATCCCGCATACGCCCAGGGAGGCGAAGAAGGCGAGTCGGTTGTCTCGAATCTTGACCATCATCCCGTTGGCGATCAAGACCCCGATCGCGACCCAGATCTCTGACCGGCTGAATGTCTCGGGCTGGGCCGAGACGCCCAGGCCCCTCCAGATCTCGGTGGCAAAGTCTGCTCGCACGCTGCGCAGAACGGTCACTGCCAGGTAGATCAGCACGATCAAGGTCACTCCCACAAAGTATCTCTGAAGAAACGAGGAGCGTTCCGTGCGATCCATGGTCGACCGCTGCGAGCGGGCGGTGACATCGATCGACGAAGGCGCCGGAACCCGCGCGAGCATGGCCACACTGATCCCCAGCGGGATCAGAAACAGCCCGCCCGCCAGCGCAGGCATCCACTCCTCGGTGACTCCCGCAGTGAGCAGTGTCGCTCCCACCGACTTGGTCACTCCGTCTGCCAGGATGAAGCTGGCACACAGACCGGCTGTCAGGGCCTCGGTCATGCGCCGTCCCTCGAGCAGCCCCATAACCATTCCGAACACCATCCCCAGAGGCAGCCCATTCAGAAAGAGGCAAATCAGATTCCAGGGGCGGGGAATCAGGCCAAACAGGATCAGCGCCCCTTCGGCCATCAGCACCAGCCACAGAACCCACAGCGCACGGCGATGCGGGTGAATCTCCGAGATCACGCGGATTCCCAGGAACTTGGAGAGCATGTAGCCGAAGACCTGCGCGGTCACCAGAATCGTCTTGAAGTCCACGCCCCAGAACTCGCTGCCGGCATAGGTGGCTGCGGTAAACGGCTTGCGAAAGGCGTACATGCAGAAGTAGGCCCCAAAGGCCGCTATCGCCGCCCAGATCGACCAGAAGATATCCGCATCGGAGGTCGATCCCGTGGTCGCCGATTCCTGGGTATGCATGCTGGGCCTCCCGCGAGATTTCTTGGATTGTTCTTCCAGCCAACCGTCGCGGGGCCTAAGTTAGGCACGAGTTCTGAAGGGCCGATGAACTTCGCGTGAGGAAAAGACGTGAGCGCAGCCCGATCCATTCGCGAACCAGGAACACTCAAGTGGCGAGTCACCCAAAATTCCCGGCATGACTTGGACGACCGATTGCATTCGGATGAATCTCCGGCGACGAGAGGCACACCCATGAGCGCCCTGAGATCGTGACATCGCTAAACTGTGGATGAACTCCCTCGATCATCCCGGTCCCCATTCCCATGCCGCTCTCTGCTGAAGCCCAGGCCTACCTGGAAAAGTTCAATGCCTCGGGTACTCCGATGCACACCGTGTCTCCCGAGGAAGCTCGTGAGCTGGTCGCGCCGCTGAAAGTCAAGAAGGAGAAAGTCGCCTCGATCCGGGAAGTCTGGATCGCCGGGCCGGCGGGTGAGCTGGAAGCCCGTGTCTACGTTCCGGAAGTGGCCGACCAGTACGAAGAGCTGTTGCCGACGATCGTGTTCTTCCACGGCGGGGGCTGGGTTGTCGGATCGATCGACAGCCACGATGCCACGTGCCGGGCCCTCTGCAACGGGGCTCAGGCCCTGGTGATGTCGGTTGAGTACCGGCTGGCTCCCGAACACAAGTACCCCGCAGCTCCCGAAGACTGCTACGCAGCCACGGTCTGGGCCTCGAAGTTCATCGAGAACTTCGGCGGCGATCCGTCCCGGCTGGTCGTGGCCGGAGACAGTGCCGGAGGCAATCTGGCTGCGGTCGTGGCCTTGATGGCTCGCGATCGCGGCGGTCCCCAGCTGGCAGGGCAGCTATTGCTCTACCCGATCACCGATTACAGCTTCGAGACAGCGTCCTATCGAGACAACGGTCAGGGATACTTCCTGACGGTCGATACGATGAAGTGGTTCTGGGAGCACTATCTGCCCACGCCGGAGCAGGGGGCTGAGCCGTATGCCTCGCCACTGCGGGCCGAACTCAAGGGGCTTCCACCCGCCATCGTGTTGACTGCGGAGTACGACCCGCTGCGCGACGAAGGGCTGGCCTATGCCGCCAAGCTGCAGGAAGCGGGAGTCACCGTTCGCAAGGTGGCCTGCCTGGGACAGATTCATGGCTTTCTGCGGCGGCTGGACCTGTTCCCCAAAGCGGCCAGCGGCACGCTCTCAGGCGTCGGCAAGCAGCTGCGCGAGATGCTGAGCTGGCCGGACCTGGAGCCGATCGAACCGATTGAGCCCGACGAGAACCTGAACTGAGGGGAGGCGACCCATCCACCCTTGCCGTTCCTTGCCGGATCGATCAGACTGTTTGTTAGGAATGCTTAGGAAGTCCTCCCTGGGAGAGAACTCGATGGCCCGCACCTGGAAAATCGCCCACTTCGCCGCTGTGACGCTGGCCTGCCTGCTGCACGCGCTGCCTTGTCAGGCGGACGAAGCGGAAGGGATGAAGTACTACGAAGAGCAGGTCAAGCCGCTGTTGGCCCAGCATTGCGGCAAGTGCCACTTGGACGGCAAGGCCAAGGGGGGACTGAGCCTGACCGGGCGGAAGGCCCTGCTGCAAGGCGGCGAGTCCGGGCCGGCGGTCGTTCTCGAAACTCCCAAAGACAGCCCGCTGCTGCAGGCTGTGAACTACGAGGGGTTCGAGATGCCTCCGTCGGGAAAGCTCCCGGCGGAGTCGATCGCCATCCTGACCAAGTGGGTCGAGATGGGGCTGCCGATGCCGGAAGGGGAGGCCCCCGCCGCTCCTTCGCACGGAGTGCCCCAGGTCAACGAGACGACCAAGAACTTTTGGTCGTTCCGCAAGGTGGTTCGTCCTGCCGTCCCCATGGTCGGCGATCCCGGCTGGGTGGCCAATCCGATCGATGCCTTCGTCCTGAAGAAGCTGGAGGAGAACGGACTGGCGCCCAATCCACCGGCTGCTCCGCGCGAACTCTACCGCCGCGTGCATTATGACCTCATCGGCTTGCCCCCGGAGCCCGGTGAAGTAGCCGACTTCGAGGCTGCAGCCTCAGACACCGCCTACGCGGAGCTGGTGGAAGAACTGCTGACCTCTCCGCACCACGGCGAACATTGGGCTCGCTACTGGCTCGATCTGGTCCGTTATGCCGAAACCAACAGCTACGAGCGCGATAACCCCAAGCCGTTTGTCTGGCGTTATCGCGACTATGTGATTCGGGCCTTCAATGAGAACAAGCCGTATGACCAGTTCATTCGCGAGCAGATCGCTGGCGATGAACTCGATGAAGTCACCGCTGACTCGCTGATCGCCACGGGCTACTATCGACTGGGGCTGTGGGATGATGAGCCGGTTGATCGCAAGATGGCCTTCTACGATGGACTCGATGACATCGTGGGAACCACTGCCCAGGCGATGCTGGGGCTGACACTGAACTGTGCCCGCTGCCACGATCACAAACTCGATCCGCTGCCACAGGCCGACTACTACCGGTTTCTGGCCTTCTTCCAGAATGTGAAGCACTTCGACAATGGCGGCGAGGGATCGCTGGTGGATCTCAATGCCCAGATCCCCGGAGCACCGCAGGAGTTCATCACGCTCGTGCCGACATCCGAAGCCGAGCCGCAGACCTGGAGCTACACAACCGACGCTCCCGCCGACGGTTGGGAGAAGCCGGGACTGGATGTCTCCGCTTGGAAGACAGGCCAAGGTGGATTCGGCGCTGCGGGAACTCCGGGAGCCAAGATCGGTACCCCCTGGAGCAGTTC
>JBIIOI010000066.1:0-32863 GCA_044337025.1 Planctomycetaceae bacterium
TACCGCCCATAGGACGGAAACCACGACAGCGTGATGAGCATGACTGAGCACTCCTTTGCTCAACACTCATGCAAATGCCTTGCCAACTGAAAGTTGTTGTGGAAGGGTTTTGAAACCGGCTCTAGTCAGTTCGCAGCAGGTTGGACAGCTTAAAGCGGCGGCCGAGGAGTGCGTACGAAATGCAATGAAGTTGAAACCGATGTATGAAGATGAGATGTCGGGGCTCATTCGTCGTTCGGATGAACTTGATCGCCTACGACACCTCCGCTTGCACCGCATCGCCGACGCGAAGATTCAAGGTATTGGGAACGAACGCAAATCAAGACTGGAATACTATGGGATCCTTACCGCGGCGGATGTCAACGAGGATACTGTGCGAGGAGTCATTGGTTTTGGAGAGGTATATACTGCTCGCCTTCTTGGTTGGCGAGACCATGTGATCAGAGCTTTTCGACCCAGAGGAATCAAGGGGATTCCCGCTGATTCCTTACGTCAATTGGTTGTCAGGTATCGTGATCTGCAGCAACGCTTGCTCAGCGAGGCCACGAGATCGACTCGGGAAAGCGAGGACATTGTCGCGGGACTTAGCTCTCCAAGGACGCAATACATCTCAGAGGTAACGAGTGTGCTGGGGGCATTGGTCCAGGCTGAAGTTGACTACCAACATTTGGAGATGTTTGAGCCGACATTGGTCAACTGATCGGTGTGGCGATATCGGGTTTCAATCAATTGCACCGCCGAAACGGTAAGCGGACAATCTGTGGCGCTTCTGCTGGCGGGGTACCCTCAGTCCTGGCCGCTCTCCCGGGGGGAGAGGGGAGGAAGAAGACGGGGGGCGGGTGAGCGGTGGGAGGGCGGAAGTCTGGCGACTTCCGCTACGGGTGAGGGTAGTTCTTGCGAGAGAAAGGGACGCGTCGAGCGAGATTGACGGCTAACGGTGAGGCAGGGCTCTGAAAGGGTTTTGCAAGTTCCAGTGTCGTTCGTGTTGAACCCTTACAGGGTTCCGGTTGAGGTTTGTGATTTTGACCCAGGGTGCCCGCCCTGCGGTCGCGACCCTGGGCTGTGTTGTATGACCCCTTTGGGGTGCTGGCTTATGAAGGAAGGCTTGGCTGGAGCTATTGAATTCTACGGCGGCTCGGGCGCAGTGCGGGAGGTTGAGAGGGACGGACTGGAATGTCCATCGTACGTGAGGGTGAAGATCTGTCAGGGGTGGGGCTTGGGAGGATTTTGACTGAGAAGCGGCATGTCGAGCGAGCTCGATGGCTCATGGCGGCAGGGCAGAATTCTTACGAATTCTGCTACGGGGTGGGGGAATGTTGTTTGGGAGTTGTGGCTGCCAGCGGGGCACCCTCACCCCCGGCCCCTCTCCCGGGGGGAGAGGGGAGAAAGAAGGCGGGGGGCGGGTGAGCGGTGGGAGGGCGGAAGTCTGGCGACTTCCGCTACGGGTGGGCGTTGTTCTCGCGAAAGCAGGAGCACGGCGAGCGAGTTCGACGGCTAAGGGCGGGAGGGCAGAATTCTTACGAATTCTGCTACGGGGTGGCGCTCACGCTTCCGGCTCGGGGGCTGTAAAACGACGAGACCGCCGAGGATGGTTCCTTGGCGGTCTTGTGTGGTTGCAGGTTGGGGCTGCCAGCGGAGCACCCTCACCCCCGGCCCCTCTCCCGGGGGGAGAGGGGAGGAAGAAGGGGCACGTCGAGCGGGCTCGACGGCTAATGGGGCGGCAGAATTCTTACGAATTCTGCTACGGGATTAGCCTTCGAGGGCCTGCTGGGCGGCGGCCAGTTTCGCGATGGGGATGCGGAACGGGCTGCAGCTGACGTAGTCGAGGCCGAGCTTGTGGCAGAACATGACGGACGATGGTTCGCCGCCGTGTTCGCCGCAGATGCCCAGCTTGAGCTTCGCGCGGGTCGCGCGGCCGTCTTCGCAGGCGATCTTCATCAGGCGGCCGACACCGGTCTGGTCGATCTTCTGGAACGGGTCGTCGCCGATGATGTCGGTTTCGCGGTACTGCGGGATGAACGAACCGTAGTCGTCGCGGCTCATGCCGAGGGTCGTCTGAGTCAGGTCGTTCGTTCCGAAGCTGAAGAACTCAGCGGTCTGAGCGATCTCACCTGCGGTGAGAGCAGCCCGCGGCACTTCGATCATCGTGCCGACCTGGTAGTCGACCTTAACGCCCTTCTCGGCAAAGACCTTCTCGGCGGTGTCGCGGATGATCTTCGTCTGGTTGTCGAGTTCGGTCTTGTAGCCGACGAGCGGGACCATGACTTCCGGATGAACGTCGACGCCCTGCTTCTTGAGGTCCGCAGCGGCTTCGAAGATCGCCCGGGCCTGCATCTCGGTGATTTCCGAGTAGACGATGCCCAGACGGCAACCGCGGAAGCCGAGCATCGGGTTCGATTCCTTCAGCTCTTCGACGCGGCGTTCGACGGTCGCCTTGCTGATGCCGACGGCCTTGGCCAGGCGATCTGCGAGGCCTGCATCGTCGTGCAGGTGGTGCTCGGAGAGGAACTCGTGCAGAGGCGGATCGAGCAGGCGGATCGTGACCGGGCGGCTGCCCAGGGCCTTGAACAGCGTGGTGAAGTCGGCACGCTGGAACGGCAGCAGCTTGGCCAGAGCGGCCTTGCGCTGCTCCAGAGTTTCCGAGACGATCATCTCGCGGAATTCCTGGATCTTCGAGAAGAACATGTGCTCGGTGCGGCACAGTCCGACCCCTTCGCAGCCGAAGGCATCGGCCAGGTGAGCTTCGTCCTGTTCGGCGTTGGCCCGGACCTTGAGCTTGCGGTACTTGTCGACCCAGCTCATGAGCTGGGCGTATCGGGTGTAGGTCTCGGACTCGGCGGGCTGCATCGTCTTCTTGACGAGGACCTGGACGATTTCGCTGGGCTTGGTGTCGACCTTGCCGGCGAAGACTTCCCCGGTGAAGCCGTCGATGCTGATCCAGTCGCCGCCCTTGAGGGTCTGGCCCCCGGCGGTGATTGTGCCCTTGTCGTAGTCGACGACCATCGAGCCGCAACCGACGATGCAGACCTTGCCCATCTGGCGGCTGACCAGTGCGGCGTGCGACGAGGCTCCACCGAACGAGGTCAGAATCCCTTTGGCGACCTTCATGCCGCGAAGGTCTTCCGGGCTGGTTTCCTTACGGACGAGGATCAGCTGGACGTTGTTGTCCTTGTTGTACATCTCTTCCGCGTCGGAGGCGTGGAAGACGATCTGGCCGGTGGCTGCGCCTGGGCCGGCGTTGATCCCCTTGGCGATCTGGCGGTTCGACTTGGTGGCTTCCTTCTTGGCCTCGGTGTCGAAGATCGGCTGGAGCAGCTGGTTGAGGTCGTCGGCCGGGATGCGGCGTTTCTGGAGGGCTTCCTGCTCGGTGATCAGGCCTTCGTTGACGAGGTCGACCGCGATGCGGACAGCTGCGAAGCCGGTACGCTTGGCGTTACGAGTCTGGAGCATCCAGACCTTTCCGCGCTGGATGGTGAACTCGACGTCCTGGACTTCCTTGAAGTGCTTTTCCAGGATCTTGCCGATGCTGTCGAGCTCGGCGTGAGCTGCGGGCATGTCCTTGGCGAGGGTCTCTTCGATCCGCAGCGGGGTGCGGATACCGGCGACGACGTCTTCTCCCTGGGCGTTAATGAGGTAATCGCCGCAGAAGCCGGGCGTACCGATCGCACAGTCGCGGGTCAGGCCCACGCCGGTCGCACAGTCATCGCCGAGGTTACCGAAGACCATCGCCTGGACGTTGACCGCCGTGCCCCAGTCGTGAGGAATGTTGTACATACGGCGATAGACGATCGCGCGGTCGTTCATCCAGGAGCTGAACACGGCTCCGATGCAGCCGCGGACCTGCTCCATGGCGTCGGTCGGGAACTCCTTGCCGGTGTGCTTCTTGATGACGGCCTTGAACTCGGCGACGAGTTCCTTGAGGTCCGCTGCGGAGAGCTGGCTGTCGAACTCGACGTTGGCCTTGTGGCGCTTCTTCTCGATCAGTTCTTCGAAGTGATCCGGATCGTTCTTGGACTGCGGCTTGAGGTTCATGACCACGTCGCCGTACATCTGAATGAAGCGGCGATAGCTGTCCCAGGCGAACCGCTCGGACTTCGACTGCTTCGCCAACGCTTCGACCGTGACATCGTTCAGACCGATGTTCAGGACGGTGTCCATCATGCCGGGCATCGACTCGCGCGCACCCGATCTACAGCTAAGCAGGAGGGTGTTTGAGGTCGAGCCGAACTGGGCACCCATGGCCTCTTCGACCTTCTTGAGGGCGGCTGCGATCTGGGCTTCGAGTTCGGGCGGATACTTTTGCCCGTTCGCATAAAAGTAGTTACATACCTCCGTCGTGATCGTGAAACCAGCTGGCACCGGCAGGCCGATGTTGATCATTTCTGCGAGGTTCGCGCCCTTGCCGCCGAGCAAGGTTTTCATCTTGCCGTCGCCATCAGATTTCTTGTTGCCGAAGAAGTAGACGTACTGCGTGGACATGAAGTGCGTTCCCGATCAATCGAACAGAGGTCGCAAGTCCCAGATCTTCTGGTGCTGCAACGGGTTACGCTGCGAGCAATGGACTTGCACAAACTGGGAAATACCGGTCGGAGAATCCATCCCCCACCCCGGCGAAAGGGTGTCCCCGCGCGGTCGTTCAGCGCAGAACCTCCTTCCGGAAGAGGCGGCAGAGTATCAGGGGGAATCCGGCCCTGCAACTAAGCGGAAAAAAGGGCCAAGGCTGGTTGAATCGGACGGTTCCTCAGATTCGCGATGGGATGTGAATCTCCCCGTGAATCAGCGGACGTAGAAGAACTCTTTCGAGTTGATCAGCACATGGCACAGATCGGCCCAGGGACGCGGGTCGTTGTCCTTCAACTGAACTTCTGCGGCGGCCTCATGCAGGAATGCCAGGGCCCATGTTCGCTCGTCCTCTGTTGGCAAGCGGGAAAACGCCTCTTCATAGAGACGATCGAGACGGGCCGCGGAGTCCAGCCCTGGGTTCTCGCGACAGATTCGAGCGCCCCACAGCCGGGTCTGTTCAATCACCATCGGGGAGTTCAGCAGTGCCAGCGCCTGAGCCGGGACGTTCGAGACACTGCGACGCCCCATCGTGGCATGGGCGTTTGGCAGGTCGAATGCGGTGAGGAACGAGTCGGGGAAGTTCCGGCGGACCGACAGATACAAGCTGCGACGACCGGCTCCATCGACCGGCCCGCTGGCTGGCTTGCCGCGTCCATCCTGAAACGGATTCAAGGCGATCGGCACACTGGGCCCATACAGTCGGTCATCGAGACGACCGGAAAGTGCCATCAAACTGTCGCGAATGATTTCGCCTTCCAGACGCCGGGGAATCCGGGCCGCAGCGGGTTGAGAGTTTTGGGCTACAGGTTGTGGGTTCGCGGAACCTCGTGGGGCCAGACTCTCTCGGTAGGCCGCTGAGAGCAAGATGGCTCGATGAATCTGCTTCAGCGACCAGCGCTCGCGGATCAACTCGGTCGCGAGCCAATCGAGCAGTGCCGGATTGCTCGGCAGTTCACCCATATGACCGAAGTCGTCGACGGTCGCCACGATTCCACGACCGAAGTAATGGTGCCAGAGCCGATTGACGATCACGCGTGACAGCACGGGAGTCTGCTGCGGGTCGATGAGCTGGCGGGCCAGATCCAGACGGCCGCTACCCGGTTCGGAATCTGCGGGCCCCTGGCCGTGAAAGACCTCGATAAACCTGCGCGGGACCACGCCGCTCGGCTTGTTCGAGTTTCCGCGAATCAGCAGTTGCTCGTTGGTGGCTGTGTTTTCGAGAGTGATCGGAGCGACGGCAGACTCGGTCCGAATCCGGGCGACGAGCGTTTGCCGCTCCTCCACGAACGGTCGAGCCACCCCAGCCAGCTTCTGCCGGAACTCGGCAGTGTCCAGGCCAAGCAGGTCCGGATGCTGCCGGACCCAGTCGAGTAGATCGGGCGTGAACTGCTGCCCCGGTTCGATGTTCAGGACGTTGGTTTCTTGCTGAGCCAGCGGCTCGGGCAAGCGATCCAGCTGATAGACCGCTTCCAGGGCGAATCCCTGTTCGGGCTCGGCGATGAACTCCACATGGGCCTGATGTCCGATGTAGCGCGACAGATCGTGCTCGATCCAGTGCCACTCGGGTTTGGCCTCATGGGACCGAAGAATCGACCCATGCAGCGGCCCGTTGATCACCGCATGCGAATCGACCACGACATAAGTCGTACAGCCCCCTCGAACCCAGGCCCCGATTTTCGGCTTATGAATGGTGAAGCTGGCCGTCGCGAGCGTCCGTCCGGAGCGATCCAGACCGGTGAGGGCTCCCACGTCACGCATCGAACCTTCTCGCGCCCGGAAACCGGCGAAGTCAGGATCGATGATCGTGGAAGTCGGCGACTCGATCCGCGCGATCGGTGCTTCGGGATTCGATGAGAGCCAGATCCGCTCGGCCCGATTCGGGTCCGGCAGCGAGTAGTAGACTCCGTCCTGATCCAGCACCGGGATCGCAATCGCCGGGCTCAGGTCCGCAGCTGGTTGCAGCGCCTGGGTCTCCAGAGCCGGAGCCTTTCCGACCGCGAACCGGGCCCAATGGTGGAAGCGGTCTGTGGGATGTTCCGCGGCGGCGACGGCGTACCGGGCCCAAGCCAGCAAAGTTTCGGTCTGCAGTCCGGTGGCTTTGGCCAGTTGCTGGGCCAGCGCGGTGAACTCCGGTCCGGCCGGGAGCGAAGCTGACTGATTGCGGAACATGAGATGATCGATCCCGATGTTCCCCCAGCCGCCACGAACCTCGTCGATGATCTTCAGCTGGGCTCGCTTTCCGCGAAAGGGGGTCAAGTCCCAGGTCTCGGATCGCATCTGATTGGAGTTGTGACCAGTGGCTGAGAGCGCGACCTGGCCCGCGATCACCAGCTGGATACCGGTCTGTCCGGGATGGTTTCCACCGCCGATCAGGAACCGCAGCGAGTCGTGTTTGATCTCGAACTCGCGCGAGGTCATTGTGCCGACATGATCGTCGCCGCGGCCTTTGTCTCTCAGCTGATGCGAGTTGATAAACCACTGGCCGTGAGCCTGGACGTTCCCCTGATAAGAGCCGATCGTCTCTTGCCGCTGAGGTCCGGTTCCGAAGGCGTCCCCCGTGGCTGTCCACGTGTCGTAGGTCCCAGCCTCAAAGTCTTCGAACAGCTCCGAGTCCTGGTTGCCGCCCGACTCGCCCGCGCGGGCCAGCAGCTCGCGAGTGGCCAGCAGATAGAGATTGACCTTCGCCAGTTCAGGAGCAGCGGCGGATTGATAGACCTGGCGAATCGGGTCCGCCGCGCGCTGATCCAGCTCACGCAACTGGGCCTGAATTCGACGGTTGTGGGCGAGAGTTTCGAACGGTCTTTGAGCGTAGCTGGTGCTTTGAATAAATCCGGCCAGCGCGTAGTAGTCCTTCTGCGAGATCGGATCGAACTTGTGATCGTGGCAACGGGCACATCCCAGCGTCAGACCGAGGAAGGTCTTGCCAAAGACGTCGAGCATGTTGTCGACGCGGTCGGTCTCTTCCTTGCGGATATCGACGGGCGAGTGAACCCACTCGCCGAGGTACCAGAACCCGGTCGCGAGGGAAGGATGATCGGAACGTTGAGGGTTGAGGGTTGAGGGTTGGGGGGCAGACGAGTCGTTCTTGGTTCTTGGTTCTTGGTTCTTGAGCGCTGAGGCTTCCAACTCCCCAGCCCGAGGCCCTGCTTCTGCCTCTAACCTCTGACCTCTCGCCTCTCGTCCCTCTTCCACGAGGTCTCCCGCGATGTGCTCAACAACGAACTGATCGTAGGGCAGATCTGCGTTCGTGGCCTGGATCACGTAGTCGCGGTAGTGCCACGGGTTGGGGACGTCATAGTCGAATTCGTGGCCCCGCGATTCGGCGTAGCGGATCAGATCGAGCCAGTGGCGGCCCCAGCGCTCTCCAAATCGGGGGGAGGCCAGCAGTTCATCGACCACCCGCTCGTGAGCATCGGGTGCTTCGTCCGTCACGAACGCGGCGACAGCTGCGGGAGACGGAGGCAACCCCAGGGTGTCGAGATAGACCCGCCGGATCCAGGTCCGCTTGTCAGCCTCAGCTGCGGGGGACTGACCAGCGGCCTCCATTTGAGCCAGGACAAATCGGTCGATCGGAGTCCTCGGCCAGCTGGTCAGCTGGACTCGGGGAGGAGTGACGCGTTTCAGCGGCTGAAAGGCGAAGCGCTGAGACCGACGCTCGAACTCGGCGGCACCAGTCGGAGCCAGTCGGTCGGGAGCCGCTGCAGCCATCGCGGGCCAGGGGGCACCCATCTCGACCCACTTGACGAAGACAGCGACCGTCTCGTCCGGCAACTTGCCATCCGGTGGCATCTGATACCCATCCGGGTCGTACTTGAGAGCCTTGATCAACTCGCTGTCGGCGGGCTGGCCAGCCACAATGGCTGGACCCGTTTCGCCGCCCTTAAGCAGGGCTTCGCGCGAATCCAGTCGCAGTTCCCCCTTCTGCTTGTCCGCACCGTGGCACTTCTGGCAATGTTCGACCAGCAGCGGTCGCACCTGCTTCTCGAAGAATTCGAGCTGGTCAGGCGTGAACGCAGCCTCCTCTGCGATAGAAGCTGAGCCCAGACCGAGCAGCCCCAGCAGGCAGACAGCCGTTTTCAATGACCGCAAGACATTCACAGGTCGACCTCGATGGAACCCCAGAGTTTCATGTATCAGGATACATCAATGCGACCCGCGATGGCAGTGGAGACGCGTCTTGAGGTGAGAAGCGGATGGCTCCTCGCTTGCCCACTGCCTGCGGAATCCCGGATACTGCCGGGTTCATCACCACTTGCCAGAATTCGACCGCACCATGGACGCGCTGACCCAGCTCTCTCAATACGAATCTGACGCCCTGCAGGCGATCACAGCTGCGACTGATGCAGCTGGAATCGAGGCGGTGCGGATCACGTTCCTGGGCAAGAAGCAGGGGCGGCTCAAAGACCTGCAGGCTCTTCTGGGTCAGGTCACGCCGGAGGAGCGGCCGGTTCTGGGCAAGAAGTTCAACGACGTCAAGGACCGGGTGACCGCCGCCCTCGAAGAGCGGCAGTTGGTCCTGGCCAAGCCGTCGGCGATCGTCGATGGGCTGGATGTCACGCTGCCGGGAACGACGTTCTCGATGGGCCATCGGCACCCGATCTCGCAGACGATCGAAGAGTTCAAGTCGATCATGGTCCGGCTGGGGTTCGACCCGGTCGATGGGCCCGAGATCGAGGACGAGTTCCACAACTTCGAAGCCCTCAACATCCCGCTCGATCACCCGGCCCGCGACCCGCGCGATAACTTCTACCTGGCCACGGCAGAGCGGACGTTCGGCGGTCCACTGCTGATGCGCAGCCAGACCTCGACCGTGCAGATCCGCGTGATGGAGAAGACCCAGCCGCCGGTCCGGATCGTCTCGATCGGTCGCGTCTATCGCCCCGATGAGATGGACGACACGCACTCCTGTATGTTCCATCAGATGGAAGGTCTGATGGTTGACAAGCATGTCACGATGGCCGACCTCAAGACGGTGCTGCGGCTGTTCGCGCAGGCCTACCTTGGCGAAGACGTCGTGATCCGCTTCCGCCCGTCGTTCTTCCCGTTTACCGAACCTTCGGTCGAAGTCGACATGAAGTGGGGCGACCGCTGGCTCGAAATCGGCGGAGCCGGGATGGTCGACCCGAACGTCTTGAAAGCGGTCGGTTACAACCCGGACGAGGTGAGCGGTTTTGCCTTCGGTCTGGGCGTTGAACGCTTCTGCATGCGGCGGCACAACAACAAAGACATCCGTCAGTTCTACGCCAGCGACGTGCGGTTCCTGAGCCAGTTCTAGGGGACGACACGAGTCGGGGATGAAGGCAGAATTCTCACGAATTCCGCTACGTCGGCGTTTCGTGAGTCATTGGCGTTTCGGAGAGGCATCGATTCCAATGGGAAGCGTGGCCGATGACCTTCCGATCTCTGACCCGCTGGCAACGCCGGTTCAATTCTTGAACGGGGTCGGACCCGCGCGGGCGGCGCTGCTGGCCAAGCTCGAGATCTTCACCGTTCACGATCTGCTGTGGCACCTTCCCCGCGATGTGCTGGACCTGTCGCAGGTCAAGACGCCGAATCAATTGGTCGAGGACGCCGTGCAGAGCGTCCGCGGCGTGGTCTGCGACAAAGATGCGCGAATCACCAGCACCGGCAAGCACATGACCGCCGCGCTGTTCGACTGCGACGGGCAGTACGTACGGGCGACCTGGTTCAACCAGCCGTGGATGTTTCAGAAGCTCCAGCTGGACCAGTTGATCCTGCTGGCCGGGAAACCCAAGAAGAAGCAAGGCAAATGGGAGTTCTCGCACCCCACGATGCAGTGGCTCAGCGATGAAGATCGCGACTTCGGGTTTGGCGTCATCCCGCGCTATCCGCTGACGGAAGGGCTCCGTCAGGCCGACATGCAGAAGATGACCGCCGCTGCGACGACGCAGTTTGCGGATCAGGTGGCAGAACATCATTACGAGAAGGCTCTGGAACGCTGGAAGATCGTCGACATCTCGTCGGCCCTGAAACACGTTCACACGCCCAACACCGTTGAGGAATACCAGGCCGGTCGGCGGCGCCTGCTGTGGGACGATCTGTTCGAGTTTCAAGTCGGTCTGGCTCTGCGTCGACGGGCCTGGACCCGGACATCGAGCGCTCCGCCGATCCCCATTCCGGCCAAGGTCGATGCCCGGATTCGCCGCCTGTTCCCGTTTCCGCTCACAGCGGGACAGGATCAGGCGATCCGCGACCTGACCGCAGATCTGTCGATCGGACACGCGATGCACCGGCTGATCCAGGCCGACGTCGGGGCGGGGAAGACCGTGATCGCGATCTACGCGATGCTGGCTGCGGTGGCCGCTGGGTGGCAGGCGGCCTTGATGGCTCCCACTGAAATTCTGGCATCGCAGCATTGGGAGACCCTGGAGTCGATCCTGAGCCAAAGCCGCGTCACACGGGCCTTACTCACGGGGCGGATCGGAGCTGCGGCCCAGCGGGAGGTGCATAGCGGCCTCGAACGCGGCGAGCTGAACCTCGTCGTTGGGACACAGGCCATCATTCAGGAAAAGGTCAAGTTCTCGAACCTGGGTCTGGTCGTCATCGACGAGCAGCACAAGTTCGGGGTCGCCCAGCGGTCGCGGTTCTCAGATCTGGCCGGTCATGCCCCGCATATGCTCGTGATGACGGCGACACCGATCCCTCGCAGCTTGTGTCTGACGCAGTTCGGCGACTTGGACCTCACAGTGGTGTCGGACCTGCCTCCCGGTCGCCAGAAGGTTGTGACCAGCCGCATCTATGGTCAGACCAGCAAGAAGCGCTGCTGGGACTTCATCCGGCAGAAACTCAAAGAGGGTCGCCAGCTGTATGTCGTCAGCCCCCGGATCGAAGGCGGCAGCGACGACGGCCAGCAGGGGGCCGAGCAGATCTTTCGCGACCTGCCCCGGAACGAACTCGCGGGATTCCGAGTCGGGCTGGTTCACGGGCAGATGGACCTGACCGAGCGGGCCCGGACGATGGCCGACTTTCGCGAGGGGGAGTTACAGGCCCTCGTCGCGACCACGGTGATCGAAGTCGGAGTCGATGTCCCGAACGCCACGCTGATGGTGATCCTGGAAGCCGAACGGTTCGGCCTCTCGCAATTGCATCAGCTGCGTGGCCGCGTCGCCCGCGGGAAGTACCAAGGGTACTGCTTCCTGGTCTCCGAGGCCGACACCCCTGACGCCACGACACGTCTGGCGGCGCTGGAGCAGACGAGTGATGGGTTCAAGATCGCCGAGGTCGACTTTGAGCTGCGCGGCCCGGGCGATGCACTGGGGACCCGGCAAAGCGGCAGCATGCCGCTCAAGCTGGCCGACCTGACGCGGGACTATGACCTGCTCGTGGAGACGCGCGAGGCGGCTCAGCGGCTGGTCGATCTGGAAGCAATCGATCGCCCGGAGTTTGCTCCGCTGAAGCTCAAGATCCTCGACCGGTTCGGACGGATGATGGACCTGCAGCGCGGCGGATAACAGAGCAGCGCAAGGAAGCGGATCGTGGGACACGCTCACTTCCCCTGCACGAACTGGAACACGTCTGCCAGATCCTGTGTCGTGAGATCCTGCTCCAGCCCCTCGGGCATGAACGACTTGCCGGTCGACTTCAGTTCCTCGATATCGACGCGCAGGACCGTGTCCTTCTTCCCGTCGGTCCGGGCCAGGGTCAGGCTGGTGGCTGTCTCGTCGATGATCATGCCGGTGAAGGTGCGGCCGTCTTTCGTCGTCGCGACGTAGCCGGTGTACTTGCTCTCAACGGCCTGGTTCGGGTCGAGGATCGCCCGCAGCAGAAACTCGCCCGACTTGTTTTGCAGGGCGACCAGTTGCGGCCCGATCTCGTTGCCCAGGTCACGGTGCTTGTGACAGGTGGCGCATTTCTTTTCGAACAGGACGCGGCCATGCGCATCGTCACCCTTCAGTCCAATGGCAGACTGGTACTTGGTCATGACTTCACCACGCGTTGACGAAGCAACGGCAGCCAGGAGTGTCGCAGCCTGCGTGCGGACCTTCTCCGACTTCGATTCATTGAGAGCGTTCCGCGTGGCGGCATCCAGATCGCTGACGGGGATCTTGCCAGCTGCGACAGCGTCGAGCAGAGCCTGAGCTGTGCCGTTTCTTGCGACGAAGAGAGCTTGAGCTTCACGCCGCGCGACGGGAGATAGCGTGGGCCAGGCAGAGATGATGCCGCCGGTCTGTCCAATCTGGGTCAGTCGCGCAATGGCAGCTGAGGTTAGTTCGATCGGCGATTGAGGAGTGAGCAGCCCGTTCAAACGTGTCGTATCACAGAGCAGGTCCTCTGTCAGTTCCCCGGCAATTTCGATCGCGGCCAAACGCTGTGAGAGCGGCCCATCGACGGCATTGACGAGCGTTTGGGCCTTTTCAAAGGTGGGGTGTACAGTCTCAAACGCGAGTTGGAGTTCCGCGTCCTGAGCCTTTAGCAGCTGCGAGAGCGGTGTTCCGCGATCTCGCAGCACCTGCAGCGTGTCGGCCATCGCAGCCACCTTCCACGCGTTGGCATCTCCCTCGGCCTCGCCGCCGATCGCCTTGAAAATCCGAGCTAGTCCCGCCTCGGGCTTGTCAGCCAGGATCGTTGCCACCAGATGACCGACCCAAATCGAGCGAGTCTCATCCGCAGGGAGCTTCTGGATCACGAGCGGCAACAGCTGATCGGCATGCTTGGGAGCGGAACTGAGGATCGCCGCCCGTAGCCAGGGGTCGTTGGAATCGCTGAGGATCAGTTCACCGAGCCATCCTGGAACTTCGGGACTTGACGAGGTTCCCATGGCTGTCGCCAAAAGATAACGGATCTCGATCGAAGGATGCTTCAAGAGTTCAGGGATCACGGCTTGAATCGATCGTTCACTGATCAGTTCCGGAGTCAGATAGCGAATCGCACCCGCCACAAATTTTGAGTCGGTGGATTGAAAGGCCTTCGCAAGTTCATCGGCGTTCATGAGACCATGATGGCTGAGAACCGCGAGTGCATGGAGCTTTCCAACGGATCTCTGCAAATGTCTTCGCATGATTTGGATGTCGACTCCATCAAGAGCGTCTTTCTCACAAAGAAATTGCTGAGCATTATCGCGGAACCAGCCATTTTCACGGTCAAGATCCGTTGCCAGAAAAAGGCTCTTGGTCTCCTTAAATCTAGACCGCTCTTGCCCCTTTCTTTTGACCCGGTAGATCCGTCCCTTATCCTCCCCGGCCCGCACATCGAGCCGCGCTTGCCACGCCTCGGGGATCCATTCCGGATGCTCGATCACGTGCCGATACATATCAGCAATCCACAGGCACCCATCCGGTCCCGTCATGGCCCGCGTGGGGCGGAACCAGTTGTCGGACGATGACAGGAACTCCCGCTCGGTGTCTTCGGCGAACCGCACCGCTTTGAAGGTCACGCCGTCCTGCACCAGCTTGTAACGCACCACCAGATTATGAACCGGCTCGCAGACGAACGCCGCTCCGTACATCTCGGGCCCCCAGGTTGTATCGCGGAAGATCCCCGTCCCGCAGGCCGAGGTGAACCGGTCGGCTGCCCACAGGTCGTTGAACCGGTCGACTGTTCGGCTCGTGGGGTGGACCGGCGGGGCGATTTCGGGATCGGTGATCCGCACAGAGGACGGCGGCGAGGGGACCCACGGGTTCCGCCGCAGGTCGCGGTCCTCGATCGGGAACTGCATCAGCGGCTCACTGTTCGTGTTGCCGAACCAGTGGCCCCAATCGTCGCGCACGCGGGCGTTCTGCGTCTGCCCGCCCACAGCTTCGACCTTTCCGGTCTTGGGGTGGAACCGGATATCCCGCCGCGAGGTCTGGACCACTTCGCCGGTGATCAGTGACTTGACATGATCGGTGGAATCCCCTGCTGCGAGGTAAATCCACCCGTCGAGTCCGCGCTCGAACCCGTTGATCCGGTGCTGTGGGTTGGCATCGATGAACCCTTCGAGCCAGGGAGTCACCTCATCCGCAGTGCCGTCGCCGTTCGTGTCCCGCGCAAACGAGACATGCGGAGCCGCGCTGACCCAGGCCCCGTCCTTCCACGGCAGCACACCGGTCACGTATCGCACCTTGTCCATGAACGTGACAGCTGAGTCGTATCGCCCGTCGCCGTTGTCATCGGTCAGCACGCGAATCCGACCGCCGGGCTCGCCCTTGCCATCCATCCCCAGCGGGTAGTCCCGCATCTCGACGACCCACAGCTTCCCATCGGGAGCGACCGCGAAGTTCACCGGATCGACGATCAGCGGCTCCGCAGCCACGACCTCGATCTCGTACTCCTCGGGAAGGGAGAAGGTCTTCAGTGCCTCTTCCACCGACAAGGCCCGGTCGGGGGTCTTGTTGTCGTAGAGTTCATGAATCCGCCGGAAGATCACCTCTTCGGTCCCGCTCACCCAGCGGCCCGGCTGGTTGTAGTAAATCATCGATTCATCGACTTCATAGCCACCTTCCGCTCGCATCCGCTCGCTGACCACGTAGCCAAAGACATCATCGCAGTACGCACTGACCCACGTGGCTGCGGGCAGTTCCTTGCGGATTCGATGGGCGTAATCAGCCACGACTTCTCCGCCCATAAAGACCATCGCGAACTGATCGCCAAAACGCCAGACGTGGATCGGCATCGGGTAGGTCTCGGGCAATCGACCCATGCGAGCCAGCGTGGCCAGCATGTTCTCTGCATGGCGGCGAACCTGCGGCTGAGTGCTCAGCAGCTGCTTGGTGAGTGCCTCTGCAGAGGGGCGTTCCGGGGCGATCCCCGCGAAGCCAAACGTCGATTGCAGCGAAGACGAGAGATCGATCCCCGGAGCTGTCAGTTGCTTTTCGACCGCAGCTGCGAGCAGGCGTCCATTGATGCGAGACGATTCGACCTGGGCGGGTGTCGGGTAATCCGGATTCGCATCGGCTCCACAGCCGATGACCGAAAAGGCGAGCATGCCGGGATGAGCTGTTTCGAGTTCGGCGGCAGCGTAGCCGGCCCAGTCGCCGTTGACGCGGTTGTAGTTGCCGCCCAGTGTCGTGCAGTGGCAGGCGTAGTTGAACAGCACCGCGCGGACCTGCCCCTCGGGTGTACTGACCCGCAGACAGGGCACGGTGTGATCGACCACTCCGCCAGCTTGTACGCTGAAGCCGACCCACTTGCCATCTTTCAGCCCGCGACGATTCTTGGCGAAGGTGGCCTCGCCCGTGTTGACCGTCAGCTTGGCCGGGGCGAGGTTCTCGATGGCCTGGCTGACAGCTTCGACCACGCGGTCGCGCAGCACCTGAGTGTAGGCATCGGTCCGGGTCTGCTCTTCGGCGGACTGCGGAACGGTGTACAGGTTGTCGAGCCCCCTCGAGAGCTTTGGAGCTGTGTGGGAGTGCGTCCCACTGATCACGAGATCGTCCCGCTGGAGACCATGCTTCTCATTCAGGAGCTTTGCAATCTCGACCGTTAAGTCTCCGGGCAGTCCGATGGAGTCGATCGCCACCAGTGCCCGCAGCGGACCGGTGTCCTCGCGCAGAACCAGGGCTCGCGCATAAAGAGGAGTGTCGACTGCCTCAAAGGGCTTGGACCGGACTGCATAACCCGAGAGCCGAATCGGGTCGGTCGGAGTCACCTCGACGCGAGCCAGGCCTGCCTGAAAATCGGCCGCTGGGACGGCAGTGACAGACAGCAGAAACACACTGAGCCACAGTGCAACACGCATGGGTCGTCTCCTCAATCGTCACTGAGTCTGCCAGATTCGGACACAGATCGGAAGTCATTGAAATGGAGCGGACCGGTCAGGGATGGCTGAGAAAGGGGGGCAATCCCCCTTGGTTCCGGCAGTATCCGCCGATGTAGACAGGATTTATTGCTGGTTAGTGAAACGGTAGGGGCGCACCGACGAATCGCGATTTTCGCCGAATCGGATGTCGATCCAATCACTGCGAGTCATTTCCTTTTCCCAAGTCACTTTTCGCCCTGCGCCGCGAGAGCGATGGAGTGACTCGGAAGGATCGACTCAACTCACAAGGACTGAGTGGGCGTGCGCTCAACGTTCACTCGAAGGAGCTTTCACATGCGACGGTTTTCAATGCGCAGCTGGCTGATGATGTCGGCTGTCGGTCTGGGTTGGGCGGCTTCAGCTTCAGCAGCTGGACCGGTCGCCCCCTCAATTCAGCGTGCAGAAGCAATTCTGAGCGCCCCCGAGCGGATGGACATCTCGCTGGTGAGCTGCACCACCGATGAATGTGCGACCGGCGGAGCTTGCGATGCAGTCGGTGACTGCATCGGGGAAGAAGGTTGCGGTTGCGGCCTCTTCGGTGGCGAACTCAGTGAGAAGTTCGACCTGAGCGATGCCATCCTCGGCGAAGACTCGGGCTGGGATTTTGGCGGCTGGGTTCAGTCCGGCTACACGAACAAGTCGGACGGTGTGCTCAACACCCGTCCCGACAGCTGGAACATCCATCAGGCGTGGCTCTATGCCGAGAAGATCGCTGACGGCAGCGAAGGCCTCGACTGGGGTGCTCGCGTTGATGTGATGTACGGTCTGGATGGAGAAAACACTCAGGCCTACGGTAACCCGAATCGCGATCGCTGGGACTTCCAGGACAGCTTCGATCACGGAGCCTTCCACTGGGCCATTCCTCAGGCTTACGGAGTGCTGGCTTACGACAAGCTGTCGGTCAAGGTCGGTCACTTCTATACCCCAGCAGGTTATGAAGTCGTCCCGGCGACCGGGAACTTCTTCTACAGCCACGCCTTCACGTGGAACTTCACCGAGCCGTTCACCCACACGGGTGCATTGGCCAGCTACGCCGCCAGCGACGAAGTCACCCTGATGGGTGGATGGGTCGCCGGTTGGGATAGCGGTTTCGCCCGCTTCAATGAAGCCTCGTCGTTCATCGGCGGAGCCACGGTGAAGGTCTCGGACGATGTGACCGTCGCTTACGTCGGAATCGTCGGTAACAACGGATGGATCGGTGACGGAAATACCCATCACCTGGTCACGACCGTCACTCTGACCGACAAGCTGACCTACGTTCTCGCCAGCGATATCGCTCGCGGCAACGAAGGTGTTGCCGGTGGTACCTCGACGTTCCACTCGGTCAGTGCTGCCAACTACCTGATCTACAACATCACGGATACGTTGGGAGCCGGTGCTCGCGGCGAATGGGCGAAGATCAACGGAGTCTCGTACTACGAGACGACTGTTGGCCTGAACATCAAGCCGACCGGGAACCTGACGATTCGTCCGGAAGTTCGCCACCAGTGGTCCCCCGCTGGCCAGAAGGGTAACAACCCGATTGGCGTGCCAGTCGACGAAACGATCTTCGGTGTGGACGCCGTTCTGTCGTTCTAGTCCGAACGAAGACGACGTGTGAAAGCTCAAGAAGCCCAGGGGTTGTGACCCCTGGGCTTTTTTCGTTAGCGGAACAGCTCGTGATACTTGCGGATCGTCTGCTCGGCGGCGGCGCGGGAATTCGGCCACGGCAGGCACTCTGCCGACACGTAGCCCGAGTAACCCGTTTCAGTGAGGGCCTGCACGATCGGCGGCCAGTTCATGTGGCCCACTCCGGCTGCGCAGCGTGTCGTATCGACGCAGTGCACATGCCCCAGCCAGCGACCCGCTTGCCGGAGGCCCACAGCCACATCGACTTCCTCGATGTTCATATGGAACAGATCCGCCAGCAGCCGCACATTGGTCGCCCCGAATTCTTCGAGCAACAGCACGCCATCGGCCTGAGTATTGCACATGTTGGTTTCGTACCGATTGAGTGGCTCATAGATCAGTGGCACATTGTACTGCCGCGCATGCTCTCCCAGATCGACGAGCGCCTCGCCCAGCCAACCACGAGCTGTGGGCTTGTCGACCGTCCCGCCCCAGCGGCCCTGCATCGAACCGATAATCGCGGGGGCGCCGTTGGCTCCCCCGAAGTCGATCATCGAGCGGATGAACTCCGCAGCCTTTTTCCGAACCCCTGCATCAGGGTCAGTCAGTGTCAGCTTGTGAACCACCCAGCCCGCTCCCGTGCCGACAGCGGCCAGCTTGAGGGAGTGGCTGAGGAGTTTCTGTCGAAGTAGATCGGGAGCCACCGCATCCGGCCCGGGGGCGAACAGCTCGATCGCATCGAACCCGAGTTCCGCTGCCTGGCGAATTCCGTCATCCAGGTCATGCCAGAAGACAAACGGACCTCCCTGGGCCTGGGGGACAAGGCTGATCGTGATCGCGGTCGGAATCGTGTGGGACATGATGCCTCGGATGGGATTGGACAACTCGCGAATCGTAGCAGGCCGGGAACCGCAATTCGTCTCCAACGGGATCGCTGGCGGTCGCCTGACCGCGAAGCCGAAAATCCGCGACGGTTTGACCGAAGTGCCCTGTACCGGAACTCTCCAGAGTTCCGCCAGACGTCCCGCGACTGCATTCCCCATTTCGATTCACAAATCTCAACTACCCTCGTACACCGTCCAAGGGAGTCGTAGAATATCTTTGCTGCCTCCCGGCAGTCGCGGAGCCCTCACCTCGCAGCCTCCTGCCTGCTGCTTACTCCATGATGCGAACAATTCCCCTTGCCTGCTTCACGTTGCTGTTCTCGGTCGGGAGATTGCTCCTGGCGGCCGACGAACCGAGTGCGGAGCAGATTCGTTTCTTCGAAGAGAAGATCCGCCCCGTCATCGCGGAAAGCTGTTACGAGTGCCACTCGGACAAGAAACAGCAAGGCGAAGTGCGGCTCGATCGACGGGATGGGGTGTTCCCGCACCTGATCGCTCCCGGCGAGCCCGAGAAGAGTCGGCTGCTGCAGGTGCTGAAGCATGACCCCAACGATACGCAGATGCCCCCCAAGGGCAAGCTGCCTCAGGATAAGATCGATCTGCTGACGGAATGGGTCCGGCAGGGAGCCCCGTGGCCGGCTGATGCCGCCGCCGCCCCGACCGCATCGAGTCTGCCGCGTCGCGAGAATGGCGAGATCGACTTCGATGCCGCTGCGAAAGCGCACTGGGCCTATCGACCAATCTCGCGTCCGGTCCCCCCGCGCCCCGCGGCGCGTGACCGCGTCAGCACTCCGATCGACCAGTTCGTGCTATCCCAGCTGGAGGCGTCGCAGCTCTCACTCGCCCCCGAAGCGAGCCGCGAAGCTCTGATTCGCCGGCTCTATGCCGACCTGCTGGGGATGCGTCCGACGTATGACGAGGCGCAGGCCTTCGTGGCTGACAGCTCACCGACGGCGGTGGAAGATCTGGTCGATCGCCTGCTGGCTTCGCCTCGGTTTGGAGAACGCTGGGCGCGGATGTGGCTCGATATCGCCCGCTATGCCGACACTAAAGGGTATGTTTTCACTGACGAGCGGCGGTTCGCGTTCTCCTACACCTACCGCGACTATGTCATTGAGGCTTTCAACAGCGACAAGCCGTACGATCAGTTCATCATCGAACAGCTCGCGGCTGACAAGCTGAACCTTCCGCCCATGTCGCCGCAGCTGGCTGCCATGGGGTTCCTGACTCTCGGTCCGCGATTCATCGGAGACGCGCACGCGATCATCGATGACCGGATCGATGTGGTCTCGCGCGGGCTGATGGGAATGACGACGGCCTGTGCCCGTTGTCACGATCACAAGTATGACCCGATTCCGATTCACGATTACTACTCGCTGTATGGAGTCTTCGCGAGCAGCCACGAGCCGGAAGAACTCCCGCAGGTTGGTGCGGCGGACACCACCTCGCCCGAGTATCAGGCGTTTGCCGCTGAACTCGCCAAACGCAACAAGGACGTGACCGACTATCTGGATGGAGCCTACAACGAGCTGCTGGAGCATTCCCGCACTCGCGCAGGTGACTTGCTGATGACGCTGGCGAAGAAGGCCGGGAACGTTCCCGCCGAAGTCGAGGTCAAGAACGAACCTCCGCTGCGCGACAAGCAACTCGATCTATGGCAGAAGTACTTGGAACGCGAACTCAAGCCTGAGAACCGGATCTGGTCGGCACTCGCCAAGCTGCGCACGCTGCCTGCAGATGGCTTCGCAGCCAAGGCTGCGGAACAGGTCGCAACCTGGACCCCCGAGCAGTGTCACCCTGCGATCCTGCAGGCACTGAAGAACCAGCCACCGCAGTCGGTCGCGGATGTCGTTCGTATCTATGGGCAGGTCCTCGAAGAGGTCCGCCAGAAGTGGGTTGAGGCTCAGAAGGCTCAGCCTGATCTCGCCGCTTTGCCTGATGCCGATGCGGAACAGCTGCGGCAGGTCCTGTACGGTGACAAGTCCGCAGCTGCGTTCCCCCGCGATCAGATCGAGCGTTACTACGGGCGAGATCATCGAGAGAAGTCCCGCGACCTGCGTAAGAAGGTGGCTGAGCTGGTGGTCACTTCCAAGGGATCTCCGCCGCACGGCATGGTCCTGTTCGACAATGACCAGCCGATGGAGCCAGTCGTGTTTGAGCGCGGCAACTCCGGTCGACATGGTCCGCGCGTGCCGCGCCGCATGCCGCGCATCATCGCTGGCAACGACAGCCCGGCCTTCACAAACGGCAGCGGGCGGCTGGAGCTGGCTCAGCGGATCGTCAGCCCTGACAACCCGCTCACCGCACGCGTCTTTGCCAACCGAGTCTGGCTGCAGCTGTTCGGGACGGGGCTCGTCACGACCCCCAGCGACTTTGGAGTCCGCACTGAGCTGCCGACTCACCCCGAAATGCTCGACTGGATGGCAGGACGGTTTATCGACTCCGGCTGGTCGACCAAGACCTTGATCCGTGAGATCGTATTGTCCTCGACCTATCGTCAGTCGATCATCGCGAGCCCAGCGGCGGTCACAGCTGACCCGGAGAACCGGCTGTATTGGAGACAGAACCGCCGCCGGTTCCAGTTCGAGCAGATGCGCGACTCAATGCTGGCTGCGGCCGGGGCTCTCGACGATCGGATGCAGGGGCGTCCCGTCGAGATCGAGCCGCGTGTCGAGCGGAAACAGAAGCTCAAGGACAAGGTCAACTCGTTCCTCGGCCTGCGCTCGGAAGTCTTGGCGCGTCGCTCGATCTACAGCTTCATCGACCGTAACAACTTCTCCAGCCTGCTGCGGACATTCGACTACCCCAGCCCCGACACCAGCAGCCCGCAGCGCCCGAACACCGTCGTCCCGCAACAGGCCCTGTTTGGACTCAATTCTCCGTTCGTGACGGAGCTGGCTCAGATTGCGAGTGATCAGGTCACTGGAGAGACTCCCGAGGCCCGGATTGAGTCGCTGTTTCGGCTGATCCTGGCTCGCAGCCCCGCTCCCGAAGAGGCCAGCTGGTCGGTCGGCTACCTGAGTCGTCACCCGGACGGTCTGTGGCAGGTGGCTCAGGCCCTGCTGCTTTCCAATGAATTCCAGTTTGTCGAGTAATGGACGTCGCTGATTATCACCGCCTGCGGACCTGGGACAACGACCATGTCTGGCACCCGTTCACCGCGATGGAAGCCTATCGCGAGGAGGGGGCTCCGATCATTGAGTCGGGCGATGGCTTTGAAGTGATTGACATCGAGGGGGACCGGTACCTGGACGGAACCTCGTCGCTGTGGTGCAACGTCCATGGTCACCGCGTGCCTCAGATCGATGCCGCCATCCGCGATCAACTGGGGCGGATCGGGCACTCGACGCTATTGGGGCTCTCGTCGACTCCCTCAATTGAACTGGCGCGGATGCTGGTGGAGCGGGTTCCCGCCGGGCTGACGAAGGTCTTCTACTCCGACAGTGGGGCCACAGCTGTGGAAGCGGCCCTCAAGATCGCCGTGCAGTATCACCGCCAGAAAGCAAGCAGCGAAGACCGGACACTCTTCGCCTCCATCGGAGGAGCCTATCACGGGGACACTCTCGGAGCTGTCAGCGTCGGGCGGGTCGAACGCTTTCATGGAATGTATGGAGGGCTGTTGTTCCCGACCGTCGTGATACCGTGCCCGACGGGATATCGAACTCCTTCGGGACACACTCCCGAGAGCTGGCTGGCTCATTGCGAGGCGGAGCTGGAGCGGGTTATTGCTCAGCACTCCGGCCAGCTGGCTGCTCTGATCATCGAACCGATTGTGCAGGGGGCCGCAGGGATTCAGGTCCACCCGCCCGGTTATCTGCGCAAGGCCCGGGAGATCACGCAGCGACATGGCGTGCTGCTGATCGCCGATGAAGTGGCTGTGGGATTTGGTCGCACGGGGACGCTGTTCGCGTGCGAGCAGGAGCAGGTGTCACCGGACCTGTTGTGCCTGGGTAAAGGGATTTCAGGCGGCTACCTGCCGCTGGCAGCGACGCTTTGTACCGATGCGATTTACGAGGCCTTCCTTGGGCCGCCTGCAGCCGGACGCACGTTCTATCACGGTCACACTTATACGGGGAATGCCCTGGGCTGCGCGGCGGCAATCGCGTCGCTGCAATTGATTGAGCAGAACCGAATGCTCGACAACGTGCGGGCCAATACAGCCATCATCGCCGAAGAACTCGCCCCGCTTCGTAACCGCGCTCATGTCGGAGAGATCCGGCAGAGTGGGATTCTGATCGGCATCGAACTGGTGCAGGATCGTGCGGCAAAGACCGGGTTTCCGGCGGAGCGGCGGACCGGCCATCGGGTGACCCTGGCAGCCCGCAAACGCGGCGTAATCATCCGCCCCATCGGCGACGTGGTGACACTGATCCCCGCCCCGGCCATGCCCGCCGAACTGGTTCGGAAGCTGTGCCGGGTCGCGATCGAATCGATCGAGGAAGCGACGCGTTAGAGCGTGCTACTCGGCTTTGGGCGGAGTCGGACACGGAGCCCCGGTGCCGCCTCGTGCCAGGCAGAAGATCGCGGGGTTTCTGAGTCCCAGGGCGATCCAGACCAGGACCCCGATGACGACCGGGACAACGAATGAGTCTCCGAGTCGCACGTGCGTGACGGTGGCCCCGCCCAGATAACCGGTGAGCAGAATGGCCCCGATGAAGGACGTCTGGGGGATCAGAAACAGGATCGTAATCACGACCTCGACGACGCCGATCTTGGTCATCTGATCGACGGTGAAGCCGCTCTTCTCGAACTCTTTGGCTTTGCCTTCCCACTCAATGAACTTGGAGGTGGCACTGGCTCCAATCAACATCAGAGCCAGCAAACTCGAGAGAACCCAGCCGGCAATTTTGGACCTAGACATCGAACTCTCCAAATGGGAAGTGAACTCAGTGAGCAGCTGCTACTTTTCGCGCGGCTTGCGGGGTTTGGCCGGTTTAGCGGGAGTCTCTTCGCTGCGAGGCGGCTCCGGCTTGCGATCCAGTCCCTCGGAACACCATAGCTTGACGCGCGGCTTCAGTCGCTCGGGCAGTCGCTTGTCGATCGCCGATTTGACCTGACGATCACTGTAGCGCGTGCTGAAGTGTCCCAGAATGATCAGCTCGTTCTGGAACTTGTCAGCCCGCTCGACCAGATCGTCCAGGTGAGTATGACCGAACTTGTGGATCTTGTCGCGTCGGTGTTCTGGTCGGAAGAACGTCATCTCCGTGATCAGGATCTTCGACTCGTAGATCGCGGGGTCGGCATCGAGCCCTTCGGGAGCTGTGTCGCCGCAGTAGCAGACGAGCGGCATGCGGACCTCGCCGCTGACGTCGATCCCGCTGTACCGCAGGTCGCGGATCTGGTCACCCGACAGGCCGACGTACTCGGGCTTCAGCTTGCGGCGACGTTCCCAGACGATGTACCCGCGCGAGGGGACCGTGTGCTTGGTGTCGAAGGCTGTGACGATATGCTCACGGGAGAGTTCGAACTCATCCCCGGGCCTCACTCCGATCAGTTCGCAGTTCATGCGCCCGCGATCGAGGCGTTGCCAGGACTTGAGCATCCGGTCGACGAACTCGACGATCTCCTCTGGCATGTAAATGATCGGAGGCTCCATCTTCATCATCTTGCGGCGGGCGACAAAGGCCGGGAGTGCTGCCAGGTGATCAAGATGAGCATGCGTAATGAAGAAGGTCTGCGTCCCCATGAACGACCAGGGGCTGCCCCCCATGTCGAAACCGAGCTTCAGTTCCGGGATCCGCCAGTAAGTCTGCACCGCGGCCCGAGACCAGCCTTCGATGGTCATGCCAGCGTGAGTGAGCGAATGCAGGGGGAGGTTGTCGACCATGGGGGTGTCCCTGGTCATTAGTCCTTAGTCATTGGTCCCTGAGTCACCGAGCCGGGACCAAGGACGAATGACTAAGGACTAAGGACTACTAGAAGAAAACCCAGGGACGCACCTTGCGGGCGTCCCTGGGCAATTCATTGACCAAACGCGAGCGGGGTGATTAGCCCTTCGCCTTCTCGGCCTTTTCCTTGCGGCTGCGTTCGACGACTTCGGCCTGGATGTTCTTCGGCACCTTCTGGTACGAAGCGAACTCCATGCTGAATCCGCCCTTGCCCTGGGTCATCGACCGCAGTTCGTTGGCGTAGTCGAACATGTTGGCCAGCGGGACTTCGGCGTTGATCACCGCGACACCCATGTTGGTGCCGGTCTGCCCGATCACGCCGCGCTTCGAAGACAGGTGACCGGAGACGGTTCCCTGGTACTCCTCGGGCACTTCGATTTCGAGCTTCATGATCGGCTCCAGCAGGGCCATGTCGGCGAGCTGCAGGTTGTCGCGCATGATGTGCCAGGCACACGTTTCGAACGAGCGTTCGGACGAGTCGACATCGTGGTAGCTACCGTCGACGATTTCCGCACCGACACGCACCACTTCGCACTCGCAGAGCGGGCCCTTCACCAAGGCGCGCTGGAAGCCTTCATCGATGGCCGGAATGAACTGGCCAGGAATCTTGCCCTGCGTAATCTTGTTGAAGAACTCGTAGTTCTTGGTGTTGTCCTCGGGGAGCGGGAAGATCTTCCCGACCACGTGGGCGTACTGACCAGAACCCCCGGTCTGCTTCTTGTGCTTGTAGTTGAACTCGACCGTCTTCTGCGGCGTTTCCTTGTACGCGACCTTCGGTTGCCCGATCTTGGTGTCGCACTTGTACTCGCGCTTGATGCGTTCGACGTAGATTTCGAGGTGCAGCTGTCCCATCCCCGCGATCAGCGTTTCGCCCGTTTCCGGGTCGCTCATCACGTGGAAGGTCGGGTCTTCACGACGGAACCGTTCGAGTGCCTTACTCAGATTGCTGGCGTTGTCGCGGTTGGTCGGCTCGATCGACAGGCGGATGACCGGCTCGGCGGCGTAGATGCTTTCGAGCGACATCTCTTCCAGACCGGGACCGACGAAGGTATCCCCGGTCGCGCAATCGACACCGACGATGGCGATGATGTCGCCCGCTTCGGCCATGTCGATATCCTGCCGCTCATCGGCGTGCAGGCGCACCAGGCGGCCAAACCGCACCGACTTGCCCGTACGGGTGTTGGTGTAGGTCTCGCCCTTCTTCAAGGTGCCCTGATACAGACGGGTGTAGGTCAGCTGGCCGAACTGCTCCACGACCGTCTTGAAGGCCATGCCGATGGCTGGCTTCGTCGGATCGGGGGTCAGCGTGATCCGCTTGAACTCGTCCGCCTGGATTTCTCCCGACTTGCGAGCAGCTGCGGTCGCCTCGTTGTCGATGGCGGTGACGATGCGGTCTTCCGGGCTGGGCAGGTAAGCTGCCACAGCATCGAGCAGAGGCTGAACGCCCTTGTCCTTGAAGGCCGACCCGCACATCATCGGGGTGATCTCATGCGAGAGAGTCGCCTTGCGGATGATCGGGACCAGCTTCTCAGCGGGGAACTCGGTCTCTTCGAGGATCGCATTCATCAGCTCGTCATCGTACATCGACAGAGCTTCGAGCATCTTGGCGCGATACTCCTGAGCCTGGTCGACATAGTCTTCCGGAATCGGCTTGACGACGACATCGATCCCCTTCTTCCCTTCGAAGTACAGGGCACGCATCTGGATCAGGTCGATCACGCCTTCAAAGGCGGAACCCTGGCCGATCGGAATCTGCAGTACCACGGGGGTGACGTGCAGCTTGTCCTGGACCTGCTTCACGACACTGAAGAAGTTGGCTCCGGTCCGGTCCATCTTGTTGACGAACCCGATGCGGGGCACCTTATAGCGCTTCATCTGGCGGTCGACGGTCAGCGACTGCGACTGCACTCCACCGACCGAGCAGAGGACCAGAATCGCGCCGTCGAGAACGCGCAGCGAGCGTTCCACTTCGACGGTGAAGTCCACGTGCCCCGGGGTGTCGATCAGGTTGATCGTGTAGTCTTCCTTGGAGCCGTCGACCTTGGTCGCTTCCCAGGTCACCTGCGTCGCGGCGCTGGTGATCGTGATTCCGCGTTCCTTTTCGAGATCCATGAAGTCCATGGTGGCGCCGTCGCCGTCCCCCTTGACTTCCTCGATCTTGTGGATGCGGCCTGAGTAGAACAGGATGCGTTCGCTGAGGGTCGTCTTACCGGAGTCGATGTGGGCCGAGATGCCCAGGTTGCGGATGTGCTGAAGGTCCATGATCTGAACTGCTGAGGAAGGATGCGTTTCGCCCGCTCGGGAAACAACGCGTCCGTGATGGAAACGGGAACTCCTCGTCCGAGGTCAATACCTGCGGGGAGGAACAGCGACTCTCTCGCCGAAACATTCGGTGAAGAATCACGTTCGAGGACTGGCTTCGAAACCCGGCTGCGGAGAAGTGAGGGTGGATCTGACCACTTCACATTCATCTGACAGAGAGTCTTGAAGCAACTTACACAGTGCCACGAAGCGGAACGGCCAGCTTTCGGGGATCACGCAGCGTACGACTGGCCGCCGTCAGGCCATTCGCCGCTGCGATGGCTCGGTCGGTTCAGTCATGATGTGACCCTCGCTCAAGTCGGTTTTTGTCCCGAACAACACCGCCCCGGCTGTTCGGAACCTCTTTTCCCATCGCTGATTCGGGCGGACCCAGTCAACACAATCAGCGCATTCCTCTCGCAAGAGGACGACGGATGATACCGATGGGTTCGCGACGGGAAAAGAGAGAGAGCGGAGTTTTGAAAAAGGGGAAGGCGGGTCGGCAGTTGCGATGAACGGTTATTCCCATGCCGTTGGCATGTGGAATGTATACACATGAACATATACAGGGGCGGTGATTTTCGATGGCACAAGACCCCGGAGGGGTCACAGCGATTAGCCGGTGGTAGAGCGCAGCGATACCACCGGTTCAGATCGCCCCACACTCCCCATCCCGTAGGGATGGCAGACGCCTCGAAGTCGGATACTCTTGCTTGTCGATCAATCGGTCTCACTGGGGCACGATCATGTCGTCAACGTTTCTCAGTCTGCACTACCACATCGTCTTCAGCACGAAGGACCGAACTTCGTCGATCATGCCGGACTCGACTTCACCAGTATCTCGGCGGGCTGATCAAGGGGCTGGGTGGTGTGTCTCAATCTGTGGGTGGTGTTGCCGATCACGTGCATCTACTCATCGGATTGAAGGCCACACACTGCCTGGCGGATTTCATGCGAGACCTGAAGAAGCAGGCTTCAGTCTGGGTTCATACAGAAATCGGCGAGAAGAGATTCGCATGGCAGGAGGGCTATGCGGCATTCACCGTGAGTCCGAATTCCAGGGACGGAGTACGCGGGTACATCGAGAATCAGGAAACCCATCACCGACAGAAGTCATTCCGTGTGGAACTGATTGAGTTGCTGCAACGAGCCGGAGTGGAATACGACGACAGGTATCTGGATTGACTCATCTGGCATCCCTCCGGGATGCGAGCGTGCTGGAGGGATCGCTGACCGGTGGTGTCGCTGCGCTCAACCACCGGCTAATTTCTGCGATCCCTTCGGGATCTATTCATCCTTGAGATGTGTACACCCTAGAAGTCGGCGGACGACACAGGCAACTGGCCATACTGGCTTCCCATCGGCGTCAGCAAACGCGCATAAACCGTCGGATCGATCCCCTCAAAAATCACTTTGCAGGAGCCGTCGGCGTACGCCATGTTCACCGCTCCTGGGTGCCCGGACGAGGGGCGCGGTGAGGCCCCGTCCTTGGCATTAGCGAGGTTCGCGTTGATTCGGCAATCCGCAGACACCGGCAGATCGCTCAGCTGCAGACCGGTCTCAATCGTCCCGCCTGCAACTCCCACGCCGCCGGGAGTCTCTCTGTCCGCCACGCGGAACTGGCCTCCAATTTCATCTCCCGCCAGCGTGATTCCAAAGGCGATATCTCCCGCCGTGTCCGAGATCCAGCCTCCTGTATGTGTGGCTGGATCAAAGCTGCGCGTATTGAGGTTCTCTGAAAGGTGGATCGTCTGTGAACTGCCGTCAGCTCGCGAAATCTCGTCCAGAGTGCGCGGCGGCTGGATGGACCCCGCGTTCGTTGCCGAAGCTCGCCAGAACACGCCGGATGCAACCGCCAGGAGCTGGTCCTCGGCGTTCAGGTTCCCCTCACCATACCCGTTGAACGCGAAGTCGTAACGATCGATGCCATGGGCCAGGCTGTCGGTCTGGGACCAGTCGTCGCTGGCAATCATTCCAGCATTCGCAACATAAGACAGCCCCCCTTCGCCGGAGTTCTTCGCATCGGGACAGAGGTACGACTCGATGGCCTGTATTGCGATCTTGCTGACTTCGCCCGAGGGAACACTCTGCAATCGATCAAACCGATCCTGACATTCCAGATATGGCAACAAATGAACCGACCAAGGGGCCGCACTGGCGCGAGACGGACCCGCGATCGAGAATCCCCCCGTCAGTGGTGGCACCTGTCCGCGTTTTGCCGTTGAGTAGGCCTGCACAGCCAGACCGACGTTTCGCAGGTTGCTCTGACACTGCGTCCGCCGCGCGGTACCTCGCGCAGAGCGAGTCGCCGGCAGGAGCAGGGCTGCCAGAGTCGCCAGAATGGAGATGCAGACCAGGACTTCGATCAACGTCAGCCCGCTGCGAGTGTGGGCTGTGACCTGCGGCGCTGTCTGAATCGATCGCATGGGCTGATCCTCACCAATTGCGGCTGTTCATGCTGTCTATCTACGCATGGGCCGCACGCGGTTATGGAAGTTTCAGCTCGCTCAGCCTCGTTTTTTGCTGCAAGACGACTCCGCCCTTTTCGTCGCAGACCTGCAGCCGCAGGATCGGATCGGGCTCAGACCAGTCAATGCGGATCATTCCGAAATTCGTGTCGAAGTAGGTCAGACCGACGCGGAAGGTATTGATCTCATTGCCAAACCGGACGCCCGCTTTGGTCATGTTTCCACTGGGGGCATTCAGACTCGAGCTGGTGATGTCGAAGATCGGGTAGCCCACGACGTCCTTCGGCAGCTTCGAGATCTCGGCCAGATGGCGATCGCCGGACAACAGGACCACCCCGTTGGCGTTCGTCTCTCGGATGATCCGGAACAGACGCTCTCGCTCCAGCGGGAAGTTGCCCCACGTCTCCCAGCCGTTCTCGCTGGCGACAGCCTGGATGCTGGAGGCTATCACGCGGACTTCGGCGGGGACCAGCAGCTGATTGCGAAGCCAGGTCCATTGAGCTTCGCCGAGCATCGTGGCTTTCGGGTCGCTGTTGGGGGCGTAGATTCCGCGTCGACCTTCACCGGGCTCCCCTTTCTCGTAACCCTTGAGCAAGGGGCTGCGAAAGTACCGCGTGTCGAGCAGAATGATCTGCACCCGCTGCCCGACCGGTCCGGTCACCTGAGAGCCATAGACTCCTTCGCGATGGCGGCGGGGGTCATCGGCCGGGACTTCCAGGAAATCGAGAAACAGCTTCTGCGACTCGACCTTTTTCGGGTACTCGACGCCGCTGTCGTCCTTGCCGTAATCGTGGTCATCCCAGGTTCCCGTGACCGGGCAGAGAGCCTTCAGCTGGATGTACCCCGGCTGTGCGGCGAGCAGGTCCCACTTCGACTTCAAGAGGGCCATGTCTTCCGTATCGCCATAGATATTGTCGCCCAGAAACACAAACTGCTGCGGCTGGGCTTCAATGACGGCGTCCCAGATCGGCTGCGGTTTGTCCTGCTTGGCACAGGCCCCGAATGCGATCCGGGAGAGCTGAGTTTCCTCCGCTCGCACCAGTGTCGAGGCGCACACGATCAGCAGGCAGACCAGTCGGGCCAGCATGAGAAACTCCGATCCGGATCGGGAAGACTGAACGAGCGATTCAGTTCGCTGCGGGAGGGGGCTCGACTGCGGGAGCGGTTGGCGTTTCAGCAGGCGGTGCAGCCGCAGGAGCCTCTGCCGCCGCCGGGGCATCCAGCTTGGCCAGATACTTGTCCGGGTCGCCCTTCAGCGCTTCCTCGCAAGGCTGGCAGCATAGGAACACGGTTCGATCCTTGACCGTGACCTTGACCGGAGTGCCGTGTCCGAACAGCTTCTCGCCGGTGACCGGGCAGATCCCCTGCTTCTCGGCGGCAGCTTTGTCGTCCGCCGAAAGCTCTGCGGTTTCAGCGGGTGGCACATAGTCCGCAGGCATGCTGGCCGCTTCCGTCTGGCCGGATGGAGCTGGCTCAGAACCGGCACAGCCAGCGAGCAGAACAATTGCAAAGAGTGACAGGTGACGAGGCATAGTGATCGCTCGCAACGGACGGAGTGGGGGAAGTTCCCGCATCGTACCACCGACCGCAGCAAAAACCTATTTCCCACCCTCGAGTCCGCTTGCCAAGGGGGCATTCGCCGATTGGTGGTCCCCGCTGGGTTCCGCAGAGTTCCAGCCAGCCGAGCCCTGTCAGGGCGAAACTCCTTATTTCGCCCTGACAGGGCTTGGGCCTTTCCAGCCATTCAAACCCAGGGGCTGGGTGGCTTGACCGACTCACCGGTTGGATCGCGCAACGACTTGTGCTTCGGGTGCCACGGCTCTGTGAGCCGTGCCGAACGAGAACCGACTCACGCCCCACGATCGCTCCTCCCACAACCGTCGGGTACAGCTGCTCTGCCACCAATCCCCTTTCCCAGATGATATTCCGGCGTAACGCGACACGGCTCACAGAGCCGTGGCACCCGACGAACCAACCCCCAACGCCGAACCGCTCACCTCAAGTCCACGGGATCAATCATCAGCGGTCCCTGTCCCAGTCCTGCGTGATCCCGCGCACTGCTCCACATCCAATCCGTTGGACGTTCCACCAAACCGCGTCTCACCGGATTGGCGTGGATGTAGTCAATCACTTCTAGAATTGGACGTTCGTTCCATAAGTTCTGGTCATATCCGCCACCCGGTTGCCAGAATCGAAAAACCTCTCGCTCTCCATGATGAGCGGTCAGCCGCTGAAGCCAATCGGTGGCCTTCGCCTCGATCAAGTACGCTTTGGCCTGTCGCGCGACCGGGGCCTTGATCGCCGCCAGGATTCGCCGCATCTCATAGTCCGGTCGCAATGGCATCACGAGCAGATGCACATGCTCGGGCATGATGACATACGCCCAGATCGCCAGCTCCTGCTCCCGCCGCACTTGATCGATGGCATCAACCAACCACTGCCGCGAACGATCTTTGCTGAGCAACGGCCAACGCTTCCAACAGGAGAACGTGATGAAATGAGCATGCCCCACGTCGTTAATCGCCCGACGTTTCTTACGATACTCATCTGACAAGGTGACCTCTCCCTCGCAAGATCAAAGAACACTCAATGCCCGCCATCATCCTACCGCGGGTGCCACGGCTCTGCGAGCCGTGCCGAACGAGAACCGACTCACGCCACGCGATCTTTCGTCCCGCAACCGTCGCATACCGCTGCTCCGTGAGCAGCGACTCTCCAAAGTGGAAGTCCAGCGTATCGCGACACGGCTCACAGAGCCGTGGCACCCGACAGGTCGCTGTTCAACCGGGCCACGCCCGCCACCCGGCAGGTCGCTGTTCAACCGGGCCACGCCCACCCCGACTTTTCATGCGATATTCATCTCACATGGTGACCTCTCCCTCGGAGGATCAAGGAATACTCAGCGCCTGCCAACATCCTGCTTCGGGTGCCACGGCTCTGCGAGCCGTGCCGAACGAGAATCGACTCTCGCCCTGCGATCGTCCCAGAACTGTCGCATACCACTGCTCTGTGAGCAGCGCCTCTCCAAAGTGGAAGTCCAGCGTATCGAGACACGGCTCACAGAGCCGTGGCACCCGGCAGGTCGCCGCTCAACCCGGCCACGCCCGCCCATGGCGACGGCTTTGGGTCGCCATGCTTGTGCAGTGCCTCGGCGATCCATGCTCAAGCAACCAGAGAGTCCGATGATCCGGAGACATGGCCACCCAAAGCTGTGGCCATGGCACACACTCCGCGACGATGCCACCCCGCCCCCCAACCACGCTCGCCAGCTGAAGTCAACTGCTCACCTAGTGTAGTGCCTCACACAGATGGTGTCTTATCCAGTGCTTTTCGGGCGCGGGAGACTTTTTCCAGGATGTCTTCGGCTTTCTTGGTCCAGACAAAGGCTTTCGGGTTTGCGTTGTGGTGAGCGAT
>JBIIOI010000146.1:0-2755 GCA_044337025.1 Planctomycetaceae bacterium
CCGCGTTGTTCCAAGGCCTCGTTCATGCCGCCTGCATGGTCATCGTGCTCAGACGGTTGTAGAAAACGACCATCCGGCGGCGACCCGCTTGAAAGCCCTGCAAACAGGTTTTGAAACCGGCTCTAGAACCTGTGGACTTGTTGCCAAGATCTTTAACTGCACTTCCGTGGTTATTGACATCGTAACAACCTAGGCTTTCGCAATTCCCGCGTGCCATCTCGTCTGTGAATTCAGCTTTCCCCGTCGAAAGCAGCTGCAATACTCCAGTGAGAAGATAGGTGTTCTTAGTCTGCTCGCGTTTGCTCGCTCCAACACTGGTAAGGAGGCTCGCACTGGATCCGTCAATGTGGATCACGTGCTGAATGTCATGCAGTGCAAGATCACATCGTTTCATCCATGCCAAACCTGCTGAATGAATCCCACTAAAATCCTCCTCAGGATGCAGAGGCATTCGCGGTGCGGCTTCGGCAGTTGACGAATCGCCAAACACGGTCAGCGCTGCCTGTGTTGCACGTCGTCGCTCATCCGCAGAATCTAGGCCTTCTAGTGCATCGACTAGCTTCGCGACAACTCCCGCAACTTTGTTGGACATGCTTTCCCCCGTATGTTGTTGTGTCAATGCGATGGTATGGATGATCCCTCAGAAAAGTCAAATCCGAATGGAAGCCACCTGTGATAACAATCAGATTTTTATCTGCGATCTATCGCGGGCGTGGCCCGGCCATGTTGGCCGGGTGCCAGAGGCACAAGATGCCTCTTCATGCGTTTGCCGATTCTGCGATCCATTACGTCGATGGGGAGGCGTCTTGTCGCTCCGCGACCCAACCGACAAGTCGGTCGGGCCACCCATTCCAACTCGCGTAACGCGGGCATCCAAATCGTCCTGCGCTCCACCCTGACAGCGGGAGTTCTGCGCGTCGGGCCAGCCCGGCAGCTACCCCTTGGCGATCTTCCGCAGCACCTCGGCCCCGCGAAAGAGGGTCTCGTCCTTGGCGGCATAGCTCAGGCGGAAGTGGGTGTCTTCGGAGCTGAAGACGTTGCCGGGAATAATCAGCAGCTCGTTCTCGATCGCCTTCTTGACGAAGTCAGTGGCTGTGCCCCACGGGGCTTTGATGAACATGTAGAAGGCCCCGTCGGCTCCGATGATTTCGTAGTGGTCTTTCAGTTCAGCTGCCATCAGGTCGCGTTTGCGTTTGTAGTCAGCCACGTACGGCGTGATGTCCAGGTCCCACCCCTCGGCTCCGGCCCATTGGAACGGGTGCGGGGCGCAGACGAATGTGAACTGCTGCAGCTTAGCCATTTGCTGAATCAGGAACTCGGGCCCGTGAGCCCAGCCGACCCGCCAGCCGGTCATCGAGTGCGACTTGCTGAACCCGTCGATCACCAGCGTCTGGTCATTGAACCTGGCCGGGCTGACGAACGGGCGGTCGTAGCAGAAGGCCCGGTAGATCTCGTCGCTGATCAGGCAGACGTTCTTCTCGCGGGCCAGTTCAGCCAGACCGCGAACCTCTTCCTCGGTGGCGACCGTCCCCGTCGGGTTCGAGGGGCTGTTGAACAGGATCACCTTCGTGCGCGGGGTGATCGCGTCGCGCACTTTGTTGAGATCGATGCGGAAGTCGGGATAGGTCGAGATCGGCTTGATCGTCCCACCGGCCAGCGTGGTCAGATGCTTGTACATCACGAACCACGGGTCAAAGGCGATCACCTCGTCCCCCGGATTGACCAGACACTCGAGCGCCAGCATCAGGGCCCCGCTGGTGCCGCTGGTGACGAACGCCTTGCGGTCGGCGTGGTGATACTCCGCCTCGACCGACTGCTGGATCTTGTTGATCAGCGGCAGGATCCCCTGCGTCTGGCTGTAGGCGTTCCGCCCGGCGTCGATGGCCCGCTTGGCAGCCTCCTTGATGACATCGGGCGTGTCGAAATGCGGCTGTCCGATGCTGAGGTTGATCGGGTTCTTCATATTGGCAGCGAGATCGAACACCTTCCGGATTCCGGAGGCGTCGATCTTGTGCATGCGGTCAGCGATCCAGGGGTGCGACATGGCGGCGGTTGAGAAGTTGAAGAATCAGGCGAGGCGTACGGCGTCAGAGCCGGTCTCAATCTGAGTGCGGATGTGCGTGAGAACTTGGCAAGTTGAACGGCAATTGTCCAGCGGGGAGCAATCACTCAGCGGGACCGGACTCGGCCCGCGAGACGATCTCCAGGACCACTGGTCGGCCCAGACCGCATTCCTGAATTGCCGAAAGCCCGGTGAGAGCAATCTCCAGTGTATTGTGCTCAATCAGCCGGTCAGTGATTTCAAAAGACAGATCGATCCGCGACGGTCGGGCGGACTTCTCTAACCCAGCCCCATTGAGCCGAATGGTACCGCACAATACTTCGGTATCGATGACGGCGTACACCCGATCACCAGGCTCAATTCCGGTCGGACAATGAAACCGCCTGCGAAAAATCGCGGAGGCTATTGACTCCTGAAACGTCAACCAATCATCCGGCAGTCGAATCTTCTTCCAATCCGCGGAATCGGCAACCGGCCAGTCGGTCCATTCCCAAGGCCCGACAAGTCGAATTCGATGAACGCTCTCAGCGGAATCGGACATCGCACTGTTTCCGGAAATGCGAGGAGTAAAAACGCGAACACCCTGCAGGGCTTTCGCTCTGCAGGGTGTTCTGTATAGACAGGTTGGTGACCACGGATTGCTAATCGGGAGCCAGCGTGGATTCGATCGTGAGATCAAACCGCTTTAGCTGG
>JBIIOI010000067.1:0-32627 GCA_044337025.1 Planctomycetaceae bacterium
ATCTTCACTGCAACTCGCATGACACTGATCCTCCCGGCCCAGAAGATCAGACGCCAGCCATGACATTTAAGTTCCATTATTTGTGAGGCACTACACTAGAATTCTTACGAATTCTGCTACGGGCAACTTCGTTCTACTCCGGGCCGCGGATCTGTTCGATTCGCTGCCGCTTCTCTGGTGGCAGAACCTTATCGGCATGCATGGCCGCCTGATTCAGATCATCGAGTTCGAGGGCCAGCTTAGCCTGCTCGCGCGCTGCCTCGGTCTGCCCAGCTGAGTCGAGTGTGAAGGCCAGCGAAGTCCGGATGCGTGCCGAGTTCGGATAGCGTTTTGCGGCGGACTGATACCAGTTGATCGCCTGCTGGCGAGTCCCCTCCGTACCCGGCTCTTGGCCAGCCAGCAGATCGCCCAGCACTTCATAGTGCAGCGGGTTCTCGGGGTTCCTCGCGATGGCGGCCTGGCCTGCATCAATCGCAGCTTCCAGTTCCTCAGGTCCGCCCGAGCTGCGCAGGCTCATCAGCAGGCCCCACGGTTCGGGGCTCAGCGGGTCGCTCTTCGCAGCTGCGAGCAGCTGCTGCTCAGCCATCGCGCGGTGACCAGTGGAGGAGATCGTATCGCGGGCAAAGGAAATCTCGGCCCGGCAGAGGGCGTTCGGCAGCAGTGCAGTCTTCAAACAAGCGACCGCCAGCGCTCCCAGCCCCAAAGCCACTCCGAGCGACCAGCGGGATTCGACATCGCGCTCTGGCACTGGTGAAGTCACGAGCACCGCCAGCAGCAGGCACCACAGCTGGAAGATCACGGGCATGGCGATTCCTCCCGCTCCACAGAGATGAATGGATAGAGCAAGCCAGGCGGCCCAAATCGCCCCCACACGCAGCGTGCTGGTGCGTGAGGCGAGCCACCCACTGAGGATCGGGCAGATGACGAGGAACCCCAGCATCCTCGTCTCGATTCCGCCGCCGAACAGAGCTTGCTGAGCGGCGATCAACCCTGGACCCGCCACAGCTGCCCACGCCCCTTCGGACCGGCGAACAATTGGCAACGAACGGGCACCAGAACTGACTTCATGCATCACGGCCCGCCAGCCGGTACGGATCCCCCAGATCAGGAGCGCGACCAGCCCGGCCCAGGCGATGACTCCGCCGTTGGCCCAGACATCCAGAAGCAGATTGTGAGGGTCGAGAATCTCCTCGCTGGCCCCCTTGAGCTTGTGGTGCAGGTAATGCGAACGGAAATTCCCAGGCCCGACACCGAGCCACGGGTGATCGAGAATGACCTGCGATGTGGCTGCCCAGTACTCGAGCCGGTACTGCAGCGACTTGGGGGATTCTGAAATCACCTCGCGGTCGATCAGCCCCGTCAGCAGAGCCAGGCCCAGCAGTGCCGCCCCGGAGACCATCACCGTCAGGGCGGCGATCGTTCCCTGCCGATACCACTTCCCCGTCCGGCCAACGAACAAGTACAGACCGCTGGCCACGAGCAGCCCCACTCCGGCTGTCCGACTCTTGGCCATGAAGAGGCAGAGACCGATCACCATCATGACTGTGATGGCTGCGATCTGGCCGGCTCGGGAGGGAGCAGCTCGCACTTGCAGCCCGGTTGCCAGGGCCAGCCACAATGCGACGACCAGGACTCCCGAGAAGGTGTTCGCCAGACCAAAGCACCCGATCGGTTCGGTACTGCTGCGGAAGCGATCGAGCAGCATCTTCCGCGTGCCGCCAGTCGCTGACTGGAAGTCCGGCCCGAGTTGGCGGGCGATCTCTTCCATCCGGCGGCTTTCCGGATTCGACAGCGAGTCAGCGCGGCTGTTCAACGCTTCGTGCTCATTCACGAGAGCTGCGTTCTGGCGGTACCAGACCTGATTCTGCCAGATCCCATACCCAGCCAGAGCGACTCCCAGCACCAAGACAGTCCGCAGCAGAGTTGCCCCGCGTCCGGAGGCTAGCACGCTGCGGAACTCGAACCAGAGGACGAGCGAACTGAGCCACTCCCAACCCAGATTGATCGCGGCTCGCTTCTGCCCGGCATCGAGCACCACCGCGAGTGCCGACACCAGATGCGGAACCACCAGCGCGATGGCTGCGGCGTCAACGCGGTCGAGCTTGCGGAGTCCTTGCCCAGCCCTCCAGCGGAACCAGTGCCCAATCGCGACAACCACGAATGTCAGGACAGCCAGCCAGAGGGTGTCGCCCTGGTCTGCAGATTCTGCGACCGTGAAGAACCGGGCCCCCAGCAGACCCGCCAGAACGACAACAGGCCAGTTGGTCGCGGGAAGACGATCCGCCGGAGTCGACGAGGAAGTAGAAGAGGGAGACGCCGACCGGACCGGATTTCTGTCTCCAGTCGGACTCATCGCAGCACTGCCAACCCGGCTTCGCGGTCAGGCACCAGCGTCCACAATTTGTCGAGATTCGTGACTTCCAGCACTTCGCGGCAGTAAGGATGGAGCCCCGCGATCACGAACTGGCCTTTCTGAGCCTGAATCTGCTTCCAGAGGCGGTACAGGACCTCGATAAACGAGGACCCAAAGAACTTGACCGCAGACAGATCCAGCAGGACCTTGCCCCCGACAGACTGCCCAGCCTCTTGAACAACCTTGGAGACAGCGGGCATCACGTCTTCGCCCAAGTGCTCCAGGTCTTCACCGAACTCGACGATGGTGACATCGCCATCGAGAATTGTTCGAGGTTTGCGGGAAGAGGGCATGAGAGGGCCTTGGTGTGGGAATCTACGTACACCGTATGCTATCGGCTGAGCAGCGCAGGTCAATTCTTACGAGGAGACAATCGAGATCGCGCAAACACTTCCGATGTGCGAGTTTGACACTCTTTTTGCGGAATGGCTGCCAGTGGGGCACGTCGGGCAAGCCCGACGGCCAACGACGCTTGGTACTGGCCCCGTGACTTCCCTCGCTGAGTCCTCTCCGTTTAACCTGCCCCTGCATTCCCCACTCACGAGGCCGATCATGTTCCGCTGTTTGCTTCTCGCTCTGCTCGCCTGTTTGTGCGTTTCGCCAGTTCACGCGGCTCATCCTCTCGGCAAGCACCTGACCCGTGTCTTCTACCAGGACGACGAGTCCAAGACCGTGAAGTGGGCCGATCTGCTGGCCGGTCAGTCGCTGGCTTTGGCCAAGCCGGAAGTCGTCGAGGGGTTCCCGAAGCTCGACCCCGCCACGCAGTCGCTGGCCCAGATGCAGATCGCCCAGGGGCAGCTGCTGGTGGCTGTGCGAGACAATGCGGACGGGAAGATTCAAAGCGGCTGGGTGCTGATCGACTGCGGGATCGAGACCCGCCCGCACGGCAACCACCTCGACTGGGTCTATGCCCGCAGCCCCCGGGTCAAGACCACTCAGCTCGGGACGGAGCAAGGCAACCCGCCGCATGTCTATGTCTATGAGAACCAGTTCTTCGTGACCCAGGACGAGCGGAACGGTTTCACGCGTATCGACCCGGCCACCCAGAAGAGTCAATTCTTCTCGGGCGGTGGTGGCCATATCTCGTTAGCCGTCATGGGTGATCTCGGACTGGCATCCTGGATTGATCGCGACGGCCCGAACGCAGGGCGGGTGGATCTGCTGTCGCTGTCGGATCCCCAGGTCGCGCGTTCGCTCACACTGCCCCATGGCGGAATCCATGGCGCGACTGTCGCAGCCCAGAAGGCTTTTTTCGCCACAGCTGAGGGGATCAGCTGGTTAGGAATCGCGAAGGCCGACACTCTGGCTCCTCAGCAGATCGATCTGGGCAAGATTGGCGAGACTCCCCGGCGGACCGGACACTTCTCTACGCTGGGGCACCATGTCGGGTTCGTCAGTGGGACCGGTCCCGAAACGGAGTTCGGCCTGCTGGATGCTTCGCAGACACCTCCCACACTGACAAAGCTGGCCGTGCCGATGGCCGCCGGGACAAAGCCGGGTGGTCTGGAGCTGATCAAGCCCCGCCGAGGCAACGCGGTCGCCCTCGTATTTCATGAGACCGAAGGGGACGCCGCCGGACGCAGCCGGATGTCGCTGCTCGAGCTGAATCCGAACGGAGATCAGAAGTGGGACGATCTGCGCGTCGGGCCGGAGCTCACGGTCGGCAAACCGAAGATCGCCGGCCACTCGGGGCATCATTCTGTTGCAGTCGACAGCGACCAGTTCCGCTGCATCCTCAGCAATCCGGGAGACGGCACGCTGACGGTCTTCTCGCTGAATGAACGCAAGCTGATCATGAACTACACGGTCGGCGGAATTCCCACGCGGGTGATCGCCTACGGCGGGCATGTGCATTAGGTGGCGGATGGCTTATGGCGGATGGCGGATGGCCAGCGGGTTGCTACGAGGTCTCTGACTGCATGGCTCCCCTCTCACTGCGGGAGAGGGGTTGGGGGTGAGGGTTCTCGCCACTTGAGTGTTTTTGCATGGTCAAAAATCGAAAGCCGCTGGTCTCGGAGAGTCCAGCGGCTATGCGATGGGTGAAAGCACGTCGGGCGAGCCTAACGCGGGCGGCCGCCCTGGGCTCCGTTGGGGGCACCTTGTCCCGGCCGACCGCGACCACCTTGGCCTGGACCGCCCTGCCCACCTTGGCCACCGCCGGGACCGCCGCCCTGGCCACCACGAGGTGGCGGCCCTTGAGGAAGCAGCTCATCCGGCGTCAGCTTGCCATCTCCGTTCTTGTCGAGAGTCGCCAGCACAGCAACGGCGTTGGCGACCTCGTCCGCAGACAGCTCCCCGTTCTTGTCGACGTCCAGAGCTGCGGTGATCGGCACAAACTGCATCGCTTCGCGACCGTTCAAGCCGGGAGGACCACCACCCGCACCTCCGCCGCCGCCAGGAGGACCTCCCCCGGGACCACCCTGCCCACCTCCGGGAGGTCCACCGGGTTGCCCCTGACCTGGGCCGGGCTGTCCTTGACCCTGCCCGGCCCCTTGGCCGCGGGGCCCTTTCCCGGGGCCTTGAGCATAGGTCCAGCTTGCCAAAATCAATGCGAGCCCGGTGGCCAGCACTCCCAGCCGGTGGGTGTTTTTCATGTGACTCATTCCAACAAGGTTCCCTCACACCCTCGGTCGATCGACCCAGGGCTCGCTCGCTCACAATCTTAAACCGCCCCCAGGTGGCGAGGTTCCGCAGAATCTTTTGGATTGAAGAATGTTCTACGGGGAATTCGGGGAGAGCGTGGTGATCAGCTCCCGCGTCTCGCGATCCCAGACTTTGACCGATCCATCCCAACTTGTGGTCAACAGGCGATCTCCACCGTGGGTAAACGCCACGCTCGTACATTGCTCGGGATGAGCTTGCAGCGTGTGCAGCAGTTGGCCGGTAGCGGGGTCCCAGTACGACAGCTGGCCCTGATTCCCGGCTGTGACCAGCAGGTTCCCATCGGGAGAATAAGCTGCAGTCAGCTGCCCTTCGCCGCCCTTTTTCAGCTCGTGAAGCATTTCGCCGCTGCTGGCATTCCAGGTGCGGACGGTGCCCTCGAAGGTGCCCGTCACGAAGACCATCTCTTCCGGAGCAAAAGCGAGAGCCTCCGCCGGAACTCGACCGGCGTACTGAGACTGAACCACGTCCAGTTTGTGCAGCAGCGTCCGCTGGGGAAAATCCCAGACATAGGCCCGACCGGTCCACGTGACTGCTACAAGCTTCTCGCCATTCGTGGAGAGAGCAATCGTGACGACGCGCTCACCGGGAGCGTTCAGAACCTTGGTCGACATCCCGGTCGCCAGATCGACCTGGTTGATATCCCCATTGGAGCACCCACACAGCAGCTGTTTCGAGTCGGAGGTAAACAGAATCGAATTCGCGGTGGAAGCCTGCTTTGGAAGAGCCTTGGCGACGCCCGTCTTCTGGTCGATCAGCAGCAGGTTCTCTTGAAAGTCGCTCATCGCGAGAGTCTCCCCATCGGGAGAAAAGACAGCTGTCCGGATCCCGGCGTTCTGGCGCCGCACAATGGCGGGCTTCTTCGTGTCGAGGTTCCAGAGGATCAGCTCGCCGGGGCTCGCGTCCCAGCCGGACGATGTGACCAGCACCGTATCGTCGTAGGAGAAGTTCCCCATCCACATGCGACCGTGAAGCCCCTGGAACTTCGCGTCCGCTTCGTCGATGGTGACGGGAGCCTGAGCCCATGTCAGAGACCCCAGAGTGATCGCCAGCAGGCAAGACAGAACTGAAACAACGTTCTTCATAGCATCGATCCCGAACGTGAATGTTACTCCACCGGCTTCGCGTCGTTTGCGTCGACCATCGCCTGTGGCTTGGGCGGGGCGAACTCCAGCTCCGGCGTGCGCCAGGCTCGATTGCTGCGTCCCAGCAGCTCGTGAGCGGCCTTCGGGCCCCACTGGCCAGCGGGGTATAGCTCCGGACGATGGTGGGCGCTTTCCCACTCTTTCAGCACCGGATCGAGGAACCGCCAGGCCGCTTCGAGTTCATCGCTGCGAGTGAACAGCGTCGAATCGCCGCGCATCGCGTCCAGCAGCAGCCGCTCGTACGCCTCAGGCAGTCCGCCGCTGAACGAGTTCTGGTAGCTGAAGTCCATCTTCACCGGCTGGACCTGGTAGGTCATGCCCGGTCGCTTCGCGCAGAACGTCAGCGAGATCGAGTCGGTCGGCTGGATGTGGAACACCAGCGTGTTCGGACGGGCGTCGACGATCCCGCACACATCGCCATCGCACTCGACCGTGTGAAACAGATTGAGCGGCGGCAGCTTGAACTGGATGGCGATCTCGGTCACGCGAGCCGGAAGCCGCTTGCCGGTCCGCAGGTAGAACGGCACCCCCGCCCAGCGCCAGTTGTCGATCCGGACCTGCATCGCGGCGAACGTCTCGCGGCGCGAGTCCTCTCCGATCCGCTCTTCATCGAGGTAGGCTTTAACGCGTTTGCCCTTGATTGATGCAGCTGCGTATTGACCCGCGATGGCCCACTCGCCGACCGCTCCACCGGGTCGACCGGGAGAGAGCGACTGCAGGACCTTGAGCTTTTCGTTGCGGATATACTCCGCTTCGAAGCTGGCGGGCGGCTCCATCGCGACCAGACAGAGCAGTTGGAGCACGTGGTTTTGCAGCACATCGCGGAGGGCCCCGGCCTTGTCATAGTAGCCGCCGCGTCCGCCCTCGATCCCCTGAGCCTCGCCCACGGTGATCTGCACGTGATCGACGTGCGTGCGGTTGAACAGTGGTTCGAAGATCGCATTGCCGAACCGGAACAGCAGGATGTTCTGAACCGTCTCTTTGCCGAGGTAGTGGTCGATGCGGTAGATCTGCTCTTCGGCGAGCAAGCGACTGAGCTGGGTGCTCAGCTCCTGGGCGGAGGCCAAGTCGGTGCCGAACGGCTTCTCGATGACGACGCGGAGGCGATCCCTCTGGTCAGCGGGCGGAATCATTCCGGCCTTGTGGAGTGACTCGACTGCAGGCAGGAACAGCTCCGGTGCGGTCGACAGGTAGACCAGTCGGCGCCCGGTCAGGCCAGCCGCTTTCTCGAGTGCCTCGACCTGCTCCCGCATCTGATGAAAGTCATCCGCAGCGGAGATGTCAGCCTGAACGTAGTGGACGCGTTCGGCGAAACGATTCCAGCTGGGGAGGTCCATTCCGTCACGGGCATGGTCGCTGCCCGCAGCCAGGAGTTCCGAGCGAAACGACTCGTCGGTCTTGGGGCGGCGGGCAACTCCAATCACCAGCGACCTGTCCGAAAGGAACCCGTCCTTGTGCAGGCGATACAGAGCCGGGATCAGCTTGCGGGAGGTCAGATCCCCGGAGGCTCCGAAAATCAGAACCGTGGTATCTTCGATCGCGGCGATGGGTTGAGTCGAGGACATCAGATGGGGCTTGAGAAAGGGATGTTTCAGAGGGGGACAGGCGACGAGGGCCTGGTGAATGGGCAGTTGGACCGCAGGACGCTGACGAATTCCAGTAGGTCCAAGTCTGCTCTTGGCGACAAGTCTTTACACCGAAGGGGTTATGCAACACAGCCCAGGGTCGCGACCGCAGGGAGCGCCCCTGGGTGAAGACCCAAAACCACCCTGAACCCTGAAAGGGTTCTACGAGGAACGCTGTCGTGCTGTAGAACCCTTTCAGGGTTCGCTGAACGTGGAGTTCTCTTCCCAGGGTGCGCTCCCTGCGGTCGCGACCCCGGGCTATAGTGGATAGCCCTTTCAGGGCAAAGAGTGATGTCCCACATTCCCGTGTTCTCCAAACTTGGAACTACTGTTTCCGCTACGGGGCAATCAGCGGTCGCCCTTGAAGACGATCTTGGTCTTAGACAACATGTCGTGCGGCATCTTCTTATCGGGGCGGAAGAAGGAACTCAGGCAGGCGATCCCGCCGGGGATGTAGACGAGAAGGAGAGCGAAGAACCACCGCAGGCTGGCCTCCCGAAGAGTCATATCCTTCTCGAGCTCCTTGGCCTTGAGAGCTGGATTGTCCCGCATTCCAATCAGGCCAAAGGCTTCCATCCCCATGGTCGATTTCCCGGGATTGGCGAGCGGCACGCAGTGGTACATCCAATGGTTGTAAATCACCCAAACTGCTGTCAGACCGAGCGCAACTGTAAGTGGGAACCACCCCATCCAGGCCCCCAACCAGACCAATCCCAGAAGGCCCCCCAGAGCCCAGGCAATCAACATGAATTTCTGGTCCTGAGTGACGAGCAGTCCGGAGAAAGGATAGCAGAAAGCATCAGTCGTACCTGCCAGGAACCGGACCCACAACGAGGCCGGAGTTCCCGGCTTGATCTGCTGGTCCAGCTCCAGTGAGTGCGAAAAGTGCTTCGCAATCAGCGCGTTGAGCTTCATCATATAGATCGTCGGGAACCCCGCCAGAATGAAGTACGGAGCCAGCGTCAGCGCCGCAAACGAAAACATGATCCCGATCTTGATCAGGTTATAGACGAAGCCATCAGCACTGGGCTGTGTATCACCGGTGAGCTTCAGGAACCAGACCACGATCGCATCGGCACCGCGAACCAGATGGGTGTTTTCCAGCAGCTGAGCTCCGCCGCCGAATCGCTCGACTGCGAAGGCAATCGCGACGAACGGCACGATGATCAGCAGCCCCATCACGTGATAGATCATGACGGGGGCGATGTTCCTGAATGTGATTCGCAGCATGTCGACCAGAATCCAGGCCTTGTGATTGTGCCGGGCAATCACATGGATCGTGGCGATCGGGTAGACGAATACAGCACAGACAGCTGAGAGACCCGTGATTCCCATCCACGCGTAGGCGAACAGTTCAGGCGGAACGATCTCCAGCTTGTCGAGTCCGGCAATCAGTGCCACGAAATACCACAGCGGCAATGCCAGCAATCCGGGCCACAGGACCAGCCCCAAGCCCAGAGCCACAACCGAGAAGAAGTCAAAATGGATGCGATCCGACTCCAGTTTCTCGACATAGACCTCGGAGTGAACGACCTTGCGGGACAGGAACCAGAACCAGCCCGGCAGCCCCAGCGCCATCAGGGCGGTCATGGCCACCCAGAAGAACTTCGGCGGCAGCCGCTCGCAGTAGTTCACCATGAACAGGCAAGCCAGGAACAGCAGCGTGAACAGAATGTTGTAGAGCCCGGTCCGGAATGCCAGGGCCTTAAACTCCTTGGTCCACTCCCAGGTCTCGCGAAAGAAGTTCTTGTAGAAGTACGCGGAGGACTTTCCGGCCTTGGAGCGCTTCTTGGCCTCCTTCTTGTCCATCTCTCCGGTCACCAGATCGCGACCGCACGATGGGCAGATTTCGTCCTCTTCCATGTCGATCGGCTTGGCACAGAACGGGCAGATCGCCTCGTCCTCGTCTTCCAAGTCTCCGTAGCTGAAGAGGTCGCCCTCCTGTTTGGGCTTCTTGGCTTTGGCCGGAGCCTTCGCCGGCGCATCGTCGCCGGCCGGCACCTTGATCTTGCCGCTGCACTTGGGACAGGCGATGGTCTTGCCCCGCACCTTGTCAGGCACGTTGAACGACTGTTCGCATTCACCACAGCGGACCTTGACCGGCATGGACCTGCTCCACTTTCACTCGCGCTGCGCGCGGAACCTGACCGACCCCGGACACTCGGATCTCCGGGAAACGCTCCCAATGTACCAAACTTCCGGCGAGATGCACTCTTTGGAGCCACGGATGGTTCGATCTTTCGGCATCGGGCATCCGCGCCCGTTCATTCGCCAGACGCTGACGCGATCGCTACGATTTTGCGTCCAAACCCGAGGAGCTGGCCTGATGTCTCTCGCCCATTGGTCTCGCACGATTTGTGTTTCGGTCGCGTTGTTTGCCGTCTGGGCACACGCAGTTCCTGCCGCGGAACTCCTGGTCGAGGCCGAGAGCTTCGCCTCCCATGGCGGCTGGGTCCTAGATACGCAGTTCATCCAGTCGATGGGCTCGCCATATTTGCTGGCCCACGGGATGGGAACTCCGGTCGGCGATGCCACTGCCGAGGTGAAATTTCCCGAGACGGGCTCCTACAAGGTCTTCGTCCGCACGAAGGACTGGGTCGCCCGCTGGAAGGCTCCCGGGACGCCGGGACGGTTCCAGCTGGTAATCAACGGCGAGACGCTGAAGACCGAGTTCGGCACCACCGGGGCCGAGTGGAACTGGCAGCCTGGCGGAACGGTCGAGATCAAGGACAAGACCGCCAAGCTGGCCCTGCATGACCTGACCGGATTCGATGGCCGGTGCGATGCGATCTACTTCACGACGGGGGATCAGGCTCCGCCGAATGAGAACGGCGTACTGCCTGCGTGGCGGCGGAAGCTGCTGGGGCTGAATGAAGAACCGACACTCAAGGCGGGCTACGACCTGGTGGTGGTGGGCGGCGGGTACTCGGGGATGGGAGCGGCGATCTCGGCGGCTCGCGCGGGGTGCAAGGTGGCTTTGATTCAGGACCGGCACGTTCTCGGCGGCAACGGCTCCAGCGAGGTCCGGGTCTGGGCCATGGGGCTGATCCGTCGCGGCAAGTTCCCGCGCATCGGGGAGATGATTGAAGAGTTCGCCGACCACGCCAAAAAGTCGCCCGGCACCTACGAAGAGTTCGAAGACGAGAAGAAAGAAAAGATCGTCCGAGCCGAGAAGAACATCGATCTGTTCCTGAATCATCATGCCTATCAGGTCGACAAGTCCGGAAAGAAGATCACCGCGGTCTATGCCTTCGACACGCGGACCAGTGAGCACAAGAAGTTCACCAGCCCGCTGTTTGTCGACTGTACCGGACACGGCACGATCGGAGCCCTCGCGGAAGCTGATTGGGACATGACCGAAAAGGGCCGCATGGGGATGAGCAACATGTGGACCTGGGCCGAGGGAAAAGAGCCGGTCAAGTTCCCGGAGACCCCGTGGGCTTTGCCGCTGACGATGAACGACTTCCCCTACCCGCGTGAGTATCACGCTCAGTGGTTCTGGGAAAGCGGCTACGACAAGGACCCGCTCAAGGATGCCGAGGGGATTCGCGACTGGAACCTGCGAGCCGCGTACGGGGCCTTCAACGCGATGAAGAATGGCGATGGAGCTGCCAAGCACCCGACTGCGTTCATGACCTGGCTGGCCTATATCGGCGGCCCGCGGGAATCGCGGCGGCTGTACGGGGATGTGATCCTGACTCAAGACGACATTGTCGCCAAGAAGGAGTTCAACGACGGCTGCGTCCCCAGCACCTGGAGCATCGACCTGCACTATCCGAAGAAGCAGTATGAGGAGAAGTTCAAGGACAACCCATTCATCTCGATCGCCGAACACGACAACCGCGTCGACCGGGCGTACGGGTATCCGGTGCCGTACCGCTGCTTCTACTCGCGCAACGTTGACAATCTGTTCATGGCCGGCCGCTGCATCAGCGTGACGCATGAAGCCCTGGGCACCGTGCGTGTGATGAAGACCTGCGGCATGATGGGCGAGGTCGTCGGCAAGGCGGCCAGCGTCTGCAAGAAGCGGGACTGCTCGCCGCGCGAGGTGTACGAGAAGTACTGGTTCGAGATGGAAGAACTCCTCAAGCTCCCCGGCAAGGCGTTCCGTCGGACCGTCAATGACGAGTTCACGATCCCCAAGGACGCCCTGCCCCTCGCCAGCAGCGAAGGCCCCGCGACCGGCATCGACCCAGCCTCGCTCGAAGGAGTCGTGATCGACAACCGCCAGGCTGTCCGCGAAGGGAACTGGACAGCTGGGACGGGCCTCAAGGGGTATGTGGGTTACGACTACATCTACGCCGGGAGCGATTCGGGAGCGAAGGCAACCTTTGAATGGCGATCCGGCGAGAAGATCAACGTCGAGATCCGCGTGGCCTACCAGCCGCACGAGAACCGCGGCAAGTCGGTCCCCGTGACGGTCAAGGTCGGCGATGAGACCAAGACGACCCGCATCGACATGACCGCCAAGCCGCCGATCAACGACGGCTTCATCTCGGTCGGCCAGTACCAGCTGGAGAAGGGCACGCCCGTCGCTGTGACGATCGGAACGGACAAAGCCGGCGGGAACTCCCACGCCGATGCCGTCCAGATCGTGCCGGTGAAGTAGCCCGTTCGCGAACAGGCAGAAGGTGTCGATCTTGTCCGCCAACGACGAATGCTCCCTGGAGATCGGTTCTCCAAGATTCCTTGCGATTTGCAATGAAATGAATGGGTTGGTCCGGAATCCTCTCGCCACAGTTTGCTTCGACGGGATGTCGGGCGGGTTCAAGTATTCAGATGAGTTTCCCGAGCGACTGATGGGAACTCCCGAAGAGCTAGATCAACTTCTCCCGTGGGTCACGATGCTCAGAATTCTCTGGGGTCACAGAGTCAGTCTGGTACTCGGTGCTCCACGAAGCGACCTGGAAGTTTGGTGGAAGACTGTGCAACAGATTGCCCCGCAGTGGCCTGGCTTCTCCGAAGACCGCTGTTCCACTTTGGCAGTATCCTTAGCCGAATGGTGTGAGGAGAAGAGCAGTGAACTAATTGCCGGTTTGGAAGAATTGAGTGACCGCATGGAAGGGAAACGCAATTAGGGGCCACCAACCGCCTTGGCACCCCCGACTCACGTCGGGGGCTCGCTGGTGAACTCGTGCTTGTCATGAATCTACGGATCGGAACGCTCCTCCACCACAAGCCGTCTTACTTGACGGATCTCCTTCTCGAACGACAGCCCCGTTTGTCTGGTCACGGAATTGAGGACCTGTTCGGAGCCGGTGTGGGCGTGATGGAAACGCCAGGAGACTGAGGCATCTGCGGGCGGATCGGTCTCGTCGATAATCTGCTCGCGCAGGAACGCACCGAGGGCCTGGATCATCTGGGTGCAGTTCCGCGGACCATTGAACGAGTTGGGAGAATTGGGGTCGGGTTGCTCACTGCAAAACTGGATCTGGTCGGACGCACGGACGGCCTCGGTTTGCGGCAAGCAAGAGTTCTCTGGAGCGGCACGGCGTGAGCATGCCGAGTGCTCCCGCTTGTCGAGCAGCTTTCACTGCGCAAGAACTCGGCAGGCTCACGCCGTGCCGCTCTCGGTGAATGTGGACCACTCCCGCCAGGAGAGGTTCTTGTCGGAATCGGCGCTCTGCGGGTAACCTCCAGCGCCAAGGCACCCAGGTAGGCCCAAAGCGGCCAACCTGGGCCACTCCCGCGTCTCTTCGCCATTCCTGAGTGCCAGTCCCTTGAAAATCGCATTGCAGAGCCGATTGCCCCACTGCCTCCCCGGCTCGCGATTCGACCTGATCGGGCTGGCGAACGAACTGCAGGTCTCTGGCGTTGAATTGGCCGATGATCGAAACATCCCCACGCGACAGCTGCCCCTCATTCGTGGGAGGCTCGCTGACGCTGGGATCGAACTCGTGTCGCTGCATGTCCGCTTCCGCTGTACGGCAGAAAACGATCTTTCCCGCAGACACGAAATCGAATCCGCTCTGCAAGGATTGGAGCGAGCTGCGGAACTCGGAGTTCGAACCATCGTGTTCGTTGGACGGCCGTCTCCTGCTGGTCCGGTCGAACAGAACCAGGCCGCTCTTCAGGAGATGGTCACTCGACTGCTGCCCGATGCGGATCGACTCGGAATCAAGCCCACGGTCAACAACTCGGGAGTCCACGCGGACTGCTTTGGGCAGTCCCAGTATTTCTGCCAGCTGTGTCAGCAATTCTCAAATCGCGTCGGCATGACGTTTGATGTCGGGAACTGGCTGCTGGCGGGAGAAGAAGCCCCGGATGCGGTGGCCCGACTGGCCCCCTGGATCGACGTGGTGCATCTCAAAGACTGGACGATTCAACCCGGGCGAGATGCCGTCCGATCGGGATTGAGATCGGGCCTAAAGAGCCTGCGGCGGCATGTGATGAGCAGTTTCGCAGGGGATGCGGCTCGGTTCGTGGCGCGTACGCTTGGCTTGAATCGACACATTTCGCGTCTAGTCCGGGGTATGGACGGAACGTGGTATTCCGGAGCTGTCATCGGCGAAGGGCTTATCGACAACGCGGCCTGCATCAGAACTCTGCACCGGTGCGGATTCTCTGGCTATTTGTGCGTTGAGTACGAGGGCACCGGCGACCTGACTACGGCGTATCGCCGGGGAGTCGAGCGTGTGCAGCAGATCCTCGCCACCATTGACGCATGAGGCTCGTCACCGCATCCGGGCTGCGGCAGGCGTAGCTCAACACCATCCAGCCCGTTCGACAGGCGACACCCAACTTACCTCGCCGTAACAGCCCCAGAGTCAATCCCGTGAACAACCAAATGGCCACGCGCGGCAGGTGGTGGCGATATTCCGGCAGGATGTCCCGCTCCACCTTGGCAAAGTACCGCAAATGATTGTCCGCCATCATGACTTTGTTGCGGGAGCTGTTGTCCTCATGCTTGCGAATACAGACGAGCGGCTCGTCGAGTCGGTGAAAGCCGTGCTGCTCCGCCAGTCGCCGCCACAGATCGCGATCCGAAATTCGAAAAGCATCGTCAAACAGGCCGACCTGATCGAAGACTGCGCGACGGATCATCACGGATGAGTGCGACCCACTGATGACATTGCGGTACAGAAGTTCCTCGTACAGCGTGCCTTCCCGCCAAGCCGGCTGATGGGGAAGGCGGCGCTGCTCATCGATCTGCAGCAGCACGATGGCCGTATAAACGACACTGACTTCCGGCTGCAGTTGCAGGACCCGGACCTGGCGTTCGAGTTTTTCGGGCAACCACAGATCGTCGGAATCGAGAAAGGCCACAAAACGCCCAGTAGTGTGATTGATCCCCGTGTTACGTGCGGCAGCGTCCCCGCGATTCTCTTGAAACAGGTATCTCACCCGTGGGTCACTTTCGAACTGTGCGACGACCCGCCTGGTCTCATCGGTCGAACCGTCATCGACCACCAGGAGTTCGAACTCCGAGTAGGTTTGCTGCAACACACTCTGAATCGATTCCGCCAGAAACTGAGCGTAGTTGTAAGTCGGGATGATGACGCTGACTTCGGGCATGTTGTGAACGGAGCATCACAGAGAAGACCGGACATCCTTGGCACAACTGAGCCAGACGACACAAACCTATTTCATTGGGCATCATTCGACAAGACGGCTTGTTTCGCTGCGCGACAGTGGCAGTCGCAGGATCGAAAGTGCTCCCGTAGGTGTCCGATGGTCGATGTCCCGCCACCAGGCGGAATCCCAGAGACCGGCCACCGCTCGGCAGGCTGACGCCGGGCCGCTCTTGGGGTTTGCGGAGCCGTTCTGTTGTCGGGTTACCAGTTCGGGGGCCGGGTGCCTTTGACGATCCCTTGCGTCGTCAGCACGCTGAAACCGTAGGCTCCTTCCGGGGCCGGTTCGGACAGGCTCTTTGGGAGTTCGACGGTCTCAAAGAAACCAAAGTTCGGTTGGCTGAGGCCGTTCACATAGTCTTGGGCGGACTGCCCCTCCTGCAGCAGGATCATCGAGGGGATGTACCCGCCGACGACTCCCTCGGCCTTCCAGTAGACCGTTCCGCTGCGTGACAGAGTCAGTGTGGAGATCTGCGGAGTGGAGGTCACCGTCTGATCGGGAATGTTCCCCCGACCGAAGCTGGAGAAATGATAGGTCCCGCTGACTGGCTGTCCGGTCGATGTGGTCGCGTTCAAGGTCAGCGTGCTGGAGTCGTCGACCTTCATCCCCGCCGCCTCGAGTTGCCCGGTCAGCGAGTTTCGAATCGCGGCCAGTTTCTCCTGCGTTGTCGACAGATTCAGTGAAAGGCGAATCCCCACGCCGGGTTTCAGGATCTTCATTTCCGGGTCGACGTTCTCGGCCGCAGCCAAGGCATCCGGGTGCGGGATCTGAACTCCAAAGAGTCCCATCTCCGAGCGGTCATCACTCTTTAGAACGTACCAGTAGCGACCGCCGCTGTAGACCGCTTCGGCGTTGAATTCACCCCCGGTTTCGGGCAGTTCATAACGCCACAGGATCGTCTGGTTCTGGAGATCGATCAGGCACCCCGCAGCTGTGAGGAGGTAACCGTCTCCGACCCAGCGGAGACCTGCGGACCTCGGATCGCGTCCGTAAGCTCCGACGGAACGGCTCAGATAGAAGTCGTTCGAGACCCGGCCTTCCTGCAGATCGTAGATGACGACATGCATGTCGGACGCCGTCGCGAGGTACCGCCCGGAGTCGTCAAACGCCATGGAGTTCATGTTCTTGATTGGCAGACGGCCCAGTTCCTGGCCCGAGGGCAGGTCCAGCAGGTTGATCAGATTCTCGCGGTCGACGTAGGCCAGGTACTTGCCATTGGCGCTGGTGGTCAGTTGGACCAACCCATGTCCCATCTGGCGCTGATAGAGCGGACGACCTTCGGTGATGTTCCAGACCGTCAGGATATTCCAGGGAAATGCCGACAAGACCGCGTGGTCGGGACCGGCAAAAATCGCGTTTGTCGGCTCGCTCTCAAAGCTGCCATCGCCCCGCAGCGCACTCCAGGCGCCTTGCTTCTCCAGGGCTTTGCCCGTCTCAGCCCAGACGCCAAACACTTTCCAGTCCTCGACATCGGGGTGGAGGAAGAAGTTGGCAGCTGCGAGGTACTTCGCGGTGCCGGGGTGGAAGTCCCGGACCTTGAGCGAGACAGGGAACAGTGCGTTCGAAAGCTTGCCGTCTTTCAGATTGATCTTCACCAGATAGATCGCCGGAGGCTTTCCGGGCGGCTGGTCCTTCAAGACCACGATGGCCTGATTGTGCTGGGGATCAATCATCAGGTGTTCGGCCCCCTCGAAGAAGCCGAGCCGGTGCAGCTGACTCTTGCGGGAGGGGTTCGAAGAAGCAAAGACGTAAGGGCGATCAAGGAACTCTCCCGGCGGGTCGGTCGAGGAATCGGGCTCCAGCCGGATATCTTTCGGTTCCGGTCCGCCGGTCGGGAGCGCGGTGCGTTCCACGCCGGGAACCGCCGTCCAATCGACGGGCGTTGTTTCTACGGGCTGGTTGGAAGCTGTGATCTTCTCCGCAGGGGCTTTGGGCGGCGCTGTGGCGGGGCTCGTGGCAGGCGCCGCGAGACTCTTGGCGAGCTCCTGATCAGCCTCCGACAGTTTGTCGAGAGGAATCTTCGTGAGGGTTCCGTCGGGCTTCAGCAGATGGACCGTTCCCTCATCGAGCGAACTGAACTTGGCCTCAATCTTGAACTTGCCCGTCGCGTCGACCCAGGTCCGTGTTTCCGGTTCGACAGCAGCTGGGCTCTTCCCAGTCGCGGGCCGCGCAGCGCCACCGGCTGGCCGACTCGGATTCCCCATAGCGGGCTTCGTCATCGCGGGAGTCTTAGGGGCCGCCGCTTTGGGCGTGGCGGCAGGAGCTTCTTCAGGAGCTGGCTCGGCTTCTTCATCGACGATCTGCGTCGGAGGCAGAGCCCGGACCAGCTTCTTGCCTCGGAAGTCGAACTCGACCTCCAGGAATCCCGAGGCCTTCGTCGCCACCACCTTGCCGGTGATCACCTCGCCCGCATAGCGTGCTTTAACCTTGTCCCCCTTGGCGTACTTCTTCTCCTGGGCCATCACCGCGGATGCGAACACCACGAGACAGATCAGCATTGCGAATCGTCGGTACTGCATGGCTTCACCACCGAGAAAACATGACCGAGAAACTGCCGAGCGGCACGGGAGGACAAACCCCTGCCGCAGATTTCAACATGCCCCAGCCTGTATTTCCAGTCTGCAGGTGCGTCTGGCACGGCAACGTGGTTGTAGAGACTGGAGCCCCTGAGGCACGTCGAGTCACAGGGACTGCCCCGATTCCAGCGATCGCCCTGCCATGCAGGTGTAGTCATTTTTGATTGTGAAGTTCGGGGATCTTTCAGGCAACGCAAAACTGCTGCTCATCAATCCATCCCAAGAGGGTTGAAAGAAATTAGCCGGTGGTTGAGCGAGGTTGAGCGAAAGCGATACCACCGGTCACTGGACCAGTGTTATGACACCGATCCCGGCAGGAATCGCAGTGAAGTCCCCCTTCGCATCGCTCTGTTCTGGCACCCCTGCCGGGATGCGGCGTGACTCTGTGTCCTGACCGGTGGCGTCGCTTCGCTCAGCCACCGGCTGATCTCTATGCCCCCCTACGGGGTCGGCCCGTTCAACGATTACCACAATCCACGACTACACACGCCCGCATCGCCGGTCTCGCGTGAAGCAGGACTGACTGCCATCTTGCTGCTAAACTGGTTGCACAAGAATCGCCACTCGATGATCTGGATGCGATCGATGCGAACGACCATGTTAGGCCTGATCTTCTGTTGCCTCACGCTGCCGGTGTCGGCGCAGGAGGTCGATTTCTCGCATGAGATCGTGCCGCTTCTGAAGCAACATTGCGGCAAGTGCCACTCCGGAACGCAGAAAAAAGGAGGGCTCTCGATCAACTCGCGCGAGACGTTGCTCGCGGGCGGCGAATCGGGACCGGCACTCGTTGTCGGGAAAAGCACCCAGAGCGAACTCCATCAGCGGATCGTCTCGCAGGACAAGTCGACGCGGATGCCTCCCGAAGGGGAGGCGCTCACCGAGAAGCAGGCGGCCCTGATCGCTCGCTGGATCGACCAGGGAGCGAAGTGGGAAGCCGGGTTCACGTTCGGACCGCGGCTGTATGAACCGCCGCTCAAGCCACGCAAGCCCGAGTTGCCGCCTGCCACAGGCGGTCGCGAGAACCCGATCGACCGCATCCTCGACGCCACATTGTCCGCAGCTCACTTGGCGTTGCCCGCTCCGATCGACGATGCAGCCTTTTTGCGGCGCGTGTCGCTCGATCTGGTCGGGCTACTCCCGACTCCGGAAGAGCGCGAGACGTTCCTGCAAGATCCCTCGGCCGACAAGCGGGCCAAGCTGATCCGCGACCTGCTCGCACGAGATATCGACTACGCCGAGCATTGGCTGACGTTCTGGAACGATGTCCTCCGAAACGACTACGCCGGCACCGGGTTCATCACCGGCGGGCGCACACAGATCTCGAAGTGGCTCTACGACGCACTCGTGTCGAACAAGCCGTATGATCAGTTCGCTCGTGAGCTGATTGCACCGCCGACTCCCGAGAGCGCCGGGTTCGCCAACGGCATTCGCTGGCGGGGTGAAGTCAGCGCCGGGCAGACCGTCGAGATCCAGTTCGCGCAGAGCGTGGGCCAGGCGTTTCTGGGGATTAACCTCAAATGTGCCTCCTGCCACGACAGCTTCATCGACCGCTGGACTCTCGAGGACTCGTACGGGCTGGCTGCGATCTACTCGCAGCGACCCTTGGAGCTGCATCGCTGCGACAAGCCGATTGGAAAGACCGCCCAGGCCGCGTGGCTCTTCAGCGAGATCGGCCAGGTCGACGCCAAAGCCGACCAGCCCGAGCGACTTCGCCAGCTGGCCGCTTTGATGACCCATCGTGAGAATGGGCGTTTCACGCGGACGATCGTGAATCGACTGTGGCACCGCATGATGGGACGCGGGATCGTCCACCCCGTCGATGCCATGCAGAGCGAGCCCTGGAATGCCGACCTGCTCGACTATCTGGCCGAGCACTTGGTCGAGAACCAGTATGACCTCAAGAAGACGCTGGAGCTGATCGCGACCTCGCAGGCCTACCAGTCGCGTGTTGAACGCGTCACCGGAGAGACCGATGCCCATGGCTACCACTACGCGGGCCCGCGCTCCAAGCGGCTGACGGCTGAGCAGTTCATCGACGCCGTCTGGCAGCTGACTGAGGCTGCTCCCCGGAAGTTCGATGCTCCGGTCATTCGCGGCAAGGTTGACCCGCAGGCCGCCGCTCAGGCTCCGGTCACGGGGGCCTTCATCTGGAACAAGGCCGACGCCCTTGGGGCTGCGGCGGGTGAGACCTTCGCCTTCCGCAAACAGTTCGATCTCGCCGCCGTCCCGGCGCAGGTCACAGCTGCGGTGACCTGCGACAACTCATACACGCTGTACGTCAACGGGAAGCGTCTGCAAGCCGGTACGAACTGGGAGGCCCCCGATCTGGTCGCGCTGACCAACCTGAAAGTCGGAGCCAACGAGATCCTGATTGTCGCCCAGAACGGAGGCTCCGGTCCGAACCCCGCCGGGCTGTACTTCGAGGCCCGCTGGACCGATGCAGAGGGCAAGCTGCAGCCCCTCGCGACGGGCGACTCGTGGCAATGGACGGCCCAGCAACCTGACAAGAACGGCAAGTACAAGCAGGCCCCTGAAGACTGGCAACCAGCGGCCCTTGTGACCGCTCAGCAGATCTGGATGAGCCGCCTGTCGCTGGAGCTGGCGGTGCTGCTGACGCGGGGCGGCGGTGCCCAGCGGATGGTGCGGAACTCACTCCTCAAGAGTGACTTCCTGACACGGTCACTCGGCCGCCCCAATCGGGACCAGATTGTGAGTGTCCGGCCACTGGAGCTGACGACTCTCGAAGCGATCGACCTCTCCAACGGAGAGACCCTCGCCGGCTACCTCAGGCAAGGGGCCGAACAGCTACAGGCCCGCGGAGGGCAGACGCCTCAGCAGTTCGTGAACTGGTTATTCCAGTTCTCTCTGGGCCGTGATCCGACCGCAGACGAGATGGCCACGCTGACCGAATCGATCGGTCCCGAGCTGACAGCGACCGGCATCGAAGATGCCCTGTGGGCCATCGTCATGTTGCCGGAATTCCAATTGGTTCGATAATACCTGCTTCAATAATACTCCGACACGCCTTTCCCGAGATCTGTCATGGACCCTGTTCACGTTCGACGCGATTTCCTCAAGCAGCTCGCCGCAGCTGGGGCAGCCACCTGGGCGATGGGTGAGCCGCGCATGCTGCCCGCTTCCGACGGCGAGGCGATCCAGCATCCGACCGCAACCGCCGATTCGTGCATCCTGCTGTGGATGGGCGGCGGGATGGCGGCACCGGATACCTTCGATCCCAAGCGGTATGTGCCGTTTGAAGTCGGCGTGCCGGTCAAGCAGATCGAAAGCACTTTCCCGGCGATCGATACGGTCGTCGACAACATCAAGATCACGGCGGGGCTGGAGAACATTGCCAAGGTCATGGACCGGGCGAGTTTGATTCGCTCGCACGTGTTGCCGGACTTGGGCAGCATTCTGCACTCGCGACATCAGTACCACTGGCACACCGGATATGTCCCGCCGCAGACGGTCGCCTGCCCGCATATCGGCTCGTGGATGGCCCGCGTGCTGGGGCCGCTCAACCCCGTGATGCCAGCCTTCATCAACATCGGGCAGCGGCTCGAAGGGGTCGGTGAGCAGGAAGAGCTGAAGGCCTTCACCACCGCTGGTTTCTTCGGAAGCGAATTCGGGCCGATGAACCTCCCGTACCCTGAGGAAGCTGCACAGTCGGTCCGCCCGCCCAAAGGGATGGACACCAGCCGCTTCGCGAGCCGCAATAAGCTCTTTCAGAAGCTGGTCGATCAGTCACTCGACAAGGACTACGTCGGCGACTTCCAGCGCGAATCGCATCTGCGGTCGCTGGAGAACGCGTATCGTCTGCTCAGTGCGAAGGAGCGAGAAGCGTTCGATATCTCGCTGGAGCCCAAGGAGAGCTACGCGAAGTACGACACCGGTCGGTTCGGGCGCGGCTGCCTGCTGGCCCGGCGGCTGGTGGAGAACGGAGCCCGGTTTGTTGAGGTCACGACCGAGTATGTCCCGTTCTTCAACTGGGACACGCACGCCAACGGGCACACCACGCTGGTCGATATGAAGAAGCAGATCGATGGCCCGATCGCCCAGCTGATCCTCGATCTGGAGAGCCGCGGCCTGCTCAATCGCACGCTGGTGATCCTGGCCAGCGAATTCAGCCGCGACATGATCATGGAGGGGAAGCCGGGGTCCAATGCCAACGACCAGACCACCGACCCGGTCGAAGCCCTCAAAGAGATGAAGCACTACGGCCAGCACCGGCACTTCACCGGCTCCAGCTGCGTTGTCATGTGGGGCGGCGGGGTGAAGCGCGGCCACCTGTACGGAGCCTCAGCCGTCGAACGCCCGTTCGTGGCTGTCGAGAACCCGATCACGGTCACCGACCTGCATGCCACGATCTTCTCCGCCATGGGGATCAGCCCCAAGACGGTCTTCGACGTGGAGAAACGGCCGTTCTACGCGACCGAAGACGGCAAGGGCCAGGCCGTCCGGGACCTGTTCGGGGCTTAGTAGGCAACCCCAGAAGATTGGTACTGGGTTAACCGGTGATTACTTAGCAGGTGCCGCTCGTTTGGCTTTCGGGTCTTTCGCAGCGGCGGGAACGTCGATCAAATTCTCATCAGGGCCGAGCACGACCTCGACATCGTAGTTGACGAAGATCGGCGGCTTGGCGTTCGATACGACCGTCTCGTCGTTGCTGGTGGCAGCGGTTCGCTCTTCGTAGGCAGTCACGCGAGCCAGGTAGGCTCCGGGAAAGACGCCCCGGCCAGCCTGACTGGTATCAAACTTCCCATCGACGATCTCCGCGTTTCCGGCGGGACCTGACATTTGCCGAGTGGAGTCGGGGATGAACTCGACAGTCCCGAAAACGATCGGTTTGCCGTCAAACGTGGCTGTTCCGCGAATATCGATCGGTTGCGGTTCGCTGCTGCCGCAACCAACCATCAGGAACGAGCACAGACAGAACGCCACGCCGATAAATCGTCGCATGTCAACATCCTTCGCCGAATCCGCCAGAAAACAAGCTGCCGGATCGGTCGCCCGATCCGGCAGATGAACATCACAAGTCGCTCGGTTATTCGATGCTGCCGACTTCTCCCCCACTGCGGGTGGCGAACGCCTGATACAGATTGAAGTCCATGTTCTCCGACAGGAACTTCACCGCACCGTCTCCCAGCAGGAAGTGCGTTCCGCCCACATGCTGCGAGCTGAAGGCCACATCGTTAAACAGCCGGGCGGCATTGGAACCGGTCCAGCCGGAATAGCGACCGAGTTGTTTGCTGACATTCTTGGAGGAGTACATCGCGCCTCCAGCCGCGTTTGTATTCGCTCCTTGCGTCCATGGGCGATAGCTTGAACTCCAGCCTGGGGCGTTCTCACCCGAGATCTCTCCGATGGTCAACGTGTTGGAAAGACCATCCGTGCAGTCTCGAAAATTGATCTTGAGATTCGGGGGCAGCATTCCATTCAGAGCAAATCCCCCGTGGTCGGTAGTCGTATTGCCGACATGGTCGAAGTTGCCAGTCAAGGGGGCCGGACGAGGCCCCTTGGCTCCCGCCACACCGTAGTAGTGATGGGTGAATCCTGCCGCATTTAGGTTCGAACTTTGCTTCTGGTCTGCTGACCGACCACTCGGGCAAAAGAGTGCTTCGAATGACCGATTCATGTTGCCAGCGAACGCCCCGTCACCGTTCGGCAACGAGTTGTAGTTGATGTTGAAGTTGAACGAGTTGTACAGGGGAGTCTGATCGATGTACGGAAGCAGACGAACGTGGTGTCCAAAGTTGTTGGGAACCTGCCCCGCTGTGGGGTTGGCCAGCCCCATCATCAGTGGCATGGTGTTGAAGGTGTCGTGGTAGTTGTGGACTGCCAGTCCCCATTGCTTGAGGTTGTTTTTGCACTGGCTGCGGCGCGCAGCTTCGCGAGCCTGCTGAACAGCTGGCAGCAGCAAGGCAATCAGGACGGCGATGATGGCAATCACCACCAGAAGCTCAATGAGGGTAAACCCCCTTTGACGACGGGACATGTTGTGACCTTTGCTCAATGAGAAGACAGGAAGAGGGAGGCGAGAACTGAGATGAATTTCGTGCCTGTCAGGGAGAATTCCCCAGGCATCAAGGGTCGTTGGCTTTCGGTTTGACTCGTGTGTTTTCGACTTGAACCTTGCCGTCAGACTCCAAGGCAATCACAGCTGGCTCCATGCCTTTGGCGGTGACTTCGACTTTGAGTCCGGAATTGGCCGGATCCGAGTATCCCTTGGGGGTGATCCACTTAATGTTCAAGGAACTGGCCGCGGGGTTCTCAGGGTTGTAACCCTCGGGAATCTCCTGCTTGATGACAGCCACTTCGTAGGTCCCCGTGGGAATCCCCTTGGCGTCCCCATAAGTGGCTGGCTGAAAATTCCCTTGCGAGTCCGTGGTGGCTCGTGAGGGGCGTCCGTATTTCGCCTGGTCGCCACCGACCAGCTTCATGGCGACCATCGCCCCCTCAAGGGGTTTCCCGTTCAAGGTCACTTGTCCTGTGACCTCAACCAGACTTGGGCGGTCGGCACCACCGCAACCCAACAATCCGCCGATGAGACAGAGCAGCAAACAACCGGTGACACGCACAGTGAGATCCCCAACGAAAACAGAACGCGGAACACACGCAGTGGAAGGACTAGAACTCGCCAAGCGGGTTCTTGTCGTTCGGGTTGAAGAGATTCTGGTAAGTAAAGTTCCCGCTGGCACCGGCACTGCCAGTGACCGGGTTCGCATTGATGTTCTCGCTGACGAACCGCACCGATCCATCGCACAGCAGCATGTGAGCCCCGCCTACATGCGCACTGCTCAGTGAGGCCCGGCTCACCAGTGTGGACGGGCTGTTCTCGATGTAGCACATGTTTGTCGCATCGTGCGAGCCATCAAACGGCGTGTTCATCGGGCACTGGGCGGCCACGATCGAAATGCGGCTGTTGCAGATCCGTCCCGCTCCCCAGATCGAGCCGATCGACACGAACGGAGCGTCCATCAGTGCCTTTTCTCCGACCAGCAAGGTATTGGTGGTGCCGTCCACGATGTCGTTGAGCCGTGTCACTCGGGCGCCGATACTTGCCGCCTGTGGTTGCAGGAAAATCGCATTCGACCCCGCATACATCATGGTCCCCAGATTGCTCTGGTACTTGTTGACCGCTGCCCCGGATGCCGATGGGCACAGGTAGGCCGAGATCACCGTCGTGTACAACTTCTCCTGGGAGCCGGCATTGGCCGTGGTGTAGTCATTCGTGTTGGTCATCGCCGTTCGGGGGATCAGATTCGTCTGCCCCACAGCCAACTGATTGTACAGCGGGGCCTGATCGAGATACGGGAAGATCATCGTCGCGTAGCTCCAGCAACGGTCCGTATCTTGAGTCGCCGTTCCCCCGGCCACGCAATAAGGCGGCAGGCACTTCGCCACATCGATGTAATTGTGGAACGCCAGACCGAGCTGCTTGAGATTATTCTTGCACTGGCTGCGGCGAGCGGCTTCGCGAGCCTGCTGCACTGCGGGAAGCAGGAGGGCAATCAGCACCGCGATGATGGCAATCACTACGAGCAACTCAATCAGGGTAAACCCCCGAAGACGAACAGGCCGGGTACTCATGGAATGCTCCAAGACGAGGAGAGAATCAGAAAGGCAGAGAGCCTTCACCGCAGAACAGAGGATGAGATCATTACTACCGGCTTGAGAAATGTCAAGATTCCGTGAATGTGGTGCAGGGTGCCGCACTGTATTCACAGTGGGCAAGTTTTCAGTCGTCAGTTCTCAGTTTTCAGCCAGCGGAAGATTCTCCAGTATAAACAAGTGCGTTGCCCTGAATGTGGTGGCACGGCAAACGGCAGGGGTTTAGGAGGGGATTTGGGTTTCTACGGAAATTCGAAGAGCGTGCTGATCGACCCCGGATGGGTATCCCGAAAGGGATGCGAGAACTTTGCGGCGAATTGCCGTCTCTCTCCCATCCCTCCAGGATGCTGCGCCATAGTCCTCAGATTCACAATCGAAAAATACGACACCCGATGCGGGCGTGTGCATCCTCAGCCTGGCGATCACATCGCTTTGCGGCAGACCACACTTTCAGGGAGCTGATCGCATCGAGGTTCCGGAGGTCGACCTGAAAGCATTCGCCCGTCGCCGATTCCACCAGAAGATTACGTCGTGATACCAGCGGCGGTCGCGGCGGCGATAGAGCTGGCCGGGGCCCGCGGGTTTATTGCCCTCGAACGGGCGACCTGCAGCCATTTCCGAAACGATCTCGATCAGGAGCGGTGCGGCCAGTCGGGCGGCTCGAATCGTCGTGGAGACCTCGGTGTCCCCGCTCTCGCAGCTCAATCGCCCTTGTCGCAGGCACGGCCCGCCGTCGATGGTCTCGTCGATTCGATGCAGCGTGACCCCCATGTTCTCCAGATCGTGTCGGTAGAGCGGCCAGAACAGCGTGTCTTCGCCGGCATACGCGGGGGAGATCCCCCAATGCAGATTGACGGTTCCGAACCGCGGGCGGTCGAACAGCTCGGGGCGCAGCAGCGGGCACCCGGCTGTCACGATCAGGTCGGGCTGATAGCTGTCGATCAGCTCCAGAGTCTCGGGAGCGTGCAGCTGGTCCCGTCGAATCGGATGTTTGGGGACATCCCAGGGGGCACCCGAACGGGGAAATAGAGCGGCCTCAAGCGTGTGATGTTCGCGAGTCTCGCGTCGATCTTTCCACCAGTCGTTCCAGCGACTGGAAGCGACTTTCACCGGGTGGGACAGCAGTCTGGCTATCTTGGCGGCACGGCTGCGAGGTTTCCGTGCCGGGGCCATCGTCGGCTGAATGACTGCAGTGATCGGGAATACAGAATTCAGTTGCTGAAGCACATAACGGTGTTCGGGCCCCAGGCTGCTGATGGCGATGATTCTCATGCTGAGCAGTTCACTGTGGAGACTGGGGCCGTTCCTGTATTGAGATTAGGGAGCGTCCGCTACCGCAGGAAAGAGAAAGTTCTGAAAACATCGCAGACGGCGGCAACTCTTACAGATCACGGCCTAGGTCACGAGGGCCGGAGCGGGTCGTCGGACTGAAAACTGCCGGTTGAATCCATCAGCCGCACGGCGTTCGCCCACGTTTCTCGTGAAGAAACCGGACGCTAGCGCGTTCCGGCTGATCCGGAAGGAGCCCTCGTCGGGATATAGCGATTTTGCCGGCACGGCTCGTTGCGTCAACGCGGGCCCCTGCTGTAACCTTGCGGCACATTTGAGAGATCCCCGGTGGCGTTCGGGTGGCAATGCCTGCAGGCGAAGGATGCGCAATGGGCTCAGCGGCCGAGTCGGAAATCCTGCGGGATATGTGGTACATGGCCGTCCCCGGTCAGAAGCTAAAACGCGGGGCGATGCTGGGAAAGAAGCTGCTGGGGATCTCGATGCTGCTGGGCCGAGACGCCAACGGAGCGGTCTTTGCGATGCGGGACATCTGCCCTCATCGCGGGATTCCGCTGAGCCACGGAACGTTCGACGGGAAGGAGATCGAGTGCTGTTACCACGGTTGGAAGTTCAACTGCTCGGGTGTCTGTACGCATATTCCATCGCTGCTGCCGACTCAGAAGTTCGATCTGGAGCGAGTTCTGGTTGACCGCTTTCCCTGTCGCGAAGTTCAGGGCAACGTGTGGGTCTTCATGCCAGCCAATGAGCGAGCACTACCCGCGACGCTGCCTGAGATTCCCGTCATCCCGGATGTCGATGCCTCGCACTACCGGATGGTCGAGACGAGCCTGTTCCCCTGCTCGATCGACCATGCCGTCGTCGGGCTGATGGACCCAGCTCATGGGCCGTTTGTTCATCGCTCGTGGTGGTGGCGGTCGCGGAAGTCGATGCACGCCAAATCGAAGGAGTTCGCCCCGTCTCATCTGGGATTCACGATGGTGCGGCACAAGCCGTCATCAAACTCCAAGGCATACAAGCTGTTTGGAGAAGTCTCGACAGAGATCCAGTTCGAGCTGCCGAGCACGCGGATCGAGCACATCATCGCCGGGAAACATCGGATCGCCGGGATGACTACGTTGACTCCGCTGACCGATACGCTGGTCGAGCTGCACCAGATCTTTTACTGGACGATCCCCTGGCTGACGCTGGCCCGACCGTTCATCCGCCCCTTTGTGCGGCAGTTCATTGAGCAGGATCGTGATGTCGTCGACAAGCAGCAGCAGGGGCTGAACGAAGACCCCCAGCTGATGATGATCAACGATGCCGACAAGCCGGCCCGCTGGTACCACGCGTTGAAGAAGGAACTGCTGCAGTCGCGGGCCGAACAGCGCCCGTTCAGCAATCCGGTTCCGTATACAACGCTGCAGTGGTGTACGTGAGTTCTTCCATGGCATAAGCGCCGTAGCGGAAGTCGCCAGACTTCCGGCGGAACACGGACGAGTTCTGCGTCGTAAGCACGTGGCGTTTGGCCACCGGACTTGTTGAAATACGATAGTCTTCTCGCGATTTCGTTCGTGCCCCTCGTTCAAGAGCCTCTTCATGCTGAGAGATGTTGTCCGCAGCTGTTGGTTCGTGCTGGCTGCGTTTGGCTCGATTGCAACCTCGACGCTGTTTGCACAAACACTGGACGAGCGGTTGCTAGCCGCTCCCGCTGCACACTGGGTTAAACTGGCCCGTGAGGAAGGCAACGCCGCACGCGGGGCAGTCGTGTTCTTCCAGCCGACGATGGCCTGCTCACGCTGCCATGCGGTGAACGAAGGCCCGTCCCCGCTGGGACCGAGTCTGGTCGCGCTGCCGAGGGAGACCACGGATGAAGCGCTGGTCGAGTCGGTACTGACTCCCTCCAAGGTGATCCGCAAGGGGTTTGAGTCGCTCGTACTCGTCAAGAATGACGGACAGGTCGTGACGGGAATCGTCGTCGAGCGGACAGCCGAGAAGCTGGTGCTGCGCGACACGGCCAAGCTCGGCGAGACGGTCACGATCGCGACTTCCGACATCGATGAGCTGAAGGAGAACACGGTCTCGCTCATGCCGGCGGGGCAGATGAACCTGCTGACCAGCGAGCAGCAGTTCCTCGACCTGATTCGGTATCTGATCGAGATCCGGGACGGGGGAGCGGCCCGCGCTCGCGAGCTGCAGCCCGCAGCTTCGCTACTCGTCCACAAGATCCCCGAGTATGAGAAGCAGATCGACCACGCGGGGCTGATTCGCGACTGGAACGATGACTCCTTCAAACGGGGTGAGGCAATCTACCGGCGCGTCTGTGCCAACTGCCATGGGACGAAGGACCAGCCGGGCTCGCTGCCGAACTCGCTTAGATTCGCCGAGGGGAAATTCAAGAACGGCAGCGATGCGTACTCGATGTACCAGACGCTGACCCGCGGGTTCGGGCTGATGGTGCCGCAGACCTGGATGGTCCCGTCGCAGAAGTACGATGTGATTCACTACATCCGCGAGACCTACATCAAGCCGCATAACCCGTCGCAGTTCGTTCCGACCGACGAGGCCTATCTGGCCAAACTTCCGAAGGGCAACGCGCGCGGGCCGGAGCCGAGCCTGATCGAACCTTGGTCGGCGATGGACTATGGCTCTCAGCTGACCCACACGTACGAGGTGCCGGGACGCTCGCACGACTTCGCCTACAAGGGGATCGCAGTTCGGCTCGATCCGGGAGCGGGCGGAGTCTCGCGCGGGCACGACTGGCTGATCTTCGATACCGACACGATGCGCGTCGCAGCTGCGTGGAACGCGACCGAGAAGTCGGGCCAGTTCATCGACTGGCGCGGGATTCAGATGAATGGCGAGCACCAGATCCACCCGAGGATCGTCGGACAGGTCAACGTAGCCAACTCGACCGGGCCGGGCTGGGCCGATCCGCAGACCAATTCGTTCGAGGACTCGCGCCGCGTTGAGGGCCGCGATGGTCATCGGTATGGTCCCCTGCCCCGTGACTGGGCTCGCTATCGCGGCATGTACTACCACGGCGACCGTGTGGTGCTGTCGTACACCGTCGGTACGACCGAGGTGCTGGAGCTGCCCCGTCTGCAGACTCGCGAAGGGGCCAGCCCGCTGGTGCTGCGAACCTTCGAGATCGGCCCGCGCGAGCGCGACCTGACGCTCCAGATCGCGGAACAGACCGATCCAGTCTTCGAGGCGGTACAGTTGCGATCCACGCGCAGCAAGGTCGCCGTGTTTCAGCCCTCCGCGGAGGGCCCTGAATTCGATCACTCGAAGACCAAGCTGGTGTTCGACGGAGCGACCTTCGTCGAGATCCCGAATGACGGGACCTTCGACTTGGCAGCTCGTGACTTCACGATCGCCGCTCGAATCAAGACCACAGCCGACGGAACGATATTCGCTTTGGCGGAACCGGGTCCGAAGTGGACTCCGAACGGGCAGACATTCTTTGTGCGCGACGGCCATCTGGGCTTTGACATCGGGTGGGTGGGAGCCGTCACGGGTCGAACCAACGTGAGCGATGGGAAATGGCACAACGTCGCAGTCACCTTCCAGAAATCGGAGAGCCGCATCCGCTTGTTCGTCGATGGCAAGCCGGATGGCCAGGGAACGCTGGCTGCGACCGCGCCGCTCGACGGCAGCGTGGCCCGCATCGGGTTCACATCCCCGAACTTTCCGCAGGAGTCGTACTTCACCGGCGAGCTGGCCGAGGTACGGTTCCACCAGCGACAGCTGACCGAGGGGCTAAACCAGAAGGAGCCCAAGCCAGATGACGAGTCGGTCGTCGGCCGCTGGGTGCTGAGCGGGGTGACCGGCGACACGGTGGCCGATGCGTCAGGCAAGCAGCACGATGGGAAGGTCCAACGCGGGGATGCTCCCGAGCCGAGTACCGCCCGCCCGCTGCTGGCCGGGATTGCACCCCGTTCGACGGCAGCGGAGTGGCTGACGACAGCCGGGCACCTGCGAATCAAGATCCCGGCTGGGAAAGAGACGCTGCAGTTCTCCGTCTGGACGACCGAGACTGGCACAGACGTCGACCCCGTCATCGCCGAACCACAGCTCGACCTCGCATCGCTGACGCACGGCGGCCCGCCTCGCTGGCCGCAGGTTCTGGAGACCACTCAAGCCATCGGCCCTTCGACCGGTCCGTTCGCCAGTGACACGCTGACGGCTCCCGACTCGAACCCGTGGCTGGCCCAGCTGCGGTTCACGGGGCTCGACTTCCTCCCCGAGGGAAAGATGGCAGCCTGTACGTGGGACGGGGATGTCTGGCTCATTGAGGGAATCGACAAGTCCGACAAGCTGCGCTGGCAGCGAATCGCGACGGGGCTGTTCCAGCCACTCGGTCTGAAAGTCGTGACCGGCAAGATTCATCTAACCTGCCGCGACCAGCTGTGCGTGTTGCACGATTTGAATGGAGACCGCGAGATCGACTTCTATGAGTGCCTGAACAACGACCATCAGGTGACCGAGCACTTCCACGAGTTCGCGATGGGGCTGCAGACGGATGCCCGGGGGAACTTCTACTATGCCAAGTCGGGGCGACATGCTCTCAAAGCGGTCGTTCCACACCACGGGACCCTGCTCCGCGTCAGCCCGGATGGGGAGCGGACTGAGATCCTGGCCAATGGGTTTCGGGCAGCAAACGGAGTCTGTCTCAATCCGGATGGTTCGTTCGTCGTGACCGACCAGGAGGGGTTCTGGAACCCCAAGAACCGGATCAACTGGGTGACTCTCGATCCGTCCGGAAAGCCAAAGTTCTACGGCAACCTGTTCGGGTATACCGATGTGACGGATGAGTCCGACTCGGCGATGGAGCCGCCGCTATGCTGGATCACGAACGCCTTCGACCGCTCGCCTGCCGAGCTGTTGTGGGTCGACAGCCCGAAGTGGGGACAGCTGAACGGGGCGCTGCTGAATCTCTCGTACGGGTACGGCAAGGTGTTCCTGGTCCCGCACGAGCCAGTCGGCCCGCACATGCAAGGCGGAATGATCGAACTGCCAATGCCCGCATTCCCGACCGGCGTGATGCGAGGCCGCTTCAACCCCGTGGACGGCGATCTGTACGTATGCGGGATGTTCGCCTGGGCCGGCAGCGCGACGGAGCCGGGCGGGCTGTATCGCCTGCGAGCCACAGGCCAGCCAATGCGGCTCCCCAAGGAACTGCACGCCACGAAATCAGGCCTGAAGCTGACCTTCACCGAGCCTGTTGATGCGGACAGAGTGAAGCCGGAGCAGTTCCAGATCCAGACCTGGTCACTGAAACGAACGGCGAACTACGGCTCGAAGCACTTCGACGAGAAGACGCTCAAGGTCCGTGGCGTCACAGTCTCGCCGGACGGCAAGACTGTGATGGTCGATGTCGCCGACCTGCAGCCGACCTGGGGGATGGAGATCAAGTACCAGCTGCCATTCGCAGACGGGAAGACGGTCGAGGGCGTGATCCACAACACGATTCACGCACTCACGGAGTGATTCTCTGTCGGCGATTTCTCCGAAATCGCTGGGAGGACGTGACCTGCACGCGGAGTGAAGTGCGAACCTCCCGTCAGCAGCTCACATCGATCCACTGGACTCGGAGAGTCCAGCGACTTTGGTAGGACGGCCTTTCCAAGCCGTCCCGAGCGGAACCGACAGTGTGTCATGACGGTTTGTGTAACTCGTAAGCGATGTGCTCCGGCGGGTCGGGCTGGAAAGCCCGACCTACGTGGACTCATGGCTTGGTGCCCCAGTTTCG
>JBIIOI010000147.1:0-2718 GCA_044337025.1 Planctomycetaceae bacterium
TCGATGCCAAGGCTCCGCACCACTGGCAGCTGGTCACCGATCAGCGACACCTGCGGGATCTCCTGGGAGATGAAGGCGAGACGATCACGCTCAGCGACTCATCGGATCGAGCGACGTTGTCGGCTGTGGTGCGGCGACTGCTGCAGTTTCCCGAGGCTCCCGCTGCGGTGGAGCATGCCCATCGACTGGACAATCCGAACAAAGGGTGGAAGGCCTACCTGCGGGAGAAGCAGGCCAGCTGGAACCCGTCGATCCTCTGGAAGTGGTTTCGCGATCTGCTGGGGCACAACCGCTGGAAGCCGCCCTCGACGCAAGTTACACCGTATGAGGAGGCTGTTGTCGCCGACTGGCCGCGTCAGACCGATCACCCCGTCGCCCGTGTAATCGACCAGCTGCGTCCGTTCTACGCGTGGCCGGACAAGCTGGCCGATCGATATGCGGATGGGTATCGCAGTGCGTTCGTGATGGCCTACCTGCTGGCGGCACTGGCTGTCGCGTTTGCTCTGGCTCCGGCGGCGCTGGCGATGAAGGAACACAGCGCCGGGGAGATCATCTTCGCCGTGCTGGAGTGTCTGGCGATCCTGCTGATTTTCTTTGTTGTAGTACTGGGTCGTAAGCGGGACTGGCACCAGCGGTGGCTCGACTATCGACTGCTGGCCGAGATCGTGCGACATCAACGACTGGTCGCTCCACTCGGTGGGCAGCGCGCCGCCCCTTCGGTACCCGACCACCTGGCCAGCTATGGTGACCCCGCGACGTCCTGGATGGGGTGGTACGCCCGCTCGCTGGAACGGGCGATCGGGTTGCCCTCGGCCCAAGTCGACCGTGCGTACTTGGAGCGCAGCTTGGCCGACATTCGGGCTTTGCTTAATGGGCAAATCGGTTTCCATCAGACCACCGCCAAACGTTGCCACAAGATCGAACACAGGCTGCACACGTTCGAGCTGATCCTATTCGTGGGGACGCTGGTCTGTTGTCTGGCCCATATCGCAGGCTGGCTCGGCGTCTTCCACATACGAGGTGCGGTGCTGACGTTCTTCTGCGGTTTTTTTCCGGTGCTGGGTGCCTCGCTCGCGGGAATCACAAATCAAGGCGAGTTCCGCCGCATCGGCCAGCAATCCCGCTCGATGGCCGATCGTCTGCAAGTCCAGCTGCAGGACTTGGAGAACCTGGCCGCCCGAGTCGCAGCCACCGATCAAGACCCAGAGCAATGGTCCGCCGACATCGCGAATGCCGCCAGCGAATCGGCCCGGATGATGGTGACCGAAGTCCTCGGCTGGCGCGTAATCTTCCAGGACCGACCGCTGAAGACGACGTAGCGTCCGAGCCGGAAGCGCCCGCGCCCGGAGAACTGCGCGAATCCCCGCCACGCTTGCGCCCCTGTCGATGTAACATGGAACCGCGTACTGTCGCCTTTCGCTCTGCGAAAGTGCGCGGAAGAGCGGTTTCATGCATGACCAAGTCAACCGGCGTCCCTGGACGCTCTTTCGCGGAGCGAAAGGCGACACTCCTCTCAGCGGCGGTGGCGTCTTTGTTCCTTCATTCGTTCCGACCACCTAGGTGATTGAATCTCAAAAAGCTTGACGAGAATCAGGTCGGTCACTGCTCCGAAGTGACCAAGCGGAAGACGGGGACCTCGAAGAGGACTTCGTGCAGTTTGTGCGTCTGTTCCAACCGAATCTGGACTCGCCAATGGCAATAGTCCCGGATCCGAGTCTGGCTGAACGGATCATTGGACGGGGATACGGACTGCTTGCCGGAGGAGGGCAAATCGTTTGGGATCTGAAAGGAGATCGGTAACATAGTTCCGGGGACTGAAGTCTGGGCGGTATCCGTCGTGGATTTCACGGTCACCCTGCAGTGATCTTCGAAGATCGTGGTTGTCTGCAGGGACGAGTGGCTATTGCTGCTCCGCTGAGTTCCGATCACGGCATCGACTAAATCTTCCCGCCCATCGGCATGTGTACTGGAACTGCGTGTCACGTCACACCGCAGCGTGACACGCAAGACGGTGCCATTGGGAAGCGACTCCGGGATCGTGGCCACCCCCGCGAAGTGTCCGCCGATCACTCCTGGCAACGTGTCGAGCTGCAGGATCGAGCGATTCCAGAGTCGGTTCACCCAGAGGATGCGAGACAGGATGAGCAGGAAGAAACCGATCGCTCCCAGGAACGAGTAGACAACCCAAGCGTTTTTCAGCGATGCCAAATAGATTCCCAGTGGAATCAATACCAGACCATAGAACGCAGCGGACAGGACACCGATCCAGATTGCTGAGCGGTTCGACAAGCGGATCATCTTGTCCGCCCAGTCGGCCTGCCACATCCAGGGCTCGTTCGGGTACTGCCGCATGCGGTTCCGCGTGACTTGCGAGGACCACAGCAACCACCCAAGTCCCGTGATCGCAGATCCCCCCAGCAGCATCGGCCCGCTGACGAGCACGAATCGCTTAGCCAGTTCGCCCCCCTGCCACGGCTGGCCATGCACTACTGCCGAGGAATACTGCAGCAGCGGTGCGACGTACCCCCAGCCGATCAGGACGCCAATGGCGGCCACACACTGCGCGAAGACAATGATCAGGACTGCCAGGAACCGGAACATCAGGGTGTCAATTCAGGGGGATTTTGGAGGCTGGCCTGACAGGCAGTGAGATGAGACTAGATCTCATTCAGCCGGACGTCTCGGCCAATGAGTCCGGCGAAGGCCAGCGAGAGGAGA
>JBIIOI010000148.1:0-2713 GCA_044337025.1 Planctomycetaceae bacterium
CAGTTGAGTATCTATGGAGTGGTCGGGCTTTCGGTTTTCGAACTGCTTCGCACTCGAATCCAAAAGAGACCGACGACTTGGATCGGGCCGTTACTGACTGGTTTGATGGGGGCTTGGACCGTTCTGGCGGTGAAGATTTCACCTTCCCTGGGAGGTGTCGTCTCAATCGGTATTGGCTTGGCGATTTGGGCGCTGCTTGAGAATCGCCCCCATGGCTCAGAAACTCGTTCTTCCGGTCCGCTGAACCCTCCCTGGCATTGGGTTCCCATCGTCTTCATGGCTGTGGTTGCGATTTCCGTGATAGAAATCGTCGTGATTTCCCAAGCGGTCTCCAGCCAGTTTTCCGCCCGTGAGATCTTGATTGCCGCCCTGACAGGAGTGGGGGTCTCCGTGAGCTTTGGGGGCGTCATCGCGATCATTGTGCTCGCATCACTTCTCCTCACAAAGCCATTGGGCGACAAGTCCGACTCCAGATTGGCGATGGCGATCTTCGCCATCATGACCAGCTGTCTCTGGATATGCGTCCTGTATGGTCCAGCCTTCCAGGCCTTCCGACCGACGCTCGCATCGTTTGGCATGCTGCGAGTCACATTGGAATTGATTGTTTGGTCGGCCGGAGCCGTATTCTCGCTGTCACTCTGGGGGCACATCTCGCGGGCGTCCGTCGAGTCGAGTCTGCAGTCCGACAGTACCACGTGGTATCTGGGACTGGCGGCCAGCCCTCTGCGTGGACTCCTGCGGCTCATTCATCACCGGGACTGGTTGATCGACCAGCGAGCCCTGACTGCTGTGCTGACACCCGTACTGCTGGCGCTATTCTCTGTCGCGACCTACCTGACCTATTTCGAGTTCATGGACTACTCGCGCGGTCTGCACAAGTCGACCGTTGCACTGATGATCATGACCTGGATCGGACTGGTTCTGCTGGGAACAGCCTGGGTTCGCAGTCGATGGCTTCCGGGGCTTCAGAGTCGTTTTCGCTCAGCGGCGGTCTGGCTTCTCGTTCTGACGGTTGTGTCCGCGATCCCGCTCTCGCAAGCCAGCCACTGGCTGACGGGAAACGTCGAGTTCCTCATCGTGGATAAGACGGAAGTCAACCGGATCATGGTCTGGTGGCTCAGGAATCGGTGGGATCCTGATCGCGATGGTTACTCGAACTGGCTGGGAGGGGACGATCCCACCACATTCGTCTCCAACAAGGAGATGAAGCTCGCATACGAGGTCGAAGCCAAGACTCCGCCGCCGCCCGTGGCTCCGCAGAAGAAGCTGCCATTCGTTTTCGTGGTCACCGTCGAGACCTTTCGCGCCGACTGTTCCTCGATCTATGCGAAGCACAAGCCATCGATCACTCCCCGCATTGATGAATTTGCCTCAGAGAACGTGGCGTTCCTCAATAGTTACTCGACCTCAAATTCAACACTTCCTTCACAGGCCGCCTTGCTCACCGGCCGATACCCCTCACGCTTCCTGAAGAAGAAGCGGAAGCTGATCATGCTCGACACCCTGGCTGCAGCTGGCTACCACACGCTGCTGACGGAACAGGTGTATCAGGGAGTGTTTCTCACGAACCTGGGTGGGCCGCCCCAGGCATTTCGCGACTACCGTGTCCTGGAAGGGTGGTATGCGAACGAGACACTTCCGAATCTCATTGCCGATCTCGATCAGCGCGGAGGCCCGCCCGAGGGCGTGTGCGCCGTGTTTCATCTGAATGGGGCTCATTTTCCCTACAAACCCTCCCGGGGGTTTCCGGAACCGGACGACCGGGATCGCTACTTTCAGTGTCTGGCCGAAGTGGATGCCGCTTGGGGTCAGTTCATCTCCGATCTCAAGTCGCGAGGATGGTATGACAACACGATCCTGGTACTGACGGGCGACCACGGAGAAGAGTTCTGGGAGCACGGACACAAGTACCACGGGATGTATATCTACGAAGAGTCTGTCCGGACTCCCATCATCGTCCGTTCGCCAAGGGTCAAGTCCGGCCAATATCGTGTCGGGGTGTCTACAATCGACATCGTCCCAACGCTCGTGGATCTGCTTGAGATTCCACCGACCGCCAAGGTAGACGGTCAATCGCTGACGTTCGCTCTCCGGGGTGAGTCAGATCCTCCTCCGGACCGCCCGGTGTTCCTAGTAGGAGCACACTCGGACACATATGGTGTCATCCATCAAGGACGCTGGAAGCTGACATTCAATCGCGGGCTCAGCTACTTTGAGCTTTACGATCTGGCGAACGATCCGGGAGAACTGCGAAATCTAGTCGATCACGAACCGCAGATGTTCCAAAAGTTGCGAGGAATGGTGGCGGACTTCATTGAAGCTGGCAAGGGGCTATACACGGACCCTGATCCCTTCGAAGAGGGACGATGACGGGCTGCCGTCCCTTTGCCTGGCGGCTCCGCGACCGAGCGGCCCAGCCACCGAAGGTAGTCAACCAGAAAGCAGCGATCTCCGCGGTCCACAAACCCTTTCAAAAGACGACCGTCTCCTCCGCCAAAATCGAGGATTCGATTCCCGGACGGTTTGGGGAGAGACTTGGCAAACGTCTCGAACAGGGTGCGTCGACGAATCGCGTTGTATTCACTCTCGCCAGGTTCGCTTTCCCAGGGTTTGCCAGTGATGGCCACCACAGACGGGACAGGGCGGGGATGGCTGCATCAACGAATCCTTCCGGGGTGACTGCGACGTGTAAGTAGATACTCTGCGGGGCACC
>JBIIOI010000068.1:0-32264 GCA_044337025.1 Planctomycetaceae bacterium
TCCGACCGACAGCCACGTCGTCCCATTCAGCGTGTATTCCCAGGTTCCGTTGGTGGTCGGAACCGAGATGATCGCGATCCCCTTCAAGGCACCGGCATCGGTATCGGTGACTTCGGTGTCGACCATTTGCGACACCAGCGTGCCGCTGTTGCTGACATCGTCCTCGCTGATCGAATTCAACATCGACGAGGCCACTATTGACGGGGCACTATTCGAGGCAGTGATCAGTGTGTTGCCCGCAAACTCGGACGTGCTGCCATAGGCCAGGAAGTCGTTCATTCCCACTTGAGCGAGTGCTTCAATCCGAGTCGCCGTCGCGGTGACCGAGTCTCCGAGCACAAGCCCCGCTGCGCCCAGTGTGACATTGAAGTTCGCCCGCCCGTCGGAATCGGTCGTCACAGTGGTCGAGCCGAGATAGATCCGACCTTCCCCGTTCGTGGCATCGGCGGTCCCGGCGGGGTTGCCATAGAACTCCAGCCGGTAGGCCGTCAGCAGCCCGTCGGTACGAAGATCACCTTGCAGAATCAGATCCGAGCCGGACAACCGAACCGAGCTGAACTCCGGGAAGTTCTGCAGCCCGTTTGGCCCCACGTCCTGGTCATCTGGGCTTCCGGAGCTGTCGTTGTCGGTAACCCCATTGTCGCTCAGGTCGATGGCCAGCCCGCCGTTGTTGCGGAATGTATTTCCCAGGATCGAGATCCTCGTCCCCGCACCGCTGGCGATGGCGAACCCGTCCCGCGTGTTGTTCGCAAATACGTTCCCTTCCCCAGAGTCGGTGCCTCCGATCAGGTTGTCATCCGAGTTGGCTCCATCGATGCCGATCCCCTGCCAGGCATTCCCGAGGCCAGTGGCTCCTGTGGAGTTGGTCCCGATGAAGTTGCCTTGGATCGTGTTATTGGCCGATCCCGTCAAGTAAATGCCGTAGCTGCTCGAACCGCCGATCGTGTTGCCGGTGATCGTATGCCCGTCGCTGGAAGCACCAATCCCCGTACCTCCGAGAACGCCGTTTTGCGTCACATTCAAGCCCAAGATGTTGCCGTCGACCGTGTTGCCAGCTCCGGTTCCTGACAGGTTGATGCCCCACTGTCCATTGGCAGCTACCAGATTGTCGCGGATCGAGACCGCCCCCGCTCCGAAGTTGACTTCGATGCCGTCAAAGGTGTTGCCGAGTGCCTGAAGTCCATCCTTGTCGGTTCCGACATAGTTCCCTTGAATTGTCGCCGAAACCCCGGCACCCGTCACATAGACGCCGCGCAGGTTGTTGCCCGAGATGACGTTCCCAGCCCCGGCAACACTACCACCGATGGTGTTTCCATCGGCCGAGACGTCCACTCCTTCGCTGGAGTTGCCCAGATCCTGCTCGCCATCGTCATCGGTCCCGATGTAGTTGCCTTGGACAACATTGCCGGTGGTACCGCTTCCCTGGATATCAACCCCGTCTCCATCGTTGCCCGAGATGACGTTGCGAGCTTCGGGAGCTATTCCCCCGATCGTATTGCTCTGGGCACCGTTGCCAATGCGGACCCCGTCGGAAGCGTTGCCGCGATCGAGTTCACCCGTCGCATCGGTCCCGATGAAGTTTCCCTGCACGACGTTGTTATCAGTGCCGGTCCCTTCGATCTGAATTCCGTTGGCTCCACTGGCGGAAATCACGTTGCGAGCACCGGCAATGCTGCCGCCAATCGTGTTGTTATGTGCCCCTAGAGAGATGTGAATTCCGTCGAAGTCGTTGCCGATAGCCATCGCTCCATCGCTGCCCACGCCGATGTAGTTCCCTTGAATGACGTTCAGTGACGTCGTTGAGCCCGTGATCTCGATCCCCTCATAATTTCCCGAGATCACGTTGCGGTCGGTCAGATTCACGCCTCCGATGGTATTCCCGCTGGCTCCGCCTGCGAGCAGGATTCCATCCTGGCCGTTCCCCAGGTCGCCCGCCCCGCTGGCTGTCGTTCCGATATAGTTGCCGACGATGACGTTCCCGGTGGCTCCGGTCCCGGAGATCGCGATCCCTTCAAGGTTGTTCGCCGAGATGACGTTGCGGTCGGCTGCTGTCGAACCGCCGATCGTGTTGTTCGCACCGGAGATCGCGAGTCCGGACTCTCCGTTTCTCTCAGTGGCTCCCGCATCTGTTCCGCCGGTGGTCAGTGCTCCCAGATAGTTGCCAGCGATGGTGTTCCCATCGGAGCCATTGATGATCTCAATCGCGTCTCCGACGAAGTCACGGATCACAAAACCGCGGATGGTGCTGAAGTCCGCTGTCGCCGTCAGATGAAACCCGTCGCCAGCGGCATTGTTGCCGTCCAGAACGATCAGCGGAGTGCCTGAGAACCCCTCCTGAGTCGTGGCATCGAGGATCACCGTGTCCGAGAGGTTGTCCAGGATCGATGTCAGCGAGATCGTTTGAGCCCCGGTCCCGATCTGGAAGTTCGACGACTGAGTGGTGACGAGGGCGTTGCTGTTCTGGACGAACTGCCGCAGCGAGCCCTGAATTGTGCGGTTGTTGGCTCCGACTTCGTCTCCATCGCGAGTATTGGTAATCACGTTGTAGCTGAAGCCGTAGTCGACGCTCGCCACATTCGCCGACGCGACAGACACGCGGGTCACGTGCTCCGCAGTCAGCAGACTGGCTCCGTTGTCGCCACGATCGGAGCGCATCCCGCCGAAGTGTGCCCCCGCAGTGCCCGTGAACGTATAGGCCGAACCATTCCAGCCCACGCTGCCCGTCGAACCGTAGGTCTGCTCAGCCCACTGATCGTGGATCGTGTAGCCGCCATTCAGCCCGCCGCTGCCGATGAACGAACGCGAGTCGGCCACCACCCAATAGGTGTCGTTCGACAGGCCCGTGAATGAGTACTGCCCCGAACCGTTGGCTACGATCGAGTTGACGATCAGGTCGCCTGCATCCAGCACACCATCCCCATCGTCCCGGTACAGCGAGACGATGGCGCTCGCCAGACCCACCCCATCGTCGCTGACCTGGCCGTCTCCGTCGACATCCTCATAGATCGTCCCGGAGATCGTGTAGGTTGTACTCGCTGCCAGTGCGGCAATCTCAGAATTCGCCAAGGCTCCGTTGTACACGCGAACATCGTCGATTAGGCCGACCATTCTGTCGCGCAGCCCCGCGTTGTTCTGGGAAACTCCAATTTGCATCGTGTCAACGCCGCTGACGCTGCTAAAGAATGTCGCCGAGGAAGCGCTGCCTGTGGAATATGTGACGCTGGCCTGGACACCGTCGATGAACAACTTGTTGCCACCGGCATCGACAGTTACAGCCACATGATGCCAAGCATTGTCGTGTATATTGACTGTCGATCTGACACCAAAGATCCTAGCGTCGTTTTCGTATACCTCAAAAACCAGATTCCCACCAGAAGTGTAGAATGATGCGTAACTGTCAACATCAGCAGTATCGTCTAGCTCAAAGATTGTGCCGAGGTTGTCAGAGGTCTTTACCCAAGCCGCGATCGTGCCCTGAGACAACGAGGCGAAGTGCGACCGATGGACGGTCAGGTCGACGTAGTCGTCCACGCCATCGAGCGACAATTTGCCCGCGCCAATCTGGTTGGTGCCGCCAGCGGTGTCGATCAATGATCCATTGGTGAGCGTGCCGTTGTAACCGTTACCGCTAAAGTCATTGGCATCTGCGTCGAATTTCCAGTGGCCGATGAGGTTCGTGACATTAGCGTTTACGCTGAATTCTGAGGTACTGCCCGCCCCATCAGTCGCGGTGGCTGTGACTCGATCACCACCGACCAGCGAACCCACAGCAAATGTGAACGAGAATTGGCGAGCGGTGGAATCGACTGTCCCCGCCGTGGAACCGGTGACTGTTCCCGATCCGATAAACGTCTGGCCTTCTCCGTTCGAATCAGTACCCACGGCCTCGAAGAACTGCACCGTTGCTCCGGGACGAGCCTCGCCGGTGATCGTGACATTGCCCCCCACAATTGCGACGCTGTAGATCACGGGGAAGTTCATCTGGTTGTTCGCCCCGATGTCTCCGTCTCCCGGGTCATTATTGGTAACCCCGGTTGTTCCCAAGTCGATTCCCGATTCCACATTGCCGAAGATCGAGTTGCTGAGAATCGCATTCCCTGTGGAGTTATTGCGAATAAGCACTCCATCGCCACCGTTGAACGCCACGATGTTACCGAGGCTCGTCGTTGCTCCACCAATCAGGTTGTTCAGAGAACCGTTCCACGCTTCGATCCCGGACTGTCCGTTGCCGAGGTTGCCAGTCCCATTCACGTCGGATCCGATGCGATTCCCCTGGATTGTTGCCCCGGAAACGCCGGCTCCGTCCAGGTTGATTCCCTTCGCGTTGTTCCCTGAGATCAGGTTGCCCACCCCCAAACCCCCCACGGTTGTGCCCGTGACCGTGCCCGTCATCAAGATTCCATTGCTGAGGTTTCCACGATCCAGCAACCCGGTGGAATCAGAACCGATGTAGTTATTCCGAATAATGGTTCCCGCCGCGGTGTTGATGCCAATTCCATTGATGGTGTTGCCCGAGATCACATTTCTGCCAGCCGGGTCAGAGCTACCGATGACTGTGCTGAGAGCACCCAGGATGTGTACCCCGTCATGCGTGTTTCCAACACTTGTCGCTCCGTCCGCACCCAGTCCGATGTAGTTTCCAAGCAGCGTATTGCCCGATGATCCGACACCGTCGATCGCGATTCCCGCGTTGTTGTTGCCGGAGACCACGTTGCGATCGGCTGCGTTCAGTCCACCGATGGTGTTGTTGACGGCGTTGTTCTGCAGTTGAACTCCGTCCTCACCGTTCCCGAGATCAATGAGCCCCGTAACATCGGTTCCGATGTAGTTTCCGGCGATGGTGACTTGGTCGGCACCATCGAGCAAGATCCCGTTTAACGAGAATCGGTTGATAACCAGCCCACGGATTGAGCTGCTTGAGGCTCCGCCGGATAGAGTCAGTCCCGACGATGAACCAGCGGAACTTCCATTCAGTTCTACAAGCGGCGTCCCGGCGAAGTCGGAATCGAGAGTCGCATTGAGATGCAGCCCCTCCGTGATCGTCGGCAAGGCACTGGCCAGGTTGATCGTGTGCTGACCTCCGCCGGGCAGATTGAAATAGATTGTGTTGATTCCGCCAGTACGGTTGGCGGCATCAATGGCCTCGCGGAGCGAGATCGAACCGTCGCTTCCCCGGCTGGACAGCAAACTGGAGATCGTGAGAGAGCTGCCAAATCCGGAAGCATCGGCCACATCGCGGACGGTATCCACGACGAGTTCGCTCGTGTTGCCTGTGAGTACAAGATTAGCTCCGAAGTGAGACGTTTCTCCCGTCGGTCCAATCGCGATTGCGCTGACGGAGTCCCCATGATTGACTGCAACAGCCAGACTGGCACTGATCGATGCGGCTCCAGAACCGTTGGTTGTTACCGTGGTGGTACCAAGATAAAGCCGACCTTCTCCTCCACCGCTATCTACCAGGGTGGCCGGCGTGGCGTAGAACTCGATCCGGTACGTCGTATTGATCGCAGAATTCAGCGAACCGGTGATCGTCGTGGTGCCTCCGCTCGACGCAGCTGTCGAGAGCGACGGGCTGGCAATTGCGCCGCTTTGATCATCAATCCCCAGCCCCCCGCTGGCGAACACACTGTTCCGCGACAGGCGGTTGTTCACGCCGGCATCGGAACGCAATTCGATTCCGTTGCCGCCGCTCGAGACGATGGTGTTCCCTTCGCTGGGGCCGGAGCCACCGATCGTGTTGTCGCGGGCTCCCAATCCGATATCGATTCCATCATCGGTGTTACCCAGTCCGCCCGTCATATCGGGGCGAGCGCCAATGATGTTGCCTCGGATCACGTTTCCGGTCGCAGTGGTATTGCGCAGGCGAATCCCGTCCTGGGCTCCCGCGATCACGTTTTGAGTCTGAAGTGTGGTACCACCGATCGTGTTATTGCCGGATCGAATCTGGATGCCATCGGCCATGGCTCCCGCAGTCTCAGCGAGGGCGGTACCCGTCGAGTTCAGCCCGATCCAGTTTCCCTGAATGATGGCCCCCGACCCCGAATCGAGGCGGATTCCTGCAGCGTCGAACCTCTGAATACTCAAACCACGAATCGTCACGTTGCTGGCAGAGACGTAGAAGCCATCGGCTCCTATGGTCGAATTGCCATTGATGATGATGTCGGGGACAGCATCGATGGAGCTGTAGCTCACCGCAGTCCACCCATCAATCACTACGCTGTCAGTGATGCTTGGTAAGGCTGAACTGAGGCTGATGGTGTGAGTCCCGGTGCCTAGCGCCGCGAAGCTGATGGTGTCAGCCCCCGCGAGGGCGTTGGCATCCGCGATCGCCTGCCGCAGTGATCCGACCCCGCTATCGGCAGTCGTGGTCACACTGAAGGCGTCCAGCAGTCCGTCGTATTCCTCTTGGGTCAACTCGCTGAAGGCGACATCGGTCTCGACATCACCCAGTTCATACTCCAGATCCCAATTTCCTCCCAGGAGTGACGAACCGGTTTCATCGATGCTGGCTGCGATATCGGCCCCGGTGAGGTCGACGAGGTTGTTGAGCAGGGCCCGGCCCAGATCATTGCCCGCCAGGTCGCACCCGTAGATCAGCAGGTCGGCTCCCGGGTTCAGTGCATCGCCCCACGAGGCAATCTGGTCGCGATGGTCTTCGAGCGCCGTCGCGTCGAGCCAGGTGTTCCCCAGCTTGATCGCACGATCAGCTCCGTGCGTCACCAGATGAACAGCGTCGAGCTTCTGGGTCCTGTACTGAGCGAGTGTTTCGGTGATCTGGGCGATCCCATCCTCGCCCGAAGACAGCAGGACCACATCAATGTGCCGATCCGGGTCCTGATGCGTCCACAGGTCATCCAGCAGATCCTGATAGTTGGCCGCTCCGGTATCGATAAAGACGAGTTCGTGTGTCGCCGTACTGGTATCCAGATCCAAGCCCAGGGGTTGCAACCCCTGGGCGTTGGTAATGTCACTCTCTTCAACAGCGCCGTCCGACAGGATCTCGATCGGCGCCTCAAGCGACGCCATAATGACCGACTCAATCTGCGCATTGTCAGCGGAAGCTTCTGGCGCGGGCCCGGGCGCAGCACTGAACAGCAGCCGGTCTTCCATCGAGACCAGTTCCAGCTGTCGGGCTCCCGACCGTTTCAGGCGAAGGATTTTCGATAGACACTCCATTGATTGTGAGGCTCGCATTCCCGTGCGAACCATCAGATCCCGCAGAACCATCACAGCCCCTACTCTGGGTATGGCCATACCGCATGCGCAATGTGGCCTCAGCTACCCTAAGTCACGAATTCGGACGATCCGGATTTCCTCGGTACACGACAGTTGTAAGCCCTGCGAAAACTTTGCGGTTGGTCGGTGACTTGGCCGGATTTAGGGACTGTGACGTTTTCACGTGCGAGGACTTCTTGCCGTTCGTTCACTTTCCCATTGCCGAGCGGGTAAGATCAGGTGACTCCGATGTGTCGATTGCCGAGCGCAAGGCGCGCTCGTTCGACGCGAACTACGCACGATGGTTTCGCCATGCGCTACCGAGACTGGCTCGCACTGTTGGCTGGGGGACTTCTGGGCCTCAGCGGTCATCTTCCGGCCGAAGAGCCCAAGCCCGCCCCCGTCGCCGAGAAGACGGCTGAGCCGCTGGACCCCGAGCACGCCAAGAAGGCGGCCGAGTCGCTGGAGCTCTTCAAGACTCAGGTCAAGCCGATCCTGATGCAGCACTGCATCGACTGCCATGGCGGCAAATCGATCAAGGGGGACTTCGACATCTCCACCCGCGAGAAGCTGCTGGCCAGCGGGTATGTCGAGAAGAGCGCCGAGGCCAGCTATCTGTATAAGCTGATCACGCACGAGGAAGAGCCCGGCATGCCGTTCAAGCAGCCGAAGCTGCCTGCTGAGCAGATCGAGCTGATCAAGAAGTGGATCGATACCGGGTTCGTGTTCGATGCCCCTCTGGCTGAGCAGAAAGACCCCAAGAAGGAGCGCGAGGTCACCGACTCCGACCGGCAGTTCTGGTCGTTCAAGCCGCTCGGCCAGGCTCCCGTGCCCGCCGTCAAGGACAGCTCCTGGATCAAGGGACCGATTGACCAGTACATCCTCGCCGCTCAAGAGGCGAAAGGACTGCACCCGAATGCCGAGGCCGACCGGCTGACATTGATTCGCCGGGCGTATCTCGACCTGCTCGGTCTGCCTCCCACTCCGGAAGAGGTCGATGCCTTCCTCGCGGATACTGATTCGCAGGCCTATGAGAAGCTCGTCGACCGTCTGCTGGAATCGCCGCGTTATGGGGAACGTTGGGCTCGGCACTGGATCGATATCGCCCGCTTCGCCGAATCGCATGGCTATGAGCAGGATTACGATCGCCCGACCGCTCACCACTATCGCGACTTCCTGATCCGGGCCTTCAACAGCGACATGCCGTATGACCAGTTCGTCAAATGGCAGCTCGCCGGTGACGAGTTGGCGCCGACGACTCCCGATGCCTTGATGGCGACCGGGTTCCTGGGGGCCGGAGCCTTTCCGACCCAGCTGACCGAGGACGAGTTCGAGCGCGCCCGGTATGACGAGCTCGATGATATGACAGCCACGACTGGCGTTGCCTTCCTGGGGTTGTCGATCGGCTGTGCCCGCTGTCATGACCACAAGTACGACCCGATTCCGGTCCGCGACTATTACCAGATGGCGGCCTGCTTCTCTTCGGCGATCCGGTCGGAGGTGGAACTGGATCTGACTCCGGAAGAGAACCAGAAGCGACGCGAGCAGTTCGACGCGACGAAGGCGGAGCTCACGAAGAAGCTGGCGGACCTGGAGCAGGGACAGCTGGCTGGGCAGTTCCAGGAGTGGCTCAAGACGTTTGAACCGGCCACGTCGCTCGACCCGTGGGAGGTCCTGGAGTTCGGCGAAGTGAAGGGCGACGCGGGGACCGTCTTCGCGAAGCAGGCGGATGGCTCATGGCTGGCTCAGGGGAAGCCGCCCGCCAAGGAGAATCTGGTCCTCACCGCCAAGACCCGTCGTAAGGCGATTCGCAGCTTGCGGATCGAGGCCCTCACGCACGACTCACTACCCGCCAAGGGGCCGGGTCGGGCGGGGAACGGGAACTTTGTCCTCGGCGATCTGAAGGTCAGCGCTGCGGACGCCAGCGGTTCGCGCGATATCAAGCTCGCGAACCCGCGGGCGACTCATCAGCAAAACACGGGCGGGCTGTCGATTGCCGCGTCGCTGGATGACAGTGTGGATACCGGCTGGGCCGTCGATGTCGGCGGGATCGGGAAAGATCAGGCTGCGGTCGTTGACCTGGCTGAGCCAGCGGGCACGGGGGACGAAGTCACGCTGACGATTCGAATGGCCTTCCAGAACGGGAATCCGCACCACCTGCTGGGTCGGTTCCGGATCTCGATCACGGACCGTGAAGGGGCAGCTCCCGCAGTGGGAGGTTCGGGACCGGACGCCAAGGTCCGCGAAGCCCTCGCTGGAGCGAAGGCTGGAGCGGCTCCGGGCAGCGAGGCATTTCAGACCGCCTTCGAGTGGTACAAGCAGAACGCTTCGCCGGTCTATCAGGCGGCCAAATCGGCCCTCGACAAGCATCTGGCTACCGGGCCGGGCGTCCAGCTGGCGAAGGTGCTCGTCACGACCGAGGGGCTGCCGAAGATGTCGCATCACGCGAATGATCGCGGTTTCCCGCACTTCTATCCGGAGATGTTCCTGCTGAAGCGCGGCGATCTGCACCAAAAGGTCGAGCCGGTCCAGCCAGGCTTCCTGCGGGTGCTGATGCCCGCTGCAACCACTCCCGAAAAGTGGAAGGTCGCCCCACCCGAGGGCTGGACCCGCACGCGATTCAGCCGGGCCTCACTCGCCAGCTGGATCACGGACCCGGTCGAGGGAGCCGGGCAGCTGGCCGCACGGGTGATGGTCAACCGGTTGTGGCAGCATCACTTTGGCCGGGGTCTGGTTGCCACGCCGAGTGACTTCGGGTTCCAGGGAGACAAGCCGTCGCATCCGGAGCTGCTGGACCAGCTGGCGCGGGATCTGATCGACAATGGCTGGAAGCTGAAGCCGCTCCACCGGGTGATGATGGTCAGTGCGACCTACCGGCAGTCGACGCAGTTCGACGAAGCCCGCGCGGCGATCGATCGCGAGAACACCTTGCTGTGGCGGATGACTCCGCAGCGGCTGGAGGCGGAGCCGATTCGCGACTCGCTGTTGTCGGTGTCCGGGCAGCTCGATCTGAAGATGTTCGGTCCGGGAACGCTGGACCAGAACATGAAACGCCGCAGCATCTATTTCTTCATCAAGCGCAGCCAGCTGGTCCCGATGATGATGTTGTTCGACTGGCCGGAACACCTGGTCAGCATCGGTCGCCGGTCAAGCACGACGGTTGCTCCTCAGGCACTGATGTTCCTCAACAGCCCGCAGGGGCACCAGTACGGAGCGGCTCTGGCCGGACGGTTGCAGGGCGAACTGGTGAGCCAGATCACGCAGGCGTACCGGCTGTGCTATGGCCGGGCCCCGAAGGAATCGGAGTTGCAGATCGCCCAGGCGTTTCTGGCCCAGCAGACGGAGAAGTACAAGGCGGCCTCGCACGCGAATCCCGGCAGCGATGCACTGGCGGACTTGTGCCAGGCTCTGCTGGCGTCGAGCGAGTTTGTGTACCGGCCGTAGTAGTTCGCCGCCTCGCCCTGACTTCGCAGAGGATTTCGCTTATCCACACCCGTTCCCAACAAAAGCAAAAGACCGGCGGACACGAAGTGTGTTCGCCGGTCTGAGTCTCGGATTCCCGCGTGATCTTATGGGAGCACTGGGTCAGGATAGGTCTGAGCACCTTGGATCACGAAGTTGTTGTTACCGCCCTGCAAGAACTGGTTGTCGATGATCTGCTGGACGCCGAGCTGGATGAAGTCGTTGATGGTCTCGTCGTTGAACACACCATTGATCTGCACCTGACCGGCCAGCTTGACCGGGCGATCGTCGCCCTTGACTGGATCGTCGTTCGTATAGACACCGTCGTTCGTGATTCCGGCAGTCGCGTTGGTTCCGGCAATCAGGATTGTGATCTGATCTCCGTTGCCCGTTCCACCGGTTCCCGAGGTTGCTGCCCCTCCGTTGCCAAGGGTTGTATCCGGGATGTTGTTGCCGTTCGTGTCGATCGAACCGAACACCAAGTCCAGATAGGCCACCGGATCGTAAACGTAGAAGTTCTGGTTCAGGCCATTGATCTGTCCAGCCGGGTTCGAGTTGAGCGAGTTGACCGGATCCAGGTCACTTGATCGCTGTGGATAGATTCGCAGGTCGTCACCGGTGTTTCCGCCGAAGCTGTTACCAGCGATCAGTGAGTTCATCCGAGTGAGCGAACCGACAGCTAGAACCAGCCCATCACCATTGTTGGTGGCACCGTTGTTCGCGATCTCGTTGTTGATCAAGTTGATCGTGTCAACCAGATGTACTCGCGTTTCCTGGAGAGCTGATACGACCCCGACACCTGCATGATCCGTCGATGGCAGGTAATCGTTTGGTGGAGGATTGAAGCCTTGGTTCACCGCGATGAAGACGTCGGGGTTGGCGTCGGTATTGACTCCGGTCGTGCCGTTTACGTTGACGGTCGCAGTGCTCAGGCTCGTCGCCTGTTGATCAAAGACAATCCCCTCGCGACCATTCTCGTTGAACCGGTTGACATCAGCAGCAGTCAGACGAGCTGAGGTTCCGATGTTCCACGTCGATGTGGATGCAGAACCGGCGTTGTTGATGGTGTCGTGGCGAGACCGGATATCCAGACCGCGTTCATCGTTCGAAGACGCGTTGACGCCATGCATCGTCACATTGGCGATGTTGCCGGCCATCAGCGTGTTCAGATCCCAATCCATACCGTCCGCATCGTTGTCGAGGATATCGACGTTCTCGAAGTTCGCGGTGATCGAACTGGCACCGTTGAGGTCGACCTCAATCCCGTTTCCGCCCTCACCATCCGCGGCTGTGATACCGTTGAACTGAATGGTGGTGTTGACGACGGTCAGATTGTTTCGGACACCTGTCAGGAAGTTTCCGTCGTTTGCCAGAATGTCGATGCCGTCATCGCCGTTGCCCTGAATCACGACGTCACGTTGATCGGGTGCAGTCGCATCACCAACAATCAGGTTGATACCCGTATTGTTTCCGACAACGCTGCCTGCTGCTGCGACGCGGACCTGAATCCCGTCGCGTCCATTATTGACGATATCGGTCGCCCGAATCTCGTAGGTGTTCTGCAGCGTCGCAGTGGCACCAGACCCGACGAAGTCACTGTTATCCTCGATATGGATACCATCCGACCCGTTGCCCGAGATCAGAGTCCGGACCGGGTCACCGAATCCATCAACCGCGTTAAGGCTGTCCTGGATCCGGACGTTGACGTATGCGCCACCGCTGAAGGCTCCAGACTCGTTCGTCGAGTTGGTATCGAAGAAGATACCGTGCCGCTCACTGTTGAGGATCTGGTTGCCGGCCATCAGGAAGTCCGGGCTACCGACATCCGGATCACCGAGGGACGCATCGTTCTCCAGAACGACATGGATTCCGTCACGATTGTTGGAGTCGAAGTCGTTGTCGGAGATGTTCCCGCCGAACTGGGCATTGCCTGTTCCGTTGAGGAAGATTCCGTCTGTGTTGTTGATGAAGTTGTTGTCGGTCACGTCGATGTTCAGCGGCTCAGGAGCCCCCGGCATGTTCGTGTTGACGATGTTCAGACCGTTCCCGGCATTGTTCTGGAGAGTGTTCCCCTGACCGAACTGACCGATGATGATCTGGTTGTTCAGAGCATCTGGACCATAGAGACCGCCCTGGTTACGCTGGATATCGATTCCGTGCAGGCCGTTGTTTTGAATCGTGGTGTTCAATACCGTCATCCGGGTATTCGTTCCCAGACGAGCGGACTGGTTTACTTGAGTGACCAGACCGCTACCCGCGTTTCCACTGATGTTCAGACCTGCGGCGGCTCCATCGACCGTGAGCGACTCCAACGATGAGAAGTTGTTCAGGATGAACGCCAGCCCGTCGCCGTTGAAATTGGCGTTGGTGCCATTCACTGTGTTCGTCATGATCGAGTTGACCATGTTGAACGAGCCGGTCGCGTCGCCTCCAAGTTCCACTGCGACTGCAGCGTCTGCGTTCCCAGTGATCGTGTTCGGGTTCCGCAGGATGTCGCCCAGATCGAGATCGACTCGCGGTCCGATTCCGTCAGCGGCTCCCAACACCACATCGAGCGGCTCGCTGGCGACCACGTGGAAGCCAATCCCGTCGTTGCCAGTGATCTGGTTGTTGTACATCGACTGGGCACCGTTCTCGAGGTTGGTGCCGCTGATGTCGAACTGGGCCTGATCCTGAACCTCGATCAGGATCCCTTCCTGAGTGTTGTCGTGGAAGCCGACCGTGTTATCGATGATGTCGAAGCTGGCGGTCGAGTCACCCTGGAAGGTGAGCTGGACACCCTGGCCGCGGTTGTTGGCGAACTCGCTGCCGGTGATCAGACCATTGGTCAGCCCCGAGGTCTGAACCAGATCGGTTCGCAGAGCTTCGGTGACCGTCAGAACCAGACCGTCATCGCCGTTACCGGTCGAAGTCACGTTGCGGACTTCGAAGGCGTAGTCCAACGGGTTCGCCGGGGTGACCTGCGTGTCGATCAGGCTGATTTCGATACCGTCGTCCGACGTGGCTGTGCCGGTGGTCGTGACCGAGTCGAGCGTGATGTGGTCGAGGGTCATGTCGCGGAACTGGGCAAAGATCTGATCGTTGCCGTTGCCGCTGACCGTCACGTTCTGCAGCTCGAAGTCAGTGATGCCGATGACGGCGTTGAAGTCGATGTGCAGACCGTCATTGGCGTTGTTGTTGACCTGCAGCCCCGTGCCGGTGATGCCGAAGTTGTTGATCGTCACTCCGGTGCCGTCGTTGGCGATCACTCGCACACCGTCACCAGCGTTGCCGGTCGCCGAGGCAGCCAGACTCAGGTTTGTGGCAGTGACCTGATTGGTCAGCTCGATATCCACCCCGGAGCCACCCAGGTTGTTGTTGAAGACGTTGGTCGCGCCCAGTGGGTCACTGGTCAAGTCGACCGTCGTCGCAGCTCCATCGGCTCGGAACAGCAGACCGACACCGGCGTTGGCGTTGGCGGTCGTACCGTCGTTGATCTCAAACGTGCCGGTGGCTCCGTTGTCGACGCGGATATCGATACCGTCTGCATCGTTGTTGTTGGAGGTCACCGAGTTCATGACCAGAGTGGCCGTCGTACCGGCTCCATCGACATCGACATTGATGCCGTCAGCAGTGAAGACCAGCGACTGGCCGCTGTTGGAGACATTCACGTCGGTCCAGGTCCCGGTAAAGGTTCCCGGAACGCCCGCCACCGGTGGAGAACCGAACTCGTCGACAGAGCCGACGTTGAGGTCGATACCGCCCAGACCGCTGTTGCCGATGGCAGCTGTATCCAGGTCAAAGCCCAGAGTTCCGCCGTTGGCGACATCGAGGTCGATGCCGCGGCCTCCGCTGTTATTGATCGTCAGGTCGGACAGGGCGAAGGAGGCTTGAGAGCCTGCACCATCGACCTGGATATCGAGGCCATCGAATCCGACTCCGCTGGTTCCGTTGTTCGACAGGTCCAGACCGCTGGCTGTGAACTGGGTCAGGACCGAGCCGTTTTGGACATCGATCTGCATCCCGTTCTCTTCGTTCTGCGTGGCTCCCACGTTGTCGAACTGAGTGACGGTGGCTGTGATTGCGTTATCCAGGTTGATCTGGATACCGTCTTCGGTGTTGCTGTTGGCGGTGATGCCATCGATGGCGATGTTGGCCTGGGTGTCACCCGGCGTTCCGTTGCCTTGGATGTTGAGGTTCACACCGTCTTCGTCGGCGTTGCTGGCATCAACGTTCTGGAAGTTGATGTTCGTCGTGGCACCGGTGTTCACCAGAGTGACATCGATGTCGATCGCGTCGCCGCCCTGGGCGTTGTTGCCGTTGACGTCGGTCAGGTTGAGGGTGCTGTCACCGGGGCCATTGACAGTGAGCTGAACACCGTCTTCGGCGGCGTTCGTGGCGTTGACATTGTCGAGGGTAATCGTCGTCGAGTCACCGGCGTTCGCCATGGTGGCGAAGATGTTGACTCCGTCGTCACCCTGAGCCCCGGAGGCGTTGATATCCGACAGGCTGATTGAGCTGGCACCGGGGGTATTGAACAGACCGACAGCAACACCGAAATCGCCCGCGTTGCTGGCGTTGACGTTCTGCAGGTTGTAGGTCGCTGGCCCTGTTCCAGGGGCGAGTTGCCCCAGGACCACTCCATCTCCTGTTGCTCCGCTGACATTGATCGTGTTGCCCAGGAACGTACTCAGGCTGCTCGGCCCGATGGCAACCGCATTCACACCATCCCCACCCGCATTCGTGGCTGAGATGTTGTTGAACTGATTGACATCCAGATCGAGGCCCGATGTGGGGGTGATGATGACGCCATTGCTGGTTGCGTCGTTCGCCGAGAGACCGTTGACGATCAGGCTGCCGGTCGAGCCGGTTGCTCCATCGAAGTTGAGGTCGACGCCCTCGTTCGCTGCATTATTGAACGAGGCATGCCGGAGCGTCATGGCGACCGAGTCGGTGGCTCCCAGCCCGGTCACGTTGACTTCCAGGCCATCGTCACCGCCCGCGTTGTTCCCGGAGACGAAGTCCATGTCGATCACGGTCTGGCCACCGGTCACATTGTTAATGTCGACCAGGATGCCGCGGTTGAACGCGTCGTTCGCATTGACGTTGTTCAGGGTCACCGTCGTCGGGGTTGCCTGGTTGGCGATGTTGATCTCGACACCGTTATTGCCCGCTCCGTTGAAGCTGCCACCCAGGACGGTCAGGCCATCCAGCGTGACGGTCGGATCGGTCGCAGTGACCAGCAGACCGTTGTTTCCGGCATTGTCCGCGTTCACGTCGTTCAGGACGATCACGGGAGTCGTGCTGCCGTTGTTCACGAGCACGTCGACTCCGTTCGTGGCGGCATTCAACCGGCCCGAGTCGCTGAAGTTCAGCGTCTGGCTGTTGAACGCAGTCAGCGTGGAGTTGTTGGTGATATCGAGGTTCAAGCCCTCTTCACCGGCGTTCCGGCCAGCGACATTGTCGAAGTTGGTGACGGTCAGCGAGCTGTTGTTATTTGCGACCAGATTCACAGCTCGGCCGTCGGCGTCGTCGACATCGAGGCGGTCGCTGTCGATGGAGCCGGTCGAGTTATCGAGCGTGAACGAGAAGCCATCGCCACCTGCGTTCTCGCTCGACACGCCATTCATGGTCAGATCAAAGTTACCGCCATTGGTGGTCGCGAAGTCGAGTCCGCCACCGGTGGCGTTGTTGGCGTTGATGTTCGTCAGGCTGACCGTGGCGGACGAGTTGGCTCCGTCGACATCGATCTCGATCGCGTCAAACGTTCCGGCCGCACCATTGTCGGAGAAGTTGCTGTCAGAGATCGTGGCGTTCAGCACACCGCCGTTCAGCACGGACAGATCAAGGCCGCTCTGGCGGTTGTTGACTGCGACGATCTCATCCATCGTCAGGGTGATGTTCGAACCGGCATCCTGGACAACACCCTGGATCGCGGCGTCCACGGTGCTGATCGGCGGATTGACGTCTGGATGGATCGGAGTCGCGATGTTGTTTCCGTTGTTCCGCACGTCGATATGGAACAGGTTGGCGGTGATATCACCGCCCGACTCAGCCAGCATGATGATCCCCTGACCATCGTTGCCGCTGAAGTCGACGTTGCCGACGTCTGCGATCAGGGTTCCGTTGTTCTTGGCACACAGGATCAGCTGGGAACCGCTGAGGACCTGGGTTCCATTCAAGGTGAACTGCACGAAGGCCAGCGGTCCGTCAGCACACGGCACATTCAGATTGCCGCCGATGGAGCCACCGACCAGATTGATATTCACCGAGCCGCCGTTCGCCATGGCGGTCTGCAGAGCCTGCTCTTCGTTGCCGTTGATGTTGGCGTTGTTGAAGTTGAAGGTGATCTGGGTGTTACCCGCGACTGAACCGTCGCCCAGGGCCGTGGCGTCGATTCCGTCGCCCAGTCCGTCACCGATGATCCCGGTCGCCGGGGCATTGATGAAGTTGCCGTTGTTGTTGATATCACCGTTGAAGAAGTTGACGATCGCGCCGGAGGTCTGCGGCGGCGTGACATCGTCCGTGCCGTTCTGAGCGGTGATGTTCAGACCATCACCCCAGTTGTTGCTGACATCGGTGTTGTCGAAGTTCATCACCAGGAGCGACGTGTCGCCTAGAGATGCATCCGGATTGACGGTGGCGAGGACTCCATGGCCATCGTTGCGTGAGATATTGCCGTTCAGAACGCTCAAGCCCACGAAGCTGTCGCCATCGACGCTGGCGTTGATCCCGTTTTCCTGCGGACGAGGATTGACGGCATCGTTCCGGAGCGTGACGTTATTGAACACGAGGCCCGGAGCCTGGGTGAGTCGGTTGCCGATTTCCGATCCGTTGGCGGCGACGATTCGCAGACCGTTCTGATTCCCGGCGACATTATCAGCGCCGTTATTGTCGATCTGGCCGTTCGTGAAGTTCGAATTGATGATACGCGAATCGTTCAATCCGACGGTGACACCATTCTGACCGGAGCCCTGGATCTGGAAGTTGTTGAGATCGAACTGGCCAAGACTGTTGTTGGTGAGGTTGGCAACAATGCCGTTGTCATCCGCTCCGTTGAGGTTGGCAGCCCCTGCCGAGGCTCCCCGGAATCGCAAGCCGACTTGAGTGTTGTCCGCGTTGATCTCGACGCCGTTCCCACCCGCATTGGAGAAGTCGCCCGCGTTGAACAGCTGGACAGACAGCACCGAGTTGAGGCCGTTCATCTCGATGGCGTTGTTGGTGGCATTCGCCCCGCTGGAGGCTCCGCGGACCTGCACGTTGGCGGTCGATCCGTTCGCGTCCAGGTCAATCGCGTTGTCACCGGCGTTGTCCATCGTCAACGAGGTGCCAAACGTCGCGTTGAAGTTCGACGTGTTGGTCACATTCGCTCGCAGCGCGTCGCCGCCGGCGTTCGTCGCCGTGACGTTGCTGTTCCCGAGGATCGTGAAGTCGGTGTTGTCCCCGATGAACTCCATCGCATCGTCGCCGGCGTTGTCGAGGGCGATGCCGTTCGAGAGGTTCATCAGGAATGTCGAGTTCGTTCCGTTGACGCGAATCGCGTCGCCACCAGCGTCGTTGAGGTCACTGTTGTCGAATGTGATGTTGGACGTTGAGTTGGTCAGCGTCAGGTCAAGACCATCGCCGCCCGCGTTCGAGACCTGGCTGTCGATGAAGTTTCCGTTGAAGGTACTTCCGCCCTGAGCGACGACGTTGATGCCGTCGAGTGTCGCGTTGGCGATGTCGCTGTTATCGAGGGTCAGATTGACCGTCGAGGCGTTGTCCAGGAAGCCCAGGACGCCGTTCTCTCCGACCGGGTCGCTGGCCAGCGACATGTGGGAGTTGCTGATAATGATGTCTTGGCGCGAACCCGTAATGGCGTTGAATCGCAGACCATTCTGGTTGGCACCGGTGGCAATGGGATCAATATTGATCACCGAAATCGATCCGCCCGCCGTGTTGCTTTCGGTCATGTCACCGCCAGCGTTCACGAGCGAACCACCGTTGAACTTCATCGCGAACAGCGACGCGTTGATCGCATCGATATGGATGGCATCGTCACCGGCGTTGTCGACAGCGGTGTTCGTGATGATCATCACAGCCATCGAGTTGTCGAGGCTGACATCGATACCGTCGTCGCCGCTCGGAGCGGGACCGGGACGGGAGAAGTTGCTGCCCGTAATCGTGCTGCCCAGGGTCGCATTGGTCAGATCCAGGTGCAGGCTGTCCACAGCGGCATTGGCGAACGTGATGTTCGTGATATTCAAGGTCCCGCTGGAATCGGTCAGGGTCCCGTTGATACCGTTTGCACCCGCTCCGTTGAAGGAACCGGGGGCTCCTGTCAGATCCAGATTGACGAGGCTGTTGTTCGTGCCTGTGAACTGAACGCCGTCCGCACCGGCACCGCTGAAGTTGCCGACACCGGTCAGGTTCACATCGATCCGCGAGTTCGTCGATGCGGTGGCCAGAAGGCCGTTGTCACCGGCGGCCGAGCCGCTCACTCCAGACCCGGTCAACTGGACAGTCGAGTTCAGGTTGGCATTCAGGTCGATGGCTTCATCGCCTGCCGTGTTCAAGGAGACGCTGTTCAAGCTCCCAACCGCCAGACTGTTGTTGTTGGCGTTCAGATTGAGAGCATCCAGGCCGGCATTGTTGATTGAGGTGTTCTGCAGAATCACAGCCAGCTGCGAGTTCGTGTTGGCCGACCCGATGACTCCGTTGCTGCCCGCGTTGTTCAGAGAGGACCCGACCCCCGAAAGCTGCAGCACGGTCGCACTGCCGTTGTTCGCCACGAGAGTCGCACCGTTATCCGCAGCGTCGGCGAATGATCCGGAGTTTGAGAGAGCCAATGTCGTCAGCGAACCGTTGTTGGCGACCAGGTCAATGCCGTCGTCTCCGGCTCGGGCACCGGTGACGCCGGTTCCGATCCCTTGGATCGTCGATCCGTTGTTCGCGTCGAAGCGGATCGAGTCGACTCCGGAGTCATCCAGCTGAACGTTGCTGAGACCAATTGCGGATGTCGAAGCGTTGTCACCCGTCACGATCAGCCCGTTCGCGACTGCGGTCGTGCCGTTGACGTTGGTCAGGCTCAGATTGCCTTCCGAGTTGTCCAGGGTCAGACGCATTGCATCCTGACCTGCACTGGAGAAGTTGCCGTTGGTGACAGTGCCGTTGAAGGTCGAGTTGGTCGCCGTCACACCCAAGCCATCGAGCGTGGCGTTGGCGAAGTTGGTGTTGACCAGCCCCAGGGTCGCAGTCGAGTCCGTGAGGTTCCCGACGACACCGTTTCCGCCCGCGTTCGCAAAAGTCGCTGTGGGGAAGCCGGAGACCTGCACGCTGAGGATGCTGCCGTTGACTCCTGAGAAGTCGATGCCGTCGCCACCGGGATTGGTGAATGACAGGGCATTGGTGAGATTCAGGCCGATCTGAGCGTTGTCGGCCTGCAGGTGAATGGCATCGTCCGTGGCAAAGCTGCCCGAGGTCTGGTTTCCGACGACCGAGGCTGTGGAGTCCATGGCGATCACATCGATCGCATCGTCAGCCGCGGAATCGAGAGAGATGCCGTTCAGCAGGGCGACACCGGCTCCCGAGCCGTTTGTCGCGGTGACCTGCAGGGCGTCGCCACCGGCATTAAACAGGTCGGTGTTGTCGAGAACGAGATTCCCCGTCGAGTTGTCGAGCGTCAGGCGGGCTCCGTTTGAGCCAGCGTTGTTGAACGAACCGTTGGTGATGTCGCCCGTGAAGGTCGAGTTCGTGGCTGTGATACCAATCCCTTCGCCACCCGCGTTCTGGAATGTGACATCCGTTAACACGAGCGTTCCGACCGAATCGGTCAGGTTCCCCTGAATCCCATCACCGCCTGCTCCGTTGAAGGAGCTGGGAGCTCCATCAATATTGAGGCTGATATTGCTGCCGTTGACACCCGAGAAGTTGATTCCGTCGTCACCGGCTCCCGCGAAGGAACCGGTATCGGTCCAAGTGAAACCGACACGACCATCGTTCGCAGAGACCTGAATCCCGTCGTCACCCGCATTCGCACCGGTGACGCGCTGACCCCCGACCAGTGTGAGCGAGCCCGAGTTCGAAGTGACGTTGAAGGCATCCTGACCCGCGTTGTCAAACGCCTGATCGACCATGGCGATGTCGGTACGCGAGTTGCCGAGCGTGGTCGAGATCAGACCGTTCTGGCCGGCGTTGGTTGCGTCGCTATTGTCCAGAAGCAGCGTGGTCCGGGAGGTTCCGACCGTATCCAGACGGATTCCATTTCCACCGGCCGAGTCGAGGGAGCTGTCGGTCAGAGATCCCAGGAACTGTGAAGTTCCGCTGTTCGTCACGAACAGACCGTCTCCGCCGGCATTACTGATGTCCGTAGTGTTGACGACCAGAAGTGCTTCCGAGCCGCCAGAGAGGCTGCCCACAATCCCGTCATCCACCGCGCCCGACAGATTGGAACCGGACAACGAGGCATTGAGTTCGGAATTCGCAGCCAGCCGGAAATCATACCCATCGTCGCCCGCACCGCTGGCGTTGACGCCTGTGGCTGTCAGCAGCAGATCAGAATCGTTCTGGCTGGTGAACATCGCATCGTCACCTGCGCCAGACAGGTCGACAGTCGACATATTGACCGTTCCCGACGATCCGTTCGCCAGAACAGTGTGCAGACCATCGCGTCCGGCGTTGATCGCCGTCGTGTTGGAGATATTCAGGGCGACATCGCCTTGGTTGCCGCTGAGGCTGAGGGCATCCTGAACGGCGTTGTCAAAGTGGCTGTCCGTGACGTTCGCCAGTACATCGCCGGTATTGGTGGCGTTGAGCCGCAGCCCTGTCGTGCTGCCGGTGTTATTGACATTGTCGATCGTGGCGACGATCTGCGAGTTGTTTGCCGACAGGTTAATCCCGTTGGCTCCCCCATTCAGGAACCGGCCATCGGTGATCGAGACATTCAGATTCGGCTGGTTGGTATTGGTGATCGAGATGCCGCTGGGGCCACCACCAGGAATGTTAAACCCAAAGTCCTGGATGATGCCGGTTCCAGACGCGTTGGTGAGGACGATTCCTCCGCCAGGTCCGGTGGTCTCTCCCGGAGGCGTGATGTTGCGGTTCAGCTTTGTGAGCGTGAAGTTCTCGATCCCGTTTCCGGCGATGGCATTGCCACCGGCCGGGGCGATCATGTTGACGCCCGTGATCAGGTTGTTGTCGGCCAGAGTGAAGATGTTACCTGCAGCCGTGGAGACGAACGGATTCGTGCCCGCAATATCCCAATCCGGCAGAGGACAGGGAGGACCTGGCCGATTCTGGACATCGATAAAGGTTGGGCAGCCTTCGCCGAATACGATCTGGTGGTCGTTGAGGGTGATTCCCCCGGCACCAGTCAACGGAGCTGCCAGAGTGGTTGTTCCCCGGTGAATCAGGATCGCGTCAGCGGTGGTGTTGGGAACCAGGCTGTTGTAGCGGTCTTCGTTGGTTCCGGTTCCTCCCGCAGGTGCGGTGTTATCGAAGTGTGCGAAGGTCCAAGGCAACCCTGTGCGAGGATTGATGGCCAGTTCAAGCACTTCCACGACCGTGCGCTGGGTCGGAATCCGAGCCTGACGCCGGACACGCGTATTCATGCGGTCATACAGCGAGGTCGAGCTGGGGGTGTAGTTCCCAGTCGTCGCTCCAAAGAAGTACGTCGCCGCGAAATTGACCTGACTGCCGTACTCATCGTCCTTGGCATAGGTCAGGTTGGTTTGCACATTGGTGAAGTTGCCCTGCAGCCGGGCGCGCCAGCCGTTGTAGGGATCGTTGTTCTTGGAGTCGTAGCGGTAGAGACCACCCGCCACGGTCAGCCACTCCGCCCCCGGAACGGGAACAGCCAGGTCAACGTCTGCTCCCCGATTCTGGGCCTCGGCATTCTGCAGATTGATGAACGCCAGATTGTCGTTCAGGAAAATCGAGTTCTTGGTCAGGATCAGCGGGCCCACTTTGTTGGGCTGCATGTCGAACGGGATGTACAAGTTCCCGGTCAGCTGGAAGTACTCGGTCAGCCACTCGGCGCCGACGCTGGCCTGGTTGTAAGAGATCCCGGTTTCGCTTCGATCAAACGCGTAGAAGGCATTCGCACCGAAGACGCTGCCCCAGTCCTCGATCAGGCGGCGATACCCTAATCCGAGGTTGGCGCCGATGTTCGTGTCATCGCTGATGGTCATCTGACCATCGAGGAAGAACTGCTGGTCTGGTCCCAGGAAGTCCAGCGGGGCAAAGCCCCCGAAGCTGGCATAGTTTCCTCGGATCGCGGGGCGCTCACCAAAGTCGCCCTGGACCCAGAAGTACCCGCCGTTGGTTCCGACGGCGGTCGTCCCGGAGACGCTCCCGCTGACATCGGCTCCCGAGTCCATGTTGTCGTAAACGACAGCGTTTTGAGCTGATGCGTGGCCTGCTCCCAGCAGGACTGCCAGCGAGAATGCGAATGCCTTCGATGCGCTCATCGTTCGCCCCAGTGTTGCGTTCGGGTCGTCGAGTTCCGTTGGCGTCCTGCCGCAGGTTGTCAACGAGGTAGGTCTGGACGGAATGTGACGTGTGCGCCGATAGAATCGGTCCTGTCAGTTATCGGCGTGGAATCTGCCGGTCTGAACAGGATCGAGTCAATCGGTGACGGTTGTGCGGAAAGATCGGATGGTGAGGAGGAGTTGGACTGTTCCGTGGGGAACAGCCAAAGCCTCGACCCCGAAGAGTTTCGGGTAGGAATCCGGGAGATCGCCTCAAGAGCTGAGGCGCGGTGGGCGGAGCATGACGCTCCAGCGCGGGTTGTAGGGGCGAGAATTTGGATGGGTCAAGAGGTGTAAATCCAGAAAACCGACCTCTGTACCCTATATGTGATTTCTACAAGAGACTCCGTGAAAACGACTTACGTAATTCTTGTTCGGTCGCAGAGATAACGATCTGCAGAAACCGCAAGATGCAACTTCTGCCGGTCCAAAACGAAAACACCCCGGTGACTCTCCAGTCACCGGGGCGAAGCGGCAGATTTGGCCGGTTGAGATTCAGCGAGTCACAGCCGCCGGAGCTGCGGGAAGCGACGCAGACTTGCGTGCCGGGATGAACAGCTGAGGCTTTCGGGGAGCGGTGAAGAACTGGGGTTTGGGGGCGGAGGGCATCGGTTCAGCTGCTGCGGGACTGCGAGCGGCAGAAACTGCCGGAAGCGGGGCCAGTGAGACCGACTCCGTCGCTTCGGGAGCGGAGGCTTCCGCTGGAACCGGAAGTAGCGAGGGGTTCATTGTCGTGGGGCGAGTTTCTCCGGAGACCGGGGCAATCTCTGACTTGAACTGCAGCGGAGATTGGGAGGTCGTCGCAGTGAGTTCGCCCGTGGCCAGCCCCTTCAGCTGTTGAACCTGCAGATCGACCAGGCGGCTGACAGCCACAGAGACCTCTGCCGCCTTGAGGGTCATCTTGCGATCCATGTAGGGCTGCAGCTCTTTGAGCAGACGGGTTTTCTCGCGTTCGGTCTGTTCGATGCAGCGGGCAATCAGCGATTGGCGAAGGTCTTCGGTCGCTCGGGCCAGACGCCGCGTTTCCAAGACCAGATCTTGCTCCTGCTCCTGGGACTTCTCCTCGACGACTGGCTCAGCCGGTGTGACGACGACAGCAGGGGCGGAGTTCGCTCGAAAAGTTGCCAATTCCTGCTGGAACTCACCCTTCAGGTCCACGTGCATATGCTCGATACGTTCCTGAAGCGCTTCCGCCTTGCGCGACCACTGGTCGGCCAGATCCCGGGTGTGCTGCGCAGCGACGTAATGGCCCAGGATAAACCCGACAGCCAGGAACAACAGCCCCAGGACACAGGTCACTCGCAAGTGGCGGCCCAGCGACGCGTGTACAACGTCCTCAATCGCATCCCGATCCATGGGAGACTCCACGAGGTCCACCGGAAGATGTTCCATCCACCTGCCAGAAATGACGGCAGTAGGGGATACTCTGAATATCCCTGAGATTCGTTATCGAGCGGTCATAACAGGGAACTGTGATATCTAAGGATTGCTCGGCACGATAGTTACGTTGAGATCGATCGTCATAACCGGAAAAGTTCGCCAACAGGGGCGACCAATGCAAAAAGCCCAAGGGCTGGAACCCTTGGGCTTCGTGATCGATCAGTCGTCGCGAGAGGACTTAGTTCGCAGCGGGGGCGCCGGTTCCCAGCTTCTTCTTCTGCTGATGGACCAGACGTGACTTCGTCCGGGCGGCAGCATTGCGGTGAATCAGGCCCTTGGCAGCCGCCTGATCGAGCTTCTTGGTGACTTCGCGGAGGGCGACACCCACAGCTGCCGCATCCGGAGTCGCAGGCTCCAGAGCCATGCGAGCCTTCTTGATGACGGTTCGCAGCGCCGACATCTGCGAGCGATTTCGCAGACGACGCTTGATATTCTGACGCAGGGCCTTCTCGGCATTGACGTTGTTGGGCATCTCGGAACTTCTTGCCTGGCAACAGGTTGTGCTAATCCGCAGGTCACCACTGAGGCGGATTGGGCTTAGTCGGACGGAACAGTTTAAGGAAATCTCCCTGCCAATTCCAGTCTGTGGCGGTGAATTTTCTGACGTCTGACGAGGTGTTCCGGTTCAGTGTGAAAACCATCTCTCGTACTCAGTTGCGTCCGGTTCTCCCTCAGATAATGATGGTCGACACGCGTTCACACCGGGGCCGGTTCGATGCTCGCAAAACTCCTGACGTATTGTCTCTTTGGCATCGACGCCAAACCGGTTGAGGTCGAAGTCGATATCTCCCCGGCTTCGCTCCCCAAGACGACACTGGTTGGTCTGGCCGAGGCTGCAGTCAAGGAAAGCATTCACCGCATCGAGCGAGCCCTGGTCAACAGCGGGTATCACCGTCCGATTGATCGGATCGTCATCAATCTCTCGCCGGCCGACCTTCCCAAAGAGGCTCCATCATCGGACCTTCCGATCGCGATCGGAATGCTCGCTGCCAGCGGGCAGGTGGCTCACGAGCGGTTCGGCGACTACGCGGTCGTCGGCGAGTTGGCACTCGATGGTCAGGTTCGGCCCATCAAGGGAGCGCTCTCAATGGCGCTGCAGGCCCGCAACGATGGCCGCAAAGGGCTGCTGGTTCCGGTTCAGAATGCCCGTGAAGCGGCCGTCGTCGAAGAGATCGAGATCATCCCGGTGGGAACTCTGGCTGAGGCGATCGGCTTTTTCAGCGGCGAGCTGCCAATCGCACCGACGGTATTTCGCTGGGAAGATGCCCTGCGGGAGTTCGGCAGCTACACGATCGACTACTCCGACGTCAAAGGGCAGGAATCCGCCAAGCGAGCTGTCACGGTCGCAGCTGCGGGGCGTCACCACTTGCTGATGATCGGATCGCCTGGGACCGGGAAGACTCTGCTGGCCCAGCGGCTGGGTTCCGTGCTGCCGGACCTGTCTCCAGATGAAAGCCTGGAAACGACGCGTATCTGGAGTGCAGTGGGCCGACTCCCCGACACCCAGCCACTCCTGCTGACGCGACCATTCCGTTCACCGCATCACACGATCAGCGAAGCGGGGCTCGTCGGAGGTGGCAGCACCCCCCAGCCGGGCGAGATCTCGCTGGCGCATAACGGGGTCCTGTTTCTCGATGAACTGCCCGAGTTCAATCGACGGACTCTGGAGGTCATGCGGCAGCCGCTCGAAGACCGGTGCGTGACGATCTCGCGTGCGATGGGCAGCGTCACGTTCCCGGCCAGCCTGATGCTGGTGGCTGCGATGAATCCCTGCCCGTGCGGATTTCGTGGAGACCCGAAACGCAACTGCAACTGCTCGCCGGTGCAGGTCGAGCGCTACCTGTCGCGCATCAGCGGACCGCTGCTCGACCGGATCGACATTCACGTCGAGGTTCCACCGGTCCCGTTCCGTGAACTCTCCAACGACAAGGTCGGGACCAACAGCCAGTCGATGCGGGCCAGTGTGATCGAGGCCCGCGAACGGCAGAAGCACCGGTTTCGCGAAACCCCGGGGGCGCTTAACGGCACGATGTCGCCGCGCCAGATTCGCACCGTCTGCAAGCTGGAGTCCGATGCCGAGTCCCTGCTGAAAGCCGCCATGGACGAGATGGGCCTCTCGGCCCGAGCCCATGACAAGATCCTGCGCGTCAGTCGCACGATTGCCGATCTGGACCAGAGCGAAGGAATTACAGCTGTCCACTTGAGCGAAGCGATCGGGTACCGCACCCTCGACCGGGTCTACTGGGCGGGGTGATCCCGACTTCACTGTCGAGGTTGTGGAGTTCTCCTCGAGATGCCGGGTTGGAATTCTCTCACTCCGCCCCTCGATCCTGTGCAGCCCGAGCTTTCGTTGGGGGAATCGACTTCGCATAATCGAGACCTGATCGATTCCTGGGAGAGGCTGCCATGTTCCGCCTGCTGATCTGCGCACTGGGGCTATTGGGCTGCGTCGTTGACTCGGCAGTCGCGGCGGCTGGGCCGAACATTCTGTTCATTGCGATTGATGACCAGAACGACTGGATCGGTTGCCTGGGCGGACACCCGCTGGTCAAGACTCCGAACATCGACAAGCTGGCGGCGCGGGGCACGCTGTTCACCAATGCTCATTGTCAGGCCCCGCTGTGTAATCCGTCTCGAACGAGTCTGATGCTCAGCCTGCGTCCCTCGACAACGGGGATTCATGGGCTGGAGCCATGGTTCCGGAGTCTTCCCGAGTACCGGGATCGGGTGGCCTTGCCGCAGCACTTTGCACAGCACGGTTATCGCACGCTGAGCACGGGCAAGCTGTACCACGGAGCCCGGAGAGACCCGCCGAACGCGAACTCGAAGCAGCCAGCGGAGTTTCAGGTCTGGGGCCCGCCGGGTGGGTTTGGAACGAAGCCTCCCGCGCGTCTGACGCCGCCCACTCCTCAGGGGAACCCGCTTGTCGACTGGGGAGTCTGGCCACTCGACAACGATGACTCACAAAAAGGAGACACGCTGATCACCGACTGGGCCATCACCCAGCTCCAGGAGGCACCGCGGGACCAGCCGCAGTTTCTGGGTATCGGGTACTTCCTGCCGCATGTGCCGTGCTACGCCACGCAGAAGTGGTTTGATCTCTACCCCGACGACGACTCGGTGCTGCCACTGATCGAGAACAGCGACCGGGCCGATACGCCTCGCTCGAGCTGGTATCTGCACTGGCAACTACCGGAAGTCCGGCTGAAGTGGCTGCAGCAGCACAACCAGTGGCGCAATATCGTGCGGTCGTATCTGGCCTGTACGAGTTTTGTCGACAGCCAGATCGGTCGCCTGCTGCAGGCTCTGGATGAAACCGGTCAGCGCGACAACACGATCATCGTGTTGTGGAGCGACCATGGCTGGCACCTCGGCGAGAAAGAGATCACGGGCAAGAACACACTGTGGGATCGATCGACGCGCGTGCCGCTGATCTTCGCCGGGCCCGGAGTCACAGCCGGACAAGTCTGCAATCGACCTGCGGAGCTGCTGGACCTGTACCCGACACTGGTGGAACTCGCCGGACTGCCAGCCCGCAATGATCTGGAGGGGATCTCGCTCGTTCCCCAACTGAAGGACGCGAGCGCGCCCCGCGATCGTCCCGCGATCACCAGCCACAACCAGGGGAACTTCGGCATTCGGACCGAGAAGTGGCGCTACATTCGGTATGCCGACGGAGCGGAAGAGTTGTACGACATGGTGGCTGACCCGCGCGAGTGGACGAACCTCGCCGGCGAGCGACGCGGTGTGTGTGCCGAGATGGCCAAATCGATTCCGCGCCGGGATGCGGGACCGGCACCGGGCAGCGCGCACCGGATCTTGACGATCTACGACAAGACTCCGGTCTGGGAAGGGAAGCCGATTGGTCCAATGGACGAGATTCCGGATTGAGGCGGTCGAAACTTCCAAAAGTCTCAATCTTCTCTTCTGCCACAATCGCGGGTTCACTACACTCGAATCACTGCGTTTTCTCACATCCCCCACCTCTGGACTCACTCGCCTCCACGGTCATGGGCAAGCCGACAGACATCCGCATCGTCAACGCCGGGATTTCCTTCGAACCCGTCGTGTTCCGCACCCCCCTGAAATTCGGGGGAAGAGTGCAAAAAGAGTCCAAGCTCATCAACGTCGATGTGACCGTTGAAACGCGTAGCAAGAAGCGCGCTGTGGGCTTTGGGAGTATGCCGCTGGGCAATATCTGGGCCTGGCCCGGTGCCGCAGGCGTGACTCCCGAGCAGGCGGAAGCCGCGATGGTCGACTTCGCCCAGCGCGCTGTGGGGCTGACCGAGGGGTTCGAGGACTTCGGCCACCCGATGGAGCTGATGTTCACGCTCTCGGCTGAGTACGCACATCTGGCCAAGCTCGTCAAAGAAAAGCACAAACTTCCGGAGGCGGTTCCCGATCTGGCCCGTCTCGTCTCGGCCAGTCCGCTGGATGCAGCTGTCCACGATGCGTATGGCAAAGCCAACAGCATCAACAGCTACGACGCGCTCTCGTCGAAGTTCATGAACGACGACCTGTCGGAGTACCTCGACGCGGACTTCAAGGGTGAGTACCTCGACAAGTACACGCTGCGGGAAGTGAAGCCCAAGATGCCGCTGTACCACCTGGTGGGAGCCGTCGACCCGCTCTCGCCCGCCGATGTGGCCCAGAAGGTCGGCGACGGGCTGCCTGAGTCGCTGGCTGACTGGATCCCGCACAACGGTCTGACCCACATGAAGATCAAGCTGAACGGCGATGATCTGAAGTGGGATGTCGATCGCGTTCTGGCTGTGGACCAGGTGGCCACGGCGGCTCAGGCCAAGCGTGGTTGCCCCCAGTGGTACTACTCGGTCGACTTCAACGAGAAGTGTGCCAACGTCGAATACGTGCTGGAGTTTCTGAAGCAGGTCAAAGCCGGCAGTCCCGCCGGATATGACCGGATTCAGTACATCGAACAGCCGACCCATCGGGATCTGAAGTCCAATCCTGACAACAAGATGCACAAGGCTGCGGAACTGAAGCCGGTAGTGATTGATGAGTCGCTGGTCGACTACGAATCGCTGCTGCTGGCCCGCGAGCAAGGATACAGCGGTGTCGCCCTGAAGGCCTGCAAAGGACACACCGAAGCCCTGCTGGCCGCAGCTGCGGCGCAGAAGTTCGGGATGTTCCTGTGCGTTCAGGACCTGACCTGTCCGGGCCTGTCGTTCCTGCACTCCGCCAGCCTGGCGGCTCGCATTCCAGGCGTGGCTGCGATCGAAGGGAACGCCCGCCAATACTGCCCGGCGGCCAACAAGAAACTCGGACGGACCTACGCGGGGATGTTCGAGTTCAAGGATGGCATGGTGGCGACCGGTCTGCTGAACGGCTGGGGCCTGGGGTATTAAGGCCATTCTGCTCGACAGTGTGCGATTCTCCGAGCGATTTCGACGCAAATCTGCGAGTGGACTCGCGTCGAACGTCGGGACGCCACGATTCTTCCAAAATATTCAACGAAACGCGGCATCCCGCCCGGTTTGGTCGATTTCAATTGCGGGGGCGCCCAAATCGAGCTAGACTCGTCAGAGTAATCGGGAGATTTTGCGCACCTGCGACTGACCGGTGGGAGCTCTCGAACTCGGGGAGAATGTCCCGTGAACAACTACCGTCGCGATTTGCCGGCCTGGGGCATCAGCCTGTTGATTAACGGCGTGATGCTGACCGCGTTCCACTTCATCGCCTGGACGGTGACTTCGGATCAGCCGAATGTTGAGATCGTCAGTGTGATGGACGATGTGATCGACCAAGAGTCGATCTTCATCGATTCCGTCGTGGCTGATGCGGTCGGCACCGATGGCGAAAGCCTGATGATGGCCCCGGCCTTGGCGGCTGCCTCGGTTCCGCAGGCCCAGCAGGCGGTTCAGGAAAAGATCGAGGAAGCGGTTAATCCGGAGATCCCGACCTTGGTCGAGGGGGATATCTCCCTGCCCGAGAACACGGATTTCACCGCGACCTTTACGGACAACAAGGGCAACACCGACTCGATCTCCGGCGGCGCAGCTGGGGTCATGGATCGGATGACGTTCGAAATTCGCCAGTCGGTGAAGGAACGTCAGACCCTGGTCATCTGGGTCTTCGATGCCTCAGGCTCGATGAAGGAACGCCGCACCGCCATCGCCAAGCGATTTGAGAAGGTTTACGAACAGCTCGCACAGGAGAAAGCGACTGACGGCCTCTACACAGCAGTGATGACGTTCGGGGAAAAGGTCAACATCCTGACCCCTGAGCCGGTGCAGGACACGAAGCCGTTGGTCTCGATGGTGGAGAATATTCCAGACGACACCTCCGGCAAGGAAGTGGTCTTCTCCGCGGTCGGCACCGCCGTTGAGAAATGGCGGACGTTCCGCAAGAACGACGGGACTTGGAACAAGATGGTCTTCATTATCACCGACGAACGCGGTGATGACTTCGATCAGCATCTGGAAAGCGTGATCGCGAGCTGCAAGCGAGCCAAGGCTCGCGTCTTTACGGTCGGAAACGCCGCCATTTTCGGCCAGAAGCAGGGCTTTGTCCGCTGGGTCTACGAAGACGGTGAAGAGGACTACATCCCCGTCGACCAAGGGCCGGAAACAGCGTTTCCAGAAGGTCTCCAGCTGCCGACTTGGGGTGACACGTCAGATTGGCGTTTGAGCCTGATGTCGGCTTCGTACGGGCCGTATGCTCTCACTCGGCTCTGTGCCGAAACCGGCGGAATGTACATCGTGGCCGACGATCAGGGTCGCGGCCAGAAGTTCTCCAAGGAGATCATGCGGAACTACTCGCCGGACTACCGTCCGATGAAGCAGGCCGAAGAGGATATCCGCAAGAACGCCGCCAAAGCGGCCCTCGTGAGTACGGCGGACCTGACCTACAACGAGAAGAGCGGGATTCGCAACCTGCCAGTGCCGGTGATGGTCTTTGCCGCCTACAACGACAATGTGCTGCGTCAGGAAATCGTCGAAGCCCAGAAGCCCGTGGCAGCTGTCGATTATGACATCAAGCGGCTTCTGCAGGGGCTGGAGGCCACCGAGAAGGATCGCGAGAAGATCCGCGAGCCACGCTGGCGTGCGGCGTACGATCTGGCCATGGGCCGGCTGCTGGCCCTGCGGGCTCGGTACTTCGGCTACAACAACATGCTGGCAGCCATGCGTTCTTCTCCCAAGGTGTTCGAGAAGAAGGAAAACAACGAATGGCGACTGGTTCCCTCCGACAAGGTTGACTCGGTCGACGTCCGCAAGATATCCGAGAAGGCCAAGAAGTACCTGCAACGTGTCGTTGACGAACACACGGGCACCCCGTGGGCCTACATGGCCGAAAAAGAGCTTCGCCTCGACATGGGGTGGTCCTGGCAAGAAGCGTCTCGCCCGGTTCCACCGGGGATGGAAGGGAACAATCTGGCTGACGAGGATGTCGCCCGACTGCTCCTTGCCGAAGAAGAGGAGGAGCAGCGAAGGCGACAAATGGCTCCTCCTGCCAAGCCTCGCGACCGACCGAAACTGTAAATCACACAGGCCCTGGGTGTCCCCCAAGGGCCTTTTTCCTTGGAAGTCCTTCCCTGGCTGCGATTTAGGATGAATCGCGGAGATGGACATTTTTTTGCCTTGAGACGCTTGAATTCGTCCGGGACTCGGTTACTATTCCTCTCCCCCAAGCGAACGGTTTGGG
>JBIIOI010000114.1:0-8940 GCA_044337025.1 Planctomycetaceae bacterium
GTCGCCCCCAGCGCGGTCAGTGCGGGATTCGGCGGCAGCTGTTTCCGCCGCAGGTCATGCATCACACGCAGAGCGATCTCGCAGGAACAGCGCTCCTGGTAGACCTCGGCTTCATGGCATTCCCACTTCTCTCCGATGCGGCGAAATGCCTCCACAAAGACTTCGTCGAAAATCTGTCCGAGCGAGTGCCCCGCCATGAACAGGTCACAGACGATCGCGTGGCAGGCCGATTCGTTACTGCTGAGCAGAGCTTCGGTGAACCGGTCCTGGCATCCATCAATGCGGCGAGCCTTGCGATCCTCGGTCGACGGCAGCGAGAGCAACTGAGGTTCGACGACCGCATGTTTCTGCTCGCGGGCGAAGCGGAGGGCCTCCTGGAGCGGAATGCGGCGATGCCCTCCCCCGGTCTTGACGCTATTGAGCAACCCCTGATCGCACCAGCGCTTGACCGATGATTCACTCGTTCCGAGTGCTTGGCCGACTTGCTTGGGTGACAGGTATTCGTTCATGGACAGGAATGCAGAAAGCGTCTCGCCGAGCCAGTGATTGAACTAGCATAGACACCCCCGCTCCTGGGGCAAGAGTAAAAAACGGTCAAAACATTCAACACGTAACCCAGCAGCGTGTCAGGCTTCCGGATTCGCGTAACGTGTTTATCGCAGGAACCTTACGAATCCTGCTGCGGATCAGGATTCGGGAAACTGCGGTGGAACCCGGCCCGACTGGGCGGTGGCGACCAAGGCCGCCTGAATCTGTTCGTCGGTTCCGTACAGCCCGTCCTTCTGCTGTTTGCGGAACTGTTCGGCGATCTCCAGGATTTCCGCATAGATCGAGTTGTGGGCATCCTCATCGATCCGGTCGGTGAAGATGAACCCCTCCAGGTGGTCGTACTCGTGCTGGATCACGCGGGCCAGAAAGCCCTTGATCTTGCGCTTCGAGAACTGGCCGTTGAGGTCAAAGGACTCGATGGTGATCTCGGCGGGGCGTTCCACATCGCTGTAGATCTTGGGCAGGCTCAGACACCCCTCTTCGTGGACATCGGACCCGCGCCGCGAGGTGATTTGCGGGTTAACGAAGACCTGCTCTTCTTCTTTCTTCTCCGGGTCTCCGCTGGGGTTCACCACGAAGAACCGGAACGGGAGCCCGACCTGATTGGCGGCCAGTCCCACCCCCTTGGACTCATACATCAGGGCGAACATCCGCTGAATGGTGGCCCGCAGAGCATCATCAATCCGCTGGACATCGACCGACTGAAACCTCAGTGCGGGGTGAGGAAAGAGCACAATCTGCATGGGACCAGCACCAACTCCAGGAGGCATCGCACGGGAACGCTGCGCCCCCGCTGGACATCGAAGGGGCAGAGTATATGAAGACTCGGCACCCGTCGCATCCCGACAGCCGGGAAGTTCCTCAAAATCCTCGATACACTATTCCCATGTCCTCCGATGAACTCAAACCGCAGCCGCTTTCCCTGGAAGCGATCGAAACCCTCGTCTGCCGGGCCGAACCGCGCGTGCTGTTTGTCGAGCCGCGCATTCTGCGGCGCGTGATCGTCCAAGACCGCCGCATCCCGGGCCTGGGGCTGCAGGTGCCGCACTCCAAGGTCTTTACGATCGAGCGGGAGCGGTTGCTGGTATTCGCCGACCGCCCCGAACTCGGTCTGACACCTGCTGCTGAACTTCCGCTACGAGTCGTCCTGATCGGTCGGCCCACCGACGATGAGGATTTTGCCCGGCTCACGACGGAGGAGCGGCTTCATCAGTTCTGGCGACTGGCGTTTCATGGCCGGGTGCATGCCGAGATCGAACAGCAGATCGACGATCAGCAACTGACATCGCGGATGATCGCCGAGCATCTAAAGCGGATCGGAGCGGGTGAGTTCGCCGAAATCCGGCAGGTCCTGTCCAAAGACGACCTGCTGCTGCCTCCACAGGATGACGAGGCCGCGTTTGTCGAATTCGTCGCTGTCGCTCTCGAACTCAAATACTTCGCTCCCTGGGATATGGAGCTGTTCTTTCCGGCGATCCGGGACTGGGAAGCTCTCAAGCCGCTCTGGGATCAGCTCGACGACGAACTGTGGTACGCAGAGACTCGCCCGGAAGGGGCTCCTGAGCGGCTAGCCGCTCCCGAGACTGAGATCCAGGAACGTTCGCCCAGCCCCGGGTCGCCTCGGCAGCCGGCATTCCCGGCTCCGGCAGACGCGGATCGGATGTTGACTCGAGCAGTCAAGTCGACTGCGGTCGGCAACCAAGTGAAGGCCGCTATCCTGCGGATGCGGGCCGCCATCGTCGATTTCTCGTCTTCAGCAGTCCATCGGGAAGCGGCGGAAGAGGAGTTGCGCCAGCTGGCTCGACGCCTTCAATCGGTCTGGAAGCTCGGCGAGGCCGAGACCGATGCCTGGTGGCGGGCGATGTGTCCGCTGCTGGCCCCGGCGGCGATCGGGTATCGCAGCCTGGAGGCCCGGATTCTGTACGACCTGCAGAAGGTCTGCGTCGCTCACGAACGCGGAATCTACCGCTTCAACGTCTGGGGCTGGGTCAAGTCGTTCGGCAAAGAGTCGATTCGCCTCGAGCTGCCGCTGCTGGAAACCGTGCAGAGCGCCAAGTACCTGCGCGTGACAGCCGACCGCGCCGCCTCGATCCGCATCGCAGCCTCGGACCGCAAGCGGCTGATGGCGCTGATCGATCAAGTGCAGAATCACTCCGAGCAGGAGCTGCGCGTCACGGTTCGTCCGATGATCGACAAGGTGTTCGATCAAGTCGGTCTGGTGCCGCAGAACGTTCCCGAGCGGGTCGCGCGGCGCAAGGTGATCGAAGGGCTGCTCGACCGGTTGGTGGAACGCGGCTACATCACGATGGGAGACCTGCGGGATTCCCTGTCGCAGAGCCACCTGAAGCTGCCGGACGTATCGGGGCCGATCGAGTTGGCCTGGGGCGATCGACTGCTACGGGCCGATCGCCAGTTGGGGCGCGAGCTCGATGGGGTTTATCGCCCAGGCGCGATCTATCTCCGCTGGTCGCAGCGACTGAGCTCGCTCGCCTTTGGGACCGGGATCGGGCGGTTCCTGGTGCGAAATCTGGTACTGCCGTTCGGCGGGGCCTACATCATCCTGGCGGCACTGCTGCACTTTGTGGCGCCGCAGCACGCGACTCCCAACGTCATCAAGATCCCGCAGCCCAGCATCGAGTTGAAGCAGTCGGGCACCGAACCGTCCCCGCCCGCGAAGGCTGACGCACTGGCCGTCGCGCCCTCGGACCCCGCCCTGCCAAAGAGCCCTCCTCAGCCCGGGCCCTCAAGCGGCACCGAACCCGAAGGCGCCAAGAAGGATGGCTCATCGGCGGTGGACAAGACCTTGGACTTGGCTGCCGATGCCCTCAAAGGGGCGAAGGACGCTGCGGGCACAGCTGCGACGACCGCGATCGATGTGACGCTGGGAGACGCGCCGCAGCAGAAGATCGCCGAAGGGCAGGCAGCGGCCCAATCACAGAAGGAACGGTCACCGTATTTCAAAGTGGCCTGGGGGGTGTCCTGGTTCGTGTTCGGCGTCTTCCTGTGGACGCTGATGCACCGCCCCAAGTTTCGTCGCAGTGTGGCGAAGTTGTTTGGTCGCCTCTGGGGGCGCCTGGTCTGGCTGGTCTACGAGTTCCCGAAATCCCTGATCGAGTCGACCTGGGTCCGGCGGATTCTGGAAAGCCGGACATTTGCCATTCTGAAGGCCTACGTCGCCCGCCCGGCGCTGGTGACACTCGTCGTGATGGGCGTGATTCAAGCTCTGCTGTTCGACTGGGGAGCCGACGCCCAGCGGTGGCTCAGCTGGAGGATCTGGCTCGAGGCGTTCCTGGGGCTGAATCTGTTCCTCAACTCTCCGGCCGGTCGCTCGGTGGAGGAGCGGGTCCTCGACATCTGCGTCCGGGCCTGGCATGAACTGAGGTTTCGAATCTTTGCGGTCATCTACCATCTGGTGATGGACCTGTTCCATGACGTCATGCAGTGGATTGAGCAGTCGCTGTACACCGTCGACGAGTGGATGCGGTTCCGCAGCGGGGACCGGCGTCAGTTTGTCCTGGTGAAGATTCTGCTGGGGTCGATCTGGTCCGTGTTCTCGTATGTGCTGCGTCTGGTGATCACGCTGCTGGTGGAACCGCAGATCAACCCGATCAAGCACTTCCCGGTCGTGACCGTCTCTCACAAGATCCTGCTGCCGTATGGCCCTCAGCTGCACACGATCATTCGTGACTCGTTTGGGATGACGGAAGCGTCATCCGTCGCAATCGCCGGGACACTGATCATGCTGGTGCCGGGCGTCATCGGGTTCCTGGTCTGGGAACTCAAGGAGAACTGGCAGCTGTATGTAGCGAACCGCCCGAAGGCGCTCAGCCCGGTCCGCGTGGGGAGCCACGGAGAAACGGTCGTCGCCCTGCTCCGCCCCGGATTCCGGTCCGGAACCCTCGCCAAGATCTACAACAAGCTGCGCCCGGCCCTGCGGATGGAGAGCGATCCGGGGCACGGATACCGATCCACGCGCGAGCTGCATCACATCGATGCGGTGGCTCTCGGAGTGCGGCGGTTCGTCGAGCGCGAGTTCTGCGTCTTGATCGAAGAAACCAGGCTGCTGGGTTCGGCCCGCATCTCGGTCGGGCGGCTGATGCCAGCGACCAACCGGTTCGACCTGGAGCTGGTGAACTCCGAGTTCCCCGAGGCTCCGCTGATTATCCGCTGGGAAGACCTGGCCGGCTGGTTCCAGTCCCGCGTCGTTCAGCCCGGCTGGCTCGACCGAGTGTCGCCAGAAGTCCGGGACCAGCTCAAGCTGGCCCTGGCGGGACTCTGTAAGCAGGCGGGAGTCGATATCGTCCGTGAGCAGGTCTACGAGTCGCTGACCCCGCCGGGAAAGTCTCCGCCCGATCTGGTGTGGACCCGCGAGACCTTGACTGTGCAAGAGGGCGACCAGCCCGCGGTGACCTACACCCTGCAGCGGGATGGACTGGCTCCCATTGACCAGAAGCTGGAACCCAAGGGGAGCGAGCTGAATGGCTGGCCAACCGTCACGCGGCAACAGCTGATCTTTGGCGAGTCGCCCGTGAAATGGTCCGAGTGGGTCGAGAGCTGGACCCGCGCCGCACGATCGTAGCGTGGGCGTCTCGCCCATGTGCGAATCTACGGAGAACACTCGGGCAGTGAGTGCTGCGTCAACGCTGCTGTTTTCCCTGTTAGCCGTCGGGCTTGCCCGACGTGCCTCGTCGCTACCCAGTATGGACAACCGCGTTGCCGTGCAGAGAACACGGGCGGGACGCCCGTGCTACTTGGCCGCCAGCAATCTCGCCTGGGCAACCGACGTGTCGACGCTCATCGTCAGCTGCACGCTCCACCGACCATCGTCGGGAGCTGTGAACTGCCAGTTCGGCACGACGCAGGCACTCTGGTGAACCAGTTCGAAGCCCCCTTCGGACTGGCTGACGGTCTGGATCGGAAAGGTCCAGATGTCACCCGTCTGGGAGCAATCGAGAGCCACATCGATCCCCAGCCACTCGTCGACCAGACCGATCCGCTCGCACGCGGGCAGTACCTGCACCGTGTCGAGACGGCCACGCTGCTGCCCGATGTTGTCATAGAAGTACCGGTCATCCGCCCCGCTGGCGAGAGCGGCAAAGTTCCATTCAACCGCGAAGTGAATTGCCTCGCCCGGAGTGAGTCCCTCGAGCTCGTAGCGCACATCGAGTTCACCCGAAGCCGAGCTGTCGAGGGCGATCGTCTTGGTGACCTTGGCAGTCGATGTTCCGACCTGCCCCGTGCGGGTCAGAATCGTCTCGACGCGGCTGTCCGTACGCCTGACGCGGGCGTCGTAGACTCCGACGACGAACGAACCGATATCGCCCTGCCCCGCCTGGAACTCCTCCAGCGTGGTCCCCGGTGCGAGAAAGTGATCGACCAGACTCTTCCGCGGCCAAGCGTCGTACTGCAGCTTCTTGTCGAGGTCCGGCTGCTTGAACTTGACCGAGTTGTTGATGTCGAGCTCGCTGAGCTGTCCGACTTCGTGCTGGCGGCGACCGGCCTCGAGGACGCGCTGGTGGTACGGCTCCGGGCGGCGATTCAGCGTGGCCAGCAAGTTGACCTTGGTGGAGCGGATATCGAGTTCATACAAGTGCCCGCCCCGCGCCGGAGCGATGTAGGCGATCAGCCGATCTCCCGCGAGCCGCACCTCTTTGCGGGCGTCCAGATTGAAGTCCTGCACATCAACCGAGACCCACCGCCCGGTTCGCCCGGCCAGTTGCTCGAGCAGCGTGTCAGCCTGGATCAGGTGCTTATAGATCGCATTCCGCAGGTGCGGCAGATACAGCCCGCCAAAGGCCCCGTGCCAGTACGGACAGTTGCACTGCCCGCGGTAAAGCTCGAGACGGGCGAGAGTGAGGAGTTCTTGGTTCTTGGTTCTTGGTTCTTGGTCAGTGGAAGTTGAACTGTCCGCTGCTGGCTCTCCCCTCTCACCTCTCGTCTCTCGTCTTTCCTCATCCTCCAACCTGCGGCTGACTTCCCGCATGCGGCAGTACATCTCGTCGCTCTCGGGATACTTCACCAGGAAGTTTCGCCAGAAGCCGGCGCGGACGAACGGTTTCAGTTCCGCCCAGTCCGGTTCCTGCTCCTTGCGGCGGACGATCTCGCGGTACTTGAGCTGTTGATCGGTCGGCAGGACCCACTCGGTCATTTCGCGGTAGCTGGCGTCGGGCAGGTAGATCTTTCCCAGCGGAGAGACCGACTGCACCGCCTGGCCCAGTGTCACCACCTGCAGCCAGTCGCGGTTCTGCATCAAGGCACTGAAGAACCGCCGCAGCCAGCCATTCGTGTAGCAGTGCTGCTTGCTGTCGGGCCAGACGCCGAACTTCTCGCCATCGTCGCCGAAGACGGCGACCGGGTTCACATGCGTGGCCGCGATCTGCCGGAGATGCTCGATCGTCTCTTCCGGCTCGGCGTACGGAATCGTGTAGCGCAGCTTCTCGCTGTCGGGGAAGATCTTCAGCAGGCGACCTTCATCCTCGGTCAGGTAATACCCATGCAGCTCATCATCCGCGAGTCCGGCCGACCGGAAGTGGAAGTCGTCGACCAGCGTGTAATCGATCCCTGCGTCGGTGATGTCTCCGGCGAACGTTGGCTCCCAGACCCGCTCGGGAATCCACATCCCCTTGACGGTCACGCCGAACAGCTGATGCAGATACTCGGTGTAGGCTTTGATCTGACCCACGCGGTCGCGGCGCGGGATGGCTGCCATGATCGGCTCAAAGAACGGCCCGCCGAGCAGCTCGATCTGGCCGCGATGGACGAACCCCTTCAGCCGCTCGATGTACTCGGGCCGGTGGTCAACGATCCACTCCATCAGCGAGCCGGAGCAATGCAGCGTGATGGCAATCTCGGGATACTCTGCGAGCAGCTCCAGAATCGGACCGTAGGCATCCTGATAGGCGGCATCGATCACCCCATCGAAGTTGCCGACGGGCTGATGGTTGTGCAGAGCCAGAACCAGCTTGATCGAGCCCATGGGGCCATCTCTCCGGACAGAATGCGACTGCGGGCAAAGTTCCGCAGAGAAACGCAATTCGTGTCATCAGAACATCTTCGAGCCATCCCGCCAATTGAGACCGGACTCGAATTCAGTCGGCGAGGAAACGCGGTTCAGTTTGAGAGGGCTGGGTAAAATGCATGGGTCGGTGGGCGTTTCACGTGAGCCGTCGAACTCGTTCGACGTGCCCGGATCGTGTCGGCTGGACTACGCCGCTCCGCTGGACAGCACACGAACCGAGGTCGTCAGCGTGACCTGCAGTGCCTCCAGAATCCGCTGCGCCCGATCGAGCGTGACCCCCGCGTATTCGTTGCGTTCATCGCGGGAGACCTGCGACTCGTTGACGCCCATTCGCTGGGCCAGCTCGCGCTGTGTGATTCCCTTCGAGATCCGCAAGGCAATCAGCAGCTGCCCCATCCCGTCAAAGTTCTCGATCTCCGGGAACTCGCCGCGTTTGAGGCGCTCGTACGTATCAATCTCATCCTGCAGCTGGGCCGAGAACGAGCGGATCGGGTCGAGGACGCGCTTGATCCCGTCCTTATCGATCCCCATCGCCTTCAGCTGGGCCGCCTGCTGCCGCACGCGGTCCTCCTGGTCCGCCAGCTTCTGCCGGGTGAGTTCGTATTCCTGGTCGGTACGGATCATGAGTCTGGCTTGATCTGAACGATTCCCTTGGGGATTCCGCTGCGTGAGAGCCGGAACCGAGTCTCCACAACGTTGCACTATCCACGAGACATTCAATGCGACAGATACGTCACTTCAACAGACTCTCCATACTTTAAATGGTTAACGGAGGTTCCATAACGCATTTGTACGAATTGTCGGCCATCCTTTCAATTATCGTTCCAATACTTGCAGTCGCCCCATTCTTGACGAAAAATCTACCGAGATTTTCGAGAAGAGGTTTATCGTCCCGAGTCGCGACAAGTGTGAGCAGCTCTTGACCGACGGATGTAAATTTCCAGACCGGAAGTTTGCATGCTTGTGATGCCTTCCCCTGTTCAACCGATAGGATTGTGTCACCACGAGCAAACACGAGCTTTGATTCCGATTCCTGAAAGAAATGAATTGCCAAGTCTGTGGGATACAGAATATTGAGTTCGCCGAGACTGAAATGGTGTTCCGCTCGGATGCCATACTTTGCCTCAATCCACTCTTTGTCATGAACATCGATGAAGCAAGTGTCCTGCACGCGAATTGCGATCTCACCAACGCGCTCAAGCAATTTTGCCTCTTCGCACGATAGATTCCGGACAAACTCCAAAGTTCGTAGAGCCGGTTTCAAAACCTGTTTGCAGGGCTTTCAAGCGGGTCGCCGCCGGATGGTCGTTTTCTACAACCGTCTGAGCACGATGACCATGCAGGCGGCATGAACGAGGCCTTGGAACAACGCG
>JBIIOI010000069.1:0-31289 GCA_044337025.1 Planctomycetaceae bacterium
GCCTGCATGGTCATCGTGCTCAGACGGTTGTAGAAAACGACCATCCGGCGGCGACCCGCTTGAAAGCCCTGCAAACAGGTTTTGAAACCGGCTCTAGGATTGCGAGGTCCGCGAAGTTAGCAGCACGGGAATATGCGATCGCAGAGCTAACGTCACAATCAGTGTCGTAAGCAATGTGAACCGAAGCAGATCGGAGTAAGCCTGCGGATTCATAAGCAGCTTGCGTCGACTTCTCATCGTCTAAGTCAGAGGTTTCAACTGCTGCACAAGCGCAATTGAGAGCATCTGCGACTGAAACCGGAACCTCGGAATGGTGTCTAGATGGTACCACCATTGACAAACATTCCACAGTTCCAGCAGCCTTCTCCGCCTCAGTTAGACAGTAATCAATACTGATGACCCTATCGCTGGATAATAATATCGTCAGTGGCTGCACTCGGCGAGCACAGCGTACCGCGAAGGCGATTCGCAGGCACCTCGGAAGTGCCTGCAGCCGTTCTTGAAGACTTTTTTCCGCCATCAGTTCTCTCCCCGGCCGGCGCACGACTACCGTGTGGCCCGGCCTCTGGGAGATCATACGCAGATCTCAGCCCCGCGGTTCAAGGTGATTTCGGGAAATCGGGCGGGAAAGTTTGGGATTGCTGGCAGGCTGGGGGCGGGTCGCGAACCCTTAGTTTGAGTCTCTCTCCCAAGGGAGAGGGGAGACGGAAGTCTTGCGACTTCCGCTACGCGAAAGAGCGCCAGTTGGCTCAAACCCAGTTCTTCTCCCTCGCCCCCGCAATCGATGCGAGTTGCAAGCAGAAACGACATTGCGGGGGAGAGGGTCGGGGTGAGGGGGCAAGCTCTGCCCCTCACCCCGGCCCTCTCCCCAAATCCCGGCTTCTCTGGTTTCGCAAGTCGATCATGGGGAGAGGGAGATGGACTCATCCAACCCTGTTCGCTGCGGACCTACTGCCCCGGAGTCGGGTGGTTGCGGCTGATGGGCACTCCGATCATCTGGCCGTCAAAGACCAGCTTGTCGTCAACCCAGCCCTGGAACTCAAACTTGGCCAGGATCCGCGGCATCACGCGCGTAGCCCGAGCCATCAGGATCAGGCGGCAGCCGGGATAGACCGGGATGCGGAACCGCACCGTGTCCATCCCGCCAAAACCGAGATAGTCGCCGCCTTGCAGAATGTTGTACTTGCGAGCATAGAACCCGGCCAGCTGGGCGGTTGCCTCGCACAGGATCACACCCGGCATCAGCGGGAAGCCGGGCATGTGGCCCTGAATCCAGAACTCGTCGTGGGTGACTTCCTTGAAACCGATCAGCCCGTGCTGAGCCTGATCGACCCACACCACGCCGGACAGCTGTTCCATCTCGTGCCGCTGGGGATTGACCTTGCGGATGTCATCGAGCGTGAACAACGGCTTGTCGTAGTTGAACGGCTTGTAGTTGAAGAGCGGATCAGCAGCCATGGTCGTCGTGAAAGTGCCGAGTGCGAAAGCGGACTGCGCCAGTCCACCATGAGGGCAGGATAACAATCCGGGGCTGGGGACTCGACCCTGAGAGGGTGGCGGCCTCGATGTTGCGCAACGATAACGAGCCGGAAGCGTAAGCGCCCGGAGTAAACGACGTTTGACGTTATCTCCGGGCGCTTACGCTTCCGGCTCGTTGAGATCGTTTACGGAAGTTTTGGATCGAATCCAAGAACTCGCACCAGGAACGCCCACTGGTCAGCCGTCTCCTCGATGATCTTCGCGGTCGGCTTCCCGGCTCCGTGGCCGGCGCGGGTTTCGATGCGGATCAGGATCGGTTTGTCGCCAGCCTGGGCCTCTTGCAGGGCGGCGGCGAATTTGAAGCTGTGGCCGGGGACGACGCGGTCGTCGGTGTCGGCGGTCGTGACCATCGTGGGCGGGTACTTTACGCCCGGTTTGCAGTTGTGGTACGGGCTGTACTTGAGCAGGGCGACGAACTCGTCCGCGTTGTCGGATGAGCCGAAGTCGTCGGTCCAGTACCGGCCGGCGGTGAACTTCTGGAACCGCAGCATGTCCATTACGCCGACCGCCGGGAGGCAGGCTCCGAACAGGTCGGGCCGCTGCGTCAAACACGCCCCGACCAGCAGGCCGCCGTTGCTGCCGCCCTGGATCGCCAGCTTGTCGGAGCGGGTGTACTTCTCTGCGATCAGGTACTCGGCAGCTGCGATGAAGTCATCGAAGACATTCTGCTTCCGCAGCTTGGTCCCGGCCTTGTGCCAGGTCTCGCCGTACTCGCCACCGCCGCGGAGGTTGGCGACAGCCAGGATGCCGCCCATCTCCATCCACTGCAGCCGCGAGACCGAGAACGTCGGCGTCAGCGGGATGTTGAAGCCGCCATACCCGTACAGCAGCGCCGGGTTCGAGCCGTCGCGCTGGAGCCCCTTCTTGTAGGCCAGGAACATCGGCACTTTGGTGCCGTCCTTGCTCTGATAGAAGACCTGATCGACCTGATAGTCATCAGGCTTCACGAGCGTGGTCGGAGCCTTCCAGAGTTTGCTCTCGCCGGTCAGCAAGTCGTACTTGAAGATGCTGGCCGGGGTGTTGAAGCTGCTGAAGGCGTAGAACGTTTCGGTGTCGGAGCGCTTGCCGCTGAACCCGCTGGCTGTGCCGATTCCCGGCAGTGCGAGCTTGCGGACGTGCCGACCGTCCATGCCGTACAGGTTGACTTCGGTCTTGGCGTCCTTGAGGGTCTCGACAAGGAACTGGTTGCCGATAATCGAGACGTTGTCCATCACCTCGGGCTGTTCGGCGAGGATCTCGCGGTAGTTCTCGGGCTTCGGGTTGCGGATGTCGATCGCGATGATCCGCTTGCGGGGGGCGTTGAACGAGGTCCGGAAGTAGAACAGCGGGCCGTCGTTGCCGATGAAGGAATACTCGTGATCGAAGTGTTCGATCAGCGGCACCACCATGCCGAACGGCTCGTGCAGGTCCTTGTACTCGACCCGGTAACGATCGTCGGTCCCGACATGGATCGTGATGACGAGGTAACGTCCGTCCTCGCTGACGCTGCTGCTGAATCCCCAGTCAGGATGATCGGGCCGCTGATAGACCAGCACGTCATCGGCCTGCGGAGTGCCGATCCGGTGGTAGTAGACCTGATTGTTCAGGTTCAGGTTCTGGAACGCCTGGCCCTCAGCTGGGGCCGGGAACCGCGAGTAAAAGAACCCGCGCCCATCGGGTGTCCACTCGGGGCTGCTGAACTTGATCCACTTCAGTTCCTCGGAGAGTTCCTCACCGGTGGCGACATTCAGGATGCGGACGGTGCTCCAGTCAGAGCCCGCTTCCTGGCGACCGAAGGCGGCGTATCGTCCATCCGGGCTGACGCGCACGGTGCCGAGGGCTGCGGTTCCGTCCTTGGTCCACGCGTTGGGATCGATCAGCACACGCGGCTCGGACGTGGGGCTATCCTGCACGTACAGCACTGCCTGGTTTTGCAGACCGTTGTTCTTGGAGAAGAAATACCGCCCGCCTGACTGCGAGGGGGGCGAGACGCGTTCAAAGTTCCACAACTCCGTCAGCCGCTTCTGAATCGCAGCCCGCTGCGGGATCGACTCGAGAAAGGCGAACGTCACCTTGTTCTGCTCGGTCACCCAGTCGGCGACCTCTTTCGAAGTGCGGACATCGTCTTCGAGCCAACGATACGGGTCGGCAACCTTGGTCCCGTGGTACTCGTCAACATGGTCGATTTTCTTGGTCACCGGAGGAGCTGCCAAGACCGAACTGGCCAAGATCGCCATGGAGAAAACCTGTGTGAGGAAACGGTGCACGACAGACTCCCGAGATGTCGAAGGGGAATGCCCTTGAAGCTTTCGGAGTCTAGCGGAAAACGGTCGCGGCGAGGAATCCCATGGGGAAGCGGTGCATTTTCCCATGCATCACTTCCCGCGGCCGTCTTGCTCGGGGGAACAAAGTGCGTTTCGCATTTCGGAGGATGCATTCTCGAAAATACTCTCGCGGTCGAACGGAACTCTCGACATACTTCCGGGCTACCGTCCTTCCCGTCACGGACTCGGGAGTCGCCGCATGAGTTTGACCGCTTCTGTTGCTCGCTGGGCGTGTTTCGCCACGTTCCTCTTTGTGAGCACCACCCCTGTGAGAGCCCAGTCCCGCAATGCCCAGGCCGCTGAACGTCAGCGGATGGTCACCGACTACATCGCCGCAGAGGGCGTGACCAACGCGCGCGTCCTGGAATCGATGAACACGGTACCCCGGCACGTGTTTGTGTCCGGCGAGCTTCGCCGGCTGGCCTACTCGGACCAGGCCCTGCCGATCGGACACAAGCAGACGATCTCGCCGCCGTTCATCGTGGCCTACATGACCGAGATGATCGATCCCCAGCCGACGGACCGGGTGCTGGAGATCGGCACCGGCAGCGGTTACCAGGCCGCCGTGCTGTCCAGCCTGGTCAAGGATGTCTACACGATCGAGATCGTGGAACCCCTGGGAACCAAGGCCGCAGCCACGCTGAAGCTGCTCGACTACAAGAACGTCCACTGCCGGATCGGCGACGGATACCTGGGCTGGGCCGAGCATGCTCCGTTCGACAAGGTCATCGTCACCTGCTCCCCGGAGAACATCCCCGTGCCGCTCGTGGAACAGCTCAAGGAAGGGGGCAAGATGATCATCCCGCTGGGCGAACGCTATCAGCAGGTGTTTCATCTGCTCGAAAAGAAGAACGGCAAGCTGGAGCAGAAGAAGCTGATCCCGACGCTGTTTGTCCCGATGACAGGACGATCGGAAGAGCTGCGAGCGGTCTTGCCCGACCCCAAGAACCCGAAGATCGTGAACGGCGGGTTCGAGAACTCGACGCTGATGGCCGGGCAGGCCGATGGGTGGCATTACCAGCGGCGGGGCACATTGCTGAGAAACAATGCCCCCGAGGGAGAGCAGTACATCGCCTTCGAGAACAACGAGCCGGGCCGCAGTGCGCATGCGCTGCAGGCGAGCGCGGTCGACGGCAGCGTGATTGGCGAGCTGAACTTCTCCTGCCGCGTGAAGACCGATGACATTCACCAGGGGACTCTGTCGGGGGAACTGCCGGGGTTCTCGGTCCACTTCTTCGATGCCAAGCGGATTCCGATCGGGACCGCGACGGTCGGACCCTGGCTGGCGTATTCGGAATGGACGAAGGTCACCAAGTCGATCCCCGTCCCCGCCGGAGCTCGCGAGATGATCTATCAGGTCGGGCTCAACGGAGCGACGGGGACCGTCAGCATTGACGATATGTCGGTCCAGGGCGTGGCCCGCGCCACGAAGTAACTGAGTCGGAAAGCCCGCGTCCTCATGACCAAGCCCAAGCCTGCTCCCCGCGTGCTGATTACGGCGGGACCGACCCGGGAATATCTCGACGACGTTCGCTACCTGTCCAATGGCAGCAGCGGACGCATGGGTTACGCCATCGCCCAGGCGGCGCTCAATCTCGGCTGGCAGGTGGTGCTGGTCAGCGGTCCCGTGGAGTTGTCAGCTCCGCCGGGCTGCGAGTTTCATCAGGTCATCACCACCGAGCAGATGAAGAACGCCTGCGAGCGACTCTTCCCGACCTGCGACGGTGTCATCGCCACCGCAGCTGTGTGCGACTACAAGCCCGCCCAGCGGATCACGGGGAAACTCAAGAAAGTCGGCGGGCCGATCAGCATCGAGATGATCGAGACCGACGATGTGCTGGCTGGGCTGGGGCAGATGAAAGGGGAGCGCTGGGTGCTAGGGTTTGCCCTCGAAGCTCAGAACCCCCGGGAGAATGCCCTGCAGAAGCTCCGCCGGAAGAACTGCGACTGGATCGTCCTCAACAGCCCCACGGCGATTGGAGCTGAGGACAACAGCGTGGAACTGATCGGGGCGAGCGGCCAGACCGTGGAGACCTGGAATGGACCGAAGTCACAGATTGCAGCCAGCCTGGTCCATTGGCTGGCTCAGCAGTAGTGGGTTGCAGGGACGACTGTTGAACAGGGATGCAGCGAAACGACGCCTCCAATGAGGCGCCGCCCGCTGCTCATTCCCCATGACCTCAGCCTCAATCCTCGGCCTTGCTGCCGTCATCGCACATCTTGACGATCCGCGGGTCGAATCGGCCGACCGTCTCGACCAGATCGGACTGCTGAGCCATCACTTCGTGGATGTCCTTATAGACACCCGGCACTTCGTCCGATCCCGCCGACAGGATGCGAACCCCCTTCTTCAGGAGATCGTTCGCCACCGCCTTGATGCGGAACTTTTCGCGAGCCTGAGTGCGCGACATCTTACGACCGGCTCCGTGCGAAGCTGAGGCCAGCGACTCGGCGTTCCCCTTGCCGCGGACGATGAACGCCGGCGACGCCATCGAGCCTGGGATCACTCCCAGAACTCCAGCTCCCGCCGGGGTCGCCCCTTTGCGATGGACATAGACCTCGCGACCTCCGTGGATCTCCTTCCACGCAAAGTTATGGTGGTTCTCGACCCCGCCGATGATCTTGCCTCCGATCAGGTGCGATACGTTGCGGTGAATCACATCGTGATTCGCAGCTGCGTAGTCCCCCATCAGGTTCATCGCGGCCCAGTACTCCTGTCCCGCTTCGGTCGCCATATCGAGCCACGCCAGCCGCCCGAAACGAGCGTACTTGCGCGGCAGCTGATCGCGGGCCATCGCGCTGTAGGTCTCGCAGACGGCATGCCCGGTTCCGCGGCTTCCGCTATGGCTCAAGAGGGCCACGTACTGACCGGGTTCCAGACCCAGTTCCGGCCGATCGATCGTCACGACGCCGAACTCGACGAAGTGATTTCCCGATCCGCTGGTTCCGAGCTGCTTCCAGGCCTTGTCCTTGTTGTCGCGGGTCGTGCGGCAGACCGTCCAGTCCTGATCCAGGACCGGATGCAGCTGCTTGCGCTGGTGCTCCTTGCCGGCTCCGAAGACGGTACCGTTCTGCAGAGCATTCTCGAAGTCCGGGAACCGCTTGTCGTCCTCCAGGGCCGAAACCGGCAGGTCGAGGATCGACAGCTTCATGCGGCAGGCGATATCGACGCCGACCGCGTACGGGCAGACCGCATTCTCCAGGGCCAGGACGCCGCCGATGGGCAGGCCGTACCCGATATGCGCATCGGGCATCAGAGCGGCCCCGACCGCATCGGGCAGTCGGCAGGCTTCTTCCATCTGCTCGATCGCGCCGTCGTCGATCCCTTCACGTCCCCACACCTTATAGGCGACCGGCTCGCGCACGGGGGCCTCCTCATTGTTGGGATCGAGCAGAGCCTTCGCGAACTCGCCCCACAGTGGGTCTTCCACATAGTCCCCGGGCGCAGCCAGGATCTGCTCCACGACTCGCGAGCCGTGGCTGCCTTTGATCGCCCCGGTCATCGCAGCCTGCTGGACAGCCTGAATCGCCGCACCGACACAGTGCTCAGGACAGCCGATCTTCATCAGTTGCTTCTTGTTCATGATTCCGCCAGAGACAGTCGTTCCGGTCATAAAGTTCGCTGTTTTTGAATCGTAACGAATCCGGGAGGCCCCGCGAGGTCCAGAGAAGAGCTGTGGCCAGACTGGAAGGGGGCAGTAGTCATCGTGGCTGACGCCGCCGAGTCCACCAGATATCATGCCCTCAACTCGGAAGGCCCGTCCTTCCTCACGGAGTGCTGCCATGTCCACGATTCTGTTGATCGAAGATGACCGCGAGATCGGAACGACCCTGTCCGCTGTGCTGGAGGGGGCCGGGTATCACGTCATTCTGGCCAACAACGGGATCGATGGTCAGCGGTTGATCAGCTCGGATCGTCCCGATCTGGTGATTACCGACATGATGATGCCCAAGATGGGCGGGTTTCCGGTCCTGGAGTTCATTCGGACTCTCGAATCGCCGCCCAAGGTAATCATGATCACAGCCAACGAAGGCGGTCGGCACAAGGCCTATGCCGAGATGCTGGGCGTGGTCGACTACCTGCGCAAGCCATTTGCGATGGATGTCCTGCTGGAGTCGGTCCGCAAGATTCTCGGCACGCCTGATCTCAAAGAACGCGCCCCAATTCGCCGCCGGGTCCTGAAGAAGAAGGACGAAGAGGGCGGCGAAGAGGAGGTCTGATGTGCCCCGTAGCAGAATTCGTAAGAATTCTGACGCCACCGTTCCACTCAAAAACACGTCGGACAAGTCCGACGGCTAAACTCTCTGTCTTGAACGGATTCTCTCATGCGTGCTCTGTCTCTTGTCGCTGCATTCTTCTCACTCACTGCACTGGTCTCTGCTGAAGTCAAGACCCGCGAGATCACCTACAAGGACGGCAATCTCGAATGCCGTGGTTACCTCGCCTGGGACGATGCCCAGACCGGTCCGCGGCCCGGAGTGCTGGTCGTCCACGAGTGGTGGGGGCTGAATGATTACGCTCGCGAGCGTGCTCAGCTGCTCGCGAAGGCCGGGTATCTGGCGTTTGCCTGCGATATGTACGGAGAGGGAAAGCTGGCCGCTCACCCGAAGGAAGCGGGAGAGATGGCCACCAAGGTTCGCTCGGATGTCGACAGCTGGGTTCGCCGGGCCAAAGTGGGCCTGGAGGTCTTGACCTCGCAGCCCGAGTGCGACAAGACCCGCCTGGGAGCGATCGGCTACTGCTTCGGCGGATCGACCGCCCTGCAGCTGGCCTTCCACGGAGCCGACCTGGATGCGGTGGCCTCATTCCACGGGGCATTGCCGGTTCCGACTGCCGAGCAGGCTGCCCTCGTGAAGAAGAACAAGACCACGATCCTGATCTGCCACGGTAGCCAGGACTCGTTCATCCCCGATGACACCTGTCAGAAGGTCCGCGGCGCCCTCGATGCCGCCGGAGCCGATTTTGAGATGGCCTACTACGGAAACGCCCGCCACAGCTTCACCGTCAAATCCGCCGACAGCCACGGCATCGACGGCCTCCGGAACAACGCCGAAGCCGACCAGCGGTCCTGGGCCCGCCTGATGGCCCTGTTTCAGGAAAAGCTGAAGTAGCGGGTAGCAGAATTCGTAAGAATTCTGCCGTTCCCTCCGGCTCCCCTCTCCCCCGGGGAGAGACGAGACACGCGCCCTATCCGAACGCTGCCCTGTCGGCAATTTCTCCGAAATCGCTGGGATGTGGTGACCAGAGGGGAGATGTCCGCGGTTTGGTTGGGCACTGGACGGCAGAATTCTTACGAATTCTGCTACGGGACGGGCCAGAGGGGCCCATCCCACAGGTTGAAACACGCTCAAACAAGTGGCGATTACCCATATTTTGGGCATTGCTGGTTCCCGGTTTCGATGAGGTTCCGGTGAATTCTCACCAAGCCGGACAAAACTGGTTGAAAGCGGCATGTGAGTGCCTACAATTTCAGCGGCGTGCCAGATTTGTCAACGGAAACTGCCGTGAGTCCCTCAAGTAGCGATGATGCCCCACTCCACGAGGGCATGATTGGATCGGGCGCAGCGATGCGCGAGGTCTATCGGATGACACGCCGAGTGGCTTCCAGCTCGGCGACCGTTCTGCTGCTCGGCGAAACCGGGACGGGGAAAGAGCTTGTCGCGAAGGCTGTGCATCAACTCAGCCGGCGGGCGACGGGGCCGTTTATACGCGTCAACTGCGGGTCGCTCAATGAGAACCTGCTCGAAAGTGAGCTGTTCGGCCACGTCAAAGGGGCGTTCACCAGCGCTCATGAAAACCGCACGGGTCGGTTTGAAGCGGCTCACGGCGGGACGATCTTCCTCGATGAGATCAACTCCATCAGCTACACGTTGCAGGTCAAGCTGCTGCGCGTGCTGCAGGAGCACGAGTTCGAGCGGGTCGGCGATACGAAGACGATCAGCGTCGACTGCCGCATCGTGGCTGCGACGAACCGTGATCTGAACGAGATGGTCGAGAAAGGTCAGTTCCGCGAGGACCTGTACTACCGGCTGAACGTGCTGCCGATCTATCTGCCGCCGCTGCGGGACCGGCCCGAGGATGTCGCTGCGCTGACCGAGCATTTCTCCGCCCGATACGCCCCGGACATGCGCCGCCCGCCGCTCAAGGCGACCCCGGAGGCCCTGGAGTGCCTGAAGCGGTACCACTGGCCCGGCAACGTTCGCGAGCTGGAAAACTACATCGAGCGGGCGACAGTGCTGGCACCCAGTGGGGAACTGACTCCCGATCTGCTGCCGGCTCACCTGCGCGGCGAGGCCCCCCAGCGGCTGGGCCGTGCTCCGCGCGACAGCATCGAATCGCTCTGTACCGAGCTGGTGAGTCTCGGCCTCTCGCGCGTCACCGAGGAAGGCCAGGCCCACGAGCAGGTCATCGGGATGGTTGAGAAGGAACTGATCCTGCAGGTGCTGCGTTCCTACCAGGGAACCCAGACCAAGGCCGCCACCAAGCTCGGCATCAACCGCAATACGCTGCACAAGAAGATCGAAGACTACAGCCTGCAGGGTGAGGCGAGATGATTGGCTGATGGCAGATGGCGGATAGCAGATGGCCAATGTGGGTAGTCGATAGGCGCCTCTCTGCGTAAAGTGATGAAGTCCGATGGCCAGTACCGGACGGCAGAATTCTTACGAATTCTGCTACATGATTCTGCACTCTCCTCCTATCAAGGTCCGCGATGAGCGCGACGCCGGCTCCGACACCCGTTCGATCAATCACCGTCCCCGACTTCGTGAAGGCCAAGTCGACTCGTAAGCTGAGCGTGTTGACCGCTTACGACGCGCTGTGGGCCCGGCTCTTTGACGAGACCGATGTCGACGCCCTGCTGGTCGGCGACTCGCTGGGGATGGTCGTCCAGGGGCTGGATACCACGCTGCCGGTCACCCTCGACGAGATGATCTATCACGCCAAGATGGTGACGCGGGCGACGAAGCGGGCCCTCGTGATCGTCGATCTGCCGTTCATGACCTATCAGGTCAGCCCGACTCAGGCGATCGAAAGTGCCGGTCGCATCCTGAAGGAGACCGGGGCCAGTGCCGTCAAACTCGAAGGCGGCGAAGCCCAGGCTGAAACGATTGCCGCTCTGCACCGGGTCGAGATCCCCGTCATGGCGCATGTCGGCATGCGCCCGCAGTCCGTTCGCAAGTTCGGTCGACATTCGGCCGTCCAGCGCGATGCCGATCAGCTGCTCGCCGATGCCAAAGCCGCCGAGCAGGCGGGCGCGTTCTCCATCGTCCTGGAGCTGATCCCCAGACCGATTGCCGCCGAGATCACTCGTCAGCTGACGATCCCCACGATCGGCATCGGAGCCGGTCCGGACTGCGACGGCCAGGTGCTGGTCTCTCCCGATATGCTGGGGCTGACCGGGTTTCGCCCCAAGTTCGTCAAACAGTACGCCCAGCTGCGAGAGGCCGCCCAGGCTGCGGTGAGAGACTTCACTCGTGAGGTCCGCGACGGGCAGTTCCCGGATGACGCACATAGCCACCATTGAAGGCCGTGATTCCCGAAGGTAGGCCATGGGCGGGACGCCCATGCTACGGGTTCATTCGCGATCACGTTCGCCAGACGCTACCGTGAGTGGTCCATTGCCTTCTCTGGACCCCCGCCATGCTGAGCATCATCGTCCCCGTCCTGAATGAAGCGGACAGCCTGAGGGAGCTGTTCGATCAGGTGACGCGCGGCTGTGCCGCATGTGAGCAGGAGTTCGAGCTGATCTTCATTGACGATGGATCGACCGACGCCTCCTGGTCGGTGATTCAAGGGCTGGCATCTGAGCATCCGCAGGTGGGGGCGATTCGGTTCCGTCGGAACTTTGGAAAGGCCGCTGCACTGTCGGCCGGGATGAAGGCCACGCGCGGGGATCTGATCCTGATGATGGATGCCGACCTGCAGGACGATCCGGCGGAGATCCCGGCCCTGCTGCGAAAGCTCAACGACGGGTTCGATGTGATCAATGGCTGGAAGCAGCGGCGGCTCGACCCATGGCACAAGGTTTACCCCAGCAAGGTGTTTAACGGGCTGGCCGGGTGGCTGACGGGGCTTTGGCTGCACGACCACAACTGCGGGCTGAAGCTGTTCCGGGCCGAGGTTGCCAAAGAGCTGCGGCTGTATGGGGAGCTGCACCGGTTCATTCCGGTCCTGGCTCATGCGCGGGGCTTCAAGGTCGGTGAACTGGCGGTGAATCACCGCTCCCGGCAGCACGGCGTTTCGAAGTACGGAGTCCGGCGGTTCATCCGCGGGTTTCTGGACCTGCTGACGGTTAAGTTCCTGACCGGGTTTGGGCAACGACCGCAGCATATGCTGGGAGCGATCGGACTGGGCTGCTTCGCGTTTGGCATGGCGGGGATGGCCTACCTGAGCCTGTTATGGGTCCTCATGAACGTGGTGGGATTCGTCAAAGCTGAGCCGATCGGGTCTCGCCCGCTGCTCTTCTATTCCCTGGGTGCATTGCTCCTGGGAGCCCAGGCCATTTCCCTGGGGCTGCTGGCCGAACTGATTGTGGCCAATACCGGGCGTGAGGAAGATACCTACAGCGTTCGCGAGCAGCTGTCGCCTCAAGGGCGCGGCTCAGCGTCGTAGAGAGACCAACATGAAAACAAGCCGGGTGCCATGGCGGCAACCGGCTTGCGGGGATCGGGGGTGTGAGGGCGCTCACTTAGAAGTCGCCGTCGCCCTCTTCTTCGACTTCTTCGTCGTCCTCATCTTCATCGTCGTCGTAGTCGCCGTCGTCGTCGAAGTCTTCATCGTCGAACTCTTCGTCATCGAAGTCTTCGTCGTCCAGATCTTCATCATCCAGATCGTCGTCCTCGAAGTCTTCGTCGTCATCGAGGTCATCGTCCTCGTCGTCGTCGAACTCTTCATCTTCGTCAGCGAACTCTTCTTCTTCGTCGTCTCGCATCAGCACGTCGAAGGAGGTGACTCCCGAAAGAGCCCCCTGTTCGAGCCACATTCCGTGGGGAACAGTCATCAGGTCGTCGGTCACAGTCAACATGGGGCTCTCACTGGTGTGGGAACAATCGGACGGCGAATTCACGAACGGGAAGCCTTCCCGATCGCACCGTGCTGACCCGCCTTCTGGCGGATTGCACAGTCTGGATGCTGCGTTCCTTATCGGATACCGCAGGTGTTGTCAAGCGGCTCCATCGGATCGAGACGCCCCGGAACTTGAGCGAGGAAATGGCTGGGCCGGAAATCTCGCCCTGGAAAGTCCGGTCACAACGATTTGGCCCGGTGTTTTTCCTCACGTTTCGCGATTGGGGCGATCTCACAATTGCGTCGACATTTTCCGATCTATCCTTGGAATTGAGAACGCGGCGGCAACAATGAGAGAACTTGGATTCGATCCACCCCTTCTCTGGGACGCCCCCTGATGCCTCTTCCAAATCTGATGCGACTGTGGCTCGTCGGTTTGTGCCTGCTCGGCACACTGTCTCTGGCGGACGATCGCGCCGCCGGTTCCGAGGCCCCGTCCGATGACTGGCAGATCGTCCAGATTCAGGGACAGCGTATCGGCTACGTACACTCGACGACGCGCAGCGAAATCCACGATGGTCAGAAGGTCATCATGACCGAGGTCCAGACTCATCTGGCCATCGTTCGATTCGGAACCAAGCTGATCAACAATGTGCATCAGGTCACCGAGGAAGACGAAAGCGGAAAACTGCTCTCGGCGACGGTCATCAACGAGAACCCTCCGTTCAGCCGTTCGGAACTGCGCGCAACACGCAGCGGCAACACGCTGAAGATCGAATCGATCACGAAGAAGGAATCGTTTCATCAAGAAGTCCAACTGCACGACAATGTAAAGTCGGCGACCTGGATCGACCGGGAACTGAAGGAGCGGCCCCTGCAGGTCGGCGAGACTCGATCATTCGAGATCTTCGAACCGACGCTCGGCAAGATCACAGCCGTCACGCTCAAGCAGTTGGAACCGGAAGAGACCAAGCTGCTGTCCGGAGAGATGGTCAAGCTCAATAAGTCGCAGATGACAATGTCGATTCTGCCCGGGATGGTGACCACGACCTACACCGATGATTCGGGAGCTCCGAAGAAGACGACGATCTCTCTGCTGCCGGGGATGGAGTCCTATAGCTGTACGAAGGAAGAAGCCCTGCGGGAGATCGCAGCTTCCAACATCGACCTGGGGATTGACTCATTGGTCAAAGTGGGAAAGATCGACAAGGCCTACGACGCGAAGCAGGCGACGTTTGTGGTCACGGCGAAGGACTTCGACCCGACGACGGTGTTCCCCAACTTCGCGTCTCAGGAACTGAAAGCCGGAAGCCCGGGGACCTGGACACTCAAGCTCACGTCGGTCGATCCGGGAACTGCCGGAACCGAGCCGGCTCCGGAGGCGAAGTATCTATCCTCTTCTCGGCATGTCGACCTGGACGACCCGCTGATCGTGAAGCTAGCCGGCGAGATCGCTCCCGGCGAAACCGACCCTGCCAAGATCGCGATTGCCGCTGAGACCTATGTCCACAAGTACCTGAACCTCAAGAACTACTCGACAGCGATGGCGACTGCTTCCGAGGTCGCAGCCAGCCGCTCAGGTGACTGCACCGAGCATGGCGTTCTGCTGACCGCGCTGCTGCGCGTGAGGAAGATCCCATCGAGAGTGGTTGTGGGGCTGGTCTATGTCCCGTCGCTGCAGGCCTTTGGCGGGCACATGTGGACCGAAGCGTTCGTCAATGGACGGTGGGCCGCCATCGATGCGACTCTGGCCCGCGGTCGCGGTGATGCGATGCACATCAAGACAGCGGATAGCGCTCTGGAGAACAGCGGAGCGCTCCCGATTGAGAGCTTCCTGCCCCTGATCCATTCAATGGGCCGGATGACCGTGAAGGTCGACAGCGTGGAGTAAGCGAAAAGAGGGGCAGTGGGGCAGTGGGAAAGCCGTGGGGGTCTCGCAAATCAGGCGGACCCTTCGGCGGGCAGGTTCTCCGGGCGTGACTCGGTCGCTTCGTCGCGAGGCAGCTTCTCAATGTATGTGCCGGGCTTCAGCTGGGGGCCGGTGCGATGGGCATCCAGAATCTTCTGGAGTCGTTCGGCGTCCATGACCTCGACCTCGATCAGCTCTTTCGTGATCTGATCGAGGACTGCCCGGCGGGTTCTCATGATCTCGCGCGTGGTCTCCATGCACTCGTCGATGATCCGCTTCACCTCCAGATCGATCTCGCGCATCGTCTGCTCGGCGTGCCCGTGATCGACGGGGCTGCTCGATCCGTACAGGAACGGCGAACGCCGCGAATCCCCGTAGTTGACGCGGCCCATCTTGGGGCTCATGCCGTACTCGGTCACCATCCGGCGGGCTGTGTCAGTCGCCCGTTCGAGGTCGTTGCGGGCTCCGGTGCCGACTTCTTGATAGACAGCTTCCTCAGCTGCGATCCCGCCCAGCAGGACGCAGATGTCGTTCACGAGTTCCGACTGCGTGATGATGTGCTTGTCATCCTCGGGCCGCTGCAGCATGTAGCCCAGCGCTCCCAGGCCGCGCGGGATGATTGAGATCTTGTGTACCGGATCGGTGTTCGGCAGGCTGCAGGCGGCCAACGCATGACCCGACTCGTGGCAGGCGATGCGGCGTTTTTCTTCGTCCTTGATGATCCGGCTGGCCTTCTCCAGTCCGATGCTGACGCGTTCGGTGGCCTCTTCCAGTTCGACCATCGTGACGGCATCGCGATTCTTGCGAGCTGCCAGCAGCGCAGCCTCGTTACACAGGTTCTCGAGGTCGGCCCCGACGAACCCCGGAGTGATCTTGGCCAGCTTGGCGAGATCGACATCGTCCGCCATCTTGACCCGCACGGAGTGGACCTTGAGGATCGCTTCGCGGCCTTTGAAGTCGGGGCGATCGACCAGCACATGGCGATCGAAACGACCGGGCCGCATCAGGGCGGGGTCGAGGGTCTCGGGGCGGTTGGTCGCGCCCATGACGATCACGCTCTGGTCGGAGGCGAATCCGTCCATCTCGACCAGCAGGGCGTTCAGCGTCTGATCCCGCTCGTCATGACCGCCGGGCATCCCGCTGCCACGGACCTTTCCGAGTGCATCCAGTTCGTCGATGAAGATGATACTCGGGGCCTTGGAGAGGGCCTGGGCGAACATGTCACGCACACGGGCCGCTCCGACCCCGACAAACATCTCAACAAAGTCCGAGCCCGACAGGCTGAAGAACGGCACGCCCGCCTCGCCGGCGACCGCTTTGGCCAGCAGGGTCTTGCCGGTTCCCGGGGGGCCGACGAGCAGTACGCCGCGGGGAATGCGACCGCCCAGGGCCTGATACTTGGCTGGGGTCTTGAGGAACTCGACGATCTCGCGAAGTTCCTCGACCGCTTCGTCGATTCCCGCGACCTGATCGAACGTGACCCGAGTTTCTTCACCCTCAAACAGCTTTCCGCGGCTACGTCCGAACGACATGGCTGTCCCCGGACCGGTCATGCGGCGGAAGAAATAGATCAGCGCGAACAGCGTCATGGCCATCAGGGCCAGCGTCATCACAGCAGACCATTCGGTCGTTGGTTCCTGCCCGTGGACAGTGATTCCGGCTTCCTGGAGTTCATCTTCCAGGCGGGCAATCGACGATTCGGGAAGTGCCCCGATCGCGACGTGAGACCGGATGATCTGCGGGCGGCTGGACTGCTGTTCTGATCGGAGCGGCCAGAGATTCAGCTCTTGTTCAGCCGGTTCCGGGCGATTCTGGAACGTGACATAGGAGTGGCCGAATTTCAGCTCATGCACGTTCTTGGAATTGTACTGTCCGGTCTTCAGACCGCTCCGGAACTCGCCGAAGCTGATCTCCATTCCGAGTCGCTGGGTCGCTAGCCAGTACCACGAAAAGGCGATCAGAACCCCGCCCGCCAGCAGGTACCAGAACCCGACTCCTGACGATTTCTCCCCATTCCGCTGGGGATCTTTGGAGGGGGGAATGTCGGAATTGGACATTGGGGGCTTCCTGGTAGGGGGCCAAATCCACGACCGGGTCGCAAATTCAGCCCTCCCACTCTAGGCCGCATGCAGTCCAGGGTCAATTGGCGCATCGGACGGTTCCAAAAAGCACTTTGACAACTACTCACCGACTACCAGGAACGAAGAACGAAGAACGAAGAACTTTGAAACTCCCCCCTCGGCGGGGGACGCATCAGCCGATTGCAATTCGGTCAAAATTGCCGACCTGTACAGATAAATCCTTGTTCGACCGGAAAAGTCGACGTTACCCTTATCCTCGCGAGAAGTGGAACTTCGAGCAGGACGAAACGGAAGTCGCCTCACAGGAGCTCACGGATGAGCCAGCTGCATGTTTATCGCCCCGATTCTTCGGACGAGCCCCGGATCCTTTCCTTTGCGTTCTACGCTCCGCTGATTCGTGCGGAACGGGCCATGAAAACCCTGCGGCAGGCTCGCGAGAAAGCCACTGCGGGCTCCGCGGGAGTCAATCGGCTGCGACCGGCACCGACGTTGAAGCTCTATCGCGATCCCTGGGATCGGTAGTCGAACAAACGGCTTCGCTGAGCGGGACTCCGTGTCTGAGTGGCGATCCATTATGATGCCGCGCACTCACCACATATCCGGAGTCCTTCAGCGTGTCAGCCAAACCTTGGGGCGGTCGGTTTCAGGAAGCCACCGACAAACGAGTTGAGAAGTTCACCGAGTCGATCAGCTTCGACGCCCGGCTGGCTGCGGTCGACATTCGCGGGTCCAAAGCCCATTCCGCCATGCTGGCTGAGGTGGGACTCATCACCGCTACGGAGCGAGATCAGCTGCACGCGGCGCTCGACCAGATCGGCGGCGAGATCGAGCGCGGCGAGATGGTCTGGAAGACCGAACTCGAAGATGTGCATATGCATATCGAGTCGGCACTGATTGCCCGACTCGGCGATGTCGGACGCAAGCTGCACACCGGTCGCAGCCGCAATGACCAGGTCTCGACCGACCTGAAGCTCTATACCCGCGACGCGATTGACCATGTCGACCACCTGCTGGGCGAGGTGCAGCGGGCGTTCGTCGAGCGGAGTGACCGTGACCTCGACGTCGTGTTACCGGGATATACGCACCTGCAACGGGCCCAGCCGGTCTGTGCGGTTCACTACTGGCTCTGCTACTGCGAAAAGTTCCAGCGCGACCGCGACCGACTGGCCGACTGCCGCAAGCGTGTGAACGTTTCGCCGCTGGGAGCCGCCGCGCTGGCAGGGACGTCCCTGCCGATCGACCGGCACAAATCGGCGGAGCTGATGGGGTTTGCCGACGTGGCAGCCAACAGCCTCGATGTGTCGAGCGACCGCGACTATCTGATTGAGTTCACCTCGGCCCTGAGCCTGATTGCGGTTCATCTCTCGACGCTGGCCGAAGAGTGGATCCTGTGGTGTACGACCGAGTTCGGCGTGCTGCATCTGCCCGATGCCTTCACGACCGGCTCGTCGATCATGCCGCAGAAGAAGAATCCCGATGTGCTGGAACTGATTCGCGGCAAGACGGGGCGCGTGATCGGGGCGTTGCAACAGCTGTTCGTCCTCGTGAAGGGGCTGCCGCTGGCGTACAACCGCGACCTGCAGGAAGACAAGCTGGCGATGTTCCAGGCCTACGATACGGTCGTCGCATCACTGGAGCTGACGGCAGAGATCGTGCGCCGGGCGGAACTGAAGCGGGACAAGATCGAAGCCCGGCTTGAGGAAGGGTTCCTGGATGCGACGACACTGATGGAGTACCTGATCCTCAAGGGAGTCCCGATGCGCAGCGGGCACGAGATCGTCGGCAAGCTGGTCGGGCTGTGCGAGTCGCGGAAGTGCCGGCTCGCGGATTTGAGCCTGGCCGAGCTGCAGGCAGCGAACCCGCTGATTCAGGCCGACGTGCAGAACTCGCTGGGCTCACGCAATGTGGTCAAGGCTCTGAAGAGCTACGGCTCGGGCGGGTTTGGGCCGGTGCAGGAACAGCTCGCGCGGTGGAAGGCTCGACTGCCCTGAATCTTGCTTGAACGCAGAAAGAGGGCAGTGGGGAATGGGCGGTGGGCAGTCAAGACCTGCAAAGTCCACTCGTTGCTGTTGCCCTTACCGCTATCGAGCCACTTTGAACGCGGGCCGGGGACTTATCGCGTACCTGGTTCTCCACCACTGCCGGAGAATCGAAGCGGCAACAAATGAAAACGGCTCGCGACTCGTGAGAGTCGCAAGCCGTGAGCGATCCTGCAAGCAGGTTCTGCTGACTACTTCTTTTCAGCTGCGGGAGGCTCTGGAGCGTTCGCAGGAGCTGCAGCAGCGGCAGGTGCAGCGGTTGCACAGCTGCTGCAAGCAGGAGCTGCACAGCTTGGAGCGGAACCGCAAGCACCGCAAGGAGCAGCGCAGCTCGGAGCAGCACCGCAGCCGTTGCCGCAAGGAGCAGCACAGCTAGGAGCAGCGCCGCAGCTGTCACCACAAGGAGCGGCACAGCTTGGAGCAGCGCAGCTCGGTGCGGATGCACAACGTGGAGCCTTGGCACAACGAGCCTTCGGAGCCCGGCACTTGGCTGCCGAAGCGTCGCCAGCGACCAGGGCCAGTGCCAGCATGGCACCAAACGCGAACATGACCTTACGAACCATTTCGAACTCCTCGCTCGACCTCGGAACATCCTGTGATTTGTCGGGCGGCTCCGAGACGCCATGGTTCCCGACAATCCCTCACTTGTTCGAACACGTGTCTACGTAGACATTTCCAGTGAGAGCAGTGGTTAAAGTAGCGGTTGAGAAAATTCTGTCAAACGAAGCGAGATTGCCGAATTTGCAATTTGGGAAGATTGGAGGGTCATCGAGCCCTTGTCGACCAATGACAAGAGCCCATGAGCGAACTCATGGGCTCTCAGACATTTGCTGCGGAAGCCGGATCGAACCTGCAGAGCGAGCCGACTGGCTACCACGATGCCTTACTTGCAAGCGCCGCAAGCGGGAGCTGCACAGCTTGGAGCTGCACAGCTAGGAGCAGCACCGCAGCTGTCGCCGCAAGGAGCGGCACAGCTTGGGGCAGCGCAGCTCGGAGCTGCTGCACAGCACTTGGCTGGCTTTGCCTTCGGGCACTTCGGTGCGCGAGTCTTGCAGCACTTAGCAGCCGAAGCATCGCCTGCGACCAGAGCCAGAGCTGCCAAAGCACAAACCGCGAACATGACCTTACGAACCATTTCGAACTCCTCGCTCGACCTCGGAACATCCTGTGGTTTGTCGGGCGGCTCCGAGACGCCAACATTCCCGACAACTCCCACTCGTTCGAACAGGTGTCTACGTAGACAATTCCAGTGAGAGCAAGGCTTAAAGTAGCGGTTGAGACGAAACTGTCAAATGAATCAACTTTGCTGAATCTACAATTTGGGAAAAACAGGGGGAATCGGCAGTGATGAACGTTCCCAGGATCGTCATGGGACACCGAAGGTTTCACTCGGAAAGAAGCGTCACGTCCCCGGCTTCTTGATCGAGGGCGGCACCTTGACAGTGGTCGTCTGTCGCAATCCCTCGGCCAGCAGCCCTTCCAGTTCCTCGACGCTGGCCCGAATCGAGATCACGGCCTGCGCGAAGTTGGTGTGAGTGGAGGCATGCGGAGCGTCGATGGCGAACTGCTCTGCCGCTTTGCGCAAGTCCAACAGCTTCTTGTCGAGCATTTTGAAATACTCAACGGGATCCCCCACACGCGGTTCGACCGCGCGGGAGAGATCGAACACCCCGCGCACGATACCCATCAGTTCCGGGAACGCTTCAACCTCGTCCGAGTGCTTTACGAAAGTGCGAACCATCCACGCATGTGCGAGGACAATCTGACAACGGTCCACAAGTTCGGAAGGTGACGCAGGCATGCTGAGATTCTTGCCGCGCGGGAAGTGAATTGGCAAGCCGCGCTGAGTTGCGAAGTCTGGAACCGGTCGCCTCTGGTGGTGCAGTTCCGTTCTTCAGCCCCCCACTGTCCACTGCCCATTCCCACTTCCCCCCTCACCTGTACAAGAATCACCTTGAGTCGATTTTCCTTTTGCCGATAGAGTCCCACCGCTCACAATCAGGGTTCTGTTGGCGTGGGGCGTTCCGCGCTGGCAGCATCCCTTGGAACTCAGGGAAATCTCTGCTTGGACTACCAGTTCGGAGCCCATGCCAGAACCTGTTCCGCCAGCGGCAAGCCGCTCGGTCCGGGGGATCGCTGTGTCTCCGCTCTCGTCGAGCAGAACGGTCGGCTGGTCCGGCTGGACTTCCTGGAGGCCCACTGGGCAGAGCCACCCCACACCGTCGGCAGCTGGCGGTTCCAAATTCCCGAAGCGACCGCAGCCCAGCTGCGGGCGAGTGAGACGGAAGCTCTGTGGCGGCACTTTGAACAGCTCACGGAAGATGCCAATCCGGGGCTGGAAAAGGTGCGGTACGTGCTGGCTTTGTCGCTGCTGCAGCGGCGGAAGCTGAAGCTCGATGGAACCCGGCGTGAGGGGAAGATCGACCTGTTGATCTTTCTGGGCACGCGGGGTGAGGGACCGTACGAGGTGCAGGATCAGCAGCTCTCCGAAGAGGAGACGAATGCCCTCAATGCGGAACTGACACGGCAGATGCAGCCCGACGGACGCAACGCCGCCTGACGCCAGAATTCTGAAGAATTCTGTGACGAACGACTCGCACAAGGATGTGCCAGCATGCCCGAAAACTTGAACTCTCCGGCTTCGCTGGCCCCTCCACGCCTCGCCGTAACGTGGCTGCGTCTCACGGTCATGCTGCTCGTCTGCGTGAGCTTAGCGGGATCAACCGGCTGCATGCGGATTGGAATCTGGAAGCCCAGAGAACCGTCCCTGTCCAAGGTCGATCCTCCCCTGGGCCCCGATGCAACCGCGGAAGAAATCCTGGCCCGCGTCAATCAGAACGCCTACTCCGAATACTCTCCCGACGGGCTGCGGGCCTATCGCAGTGACAGCGTCACAGTCCGCATGAGCGGCGTACCCGCAGCCATGCGGGCCTCCCTCGTGGTCGAGGCCCCCCGCAATCTGCGGCTGCGCGTGGCCCATCCCGTCACGGGTGGCGAAGCGGTCGACCTGGGATCGAACGATGAGAAGTTCTGGGTCTGGATCAAGGAATCACCTCAGCAGAACGTGATCACCTGCTCGCATGATCATGTGGCAGCTGCGGCGAAAGTCTGTCCGCTTCCGCTGCCCTTTCGACCCGACTGGCTGATGGAAGTGCTGGGTGTCACACCGATCTCCGGCAGCGGTTACGAAGTCCGCCGCACGAACGCCAAGTCACCGATCGTCGAACTGGTCTCAGTTCAGCGGACGCCTGACCAGCAGCCGATCCGCCGGATCGTGAAGATCGACACCGTGCATGGCGTGGTCCTGGAACACCGTGTCGAGACGCTGGAAGGGACGAAGATCGCCAAGGCGGTCCTGTTCCGGCACTACCGCGATCCGTCGACCCGGCTGATCCTGCCCCGGCAGATCAACATCGACTGGCCGATTGATGGGCAACCGCTGGCCCTCTCGCTGGAGTTCAATGCGATCGACTTCAACACCCAGCCGGAGTCGGTCGCCATGTGGACCCCGCCGCAGATGGCGGACTACCCGGAGTTAGATATTGGGCTGATGGCCATTCATCAGCTGGGCCCCGAGGCGGACCAGTTGATCCAAGCCGGTCAGGAAGTGCAGTCCGAGCCAGAGGGCCGGACTACGCTCGACGACGAAGATGTCGCCAGTGAGCCGTCCGAGTTCCCGGAATCGGACGCGATGCCATCGAATTCTGACGAGAGCCAACTCGCCGACGAGACGCTGGAGTCGATCGACCGCCCGGTGCGAACCGCAGACGCGTTTCGCGGCGCAATGCCAGAGTCCGATCCCCTCGAAGAGCAGCCGTTCGATTCGACTGAGTCGACCGAGTCGGAGGAACCGTCGTCGGATGCTCGGCCGTTTCCGGCGGGTTTCGAGTGAACGGCCCCGGATTACAACCCCGGAACTTTCACGGGAAATAGCTCATTGGGAGCCATCTGCTCTCGCAGCACCTTCTCGGCGGCTTCGATGACTTCGGGCCTGTGAGCGGCCAGATCAACCGACTCGCCAGGGTCTTTGGCCAGATCGTAGACCTGCCAACCCGTCGCCATCTTCGGGCGGTTCAGATTGGTCCGTACAGCCTTCATGCCACCGATCCGCACCGCGACCTGGCCACCGTACTCAGGGAACACCCAGACCAGCGGATTCCGATCCAGCGAGGTCGTTCTCCCCGTCAGAGTCGGCAACAAACTGACACCATCCAGCCCCGTCGGTGTCTTCAACCCAGCGGCTTCGCACAGCGTCGGGAACTGGTCCGCAAAGTAAGTCGGGAAGTCGCTGACCGTTCCGGGCTTCGCGAGGCCGGGCCAGCGGACGATCAGCGGGACTCGAATGCCGCCTTCGTGGACGCTCCCCTTGTATTCGCGCAGGCCAGCGGTGCTGTTGAAGAACCGGGTATCCGCTCCCCCCACGCCGAACGTTGGGTCTCCACCGTGCAGGTGAGTCGCTCCGTTGTCGCTGCTGAAGACAACCAGCGTCTTGTCGGTCAGTCCCAGCTGATCGAGCGTGTCCAGCACCGCTCCGACGTGTCCATCCAGCGTGGTGATCATCGCAGCGTAGGCAGCGCGCGGTCGCGGGTGCGGAGTGTAGCCGCACTGACCGCGATACGGTCGGTCATCCCACTCGACCGGATAGGTCTCGACGACGCGACGCGGTGGCTGCATCGAGACATGCGGCTCAATGAAGGGCAGATACAAGAAGAACGGCTTCTCGCGATTGTCCTTCAGGAACTGCACAGCTGCGGCCCGCATGAGAGTCGGGGCGTGGTTCTCCGCTTCCCAGTCCTCGAAGCGGATCTCCCCCTCGGGCTGCTTCTTGTGACCCGGGACCGGCTTCTGATTGATGATGACCTTCTCGGTATTCTTCCACAGATGCGGCGGGTAGAGGCTGTGCGCGACCGCCTGGCAGTTGTAGCCGTAGAACTCCGCAATCCCCATCTTCTCGGGGGAGCCGGAGGAGCCGACCGGACCCAGACCCCATTTGCCAAACGCCCCAGTCACGTAGCCGGCCTGCTGGAAGATCAGCGGCAGAGTGATGGTCCCTTCCTGGAGCGGGTGCTGCCCTTCGGTCGGCTTGCCATCGGGACCGGTCGCCTGCTTGTTGCCTCGGACCAGGGCATGCCCCAGATGCAACCCGGTCATCAAGACGCAGCGTGACGGAGCACAAACGGGAGCCCCCGAGTAGGCATTCGTAAACCGCATCCCCTGGCTGGCGAGGCGATCCAGATTCGGGGTCCGAATCTTGGTCTGCCCATAACAGCCGAGCTCGCCCCACCCCAGATCATCGGCCAGGATAAAGATGACATTGGGCCGCGGTGTATCGTCCGCGATCGCGAGACCACCGAGAGCGAACAACACGCACAGTGCGCCCAACAAACGCAACATGATCCCTCTTCTCTGGCAGAAAACTGACCGCAAACCGCTCTAGATCGTGAAGCTCTGGAACCGCTGCGGAATCGTCACGGCCCCCTCGCAGTAGGTCTTCAGCAGCGAGGCCATCCCCTCTGCTCCGTCCTTCTCGCCGTGGACGATGAACGCCTTGTCAAAGTCGCCCGTCTCGGTTGACTGGTCAAGCCACATCTTGAAGTCGTTGACGTCGGCATGGGCGGACAGGCCGCCGAGCTGTTCGATCTTGGCCTTCACGGCGAACTCAGTGTCATGAATGCGGACGTACGGCTGCCGCTCGGCGATGCGCCATCCGAGCGTGCCGGGGGCCTGGTACCCGATGAGAACCACGGTATTGCGTTCGTGCGAGATCGCATGCTTCAAATGGTGCAGGATACGACCGCTTTCGCACATGCCGCTGGCCGAGATCACGACGAACGGTCCCGACCGGTCGTTGAGTTCCATACTCTGCTGAGGCGATTCGGTGTAGCGCAGGGTCTCGAAACCGAAGACATCAATGTCGTGCCGCAGCGTCTTGTTGACGTCATCATCGAGATGCTCCTGATAGCGGCGATGAATCGCCGTGCAGCGATTCGACAACGGGCTGTCGACAAAGATCGGGATCCGCGGCAGCTTGTTCTCGTTGAACAGCTCATTGAGGTGATAGACCACCTGCTGTGTCCGGCCCAGGCTGAAGGCCGGAATGATGACGCGGCCCCCCTTTTGATGGGCATTGGTGATGATCCGCAGCAGGTCATCCTTCATATCGGCGACCGGCGGATGCACGCGGTTGCCGTAGGTGCTTTCGATGATCAGCGCGTCGGCCATCTCGACCGGGACCGGATCAACCAGCAGCGGCATGCCGAACCGGCCCAGGTCACCCGTGAAGACCACGCGCTTCCACTGGGACCGTTCGCGGACTTCGAGTTCCGTGATTGCCGATCCGAGAATGTGACCCGCCGGGCTGAACCGGACCTTCACATCACTGGCCAGCGAGTGCCACTCCCCGAAGTGCAGGGGCTGAAACTGCCTGACGACCTCTTCGGCGTCCTCCTGCGTATAGAGCGGTTCAATGAGATCGCGGCCTTTCCGCTTCTTGTTGAGGTACTTGGCATCTTCCTCTTGTATGTGAGCGGCATCCTGCAGCATCACATCGGCGATGTCGGCCGTGGCATCGGTGCAGAAGATCGTCCCCTCGAACCCGGCCCGGTAGAGACCAGGCAGGTTCCCGCAGTGATCGATGTGGGCATGCGAGAGAATCACCCCGTCCAGTTCCTTGGGGCGGCAGTGGAACTCCTGATTCTTGGCCCGCGACTCTTTGCGTTGCCCCTGGAACAGACCGCAGTCCAGCAAGAGCCGCAGATTGTCGGTCTCGATCAAGTGCTGGCTGCCGGTGACTTCACCAGCGGCTCCGAGAAATGTGATCTTCATCCAGGGCTCCTGTCTGCTTCTTCAGTGGGATGTCGCGTACTTGAGATGTTCTGAGTGCGATCCGCAAGGGACCCACCAATCACGGAATCGATTTCAAGCTGCCGTAGGGGGCCATGCGGGGGTAGATCTCTTTTCCGTTCCTCAGGAAACGGATGCCGCGAACCACGATGGTCTTGCTCGGTCCGGGCGTCAGCTCCAGCCGCCACTTCTGCGACCGCGTTTTCGGAAGTGACAGCTCGGCATCGATCGAATCGAGATCCTGATCGGCCAGGTCGATGGGCGTTTGGGCATCGGTCGCCTGCACGCGAATGTGGGTCGCATGGTGGTCCATCGCACTATGCTGAGTGTGGACTCCCAGTCCATCGATCTCCACGGGGAAAGGAAAGGTGATATCGAGTCTCGCCTTGTCCGGTATCTGGGGAGCGGTATGCCACATATTGTCCTGGTCGAAGTTCACCCCTGGGCCTTCACTGGGACGAATGGCCCCATATAGACAGCGTTCGACCTGGCTGCCTTGGCTGGACCCGACGTTGGAGGTCGCCGTGGGATAGAAGTTCGGTTGTCCGGGAAGTGTCATCGGTCCCAGTGGAATCACATAGCGGAACAAGGAGTATCCAGGGGGAACATCCCGGCCTACATCGAATGATGTCTTGGCGAACACTCTGTCATTCAGGGCCAGAACTCGACGGTCTTCCGGAAGCAAGATCCCCGGTGTCGGACTGGGCTGAAAACCCTGACTGTAGTGCGCCGGATTGAACGACATCAGACTCGTACTGGTGTCCATGCTGTATCCGTACGCATTCACACTGACCAGCCCGAACGAGTGCCCGATCATCTTCTGCAACGCACATTGAAAGTTCGGACTTTGAACCTCTTTTGGTGAAGTGTAAAACATCCCACCCCCAGAACTCATTCCGCCATTGATGGTTCGGCCTCCCGCCGCCGGGTAACGATCCGCGGAGTTCATCACCAGAATGGCCAGGGTGTAGGGGTTCTCAAAACGATTGACCTGCAGATGATCCAGAATTTCGGCGACAATCGCGGGAGCGCCGAACTCCGAAGATGCCCGATACTCAGCCAGTGATCGACGTCCGGGAATCTTTTCCAGTTGAGGAGTACCAGCTGCAAATTCAAAGGTATCACCACCCAGCAGTTCCTTAAAACGCCGCTGAGACCACGTGAGATGCTGCAAGAACGTAGACTCCTCGATCGCGGTGGGAGCGATCTGGTCGGTGGGAATAAATGCGATCGGCAGCACGCGAACGCGACTTGGCAGCTTGTCATACCCGGACTCCAGAGCGACAGCCGGGTCATCCATCGGCGCGGCCGGGACGGGCTGCCCGGCATCAGGCTCAGCGAGCAGTCGGTCAAGATTCTTCAGATTGTCCCGAAGGGCCTGAGCTTCTTCGATTTTGCCTTCCTTGGTCAGCTTCTTGACTCGATTGTCGATAGTCTTGCTGACCTTGGTTCGCGCCGAATCGAGAGCCTTCCGGTACTTTTCGGCGGTCGCCTTCAACTCCTTGGAGTCGGGCACCTCTCCGGAACGCTGGAACCGCCGTTGCTCAGATTTTAGAGCTTCGACCTGTGACAGATTCCCTTCTCTCTGCACCTCTTTAATCTTTCGTTCAAAGGTGTCCTGGACCAACTCCTGTTGCCGTTTGAGGACTTGCCGATAGTCCTCGATCGCGCTCTGGACTTCCTCGTCCTCCGCATGGACAGGTCGTCCCGCCGAGGCCGCGAGAACCAGAGAAAGAACGCCGACTAACCAACGCATGAGACTTTCCCTTCATCAAACAGACCAGACGCCCGAAGTCCCTCGATCAGAGATCCGCATCCAGGATTCGCTGAGCCCAGAGCCACGCCACGACATTGAGCAGCGCAGCTGCCACCAGCACCAGCTGCCCTGGCGTCTGCGAGAATAGCCGCTCGACACTTTCCGGGTCGAGGAAGGCCCAGTACATCGCCAGGATCACACCCGGAGCCAGTGACATGTAGAGCGCGGAACGCCTGGACTCCGCCGTCTCCGCCAGGATCTTTCGCTCGAGGCGATGCAGCTCACGGACCGAGACTGCGATCCGCTCCACGACTTCGTTCAACCGGCCCCCGCTCTGGCGGCTGGCTTCCATGGCCGCTGCGAACAGGGCGAAATGCTCGCTCTGCAGCCGCTCGCGGGCCTCCTTGAGACAAACATCCATCGTCTTGCCCAGCTGGTACTCGCCATACAGCTGTTGGAACTCCTCGCGGATCGGCCGCGGGCACTGAGTGGCCAGAACTTCCAGAGCCTGCGGCAGCGACAGGCCGGCGCGGATCGCACTGGAGAGCGAGACCATCGCATCGGCGAGCTGGTCCTCGATGCGCTCCTTGCGGATTCGAGCCATCCGCCGAATCAGCAGCCAGGGAACAGTCAGCAGGGCCGCCACGGCGACCACAGCGAACAGGGGTGCCCCGAAACCGACCCACACAATGACGGCGACCGTGGCGACGATCCCAAGCCAGATCAGCAGATAGATCCGGAGCCGGGTCGTCGAGACGCGGATGCGGCGCAGCTGATCGGACCAGTTCTTTTCCAAAGCATCGAGCCAGCTGCCGTCGCTCGTGACCAGCCCCCATGCCCCGGCGCAAGCGGCCAGACCGATCAGCAGCGATCCGAGCCAGGCGAGCGACATCAGGAACTCCGGAAACGTCACGGAAGAGTCGGGACATCGTATCAAAGACGGATGGAGACGTCCTGGAAGTCGCCCTCAATCGATCGGTGACCTTGCGTTCACAGAAGAACTTGAAACCGGCAGGGAATTCAGGGAGTATAACGATCGTTATCTTTGTCGGCGGAGTGGTCGGAGGATTGGAGCATGGGACACGTCATGAGGGTTCTGGGAGCGATCTGGAGCTTCTGGTTTGCACTGGCTCTTGGTCAAGCGCGGGCAGAGGACGGCCCGGTGAACGGCAAGTGGTCAGACTTGGCCGCGATCTCGTTTGATCTCGCTGACCTGCATGGGCAGGTTCACCCGTTGAGTCAGAACGATCAGAGAGCAGTGCGGGTGTTTGTCTTTGTGTCGACGAGTTGCCCGATCTCGAACTCCTATACACAAGAGCTGAATCGGCTGGCGATGGCAGCTGGAAAGCCGGTCGAGTTCTACGGCGTGGTCTCAGATCCATTTGTGACGCGTGCGGAAGCTGTCCAGCACTTTACGGAGTACAAGGCCGAGTTCCCGGTGCTATTCGATGCCTCGGGACTGTTGTCCGAGGCGCTGCAACCGACACATGTCCCGGAGGCGTTTGTCCTGGATCGAGACGGAAGCCTCGCCTATCGGGGAGCGATCGACAATGCGTATGAATCGATCGGTCGGCGGCGAGCGAACGTCGAGAACCACTATCTGCGCGACGCGATCACGGCAGTTCTCCAAGGCGAGACGCCCAAGACATCCAACACAACGCCGGTCGGCTGTCACTTCCCCAAACGTCCCACCGGAGCAAAGTCCTCCGCAGTGACTTACGCTCGGGACATCGCTCCGCTGATCCAGTCGCGCTGCCAGAACTGCCATCGTCCGGGGCAGGTCGCCCCCTTTTCGCTGACGAACTTTGCCGAAGTGACTTCTCATGCCGAGATGCTGGTCGAGGTTACTCGCCAGCGAATCATGCCGCCTTGGATGCCGGGGCCAGGCACACAGCCAAAGTTCGTGGGAGAACGCTGGCTGTCCGACCGCGAGTTGGAGTTACTCGGCACCTGGGTGAAGTCCGGATGCCCCGAAGGTGACCCGGCCGATCTGCCCCCGGCCCCGCAGTTCGCGGAGGGCTGGCAGCTGGGCGAGCCGGATCGGATCGTCAAAATGCAGGAGCCGTTCACTGTCCCTGCCGAGGGCCCCGACCTGCTGCAGAACTTTGTCATCCCGATCGAAATCCCACAGAACAAACTGGTTGCCGCTGTGGAGTTTCATCCCGGGAACAAGCGTGTGGTGCATCACGCTGTTTTGTTTCTCGATGACAAGGGACAGGCTCGAAAGTTGGACGCCGCGACACCAGAGCCGGGATATGGCAACTTTGGCGGTCCGGGGTTCTTGCCCAGTGGAGCGTTGGGGGGCTGGTCCGTCGGCAACACTGCGAGGCGGTTGCCGAACGAGATGGGACGCTATCTGAAGAAGGGCAGCGACCTCGTGGTGCAGGTTCATTACCACCCGAATGGCAAGGTGGAGACGGACCAGTCCGAGATTGGGCTGTATTTCGTCGACAAGCCGGTCGAGCAGTCTTTGAAGCAACCCGCCAAACTGGTCGGCAGCATCTGGATGGCGAACTATGAGATGGACATTGCTGCTGGTGATGCGAATTACCGCCGCTCTACGAGCTACACACTCCCCAAAGATGTGATTCTGGTGGGGATCGTGCCGCACATGCACCTGCTTGGGAAGGCGATGAAGGTCACAGCGAAGCGCCCCGGCAGCGAGATTGAGACGCTGATTGACGTACCGCATTGGAACTACAACTGGCAGGATGAGTACTACTACGAGCGCCCTTTCAAGCTGCCTGCGGGAACCGTATTGACCGTCGAGGCGACCTTCGATAACTCGGCCAGCAATCCCTCGAACCCCTCATCGCCGCCCCAGAGAGTGACCTGGGGCGAAGAGACCACCGACGAGATGCTGTTCTGCTTCTTTCTGCTGACGGCGGAGAAGACTGAGGATCTGATCCATACGATCTACGACAATCTCGGCCATGACCTGAAGCAGCCTCGCAAAGAAGTGGGGGCTGCACCATGAGCGTTCGCAGCGAGGCCGCCGCACAGACGCGGGACAAGCTGCTGGATCATGCCCTGACGCTCTTCTCGCAGCGGGGCTTTGCAGCCACCAGCGTTCGCGACATCATCCACGCCGCCGGTGTCACCCAGCCCACACTGTACTACCACTTCCGCGACAAGACGGACCTGTTTCAATCGCTGATCCAGCATCACTACGCCGCCAGCCAGAAACAGCTGAAGCAAATCATCGACACAGTCACGAGCTGCGAAGCTCGACTGCGAACGCTCGCGAGCAGGTCGTTCGAGTTCTGCATCGCCGATCCACGAGTCCCCCGACTGATGTTCCAGTCGTACTTCGGTCCGCCCGTCGCCGAGATCGACGGTATCCTGGATGAACTGACCGACCAGCGATTCCGCCTCGTCACCAGGATCATGCAGGATGCCATCCATGCCAAGGAGCTCAAAGACGCCCATGCCGAGTTTCTGGCCCTGAGCTTCTGCTGCCTGATGGACCAGCCGATTAACCTCTTCTCCCGCAAGCCGAAACCCGCCCGCTACTTGACCCTGGAACTCGCCGAGTCAATCGTGCATCTGTTCCTGAAGGGTGCTGGCTAAGTCATTCTCTGTCATTGAGCCAACTCCGGGAGACGTTGCCGAAACACGGACCGGGCAGTTTCGTAATCCTGTTCGGCTGTGTGACGTTCCTCCGGGCGATAGGTGTTGGCTTTCGATTTCCAGCATTGATCGACGCACTGCAGGCACCACAGGGCGCTGTGGCGATTGGCTCGGATTGGACGATTGTCGACGAGGACGAAAACCGGATTGGTATGAGCGGAGGGCATCACACGAACGGCAGC
>JBIIOI010000134.1:0-4495 GCA_044337025.1 Planctomycetaceae bacterium
CGTTCGTGAAAACGCAACGCGCTCGTAGCTCAGTCGGATAGAGCAACGGATTTCTAATCCGTCGGTCGGTGGGTCGAATCCACCCGGGCGCACTTCAATCAACTCTCGACTTTCACCCTCAATCGTCGTCAAGCCCAGTGTTTTACCTGACTTCGGCGAACTTGAAGGGGTTCCATTGATCGATGACGTCGCATCAATCGTCGTCAATGATTGGCAAGAAAAATCATCCGCTGGGCAACATGGGGGGCAACACGGATCGATAGTTTCCGTCCCCGCAAACTGAATGACATCTGCAGGTTCCGGCGTCGTCACCAGAGACGGGATGCCGGAAACGGCTTGGCTCAGATCGGACAACCGGACATGCGAGTAGCGGTCCATTGTCAGCGTGATCGTCGAGTGACGGGCCAACATCTGAGCGGTTTTCGGATGGACTCCCGACGATGCCAGCATCGAAACGAACGAATGCCGGAACGCGTGGAAGTCGGCCCGCTGGCCGTCAGCGGACTCGGCAGTCAGAAATTCACTCTCCAGTCGCTGGGCGTGTTCTGCTGGGTCGTTCTCCACTTCCTTGATCCAACCGTCTCGGGTGGCCTGCAGATCCCGCCGGAACATCACGGCGGCCTTCTCGGACCACGTACCGGGCCACAGCTGGCGGGAACGGCGGATGCCTCGGGAAGTCATCCAGCGGTCGAGCCGTTCCGCAACCTTGGGCAGAATCGGCAGCACAGCTCCCCGGCGGGCTTTCTCGTTCTTCGCCTTGATCGTGACGGTCGGTTGCGATGCCGTCAGGTCGAATGACTCTGGGGTCAGGTTGGCAAGTTCGTTGGCTCGCAGTCCGGTCGTCGATGCCACGAGGTACAACATCGACCGATCCTCGCCGGTCAGACCTCGGAAGGTCTCTGTGCTGGTGCGGGTCGACTCGATGAGCCGGGTGAGTTCCGCAGCATCGAGGGCGCGTCGCTCGACACGGACATCGACCTTGGCATTCAGTCGCGAAAGGTGTGCGAACGGGTTCCGGGGCAGTCGCTGAGCCTTTACCAGCCAATTCCCGAACGACTTCATTGCGGCCAGATGATGATTGCTGGTCGAGACTCCGAAGCGTCCGTCCGCTTCCTCGCGTCGAGTCTTCAGCCAGCTGGCGAGCTTGTCAGCGTTCAGGTCAGACAAGCGCTTCACTCCGGCACCGGTACAGGCAGCCCGAATCCGGGCCAGCGTCAGCATCACATGCTCATGCGTGTTGGCCTTGGCTTCGAGGAACTCTTGGAAGCCACTCAGGTGATCGTCCAAGGGCGTAGCCAAGTGTTCCTGAAACGGATCGATCAGACCGGACTTCCCTCGCTCGGCTTGCTCGACCAGCTTGTTCAACATCTGCTGGGCTGCGACCTTGTTCGTCGAGAGCGGGACGCGGCGGAGTATGCCGTCCGCGTCTTTGAATTTGCCGTACCATCGCGCTCGATGCTTCATGACGGACTTTCCGGTCGCTGGATCAGTCGCTGTGTACTTACTGCGATAGAGCGATGCCATTCTGATGACTCCGTGAGCGTTGATGTTCGATAGGTTACCAAGGGGTGGACAAGCGCGCAATTGCTATCAGGTCTCCTCATTCGCTGTCTCGATTCTTGACGCGTGCGGAATCTCTGAGTCAGCAACCCCACCAAGCCCACTACCCCCACCCACACTCGCCACAGCTTCGACTCGCCAGAGCTTAGTTCCGTGAGAATCCCGATTTGCGATGCACTGGCCGGAGACAACCGTCCCGACGAATCGCCTCATCTTCTTCCCGAACGACGTCGGGCTGGGCAACTCTGCGGCTGGACAGTCACAGAATTCGATGATGATCTCCCGAAGTGGTGACTGCTCGGCGTGTTGGAGGATCTCCGCAGCTGTGAATTCTTTGCGATTGGGATCGATCTTTGGCCAATGATGGATGAGCGCCCGGAGCGCGTTGGCCGGAGTGTCGCTGCGTTCAGCGAGCATCGATCGGGACTCGCCGGGGTCAGGGAGTCCCGCAAACACCACAGCACCGCGTACCAGGTCTGACCAGCCTTCGAAGCTTCCCCAGTGTCGGAGATTCATCGAGGGGCGACCCGCTCTGACATAGGCGTCGAGGATCGTCAGCACCGCAGCTCGATAGCGATGGAGGTTCGACCGAACATGGTCCAGCAGTCTCGGGAATCGATACCCGCTGCGTTCCTCTGGCTTCTCGACTCGGGACTCCAGTCGTATGTGACAAGTGCGCCGCGAGGTGTCCGCACCAAGCGCCACGTTGTTCCCGGTCGCCATCCAGATTGTGAAGAGCGGGTATTCCGGAATGTCGCTGGTATGCAGCAATCGGGACTTCCATCGGGTCGAAGTCAACGCGGCATCGAGCGACTGACACCCCAGCGTTCCTGCGACGTTGTCGATCAGGATCAGCGGGTCACCAGACTTGGCAATCGCGGTGATGCGCTTCGCGAACTCATCATCTTCGCTGGGGCAGCTCATGCTTGATGTGCTGTCACCCGTGAAGATCATTCCGGCCAGATTCGCCAGCAGCGTCTTCCCACTGCCCCGCGTGTTGGCATCGATCAGGAACAGCGGCGTCGGCCCACTGTAGGCATGCCGTGCGAATGGAGACAACACGCAAGCCAGCCAGCAGGCGCGAGCCAGGTCACTGGCAAACGGAAACTCCTCAATCAGTTCGAGCAGCAGCGCGGCCGCATTCCGGGCGTCCGCTTGGGATGGATTGTCGGGTGTCTCAATCTCCGCTCCCCGGTAGTCGAGATAGAGTTCACTGGCCGAGTCGTATCCCGGCTGACGCAGAATCGACCCGTCCGCACGCATGACCGGACAGGTCACGATTCCGCGCAGGTGACGGAACCCCGGCCAGACCTCGCGATTGGCAACACTGTCGATGCACCAGTGCGGCGGGTGGCGTTCCTCATAGTAGGTCTCGTTAACCTTGCCACATTCGCGGACGAACCGAATGTGCCGGGTGAGGGTATCCCGCAGAACACCCTTCGCGGGGCGGATGCGAGCCAGTGCCGTCGGTCGAGTAATCCCGTCGATGGTCGGCTCATCGCCTTCATGGGTCAGGATTCTGACCAGCTCACAATCGCGGACGTACAACGATGCACGCGCAGCCAGAGTCTGAACGACTTTGTCGGTCACGAGATGTTCTTCGGGTGTGATTTCAATCGTGACCCGGTCGGCTGGTGATTCTTCGTCGATCTCGTGATCGGTCGGTTGCCACTCATCGACCGTGTGGAGCAGATGTTGCAGCTGTTGGACGGTTCCCCCTTGATCCAGCCAGTCGCTGACATCGCCTTTCGGTGGCAGTCCCGGCAACCGCAACAGGGCCACTGACCGCGCGACACCATCCAGGCATCCGCCGACGTTCTCGCCGTGTCGCTCTCCGGCGTCGTCATTGTCCAGAATGACGACGACCCGCCGGTCTCTCAGCGGTTCGGACAACTCAGGGAGCCACTTCCCGGCCCCGCCAGCGTTGGTCGTCGTGACGAATCCCAGCTGGGCGAGGCGGTCGCAATCTTTCTCACCCTCGCAGATCAAGACATCCGTCAACGGGTCAGCTGCGTTGAGTTCTGGAAGCCGATACGGAACAGGGCGAACTCCATCGAGGTTCCAGATCCATTTACCCGGTCGGTCGGGATCAGGTCGTCTCTGCTGGAATGCCTTCGGCTCGCGGCGGACGACTTGATACAGCAGCTGCCCCGATTCATCGCGGTAGTCGTAGGTCGCGACGATCGGTCCCGGCGTCTTCGATTTGCGTTTCGATGGCTTCGGCGCTGGGGGCTGATTCAGAAACAGATCAGCCATCGTCAGACCGCAAGCATCGACAATCCGCTCCGCCGGTGACGCGTCTTTGCAGACGTGGCAGTACAGCAGAGTCTTCCCATCAGCCAGGGTGACCAAGAGACTCGGATCGTGAGGCTTGCCATCAGCCTCGTGAACTGGGCAAAGGGCCTTCCATTCGCCAGATCTCAACGGAACAACACCGTGAAGGCGTTCGAGAATCTTTGGCTCGTGAGTAGAATACATCGCAGACCTTTCGAGATGACGGCGAGGCGCCAGTGGTGAGAAGCGGGCGTTTCGCCGTTGTCGTATGTGGATACAGTCCAGCCGCTGAACATCAGCGCGGACAGCTTCAAGCATCACTGGCCGCGTCGAATGTCTTCCGGTCGGGACAACCCAGAGCAACCCATCGGGTCAGGTCGTCTCTGCGGTAGCGCACTCCGCCATTGACGGACAGCGTTCGTGGGAGCTTCCCCGCAGCTTGCATCCGGTCGAGAGTGGCGACCGACACATCGATCAGGGCGGCGGCCTTGCGGCGGTTCAGCAGTAGCGATTCCGATGCGGGGCAATCTTCGGCTTGGCTCATGACTGGCCCCCGTTTGCCATCGTGGGAGACTGGCAACCCCCGGCAATCCACTGGTCGACGTCCGTCTTTCGCCAGCGGACCAGAGCCCCCAGCCGAACTGGGGATGGTAGATGACCG
>JBIIOI010000149.1:0-4272 GCA_044337025.1 Planctomycetaceae bacterium
AGTCAGCCGGAATACGTGTCGAGTGGAACAGTTCAGCAGCCTTGCGACTTCGCGAACATTCACGAGAGGCGGACATTCGCGCTCAGCTGGGAATGGTTCACACTGAGTGTCAGACTTCATCATTGAGATTCTCCCGAGTCGGTCAATTCCAGGTCGCGACAGCCGCGACGTGACGCAGGGAGTGTGTCCTAGTCTTTGAGAAAAAACAGACGCTAAACGGTACTACTGTTTCCGACGAGTTTCCGACGAGTTCTTTTGTTGTTGAATCGCGATGGCCACGTAGCCTCCCAATTCAGTGAGGCGGCTTCCCCCGGATCTCCCTTCTTTAGAATCTACCAATCCCAGTCCTTTGACGAGCACCATTTCCCCCTTGATGTCGTTTGCTCCCGCTGCTGGATCGATCGCCAAACTAGCTATCTCATTCGCAGGCACCATGGGACCAAATTGAGTCGCCCCCAAGTCGAACATTGCAACAAGGATAGATCGAACTTTTGCGGACTCCAGCTGAACCAGAATCTCCTTTACCTTCTTCCTGACTTGTCCATCAGCAATATGGGCGAATGCGGGATCGTCTCCCGCATCGGCAGGTCTGTTATCCCCCGGTTTGCCCAGCCACTGAATGACCCACACAAGCTGCTTCTCTGCAGCGTCGATATTGGCAGGAGCGTCGTCGAAGGTCGATGGCAATGTGACGATTCGAGCCTGTGCCGCTCGCCACGTATTTCGCAGTTCTCGCTGAATGCTGTCGAGATAACCTTCTGGGCTGTAGAGCTGCAGTCCTGTAGTCACTCGCGACTCGTGGAGCCGGTCGAGCCAGATATGCAGCCAGCGGCTTAGGTCATCTGGAGTTCGGATCGGGCGATCTGGCCAGCCAGACGACCCCGCCTCCCATCCGGGAGGAAGTTCACCCCGTCGTCGAACCTCGCGCTCGAGTAGACCGCGCCAGTAGGACAACAGACTACTCACGTCGCCCCAATACCTTTGATACGTCGTTATCGGGTGACCGGTTGGCGGACTCCATATCAGCTTTCCGGGAGCCAGTTCCAGCGGGGCGGCGATGCGGTTCATCGACTCATTCAGACACTTACCATCGAAACGGATCAGGAACATATCGTCAAAATCGTGACCTTCGGGAACTCCATGTCGCCTGTATCGCGGATGAAGGGGAAGTTGTCGAGACTCCTCCATCGTTTGGAGAAAAAGCAGAACATAGCTGAGAACTGAGAGGCACGATTTCGCTCGAATGTTTAACAGAGACGACAGCGATTCGATCGAACTCTGGGCTTCATTCAATCGCTCGCGGGGTAGCTCAGTGACGCTGACCCACTGACCTCCATCTGCCTGCAATCGTTCGACGTCTTTCCGGAACAACCACCACGCCAGCTGCTGCTGAGCCGTGCGCCGGGTGGAGGGCAGATACCATCCGAGACGGGTCAGCGTGTTGACCAGCGATTCCGCTGTGTCTCGATCCAGGGACTTGAGATACGCTCTGGCGGGCTTTTCCCCGCTGGTCAATGCCGTGTTCAGGCGGGCAATACTCTCAGCGGCAGCTTTGACATCAGTTTGCATGCCCCCCATTGAAGTCGCAGATTGCTACGACCGCAAGGGTAAGCAGCGTTCGAGAGATGCCTTGCCATGACTTTGAAACACAGCTCCCCTGACCCCCAGGCGCTCCCATGCGATGCGAGCAAACAAAACTCACTCTGAGGCGGCTGGCGTTGTTCGTGGTTTCGGTTGGATCTCTGGCACAGGGACCCGTGCGAATGTAGCCTATGCTACATCTCTGGTCCACCCCGCCTACAATGGGTCCTGTAAAGCCCCCCGGACCGTGCTCGGGTGTCACCATCGCGCAGGATCTGTCTGGAACAGGTTTTTCGGGGTGGGCATACAACGTTCCCAATTCTCAGGGGTCAGGGGGAACAAGTGGGCAGACGACGCTCCCGGCACGTGGGGGGCTGGGGGGCGGTGTCTGAGCGGAGCGTCAGAGCGAGCCAATCCGGCCCCGGACGGTCGACCGCCACTGGGGGACCACAGCGGGTGGGGATGGTGGCGTGGGTGGGGATGCAGACCTATTGGCCGGATGCCGATTTGCGAGGCTTGCGGGTCTTGGCGGCGGGGCCAGCTGCGGCGGTCTGTTGCTGGCGGATGCGGGTGAGGAGTTCGCTGGCGGGTTCGTAGCTGCGGGCTTCGCGGCGGGCGAGGTCGGCTTCGGTGGGGACCAGTTCGCCCCGGAAGGCTTTGGCCAGGATCGATTGTGTCAGCCGGTCGACCCGCTTCCGGGCGGCGTCCAGCTGGGCTTCCAGCCGGTCGGCCAGAGCGAACAGCTGTTCGACCCGCCGGACGATCTCGTGTTGTTCGGCGAGGGGCGGGAGAGGAAACTGAAGCTGTCTCGTTACCGTCAAGTTGATGAATGCCAATGCGCTCCCGCCAGTGACTGCACGGACTTGAGAGAGGAAGAACTCGCAATTCAAGGCGAGTCGCAAGTAATCCGTAATGACCTCATCGGTTCGAGGTCGCACGAGAGTAAGTTGGGGATTGATGTTGGCAGGTAAGAGTTCTGTTGGAATCGTGATCGCAAACGGTTCTCGACCATAGCGTTGGGCGTCACGTGATCCACGATTTGGAAAGATAACATCACCCTCAATGAGTTGTGCCTTTCGTAACCCGGCGTTCTTCTCTGGCGTAACGAACTTCAGTTTGCTGAGGTCAATCCTTCCATCGACTCCGATTGCGGCAGGTGTGACGAATCCAACGCCCACTGTTGTCCATTCATCGGCCTTGGGATACATCGCTCCGTAGTTTCCGTCTTGAACCTTTGCTGCGATTTCGTCCAAGGTTACTACTCGCCATCGATTTGGGAACTCGCCCTCGATTAAGACTGACAATTCCGAGTTCCTATTTTCTCGCCAGTCGGCGGTGAGTTTGCCGGTGCAGGCGGCGGCGAGGACGGATTGGCGGAAGCGTTTGAGCAGCTGGGGCACCCGCGCCAGGCGTTCCCGGCTGGCCGCCACCTTCCCCAACAGCCCCTCCAACACCCCCACAATCCGCCGCTGCTCCGCCAGGGGGGGGAGTGCAAAAGGAGCATCAGAGAATCGACTTTTGTTGATAATCGCCACCGTAGTTGATGACGAGTTCTCCTCCATCCACGGTCGAAGTGTTTTGCAAAAGTAAAATCCATATCGTGATGACAGCAATCGTTCATCAGGGATGATGGACGTGATCTGTTGGTTGGTGGCCAATGTAGTGCCAGCAATTCCAACCTTTCCCAAAAGACCGATGCATGAGACTAGAATCGATCCGGGAGGAAGCAATCTTGAGTGAGCCGCACCAGTCTTCGACAGCGACTCTACCGTTGATGTAATTGGGATGTCGGTCCCCAAGTCGGGTGGTTTCACCCAAGGTATTTCGGTTCCATAGTTAGCATCATCCCTCTTGGGAGGCGTGTTACCTGTAATGATTTGCCCAATCTCATAAAGCCTGCAACCAGCCCACCCTTCCGGCAAATCGCCCTCATCACCCGCCGGGGCTGGGACAGCGGGCGGGGGCGGAGCGGTCTCGGAGTGGGCTTTGGGGGGCATATGGCAGATAGCTTTTGGCAGATGGCCAGAGGGGAGGATCAAGGCGAACTATGGTCACCGGCAACCATCGCCGCCGTCGTCATCGCGACCATTGCGAGTGGCATCGAAGGCGAGCCGGTACAACTCGTGGCTGCGATTCTGTTCGTTGAACACAAGTTCCCAAGGTCGATCGACCAGAACTTCGTTGGCGAATGTGACCTTCACATGACTGGTCACCCAGTTATCGGAAGCGCTGGGAGCCAGCCCATTGAGCCTAACTGCCAGGCTATGAACGGAGAACGCTTCAGCAGGAGCGTTGTAGGTATTCGTGGACGTTTGCCCCGGCGCGGTCAGACCTCCTCCGAGTTGGGCCAGATTCGGCCCTGCATCATATATCCCGGAGAAGTACAGCGGGTGGATCGTTCCCGATCCCGCTGTGTTTTTGGTGGTGATTTCGATCTTCAGCACGAAGGCCATGATGTTTCCTTGTCGGAGAGGAGGAGTGATTGCGTGAGTGAGTTTAACTGGCGGACGTTCGAAGGGCCGGAGGGACCGTCGATCTGTCAGCGTAGAAACAGCCAGTCCAGATTGGGAAGTCGATATCCCCGTGTTCGAATTCGATCCAGACTCGCGAACCGATCGATGGCAAGGCGGCCCCAGTAACCTCCGGCAGGGAGGCAGAAACGCATGTCAGCGCCCAGCTGGACAACATGGC
>JBIIOI010000070.1:0-30171 GCA_044337025.1 Planctomycetaceae bacterium
GTTGACGCTGCAAGGTCACCCGAGTGGCGAGAACCCTCACCCCCAGCCCCTCTCCCGGGGGGAGAGGGGAGCCAAACAGGCGAAGGGGGCAACAGTCGGAAAACACTCAGTGCGTCTCGCACTCCACGTCCACCTCTTCCTCTCCGCCGTTCTGTAGCGATCTCTGCATGCACATCCTGGCTGAATCCACGGTGAACTGGTCCGGGCTCCTGGATCAGATGTCGAATTACTCGACCCCTGCCATTGTCGGGGTCTTTGCCGTTCATCTGCTGCTGTTCTTTGTTCTGTGGGCCTGGTCGAAGCGGGACTTTCGGGTCATCGCGTCGACGCTGTTCGACTTTACTCGCGGACTCAAGAACCAGAGCCTGCTCGACTCGACAGCTCATCTGGGAGACCAGATCGAAGTTTTCCTGGCCGATGTGAACGATGTCCTTGACGATCCGACACGCGGCGCCGATCGGTCGGCTCTGTTGACACGTATGCAGCTGCTGGATGAGAAGCGGCGCTATCTGCAGTCGATGACGTTCGACACGATCTACAACAGTGCCCGCACAATGATCGAGGCCTACCCGCTGGCCGGAGTGCTGGGGACGATGCTGGCGATCGGGGCGGCTCTGAATGCCGAGACACCTGACGAGGCTGCGTCGGTCTCCCTGGTCGTGCAGCGATTTGGCCAGGCGATCTGGAGTTCGTTTGCGGGCCTGATCGCAGCCATCATTCTGATGTTTATCAACAGCTGGCTGGAGCCGTCGTTCAATCGACTCTCGGAAGATCGCAGGCTGGTGCGGGAGACCGTCGGACGGGCCAAGCGTGAGCTGGCTCTGTCGACCCAGAAGTCAGAAGGGCCACACGCATGATTACGCGTCGACGCCTGTCTCTGCAGATTACGCCCATTCTCGACATGCTGCTGATTGTGCTGTTCATGCAGTTCCTCGACATGCGGCAGAGGTCATCCAATGCGGAGGCTCAGGCTGCCGCCTCGGTCGCGTCTGTGGAGGAGATGAAAGCTCAGCTGAGCCAGGCTCAGAGTGACTCGGACCGTATCCAGGAAGAACACGCCGCAGTCGCCCGGACACTCTCGGAGGTTTTCAAGCTGACCCCCGAGGAGACCAAGGCGTTCCTTGCCGAGATGAGGCCGTCGGGCACGAACACGCCGACGGCTGCCGCTCAGACGCGCCTCAAGCAACTGGCAGCGGGCTCTCCGGAACCGATCCTGCAGCACCTGTTGACCTATGACGAGATCCGCAAACGCTGCGATGTGTGGGAACTGTTCCTGGATGGTCAGAACATCGCTCATCTCGATACGGGTGAGCGCCGGCGCGAACTGCGCGTGAACCTCAACGATGACCAGGACGCCGAGATTGAGCGGTTCAGTGTCGAACTGGAGGGGATTTACCGCAGCCTGCCCCAGCCGAAGCACCTCGTCATCCTGATGCTGAGCTACGACCGGGATACACGAATCTCCGTGAGAAACGGAGTCGTGAAGACTTTGCCGCAGATGGTCGACCGGCTCAACGCGGCCAGCAGCGGGCTGACGCGGTTTGAGTTCGCGGATATGGGGCTGCGACGGGTTGCTCTGGCAGAGTGACATTCTCTTTTTCCTCACCTGGAAGGTGTCGATCATGCGTCTGGCATTCGCGTTCCTGCTGCTGTGTGATGTAAACAACTTCTCATTGGCGGCCGAGATGCAGGTGACCAAGGACATTCCCTACGTCGCCAATGGCCACGAACGGCACGTGCTGGATATCTATGCTCCAGCGGCAGGGGCGAAGAACTTGCCGGTGGTGTTCTGGATTCACGGCGGCGGCTGGCAGGCGGGTGACAAGTCCGACGTCAAATCGAAGCCGCAGGCCTTTGTCGATCGCGGTTGCGTGTTTGTCTCCACGAACTATCGGCTGCTGCCGCACGTCGATATGGCGACGCTGATCAAGGATGTGGCTGCGTCGCTGCACTGGGTGCATGACCATATCGCCGAGCACGGCGGCGATCCGAAGCGGATGCTGGTCGGGGGCCACTCGGCTGGAGCCCAGCTGGCGGCGATCCTGTGTACCGATGATCGGTACCTTAAGGCGGAAGGGCTCTCGCTGCAGATCATCAAGGGATGCGTCCCGGTCGACGGAGATACCTTCGATATCCCGGCCATCATCACGGTCGCGGAGATTCGCCGCTGGGTCCACAAGCAGCCGCAGGCGAAGTTCGGTCACCGCGAGAAGTTCGGCAATGATCCTGAGAAGCACATCGACTTCTCAGCGGTCACTCACGTTGCCAAGGGTAAGGGGATTCCGCCGTTTTTCATTCTGCATGTGGGAGAGCATCCGGACACCTCGGCCCAGGCGTCCCGTCTGGCCACCGTGCTGCGAGAAGCTGAGGTGCCCGTGACGCAGTTCGGGGGGCGAGATACGACGCACTCGCGAATCAATGACAATCTGGGAACACCGGATGACGCGGCGTCGAAGGCCTTGTTCGAGTTCGTGGACAACTGCCTGAGGAAATAGAGTTCACATTGCTGCTGGAGGCGAAGCCTTGGCTCCCATCAAGCGTCTCCAACCGGCGGCAATCGGAGCTCCGAAGGCGAAGTAACAGAACGCCAGCGGGATCACCAGTTCGTGAGCCCACGCGACGGCGGCCACCGCCAGAACGATCTGGATGATGTTCTTTCGCGGCCCGCGGCCTCGCAGCAGCTGGGTTCCAAAGTGTGGGTAGCGAATCCGCGAGACCATCAGCATGGCCGCAGCCAGGCAAAAGATCGGCAGCGCCACCTTCACAGCTGGGATCAGGAACCCCGCCACTCGCGCGGCGTTCTCGCCGCGATTGGACAGCTCCATCAATTCGGGCATTGCAATCGGAAAGGCTGCCACGACACCGGCCGCTGCAGGCGAAGGCAGACCACTGAAGGAATCGTGGGCGTCGTCCTCGTCGGTTTCAATATTGAATCGAGCCAGTCTCAGGATCGCGCAGATGACATACAGCGCTCCGATCGTCCACACGAGCCGGGGGGTGTAGATGAATGGCAGAGAGTATTCATCGCCTTGCCAGATCGGAAAGTTCACGAACGTCAGCATCAGGAACGCGGGCGCTACGCCAAACGTGATCGCATCGCACAAGCTGTCGAGTTCCGCGCCCAGTTCGCTGGTATTCCCCGTCAGCCGGGCCGCAGCCCCATCGAACATGTCGAACAGCATCCCGGCAAAAATGCACAGGGCTGACAGGAAGAGCGGACCGTAGATGACAGCTTCCGTCGTGTTCTGCGTGGCTTTCGCCGCAAACGTAATCGCGCCGAAGCCACAGGCCGCATTGCCCAGTGTCAGCAGCGTGGGGAAAACAGCGATCAGACGGGTGGGCTTCATGGGCAGGTCGAATGTGTCAGGTGCCAGCGCGAGGAGTTCTCCTCGGAAACCAGCCTATCTCATGCGGGAAGCCGATGCTATCTGGACTACTCGACTGGTTTCGATTTCCCGTGGAATCGAAGTATTGAAGCCATCGAATGGGAAAATGCTGCCCGTCTCGCCCAGAAATTGAATAGGAGGCTTCCGACGCGAGTCGAGGAATGTTCTCTTGGAGGCGTGGCCAGCGAGAATGGCATTGAGCCTTCGAACACGGTAAATAGGAACCACAACTCACGACCGGATCGTGTGCGAGTTCGCGGGTTTCTCGCGCCGCCTCAAGGAAGCCACCTCTCATGAAGATCACCGGCATCGAAACGCTCGTCTGTCATGCGCGGATGCGGAACTGGGTGTTCGTGAAAGTGCTGACCGATCAGCCGGGCCTGTTCGGCTGGGGCGAGGCGACGCTGGAGTGGCATACCCGCAGCGTGGTCGGGGCGATCGAAGATATCTCCCAGCTTCTAATCGGCGAAGACCCGACCCGCGTCGAACATCTCTGGCAGATGATGTGGCGGCAGCACTTCTGGCACGGGTCGGGGATCGTGCGGTCGACAGCGATCGCGGGGATCGACATCGCGCTGTGGGATATCGTCGGCAAGCTGCATGGAGTGCCGTGCCACAAGCTGTGGGGAGGCCCGGTGCGGGACTTCATCCGGCTGTATTGTCACCTCGGCGGAGGTGACATGGAGAGCTTCTATGAGACTCCCGTCGACAACGCGAAGCGGTTTGGCGAACTGGCTCAGCAGGCTGTCGCGGATGGCTTCACGGCGTTCAAGTCGATGGCCGTGCCTTCGACGATGGCGATCGAGGGACTCAAGCCGGTCAAGGCTGCCGAGGCCTGCGTGGCTGCGATGCGGGACGCCGTCGGCGACGACATCGACATCATGGTCGACTGTCATGCGCGGCCCTCTCCCGCGATGGGGATGAAGTTCGCCCAGGCCCTCGATCCGTATGGTCTCTATTTCCTCGAAGAGCCTTGCTGGCCGGAGAGTATTGAAGGGCTGGCCGCGATCAACGCCGCTGTGACGACTCCCATTGCGACGGGGGAGCGGGTCACGCATCTGGCTGCCTTTCGAGATCTGTTCGCGGCGCGCGGCTGCGAGATCTGCCAGATGGATATCACACATTGCGGCGGTTTTACGGAAGCCCGCCGGGTGGCTGCGCTGGCGGATGCGTATCGCATCGCTCTGGCTCCGCACAATCCGCAAGGGCCGGTCAGCACCGCGGCGTCGATCGAGTTCGGGTTCTCGCAGCCGAGCTACATCATCTGCGAATCGGTCCACAACGACGTTCCGTGGAGGCACGATGTCGTGGAAGAGGGGTTCGTAGTGGATCCCAAGACGCGGACCGTGACTCCCAATACGAAGCCGGGCCTCGGGGTCTCGATCAACGAGGACGAAGTCCGCAAGCACCCGTTCCAGCAGGAACACCTGCAGCGCGTCTTCTATCGGGATGGAAGCGTGGGTGACTGGTGAGAAATGGTCCCGGAAATGTCGGGTCTCGTGAAGGAGGCGAACCATGAAGACTGACGAATTGCAGGGGGTGCTGCCCGTCCTGCAAACTCCGTTCACCGAGAGCTACGCGATCGATGTCCCGACGCTCGAGCGTGAGATCGACTGGGCCTTTCAGACCGGAGCGGATGGCGTTGTCTGCGCGATGGTCAGTGAGACATTGCGGCTGGGGTATCATGGTCGCCGGGAACTGGCCACGCATGTTTGCCGTGCCGCCCGAGGCCGCGGCTCTGTGGTGATCAGTGTCGGAGCCGAAAGCAGTGCGGAAGCGTGTGACTTTGCCCGGCATGCCGAATCGCTGGGTGCCAGTGCCGTAATGGCGATCCCTCCCGTCGCGACATCGCTGGGCAGCCAGGCCACGGCTGCGTACTTCGCATCGATCGCGCGCAGCGTTTCGGTCCCGCTCGTCGTGCAGGATGCCTCGAACTATGTCGGAGCGTCGATCGACCTGAGTGTGTATCGGAAGCTGCTCGAAGAGTTCGGTGAGCAGCGAATTCTCTTCAAGCCGGAAGCCAGTCCGCTCGGCCCCAACCTGTCGAAGCTGCGCGATGCGACTGGTGGAAAGGCCCGCATCTTTGAGGGCTCCGGGGGGATCAACCTTGTCGACTGCTACCGCCGTGGCATCGTCGGCACGATGCCCGGCATGGACTTGCTGGATGGGATCGTTGCCTTGTGGCGAGCTCTGCGGGCTGGGGATCAAGAACGGGTCTACGTACTCTCGCTGCCGATCAGTGCTCTCGTCTACGTGCAGATCCAAGGAGGGCTGGATGGCTTCCTGTCGATTGAGAAGTACCTGCTGAAGAAACGCGGACTTTTCCCAAACACCCTGCAGATCCCGCCGTGTGGCTGGCAGCCTGATCCCGAGACACTAGCGGAAGTGGATCGGTTATTTGAGTTGCTTCAGCAGAGTTTGCTTTCCACCCGATAGGGGCCGTGAATGTCCAACATCTCCATGGACGAGACTGATGTTCGCAGCGGTCGCTATCAGGTGCTGCTGTTCTTGTGCCTGTCGGCGATGGTGGCGTACATCCAGCGAGCGGCACTGAGTGTTCCCGCAGCTGAGATCGCGGGCGATCTGAAGTTTGCCGACCTGGCCCGAGACATGGGGTGGATTCAATCCGCCTGGTATCTGGCTTACGGTTTGATGCAGATTCCCAGCGGCTGGGTGGCCGATCGGCTCGGCAGTCGGCGAGCGTTGGCCATTTTCTCAGTCGTCTGGTCGTTGGCCACGTTACTGACGGCCTTCGCGAACGATTTCCAGACGCTTTTGGTGTTGTGGAGTTTGATGGGAGCCGCCCAGGCGGGTGCGTTTCCGTGTGCTGCGAAAGCTCTGGGGCGGATCTTTCCCGAGACCGAACGAGCCCGCGCGACCGGATTTCTCGCCAGCGGAATGGCGATTGGGGGCGCACTCGCGCCCGCACTGGCCGCCCGATTCCTGCAGTTGCTGACGCCATCGGCGAAGTCCCTGGATGTGGACCGCTGGAGACTTCTGCTGGCTGCGTATGCGATCCCGGGATTCCTTTGGACGGTTGTGTTCCTCGCGGTGATCTCCGCGCGGCGACTCCCGGCGGCGGAGATGAGAAGCGACGTCCGTCCGCGTACCGATTGGGGACGAATGCTGCGCAGCTGGCCGCTGGCGTTGCTCTGCGGTCAACAGTTTTTCCGGGCTGCGGGGATGGTGTTCTTTATGACCTGGTTTCCGACCTTCCTGCAGAAGACGCGCGGAGTGTCTCAGCTGAGTTCGGGATTACTCACGACCGTGGCGGGCGTGGGCGGCGTGATTGGCAGCTTAACGGGCGGGTATTTCTCCGACTGGCTGTTGCAGCGAACCGGCAACGCGCGGCTGAGCCGACAGGGGATCGCCATCGTGGGGATGAGCGTCTGCTCGCTGCTCATCGTGGCTTCGTACTTCGTGAAAGACGTCAATCAGAGTATCGCGCTGATATCCCTGGGGGCCTTCTGTGCCACGTTTGGCGGTGTCAGTGGCTATACCATCGCGATCAGTTTCGGGGGTCGGAATGTGGCGACGGTGTTCAGCACGATGAACATGTTTGGCAACATGGGGGCCGCCTTGTTTCCGGTGACAGCGGGTTGGCTGGTGGCCAAGACCGGGAACTGGAACTTGATCCTGTTTCTCTTCGCAGCTGTGATGGCGATCGATGCCCTGTGCTGGGCGCTGCTGAATCCGAGGGGCACACTGTTTGGAGACGAGCATGAACTTGGAGATGAGCATGAACGCAGTTCAGACACCTCAGGCCCGCTGTCGGGCAGCGATCGCTCGTTGTGACATCACGCCGCCGGTCGGCATCTACCACCGCATGTGGGGAGCGGCGCTACATGACCGGGCGACGGGTGTGCATCGACCTCTCGAAGCAACGTTACTGTGGCTGGAGCCCAGCGAACCGGGAACCGGCGAGCCGCAGATCATCGTGGCCCTGGATCACTGCATTCTAGATGCTCACGAGATTCGGAGTATCCGGCAATCGATTCATGCGGCCGTGAACGTCGCCCACGAGAACATCCTGGTGACGCTCTCGCATACCCATGGTGCGGGCTGGATGTCGCGCACGCGCAGCGAACTTCCGGGAGGCGAACTGCTGGGTCCGTACCTGGATGAGCTGGCGGCGCGGATGGGCCGGCTCGCGGGCGGAGCTCAAACACGAGTTGCTTCCGCGACGATCGTCTACACCATCGGTCGATGCAATCTGGCGGCCCATCGCGACTTCTTCGATGGGGAGCGACAGCGGTATGTCTGCGGTTTCAATCCGGCAGGGCAGGCTGACGACACGCTGCTGCTGGCCCGAGTGTGCGACGCTGCGGGGACCACACTGGCGACCGTCGTCAATTATGCCTGTCACCCGACGACGCTGGCCTGGGACAACACGCTGATCAGTCCCGACTGGGTCGGTGCGATGCGTGAAGTGATCGAGCAGACGGAGGGTGGGTACTGTCTGTTTCTGCAAGGAGCCTCCGGCGACCTGGGGCCGCGTGAAGGGTTTGTCGGTGACACTCGAGTTGCGGATCGCAATGGCCGACAGGTCGGGCATGCGGCGCTCTCTACGCTGGCCACGTTGTCGCCGCCGGGAACGGAGTACCGTTATGCCGGGCCGGTGATCTCGGGAACTGCGATTGGCACCTGGCGACATGAACCGCTCTCTCGCGAAGCTCAGCTCCGAGCGGACAACTGGCACTGGGAGCAGTTGGTCGTGGACCTGCCGTATCGACTCGATCTGCCGACGATCGAGCAAACTACTGCTGAGCGCGAGCAGTGGCTCGCCGCAGAAGCGACTGCCCGCGCTGCCAACGACGAGCTGCGTGTGCGCGATGCCCGAGCTCAAGTCGAGCAGCGGACGCGGCAACTCACCCGTTTGAACAACCTGGTCGCAGGTCGCTCTTACCCGCTGACACTTCGACTGGGATTCCTCGGCGACGCCATCTGGGTCTTCGTCCCCGGCGAGCTGTATCAGGTGTTCCAGATCGAGCTGCGGAAGCGTTTTGCGGCTCATCCCGTGTTCGTGACGACGCTGACCAATGACTGGCAACCGGGTTATATCCCGCCCGCGAGCACGTATGGGTACGAGATCTATCAGGAAGTCATCGCCGCCACGGCGCCGGGTTGCCTGGAGACGTTGCTGGAGGCCATCTCACGTCGCCTGACGAACCGGTTGGCAGATCGGGGATGTTCGTGAGACGCCTCGATTCCGGCGTTCTCTCCGTGCCTCCGAGGGTGAATCTGCTCTAAGAACGCGGGACGGGCCAGCTCATTCGGAAGTACGTGAGCCCGCCGGATCGTTCCCAGCTGAGCCGACCGCCTTCGCCTTCCGATGCTTGTCTCGCCAGCATCAGTCCCAGTCCGACTCCGGCTGCTTTCGTGGTCACAAAGGCATCAGCGATCGCCTCGCCCAATTCCGTCGGTGGACCCGGCCCATTGTCGGTCACTTCGATCGAGACCTGGTCCGCGACTCGAGTTCCGCAGACAGAGACTTGGCCGCCTGGTCCCGCTGCTTCGATGGCGTTCAGGGCCAGGTTCAGCACCGCTCCGCGAATCCGGGCCTGATCACGGACCACGGCGTCAGTCTCGCTCAGGTCCACACGGACTGAGACTTCGACACGGTGGTGTTTGCAGACTGCATCCAGGAGCGAGTTCAAGTCGGCCAGGATCGTTCTCAGATTCCCTTGCTCAGCGGGCCGCGCGTGAGGCGATCCCAGGGCCAGCATCGCCGTGACCTGCTCCTGAGTCAGCTCCAGCTGTTGCCGGGCCACGTTCAGGCTCTCGTCGCTGCCCGTGGCACACCGGCGCTGATGGAGCTGGATCGCCAGCTTGGCCCCCGTGATGGAGTTGCGAAGCGTGTGAGCCAGTCCGCCTGAGAGCTGGGCCAGCAGCCTGAGCCGCTCCGTCTGCGTGATCTCCCGCTCGAAGCGCTCCATCGTGCTGGCCAGCTGATTGGCTGTACTCTGCAGATCCGAGATCTCGTCCGCCGGCCCAGTCTGCGGGTGCTGCGAGTATTGATGCGCGGCAATCCCAGAGAGCTGGGTCTGGACGAGTCGCAACCGGCGAACGACTCGATGCGAGACCACTGCCGAGATCACCAGCACGACGAGCGCCGCCCCGAGGCAGAGCCAGGTCACGGTCTCCACCAGCTGGGATTGTCGGCTCCAGCCCTCGTGCGTGGGGCGGAGCAGATACAGTTTGCGATCCCCGACGGGGGGCTGTTGCTGAGCGGCCCCGATCCGGTATTGCTGATCGGCCCATGACAACTCGTTGGCGTTCAAAAGCGGTACGTCTTGAGCGCGAAAGCCTTCTAGCGTTGCTCCCTGCAGCTGTCCCTGTTGCAGGACGATGACGTCGGCCCCGGTCAGGACTTTGAGCCGCTCCAGCACTGCATCGTTCAGCGGAAAGTTTGCCAACGCGAGCGTCTGGACTTCCGCGGTCAGCTGCACGTCTCGCTCGCGCTCGATCTGCCGGATCGCAGCTGCGACGGTCACGACGGACGTTACGACGATCGCTCCGACAGAGAGGAGGACGAACGGGATCAGAATCTGCAGCCGAAGGGTCCACCGCACGGGTCACCTCCGCTGTTCGTATTCGGTTCGCACAAACCCCTCGACGAGGTCCATCGCCTCGAACTCGCGCGGCCCGGCCGTTTTCCCCACGATGATTCGCAGGTCAGCCAACCGCATGGCGATCTCCTCGCGCGGGATCAGATGCAGCCGTGTCGCCAGGATCGTGGCTTCCAGCACCGCATGCTTGGCCCGCTGAAATCCGAAGAAGTCGCGCAGCCGCTCCGCATGCACGACGCGGCAGCGGATCTCGGACCGGTCCTGACTGTCGTCGAGGGTCTCGACACGGAACTCATACCAGCGACAGGCTGCGTCGAGTACCCGGCCCGTGATCTTCACGGCCGGCTGGGTCGGCACGAACTCGGGCAGGCGATTGAGGGCTGCCTGAGCGATCAGCAGCACATCATCGACCACATGAAAGACACCGCAGCCGGTCTCCTTGAGATTCCGAAACGTCGTCGACGTCTGAAATGGTCGCAGATGCAGCCACGTGAGTGACTCATCGACAATCGGCCCCATGGGAGCGATGTTGAGAGCGCCGGCGGAGTTCTGGCTGGTGACAATCCCTTCGAGGATCATTGCGGCCTCCCGGCGACAGGCTGGAGATGATCCAAGGGGATATAGAACTTGGTGTAGTGCTTCCCATCGGAGTACCGCATTCCGCGGGGGTCTTCGACCAGGATCGTGGCCCGCTTGGTGACCCGGTTCACGATTCCCCGGTAGATTCGCCCTTCGTACTCGAACTGCACGGGAGTGCCGGGCTTGATCCCGAATTTGACGGCTGCGCGTTCGCTCTGCGTGATCAGATTGTGCGTGTGTTCCTGATGAAAGAAGTGCCTCCCGGCGATCGACTGAAAGCGGGGGGCGCTGCACTCCGAGTCGGACCAGCAGACCAACTCGACCAGATGAATCAGTTCGTGCTCAAAGATCCGTTGCAGTGCCTCCAGACGATCGCGGCAGGAGACTCCGCAGACTGTGACCGGTCGATCGACATCGCGGAACGTCTGGAACAGGAGCGGAGCGGAAACTGCGATCTCGTACCAGACTTGCCCGCCACGGAACCGGGGCGTGTAGCGGAACGTCTTGCCTCCGGCACTCGTCATGCGGGTTGAGATCCGGAAGTCGAGCTTCAGTCCCCGCAGAGCGGTCTGGCAGGTCCCGCGAAAGAACGCGGTGTCGTACGATTCGAACAGCTGAGCCAGATCGTCCGCATGAATCGACCGGAAGTTGCCGGCCTTGATATAGCGAGAATGGTCGAGGACACGCTGATAGATCTCGCGCGTCCGCCGCGTGACGACATCGGGAGTCAGCTGAGTCGACAGTGCCAGTTCGGCGAGGTCCACGGAGAGTGCCCGTCAGGAGCCAAGGGTGCATGACCAGACTCGTTTTACCATCACGAGTCTGGTCTGTCAGCAATTCACCCTCCAGCAGGGGGTTCAGTTCACGACATTGCGTGGCGGCTTGCCGAGCAGGACGCGGCGGCAGTTCTGGCTGCCCTTGATCCGCATGTCGTCGGCCCCTTCTTCGGAATAGAAGGCCGAATGCGGGTTGAGAATGATCCGGTCGTGGGCTGGATGCCCGGGCGTACGCCACGCCTTGATCAGAGGGTCATCATCTGCCGGTGGTTCGATCTCCAGCACATCGATGGCTGCCATCCGCAGGTGATCCGACTCGATGGCCGCCAGCACAGCGTAGACGTCGACGCAGCCGCCGCGAGCTGTGTTGACGAGGAAGGCCCCCTTGGGCAGCATGGCGATCGTTTTGGCATTCATAATGTGCTGCGTCTCGGGTGTCCGCGGGGTGTGGACACTGACGACCTGGCACTGGGGCAGCATCTCTTCCAGAGAGTCACAGCGCGTGACTCCGATCGCTTTGTCGAGACCGTCGACTACATACGGATCATAGAACAGGACGTTCAGGCCGAGTGCCTTGGCCCGCAAGGCGGTTGCAGTCCCGATGCGTCCCAGTCCGATCAAGCCGATCGTCTGTCCGCGGAGGCGATGCAGCGGGACGACCTGTTCGTAGATCCACGGACCCTGCCGGTTCTGCAGCCGCGTGTTGAGGTAGCTTACGCCGCGCATCATCGACAGCATCATGGCGATGGCGGAGTCGGCCACCTCTTCCGTTCCATAGTCCGGCACATTCGCGACCGGAATCCCCCGCTCGCGGGCCGCCACTCGATCGACGTTGTCGAAACCGACGCCACACCGCACGATCAGCTTGCACTTCTTGAGCTTCTCGATCGTTTTGCGCGTGATTGAGATGAAGTGATACAGCATGATCGCGTCAGCGTCTTCGATCTTGCCGACGAGGTCATCCTCACTGAAAGCATTCAGAGCCACGATGTCGGCCAGATCGCCGAGGATCTTGTCTTCGTGCTTGAACGGTGGAGTGATGAAGTCAGTGATGACGACCAGCGGACGTGACATGGCTGCGGAATCTCAAGAGGAGACGAATTGACAGACGCAGCCTCATGAGTTCTCGTCCGGACGTCAAGTTCGCCTTTATTTCAGCAGGTGAAACCGATTGAGTGGTTCGCCATGGATGGGGTCCAGCTCTTCGATTTCGGTCAGCCGCCATTGCCCCGCTTCGACGCGCCATTTGCCGTTGAAACGGAGCGGCTGGTGTCCCAGGTTCCCCTGGCTGGGCATGCGGACGGTGGCGTTGAGGCGGAAGTGGCTGGTCGCCGCTGTGTCGTTGGCGATGGTCGAGACGCGGATGTCGGTCACTCGATAACCGGGCTCGACATCGACGACCTGGATACCGAGTTTTGCCAGGGCGACGAGCCCCTTGCTGGCGGGAGAGATGTAAGCCAGTGTCTGGGCTTCGTTGTTCTTCTGAAAGGCGTCGATCATCGCCAGCAGGTTTCCTTCCACCCGCTCGGCGGGGGTGACGATCAGCTTCTCGACATACCAGACTGCCCCGCAGATCAGAACCACCAGCCCCGCGGCGACGAGCCACTTGGCCCGCTGAGTCTGTATCGCCGCCAGCATGCAAGCGACAGCGACGACCGAGAGCAGGATGAAGGGGGGCCAGGCCGTTTCGGTGAACCACATGATCGGACTCCTCGCAGGACAGCTCTGACAAGAGATACGCCTGGCGATGTCCCGTTGAGAACCGAATCGTCGGGGATTGGAAGCAATTTCACCAGAGGCGTTATTGGAATTGGGTCAGTCGCTGTTAGCCGTCGGGCTTGCCCGACGTGCTCGACATCTACCGAATTTTCTGATCCGGCAGCCCGCTCTTGATCCCTTCGTCAACTGGCATCAGATCCGGCACAGCTCCGGCCTCGCGAATTAAGCTGTCGAGCTGCGCTGATAGCTCGGCGATCCGCTGTTTCTGAGACGGGTCTTTGATCAGGTTCTTGCGTTCGACCGGGTCAGCACTGATGTGGTACAGCTCTCCCAGGTGCGGATCGGGGCGCGCATCGCCCGAGGGGTAACGAATGTACTTCCAGTCCCGCGTGCGGATTCCGCGCACGTTCGGTGTGTAAGGGAACTGCTTCTCGTAGTTGTATTCGTAGTACCAGGCGGAGCGCCATGGGGTGTCCTCGGCCTGGCCCTGGGCCAGTTTCTTCCAGGATCGACCGTGAATCTTCGGCAGCGGATCGGCGCCGCAGAGATCGAGAATCGTCGGAGCAAAGTCGAGGGTGAGGACCATCTCGTCGATGACCTTCGGGGCGTTGGTCGCGGTCAATCGGGGATATCTGACGACAAGGGGTGTTCGAATGCTGGGCTCGTGCATCGTGCGCTTGTCGACCATCCCATGTTCACCCGCCAGCAGCCCGTTATCGGCTGTGAAGATCACCAGCGTGTTGTCAAGTTCCCCCAACACCTTCAGCAGTGCGTAGAGCCTCCCGACGCTGTCGTCGACGGACAGGATCGTCCCCCAGTAGGCCCGGTTCATCGCTTCAAAGTCCTTCACAGCCTCCGGGCTGCGGTCGGGGAACTTCTTGCGGTAATCGAACAGCGGGCCGTAGATCCCGTGCCACGTATCGAGCCGTAGCTTGAACCAATCGGGCTTATCGTCGAGCAGGAAAGCGGTCTCGGGGTACGGGCTGGGGGCGGTGTCGAAGGCGTGCTCGTACTTGGGTTCCGGAAAGTAGAAGCTGTGTGGGGCCTTGTGCCCGAGCATCAGCAGGAACGGTTTGTCGCCGGGGGCTTCCTGGCGGATCCATTTCTCGGCCAGGTCCGTGACGACCTGGGTGTAGTAACCGGGGAGTACCTTCCGATCGCCGTTGACGTTGAATTCGGTATCGAAGTATTTCCCTTGGCCCTTGTGGGTCACGAAGTAATCGAACCCGGGACGCTTCTCGTCGTTGTTCTCTCCCATGTGGTACTTGCCGATGTAACCTGTCCGATAGCCCGCAGTCTGCAGCTGACGTGGAAAGCTGAGCATCGAATCCGGGTACTCGGTGAAGTTGTTCGAGACTCCGTGCGAGTGGGCATACATCCCGCTGAGGATCGATGCGCGACTGGGCGAGCAGAGCGATGTCGTACAGAACGAGTTGCGGAAATAGAGTCCTTCTTTCGCCAGCCGGTCAATGTGCGGCGTCTTCAGGTACGGGTGCCCGGCGATGCTCATGCAGTCCCAGCGCATGTCGTCGGTCAGAATGAAGACGACGTTGGGACGGTCGGCACCGCGCAGAGCTGAGTTCAGCAGGCTGAGACAGACCAAGGCCAGTGAGAGGAATTTGGCAGGCATGGATGAGGACTCAAGTCAGGGAATGGCGATCGGACACCGGAACTCTGACGAGTTCCGCTACACCGTTTCGCGGCTCCAGGCGATCGCCAGCTGGACGAGGATCGCGGCCGCGGTCTCCATCTCTTCGACGCAGGTCCACTCCAGGGGCGAATGCGGGTTGTACTGACCGCTGGAGAGGTTCGGCGTCGGGAGCCCGCGTTCGGTCATCTGGGCCCCATCCGTTCCGCCGCGAATGATGTCGAGGATCGGCTCGATTCCGGCGGCACGTACCGCTTCGATCGCCTTGGGGATGGCTCGCGGTTCCTGCTCCAGACCATCCCGCATGTTGCGGTACTGCTTTTTGGTCTCGATTGTGATCTGGCATTCGGGATAGACCGCGCGCAGCCCCTCGGCGATCCGTTCCAAAAGTTCTTTCTGCCGGGCCAGATTCGCTGTCTCAAAGTCTCGCAGAATGATCCGACAACTGGCCTCGGCGACTCCCCCGGAGATCTGGTAGGGGTGCAGAAAACCATCACGTCCATCGGTCGTCTCGGGGGAGAGGTTCTGTCGTGGCAGCCGGGCGATGAAGTCACTGAGTATCCGGACCGCGTTGACCATCACCCCCTTCCCGACCGAGGGATGCGTGTTGCGGCCATGGACGGTCACAATCGCCAGGTCGGCAGAGAAGGTCTCCGTATCGATCCGTCCGACGCCGCCGGAGTCCAGCGTATAGCCGCAGGCACCGCCCAGCTTCGCAAAGTCTAGCCCCTCGATTCCGCGACCGACCTCTTCATCGACGGTGAAACAGATGCGGACCGGACCGCAGGGGATTGAACGATCCCGCATCAGCCGGTCTGCAGCTGTCATGATGATGGCGATCCCGGCCTTGTCATCGGCACCCAGCAGCGTCGTGCCATCGGTGGTGATGATCGTCTTGCCGAACAGGTTGTTCAGGTGCGGATTCTCGCTGACTTTCAGGATCTTTGATCGATCCCCGGGCAGAACGATGTCCCCACCGCGATAGTCGTTATGGACGATCGGATTGACGTTCGCCCCGGAGTACTCCGGCGAGGTATCGACATGCGAGTTCCACACAATCATCGGTGCGGAGTGTGTGACCGTGGCTGGGATCGTGGCCATCACGATCCCGTGCTCGTCGATCGACACATCGTCCAGCCCCAGTTCGCGACACTCCTGCACAAGCAGGCGGCTAAGGTCGAGCTGCTTGGCGGTGCTGGGCAGCGTCGACGATTTTTCGTCCGACTGGGTGTCGATGCGGACGTAGCGCAGAAAGCGGTCGAGCAGGCATTCCATCGGAGACTCGCATCTGAAGACAGGACTGCCCGAGAAGTTACCAAAGCTGAGCCCGGACGACAGCCCAGATCATGGCTCATGGAGAACCTGGTGGCATCGCAGCTTCCGTGGTGCGGTGAACCGTTTGCCGATCCATAGGGGCAATTGAATTCGGAAAAACTCTGCGATTGCGCAGAATACTGTTGATCCGATCCGCGGACGTTTCGTTCCGCCAGTCAATCCCCGTTCTCCGTCCTGGCTCGCCGCCCGAGTGTCATCCATGCCATCTGTTGACTCCGCCCTTGTGACGGTCGATTCCGCCGCTCCTTCGCCGCTGGAGGCACGTCGCCACGACCTGGACGCTCTGCGGGCGTTTGCGATGCTCCTGGGGATTGTTCTGCACGTGTCACTCAGCTTTTTTCCGATGTTCTGGCCGGTTCAGGATACTCAGAAGACCGACGCCTTCGGATTACTCTTCTTGATGATTCACGGATTTCGGATGCCGCTCTTTTTCCTTCTGAGTGGCTATTTCACGATGATGATCTATCGGAAGCGGGGGCTGGCGGAACTGCTGCGGCAGCGAGGAAAGCGGATTTTGATCCCTTGTCTGGTGGGTCTGGTGACGGTGGTTCCGCTCATGAAATTCGCCACGGGATGGGCCTTAAGCCGCTCGGTTCTTGCGGCTCCTGCTCTCAAAGAACCGCTGTTTGACGCGATCCGGTCCAACGACCCTCGGGCCGTCCAGGATCGAATCGGTCAGGGAGACAAACCTGATCAGCTCGATGCGCGGTTCAAGGTTTCTGCCCTCAGCTGGGCCTGCCTGACGGGAAATGCGGAAGTCGTCGAGGTGCTTCTCAATGCCAATGCCAATGTCAACATCCCCAACGGTGACGGCAACACGCCGATCCTTGCCGCTGCTTTCGTGGGCCAAGACAAGATTGTTCAGCGCCTGCTGGAAAACGGCGCGGAGCCGAACGGTTCGAATCCGAACGGGACTCGTGCGATCGATTCGGCGAATGCTCCGCACGAACTGACGACCGGAGTCCTTCAGCTGCTGGGTCTGCCCGCCCCGGACCTGGACCAGATGGAGGCCGGGCGGGCGCGAGTCCGTGAACTTCTGCGGCCTCTTTCTCCGGAGGCGGGCAAAGTCGCTGACACTGCCCCCTCGGCAGTTCAAAGAGCGGACAGTTTCCTCAAGGCCAGCGTTGCAGCCTATATGTCATCTATGAAATCAGGCCGTTTCCAGATCGGTTCCGGGGCACGGTCTTTTCACCTGGTGACGACCTCGGTGTTTGATCACCTGTGGTTCCTGTGGTTCTTATGTTGGATGGTGGCCGGATTTGCCATCGCGGAACGACTGGGCTTCTGGTCGTTGCACGGCCCTCTGCGTGGGAATCGGAATCTGTGGCTCCTGCCAGCGACCATTCTGCCCCAGCTGTTCATGGGGGCCGAGATGCCGGTCTTCGGTCCGGATACATCGACCGGGCTGCTGCCGATGCCACATCTGCTGGTGTACTACGCGATCTTCTTCGCCTTTGGAGCTGCGCACTTCGATGTGCGGGAACAGCAGCAGAATCTGGGAAAACGCTACTGGCTGCTGATCGGGAGTTCGGTATTTGTGGTGCTTCCCCTGGGGCTCGTCACGATGGGTCAGCGAATGCCGTCTGCGATGATCCAGCCGATCTATGCCTGGGCGGTCAGTTTCGGGTGCATGGGACTGTTTCGGCGCTATCTTCCTTTCCCGAATTCGAAGATCCGATATCTATCGGATGCTTCCTACTGGATGTACCTGATGCACTTGCCGCTCGTGATTGGGCTGCAGTCGCTGTTTCAGGGTCTGAGCTGGCCGGCGCTTCTGAAGTTCGCCCTGATCAATCTGATCTCCATGGGGCTGCTGCTGGTGACTTACCAATTGCTGGTCAGAAACACGGTGATCGGGGTTCTGCTGAACGGACGGCGAGCTGACGGACCCGAACTCCCTTCTCGGGCGACCGTCAGTTGATGCCATTGTTGCCAAAACGCCACATGGCCTCACAACGTTCCCGGCACCTGGCGGTTTCCGGCAACATTTCGCAACAGACCCAACCTTTGCGTGTGAATTGCCAGTTAAGCTGGAGAAGGCCGGAAGTCTTGCTAAAGTGGAAGTTGGGTCTGGCCCGTCAGTGGGAGCTTCTCATGCGTCGATTGATCGTTGCGGGGTGTCTGGCATTAGGTTTGGCTTCGGCGGCTGATCGGGCCTGGGCTCAGGCTCCCGCAGTGCCAGAAAAGCCCAAGTTCGATCAGATGATCGACGGCAAGACCAAGGTCACCGGCCTGTGGACTCTGTATCACAAGGACCAGACCCTGCTGGCCGAGATCCGGCCCGAGCATATCGGCCGCGACTTTATCGTTCTGCCCACGATCGCCCGCGGGATCAGCCAGCGCCCGATCATCGGCGGCATGTCCTGGACGACCGGCGATGACGACATGCTCTGGTCGTTCCGCAAGGTCGACGACAAGCTGATGCTGCAGCGTCGCAATGTCCGCTTCAAGGCCAAGCCCGGCAGCCCCGAGGCCAGTGCGGTCGAAAAGGCCTACTCGGACAGCATTCTATTCGCGCTCCCGATCTTGGCGACCGGTCCCAGCGGCGGAATGCTGGTTGACATGACCCGCGTCTTCATGAACGACAACCTCGACATCGGTCGGGCCATGGGCGGCTTCGCCTTCATGGGGGATCGCTCGACCTGGGCTGCGATCAAGGGATTTGGCGAAAACGTCGAGATCCAGGTGGCTGCTGTCTACAGCTCGACCAACCCGTTCCAATCCTATGACACTGTCGCCGACCCGAAGGGGGCGCAGGTCAATATCCATTACAGCATCAGTTTGCTGCCACCGGTCGGGGCCAATGGCTACCGGCCCCGCATCGCCGATGACCGCGTCGGGTACTTCCTGACAGCGGTCAAGGACTTCTCCGAGAACCCGGACGATGAGCACTTCATTCGCTACATCAACCGCTGGGACCTCCGCAAGAAGGATCCCGCAGCCAAGATTTCGCCGCCGCAGAAGCCGATCAAGTTCTGGATGGAGAAGACCGTCCCTGTCTGGCTGCGACCCACGGTCAAGGCCGGCATCCTGGAGTGGAACAAGGCGTACGACAAGCTCGGATATGACGGAGCTGTCGAAGTCGGCCAGCAGGGTGACAACGATACGTGGGACCCGGAAGATGTGAACTACAACACGTTCCGCTGGATCACAGCTGAGGCCGGTTTCGCGATGGGACCCTCGCGCGTCGATCCGCGGACTGGGCAGATTCTTGATGCCGACATCATCTTCGATGCGGGGTTCCTCGATTCGTGGAACCATCGCTGGGAGACGTTCACAGCTCAGTCGATCGCGGCCCTGGCTCCCAACGCCACGCCGTTCGACAAGACGCCGGAAGGCACGACCCCGTTCGCTCATCGGCACGCCTCCGGGCATACCTGCTCCTACTGTCAGGACCAGCAGTGGCAGATGGGTTACGCCGCCTCGGTGTTCCTTGCCATGGATAAGGCGGCAGCGGACGGCAAGCTCCCCGAAGAGTTCATCCATCAGGGGCTGAAGGAAGTCGTGATGCACGAAGTCGGGCACACGCTTGGCCTGCGTCACAACTTCAAGGCCAGTGCCTGGAAGACCTTGGCTGAGATGGCCGACCTGGAGAAGGGGAAGGCGGAAGGCACCGTTGCCAGTGTGATGGACTACAACCCGCCGAATATCGCTCCCGCCGGACAGCCACAGGGTCTGTACTACACGCAGACGGTTGGCCCGTACGACATCTGGGCCATCGAGTACGGTTATGCGACCATCGAAGGCGACGAGAAGGCTGGGCTGGCGAAGATCGCTTCTCGCTCGGCCGAGCCGGGGCTCGACTACCTGACCGATGAAGACACACGCGGCGGGATCGACTCGGACCCATTCTCGAACCGCTTCGACATGGGAAAAGACTCACTGGCCTACATCCGTCGCCAGGTCCAGGTGACCCAGGAAACGCTGCCCAAGGTTCTCGACAAGGCTGTTAAAGATGGCCAGGGTTACCAGCGGGCCCGGCAAATGTTCACGCGATTGCTCGGTGAGCACTGGCGGTCGCTGGGCTTTGCCGCCCGGTTCCCCGGCGGCGTCTCCGTCGCTCGCGATCACAAGGGAACTCCCAATGCCCGCACTCCGTTCAAGCCGATCGACGCCGCCATGCAGCGTGAGGCGATGACGCTGCTGAACGAAGCCGCGTTTGGATCTCCGAAGATCGATGGGACGGTGCTGAACTCGTTGACCTCGACCCGCTGGAGTCACTGGGGCGTCGAGGAACCGGGTCGGCTCGACTACCCGATCCAGGAAACGGTTCTCAACTGGCAGACCCAGATCCTGGGCCAGCTGCTGAGTTCGACGACTCTGACCCGCCTGTCCGATGGGGAAGTCACGATCCCCGCCGATCAGGACGCCTACACGCTGGCCGAGCATATGAACCTGATCACTCGCGGGATCTACTCGGAGCTGTTCCCCGAGAAGGCCGAGGGAGAGTTCACGAACCGCAAGCCGTTCATCAACAGCTTCCGCCGCAACCTGCAACGAGCCACGCTGCGGTCGCTGGCGACGATGGTGACCCAGCCGACCGGGGTCCCCGAAGACGCCCGGACGCTGGCCCGCATGCACTTGACCACCCTCGACCAGCAGGCGACGACCCTGCTGCAGTCCCCGGGGCTGAAGCTCGACGACTACAGCCGGGCTCACCTGCTGGCGATCCAGGACAAGATCAAGCAGACGCTGAACGCCAGTGTCCAGGTCTCGGCGGGGAATTAGGCTCGCGTCGCGGATTGTTTGGCAGATGGCTGATGGCCAGAGAGGCAGATTGCAGAGCCTGCTTTTCGGATCTGATGGACACATGACCCGTGACGGGCTCCCGATTCTCACTATCTCCCGAGAGAACTTGCGTTTACGATCCGTTTGTCGTCACAATCTGGAAATTGTGAAGATCGACAGTTCCGGCACTGTGTGCTTGGAGCCAGTGCGACCGGGAGTTGAGCGTGTTGAGAGCGATTGTCAGCGACATTCACGGCAATCAGGAAGCATTTGAATCGGTGCTGGCTGACATCCGTGAGCAAGGCGTCCAGGAGATCTATTGCCTGGGTGACATTATTGGGTACGGCCCCAATCCGCGCGAGTGCATCGACCTGGTCATGAAGAACTGCGCGGCAGTGATCCTGGGCAACCACGATCAGGCAGCGCTGTTTGACCCGGCGGGATTCAACGCGGGAGCCGAGCGGGCGATCCTGTGGACTCGTAAGATGCTGGAGACCGGCGACCGCGTCGGCAATGAAAAGCGTTGGGAGTTCCTGGGCGATCTCCCCCGCATGAAGCGCGAGGACAAGTACCTGTTCGTTCACGGGTCGGCCCGCAACCCGCTCAACGAGTATGTCTTCCCGGAAGACATCTACAACCAGCGCAAGATGGAACGGATCTTCGGGCTGGTCGACCGCTACTGCTTCCAGGGACACACCCACATTCCCGGCGTCTTTACCGAGGACTATTCGTTCCTCAGCCCGGACGAGATCGATTTCCAGTGGACGCTCAACGAGCGGAAGATCCTGGTCAACGTCGGCTCGGTCGGACAGCCGCGTGATGGCGATAACCGCTCCTGCTACGTGATTCTGGACGATGAGAAGGTCCGCTACCGCCGGGTCGCCTATGACTTCGAGAAGACGATCGCGAAGATTTACGCGATCGATGATCTCGATAACTTCCTCGGTGACCGATTGCGGGATGGCCGGTAAGGCGGGTGGGACGATTTCTTCGTGTCGGACCTGATTCTTGGATTTCTTGGAGTTCAGGTCCGGATTCCAGTGATCTGTTGCCTGTCGCCTGGCGTTACGGGGACATCGGTTTTGAGAAGGCACCGCCTCTCATCTCGCCGGATCACTCCTCACTGCATAAGATGCCCATGACGAGTATCTGAACCTCCCCCGTCTGGTGTGGCCACGGACTGCCGCATCTGCCCGGAGCCATCGACATGCCGCACTTCACCCGCCTCACGGAAATCGTGACCTGTAACCTCAGCGCGCTGATCAGTGCCGCTGAGGACCAGCAGGCGACGCTGGAGGAGATCATCCGGGAGATCGAGGAGGGAATCCGTGGTGCTGAGCGCAGCGTCCGTACTGCGATGAACCGCGTGACAGAGATCGAGTGCCAGATCGGCGAGCAGCAGGTCCAATGTGCCGAATGGCAGACCAAGGCCCGCGAAGCTCTCGAAAATCAGCGGGAAGACCTGGCCCGCCAGGCGCTCGCCTGCCGGAAGCAGGTCGACAACCTGATTGCCGGGCTCGAACAACAGCTTTCTGCCGCCATCTCCACCCGTGACCACCTGAGGACAACGCTGCATGCCCTGCAGGCTCGCCTGGCAGAGGCGCTCCGCAAGCGAACAACTGTTCCGATGGGTGAGCCCGAACTGCCCTACCGGGAAGAGATCCTGATTATCGCCCGCGAAGATGACGTCGAGGAAGAACTCGCCGCGCTCCGCCGCGAAATCCAGGGGGCGTAGCAGATTTCGTCAGAAATCTGACCTGCATGGGTCTCGTTCCAACCCGTTACCGGACCCCGATCAGCTCGAGAATCAACGGGTCAATCAGGCTGCTGGCGACGTGTTTCGCCGGGCTGAAGTCGTGATGGCGGCTGTGCTGATGCGGGACTGAGATGATATGCGCTCCGGCGGCAGCTGCGGCCCGCGTACCGGCTTCGCTGTCCTCCAGGACCAGCATCTCGTGCGGATCGACTCCGATTCGCTGGGCCGCCTTGAGATAGATCTCGGGGTTCGGCTTGCCGTGAGTCACGTCTTCCGCAGTGAGCTTCATTGGGAACCGGTGGACCAGATCAAACTGCCCCAGCATCCGGTGCAGGTACTCCCGATCCGAGGAAGTGGCGACTCCCTTGGGGAGCCCCTGAGCTTCGATGTGGCCCAGCAATTCAATCAGCCCCGGCATCGTACACAGGTGCTTCTCCAGCAGATCGTCGAAGACGCTCTCGGACTCGGCCTGCAGCTCATCGATCGTTTCGGTCAGCTCCATCATCTCGATCATGGCTGCGAACGCCTCGCGCGCCCGGCGGCCCATCATCTGATTGAAGAGGGCCTGCGTTGCGACCTTGCCGCGACGACGCATCAGCTCGTGGCCCGTCATGTGAAACACCTCTTCGGTGTTTACCATCAGGCCATCGAGATCGAAAACGACTGCACGAATCGGGGACCGCACGTTGGGTTCCTGTGAGAGGAAGATGGCATCAGGACGGCGGAATTCTTACGAATTCCGCTACTCGATTGGCAGGAAGATCAGCTTGCCGGCGATCATGTCCGGGACGATCAGCTGCTTGTTCTTGGCATCGTAGAAGAAGTCAGCGGCCGTCTGCAGACCTTCGAGGAGCACTTTGGTCTCCTTGGTCTTGCGGTCGATCTGGACGACTTTGCCCTCGGTCCAGCTGGACCCGAAGAAGTGGTCCTTGGTCACCGTCAGGCCATCGAGCCCGCGGGGGCCGGTGGCTGCAATCTGGTACTTGCCGTTGTTGTAGTTGACGATGTTTCCGGTGAAGAAGTCGGCTGCGAAGACCCGCTCTTTCTCTTTGGTCCCTGCGGCGTAGACGCCGTTGGGGAACTTCAGGGCAGGGTTCCCGGCGGGGATCGCGACGCTGACCTGACCCGCGAGAGTGACCTTATAGATGCAGCCCTTGTTGGGCAGGGTCTTGGCTTCTTCACTGTCGAGTCCCCACAGCTTGCGCTCACCACTGGGATCGAACATCGGCTTGGGGCTGCTCATCTCGGCGACATAGACGGACTCCCCGTCCTTGCCCGCCGCGACATCGTTCAGGAACTCCACCGGCTCCGGAAAGTCCTTCGACTCGACGAGCTTGGTCGCGGTTCCGGTTTTGTCGACTTTCCACAGCGCGGTCTCGTCTGAGGCGATCAGAAACCCGCCGACGAATACCATCCCCTTGGGGTTGTTGAATCCCTTGGCGAAGACAGTCACGGTCTCGCCGTCGACCTGGGCGATGGTCCCGTCGCCGGGCTCTTCTCCATTGATCATCGTGACATACAGCTTGCCGCCGAATCCCCGGCAGACGCTCTCGGGCTTGGTTCCCACGTCGATCGACTTGGGTGCTTCCGCGAACACGAGGCTGGAGGTCAGACCAAGAACGGCCAGGCAGGACAACAGGAGGCGAGGCATGTGCAGCTCCGGTGGGGGGACTGAAGAGAAGCGGGATCTTATCGAATCTGATTCGTTGTCTCACGGGACTCCGAGAGAATGTTGGGGGGCGGGTGTGTGCGTCAGAAGCGTCGGTGACTGCATTCGTTTGCCCCCTCGCCCCCGCGATCGATGCGAGTCGCAAGGACAGATCCGATTCGGGGGAGAGGGCTGGGGTGAGGGGGAACAGCTATGCCCCTCACCCCGGCCCTCTCCCCAAATCCCGATTGCCAGTGATTCTCATGTCCCTCTTGGGGAGAGGGAGAAGACGTCGAATTCACCGACGTTTGCGACGCATACCCATGTACGCGATGAACGGCGTCAGCCAATCTTCCGATCTCCCGCCGCGCCGCTATATTCCAGTCAGCTCACCCGCTGTCCAAGGTGCCCCATGCTGCGACTGCTTGCCTGTCTGCTTTCGTTTTCTCTCGCCGCAGAACAGCGGCTCGACGCAGGTGAGTTCGATGTTGTGATCTACGGTGGCACATCGGCGGGGGTGACTGCAGCTGTGCAGGTCTCCCGAATGGGAAAAACGGTCGTGCTGCTGGAGCCAAAGCCGCAGATTGGCGGGCTGACGATCAGCGGCTTGGGCTTTACGGATACGGGCGACAAGCGGGTCATTGGGGGGCTGGCTCGCGAGTTCTATCAGCGCGTGAAGAAGCACTACGATGCGGAGGCCGCCTGGAAGCAGGAGCCGCGCGACAAGTACGACCGCTATCGCGCCGCCGAGGATGCGATGTGGACCTTTGAACCGCATGTGGCGCGGAAGGTCTTCCTGCAGATGCTGGAGGAGGCCCGTGTCCCGGTCGTCACGGGGGCAGTACTCGACCGCAGCCAGGTCTCGAAGGCGAACGGTCGTATCACGGCGATTCGCCTGACCAGCGGCGAGAGCTACTCCGGAAAGGTCTTTATCGACACCAGCTACGAAGGCGACCTGATGGCAGCTGCGGGGGTGACCTTCACCGTGGGGCGCGAAGCCAATTCGCAGTACGGTGAGACGCTCAACGGAGTCCAGGTGGCGCGTTCCACGCATCACCAGTTCATTAAGAATGTCGACCCGCACGTGATCCGCGGTGACAAGACGAGTGGACTGCTCCCGCAAATTCGGGCGAACGGTCCGGGGGTCGATGGGGCTGCGGATGAGCTACTGCAGGCCTACAACTTTCGCTTGTGTCTGACGGATCACAAAGCGAACCAGACCGCCTTCAACAAGCCCGAGGGGTACGACGAGCGGGAGTATGAGTTGCTGCTCCGCAACTGCGAGGCGGGCGATCCGCGGCATCCCTGGCATTTTGGGATGATGCCCAATCGCAAGACCGACATGAACAACAACTTCGCCGTCTCGTCGGACTACATTGGAGCCAACTACGACTATGCGAATGCCGATGAAGCGACGCGGGCCCGGATTCTGAAGGCCCATGAGACCTACTTGCGGGGGTTCATGTGGACGCTGGCCAACCATCCGCGAGTTTCGGAACCGATTCAGCGCGAGATCCGCCGCTGGGGCTATGCCAGTGATGAATTCACCGACAACAACCTGTGGCCTTACTGGTGCTACATTCGCGAGGCTCGCCGCATGGTGGCCGACACGGTGCATACTGAACTCGATTGTCGCCGCCAGCGGCCGTGCCCCGATCCGGTCGGGATGGGGTCTTACAACATGGATTCGCACAACTGCCAGCGGTATGTGAACGCCGAAGGGTTCGTCCGCAACGAAGGCGACGTCCAGGTCAGTCCGGGGGGGCCGTACCTGATCTCGTATCGCACCCTGACCCCCAAACCGGGGCAGGCCGACAATCTGCTGGTTCCGGTCTGCCTGTCGTGTACTCACATCGCCTACGGCTCAATCCGCATGGAACCGGTCTTCATGATCCTGGGGCAGTCTGCGGCGACTGCAGCTTCGATCGCCATCGATGACCATGTGAGCGTCCAGCAAGTGGAGTACGCCAAGCTGCGCGCCCGGCTCGATGCTGATCATCAGGCCCTGACGATTCCCGCGGGTTCGGTAGCCGCTGAGGGGATTCCGCTCTCGAAACTACCAGGGATCGTGGTCGACGATGCTGATGCCAAGAAGACAGGTGACTGGGTCGCCAGCCAGTCGACCCGCCCGTTCGTCGCAGCGGGCTACCTGCACGACAACGACGAGCGAGACCACCCCAAATCGATCCAGTTCGACCTGCCGGTGAAAGCCGCTCGTACCGCCGAACTGCGTCTGGCCTACTCCGCCGGCCCCAACCGCTCTACAAAAGTCCGAGTCAAGGTGCAACATGCCGGTGGCGAGACGGTGCTGTCGATCAATCAAAAGCAGCCCGCACCCCTTGATGGGCTGTGGGTCTCGCTGGGAAAGTATGAACTGGCTCCTGGGCAGTCGACTGTGCTGATCGAAACGAGTGGTGCCGACGGGCACGTGATTGCCGATGCTGTGCAGGCGATTGATCCTTGAGAAAGGATGATGGGGTATTCTCTGACCCGTTCGGAAGTCGTACAGGAAAATTTAAGCCGAGTCTTGTGAGTTGCGGTCGTGCGCCTTGAGTTGCCGAAATGCCTCGTGATGCCGTTTGGAAACGTGGGCTTATCTGGTGGTGAGTGAGGGACTTACAGAGCGAACACACCGAGGCCGGTGAGGCGTGTTTCCGATTCGCCTCATCCGGTGTTTCGGGGGCTGTGTTGGGTTGGCGTCAGGGCAAGATTTCTTCAAAAATCGCAAGTTGCTATGCGGCAGCGACTTGCGAGTGATGCGTTGCGGTGATGTCAAGTTTTCTGAACAGCGTCAAGGCGGTTTGGCACCAGGGCTGCTTTACACATTCCCATCGCCAACGACGCGACGACGAACTTCAGACCCCACCACACGAAAGACACTCTCATGCTCAAGCTCATCAACGCTCTCAAGAACGACGAAGCTGGTTTCATCGTCTCGGCTGAACTGATCCTGGTCGCCACGATCTGTGTTCTGGGTCTGGTTGTCGGCCTGAGCGAGCTGTCACTGAACATCAACAACGAACTCGAAGACGTCGGTTCGGCCTTCAGCAGCGTTCAGCAGAGCTACAACACTCAGACGATCTGCGGCCACAAGGGTGCCTTGACCGGCAGCTGCTTCGATGACAAGGCGGACTTCTGCGATGGGCAGGATGACGTGCAGTAAGACTCTGTTCTTGGTTCCTGGTTGTTGGTTCTTGGTTGATTGACTGCGACTCTCACTCGCGGGATCGAATCTCTCTCGAACGAGTCCTCTCACGACTCGCACTCTCTCTGGCTCACCGGCCACACTCTCTCAGGCAAATACGGTGGGGACTGTATGCCGCAAGGCTGCGTTGGACATGTCCAACGCAGCCTTGCTGGCTTTTTGGGGGGGCGGCAATGCGGTTGTGCATACTGGGCACGTCGGGCAAGCCCGACGGCTAAAGTGGCTGAGGTCTGTTCGCGCAACCCGGGCGGGTTCAGCGATGACCTCAGACTCTGGCTGCCGTATGTCCAACTCCCTGCCCTCACCGGTGTCGTTGATCACGCGCGAGCAGCTTGTAGAGTTTGCTCGCGGTCTGGCTCAAAGGGATGGCGAGGCCCTGAGTCTGGCGACGGTGCGCCGCGAGACGGGGCTGTCGCGGGAGCGGATTCTGAAGCTGTGTGGTTCGTGGAGAGAGATCCGGGAGGCTGTGGGTTTGCGTCCCGATGGTCCGCACAATCGTGATCGGCGGCAGTTGAGGAGCATGGGGAGAACATCACTTTCCGGCGGTTTAGCCAGCTGACGGGCTACTCCTGCACCTTCCTGGATCGACGGTTTGGTTCGTGGTGTCAGCTGCGACAGTCGGTGGGGCTGACTCGTCGGGCGAAGATGTCGGCACACTATACGGATCAGGAAATCTTTGAAGACATGCTGGAGGTCGTGAAGCGGATTCGCCGCGTGCCGACCCGCAACAGCTACAAACGCGACGGGGGCAAAATCTCTTCCCAGACGATCGCCGACCGGTACGGCGGGTGGCAAAGGGCACTTTATGCCTACGAGGACGAACTGGACCGCCGCCTGAACACGAAGCAGCTACGTTACCGCAAGGACCCGCACAAGCTGCTGGGGTTCTATGTGTTTCTGCAGGGGAAGCTGTTGTATTACTTTGAGTATGACTCGATGGAGATGACGACGGGGAAGAGGATTGAGTTGCCGGAGGGGGCTACGATGTGAGGGGGTGGGCAAAGCGATTCTAATGCGAAAATCTCCAGAAGTCGGGATCTTCTCGCAAGTGAGGTTCGCGAGAACTGCGAGGCGTCAGGCTGTTGAGCGATTGCGACTGGCAGTTCGCAAAACTTCGGAGAGAAGAATCCTTGCCTTGTATGACTGAATCATCATAATAGCATCGTGAGACTAGGGAGATCTGGGGGCCGAGATGGCAGAGCAGTTGCCTTTTGCTGATGTTTCGCTGGCTACAAATCCGGAGCCACGTTGCCCGTGTGTGCTGCTTTTGGACGTGTCAGGGTCAATGTCGGAGGTCGTCGCAGATAGCGGCAAAGACCTCGGCTATACAATTCAACAAGATGGAAAGACGTACAATGCGGTGCAAGGTGGTGTGACGCGCATTGACCTGCTCAATCAAGGAATCGAAGCGTATCGCGCGGATGTTCAGGCTGATCCTCTCGCTTCGCAACGCGTTGAAGTATCCGTTGTGACATTCGGAGGAAACGTGAACACAGTCGTCGACTTTGTCACGGCCGGTGAATTCAGTTGCCCCGTTCTCACGGCCAATGGCGGTACTCCCATGGGAGCCGGCATTCGGCAAGCAGTTGAAGCGATCAAGCAACGTAAACTCGCATACAAGCAAAGCGGATTGCACTACTACCGACCTTGGATTTTCTTGATTACGGATGGTGAACCCGATCAGAACGATGATTGGAGACAGGCAGCCGATCTCATTAAGGAGGGGGAACGCAACAAGTCATTTGCCTTCTTCGCGGTCGGAGTTGAGGGCGCAAACTTTGACACCCTGAAACAGATTTCCGTTCGACAACCGCTTAAGCTGAAGGGATACAGCTTCCGGGAGATGTTCGTCTGGCTCTCACAATCGCAGAAGAGTGTTTCTCAGTCGAATCCTGGGCAAGAGGATCAGGTTAAGCTCGAGTCACCGACGGGTTGGGCCTCGCTCTAGGAATCCGATGAGTTGGAAGATTCTCGCTGAGAGTATCGCAGGTACGGGGCACGTCGCTCGCGGAACCCCGTGTCAAGACGCTCACTGCTATCGTCGAATTGGGGAATCTGAGGGATGCCTTATTGTTGTGGTTGCCGACGGGGCCGGAAGTGCAAGCCACAGTGAGGTTGGGGCAACTTTTGTCTGCGATGCTCTCGTTGACGCAATTGCGAAATGCGATTCGCTCGAAGTTGGGCTAGAAACCGTTCGCACTCTAGTCGAGGGCGTCAGGCAATCGTTGGTCAAGTATGCAGCACATTTGGATGTCGAGTTGCGACAGCTGGCGTCCACGCTGCTCCTGGCCGTGATCTACCCCGACTGCTGTATCTTTGGACAGATTGGCGATGGCGGTATCGTCGTACGGTCTGATCAGTCGAGTGTTTATGAAGTGATCTTCTGGCCCGAACCTCAAGAGTACGTGAATTGCACGAACTTCATCACCGATGAGACATTCGGTCAACATCTGGTTTTGGAACGCCGAGAGTCGACGATCCTCGAGGTCGCAGTCTTTACCGATGGACTTCAGGGTCTGGTGCTTGAGAACTCGACGCGATCAGCTCACAATGGATTTTTCTCTCCGCTGTTTTCGGCGTTGTCACGAGAGGATGACATGTCCACGTTAGGATTGCACTTCAAGGCTCTACTGGATTCAGAGCGAATCAACTCGAGAACAGATGATGACAAAACGATGGTTCTGGCATTAAAGACGTGATGAGCCAGTCGCTCAAGATCTAGAGCCGGTTTCAAAACCTGTTTGCAGGGCTTTCAAGCGGGTCGCCGCCGGATGGTCGTTTTCTACAACCGTCTGAGCACGATGACCATGCAGGCGGCATGA
>JBIIOI010000008.1:0-125164 GCA_044337025.1 Planctomycetaceae bacterium
AGGGTTGAGGGTTGAGGGTTGAGGGTTGAGGGTTGAGGGTTGAGGGTTGAGGGTTGAGGGTTGAGGGTTGAGGGTTGAGGGTTGAGGCGAGCCTGCGGCTCGCCGTGTCTGGCCCTAGGCCTTCTTCTCCCCATCCTGGGCCCGTTTGCGTTTCAGGTCGAGGAGTCGACTGGTTGTCGATGTGTCCTCGACCGGTTGTTTCGCGGCGGGGGTGGATGAGGGACGGGGCGCTTGTGTCGGGGCGGCTTTTCGCTCGGGAGCGGAACCGGCCTTGTTGAGGAACGCGGGTGCGGGCTGCGAAGCTCCACCGGGAGCGGGAGCCGGCCGCTGGCCTTTGAGCTGGCTGCTGACTTCCTGCTTCTTGGCGAGCAGCGTCCCCATCGTGGCTGTGGTCGCGGCGGACTTGCCGAAGCCGAGGCTGCGAAGCATCGCTGCCCAGTCCAATTGGATACGCCGGATCCCGACGTCGAGTGGGACCAAAAAGCAGAGAGCGATCAGGAACCAGTCAAACACCGGCTGCGAGGTAGTTTTGGTCTCGCGGCGATTGAAGATCTGTTCGGCGTTCTCTTTGCCCTTGCCGGTGTCGGCCAGCAGCGTGCCACCGGTCTCTTCCTGAATCTGTCGCAGGATGTTCCAGTTGCTGGTGAACTTCAGGTACTCGGGCGAGTAGCTGACGATGAAACCGCCCGTGGTGCGGTCCTCGCGCTGGCCCGCTTTGCCGAGCAGGGTGACCTGATACCGACCGGCCCCCCACTGCGGGAAGGTGGCCTGATACCGGCGGGGTGCGACCTGCTTGAGGCTGATCGTTTCCCGGCGATCGTTCGGACCGGAGACCTGGGCTGCCACATCGAGGAACATCTCGTCCGGATGGAAGTCCTCAGCCATCACGACCCCTTCGGCCCCGGTCGAGTAGGCCCACATCCGCAGATGACCGGGCTGACGCACTCGCGAGATGCGGATCATCAGCTGTTTGACGAAGGCGTCGAACTTCTCCCAGTTGACCCAGTTCTTGCCGAGGAAGCTGGAGAAGTCGGCCGTGTACGCTGCCGTCGTACCCAAGCCGTAGCGCCACACTGCAAGGATCGGGTCGTTGATATCACCTTCACCATCAGGCTGCGTGAACAGGATCTCTTCGGGCAGTCCGGTTTCCTTGAGCGAGGTCAGCACATAGCCATCGAGGTGGGGGATCGCCTCGATCCCGCGCATCACCGGCGAGACAAACCCCTGCTGCACGACCACATCGCCCTTGAACAGCAGGTTCCGCTTCAGCGTCCGGGCCTCTTTGAAGAAGATCGTCGGCAGCTTGTTGGGATCATCCGGGAAGTAATACCGCCCGCCCGTCAGGTCGGCGATCGACCGCATGATGGCGACTTCCTGGCCACCGTGCGGGAAGATCGAGACGGTCGAGATCGTGATCTGTTCGGTCGCGAACTTCTTGAGCAGATCGCCCGGCGGAGGCACGGGGTCTCCGTCCGAGATGATGATCATGTGCTTCGAGGCCGCATCGCTGTCGATCAGGCCCTTCAGCCCCAGCTCCATCGTCGGGGCAAAGGCCGGCATGTCGCCCGGCTCGGCGGCGTTGATCTTCGTCGCCATCTGGTCATATTCGCCGACTTCGCCGAGCTTGATCACCCACTGCTCGCGCCCCTCGTAGTCGATGACTCCGATCTCGTCGCGGGCGCTCAGAACCTTGATCGCTTCTTTGGTGATCCGTTTGGCCCACGTATTTCCCTCGGGGAATTCGCAGGTGTGCAGAATGATCGCCAGAGCACCTTTCGGGAGCACCTTTTTATTGGTCACATCCATGCTGACCGGCAGAGCATCCTCGATCACCGTCTTGTGGTAACCGCCGGGGCCGAAGCTGCGGTTACCGCCGACCATCATCAGGCCGGTCCCCTCGTTGAAGACGGCGTCGTGCATCGCCTGCATCTGGGACTCATCGAGCGAGAACCGCTCAACATTGCAGAGGATGATGCAGTCGTATGGCAGCAGCGAAAGAGCATCGCGAGGGACGTTGAGCGCCGGGGTGACTTCAACTTCGCGTTCCGCCCGCTTGAGCGAGTCGCGGAGCGCCTTCCACTCCTCATCGGTGCCTGACGGGTCGGTGACGAGCAGGACCTTGCCCTTGCCTTCGATGTACAGATACCCGTCGGCCCGGTTGTTCTGGACGAGGTTGTCTTCGCCCTTCTCGGGTTCGATCGTTGCCTGGTACTCGAGATAGCCGGGCGTCTTCAGCTCCATCGGCAGGTCGTAGCGGTTCTTACCCTGCTTGTACTCAATCGGCGAGTCGGCAATCAGCTGGCCGTTCTCGGTGAGCTTCAGACGCGCCTTGCCAGGAGTGAGGGCCGAGATCACGACCGAAGCGTCATACCGTTCGTTGAGCTGGACACGCTGGGGCAATTCCAGCCGCTCGATCCAGACCTCTTTGTCGTAGCTGTAGGAGATCGGCAGGACATCGACCGAGATGCCGCGGCGTTTGAGGTCATCGACGACCGGCTTCAGGTTCCCGGCCGTTTCGGCTCCGTCGCTGATCAGCACGATCCGCCCGCGAGTGTCCTCGGGCAGCATGGCTGCGGCGAGGGACAGGCTCTGCTCGATATTGGTCGCATCGGGACTGATGCGGGAGTTCAGGATGATGCTGCCGCCTTCGAGCGGGAACGCTTCACGCGGGGGGAGTTCCACTGCTGCGTTGGCGGCGAAGGTCACCAGTCCTGCCTCGTCCTTGTCGGGCTTCTCGTTGACGACCTTGGCGATGAACTCCGCTCCGCGTTCGGAAGCAGTCCGCCCGATCGAGTCGGAGTTATCGAGCGCAAACACCACCGACAGCCGGTCGGTCGAGCGCACGGAACGGGGCTCCGCCAGCAGCGCGACAAACAGCCCGAGCAGACAGAGCCGGACGGCCAGGGCGGAGTTGGCTCGACCCAGGAACATCGAACTGGCAACCAGTATGAACACCGCCCCCAGGGCAAAGCAGGTCCAGTGCGACACAGCATCGGGCTGCCGCAGCATCTGCACCGTGAAGACAGTCACAGCTGCGAGTCCGAATGCAATGACGGCCAGCCAGCCGACCCAGCTGCGGTACTCGAACTGCCGAGCATTTGTAATCGCGATTGCAGCGCCGCCGATTGCCATCGGGATCAGCCAGCGCACAAACGTGGGCAGAGTCGGGGCCCAGATCGCCAGAGCTGCGATCGAGAGCGGAATCGCAGCCACACCGAACAGCCATCCGGCGAGGCGTTTGTCGCCCCCGCCCATGGGCAGTCCGTGGAAGCCGTTGCGATGCATCCACCAGACCCACAGCGCCAGACCACTAAGGGCAAAGGCCCACGGCCTGAGGAACTGCATCACGTGGTAGCGCTGCATCAGCCAGGCGGCTGCGAGGTAAGCCACAACCGTCAGCAGGATGCTGCCCCACTCCGTGACACGGACGGGCGTCCGCGATGCGGGGAACAGACTCTTCAGCCAGCGTCGAATCGAGTTCACAGCCGACCTCCTGGAAGAGTCAGCTGGACGATCCGGCGGTTGCCGGTGTCAGCGATGAAGACGCGATTGTCTTCGGAGACGGTCAGAGCCCACGGGGTCCACAGCTCATTGTGGCCGCGGCCTTCATGTCCGTACTGCGCAATGATGGAACCGTGAGGTTCTGCGACAGTCAGGCGACAGGCCCCGTACTCGACCATGAAGATTTGACCCTGCGGATTGAGTGAGATGTCGTAAGGGTAATACAGCCCCCCCTGTCTCGCCCAGTCGAGAACCTCCAGCGGCTCTCCCAGATCGGAAAATACTTGCACGCGGCTGTTGATGGCGTCGGCGACGTAGATCTTTGAATCGATCCAGACCATCCCGCTGGGGCGCTGGAACTTTCCGACTTCGGTGCCGAGTCCGCCAAACTCCAAAACGAACTGGCCATCGGGGGCAAACTTCTGAATCCGGTCGCTGCCGCCGTACTCGGCCACGTAGAGAAACCCCTGCGGATCCTGCAGCAGGTCAACGGGGTACGTGAACTCTCCGGGCTTTTCGCCCTTGGAGCCGAACATCCCGAGCAGGTCCCCCTGCTTGTTGAAGAAGACCACCCGGTGATAGTGCGTATCGGCGATCGCCACGCGGCCATCCTGCAGGATGCGAATCCCCTCGGGCTTGCCGACATCGGACTCCGGCATCCGCCACTGGCGGACCAGTTCGTTCTCCGGGCTGTAGACCAGAATCCGACCGGAATCGTCCAGGCAGTACAGCTCCTTCTCCGGGCTGATGGTGAGTGCGCGGGGGGCAGGCATGCGTTTTCCATCGACCGGAATGCGCACGCTTTCTGAGGCCAGCACCTTCAGCTCTGGAACCCCCAGCACATCACATCCGCTCTGCCACAGACAGGTCAGGACCGCAAGAATCGTCGCCAGAATCCTCAATGAGACCCGCTGACCGGGTTTAAGCGTCGGGCGCGGAGGCCGGTGATAGACCCGCTGGGTGATTCCTGTTGCAACTTGTGTGATCTCGACCTCTGCCAGACTGCCGGAGAAACGCTCCGCGATGACTTCAAATGGCCCGCTGTCGTCCGTCACCAGCTGGAGCCGCTCAGGCCGCACAGGGCGTGGGACGGGCCCATTGGCCCGTCCGGATTCGAAATCGTCATTGGTCCCTGGTCCCTGGTCATTGGTCAAGTACTGTTGGCGATCGCTGGCCCTAGGCCCTAGGCCCTCAGCCCTCGGCCCCTCCTCCACCCAATTGCACGGCCCCAGGAACCTCGCCAGTTCCGGCGAGGCGGGACGCTCATACAGTTCCTCGACCGGTCCAGCCCAGACGAGTCGACCGGTATCCAGGCACAGGCACCACTCCGCTTCCGAGAGTACCCGTTCGGGCGAGTGGGTCGAGAAGACCAGGCTGGCCCCGGTGGCCTGGATCTCATCGCGAAGCACCTGCCAGCACTGGTCCCACAGAGCGGTATCGACATGCTCCAGCGGTTCGTCGAGGACCAGCACCTGCGGGCGAGCTGCCACCGCGCGGGCCACGCTCAGGCGGGAACATTCGCCTTGAGAGAGCGAAGCGGGATACGCATCGTTCAGAGCCACCAGTCCGAACCCCGACAGCAGCCGATCAACGCGGACGGGATCTCCAGTCGGTTCGACAGCTGCGAGGTGCCCTCGCACGGTCAGATGCGGCCACAGACCGAAGTCCGGCGGGGACCAGAAGGTGAAGGGAAGCGGTTGAGAGTTGAGGGTTGAGGGTTGAGAGGACTGAGAAGAATCGAATTCGCTTCCCCTTGGCCCTTGCCCCTTGGCCCTTGCTCCCACCTCTGGCTCTCGTCTCTGACCTCTCGTCTCTCCTCTCTCCGCTCGCTCAAACCCAACCAGCAAATTGAGAAGTGAAGTCTTCCCCGACCCGCTGGCTCCGACCACAGCCACACGGCCCCTCGGAATCGAAACGGACACCCGATCAAGACGAGGTCGGACTCGTCCGGAGAGGGTCACATTGTCGAGGGTCCACAACATAAGCGGGAAATCCAAAGCACGAAACTCGAAGCACGAAACTCGAAAACTCTGTTAGCCGTCGGGCTCGCCCGACGTGACTGTTTCGAATTTCGGATTTCGGATTTCGGATTTCTGTGACATCACGAGTCCGATAACTGTCGCGCCGAGTACGGGAACTCCCAGCACCACCACCAGCATCGCAGCCAGTCCGGGGATATGGCCGTAGTGGAGGAAATTGTAGAGCCGCATTGGGGCGGGAGCCATTCCGGCGGGTCGAAGGAGTGAGGGCAATGTCAGCTCCAGATACGACCACCAGAACAAAAGAGCCAATGTCCAGAACCGGCCCGCTCCGTGGAGCTGCCAGACGATCGAGCGGCCGGAGAGTTGAGAGTTGAGGGTTGAGGGTTGAGGGACGGAATCGGGTTCCGGCTCCCCTGCTGGCTCTAACCTCTCGTCTCTCACCTCTCGTCTCTCACCCATCTGCCGGGCTAGGAACAGGTTGGATTGCCCCTCGCTTCTGTGCAGCATCATCCGCATCGCCAGCGCCCTCGGGAGCAGGAACAGCACCATCGCCGCAACGAGCGGCACGGGGGAATACGACGGCTGCACTCCCATTCGTTGGCAGAATTCGAAAACAGCCAGCCCGAGGGCCAAAGAACCGAGCAATCCGGGCAAAATGAGAGCCACCAACAGCCCCCGCCACCAGCGACCTCTGGCTCCCCTCTCCCTGTGGGTGTGGGGGTGGGGGTGTGGGTTTGCGTCTGGCTGTTGGCTGTCCGCATACTGCGGGAACGGATCGAGGGCGTTTTCAGAGGGCTTGGTCGTGCGTAGGTCGCCTCCGAGCTGGGGCTCCCTCACCCCCGGCCCCTCTCCCGGGGGGAGAGGGGAGAAAGAGGGAGACATGCGGAAATGATCGATGAGTCGGAACAGGCCCCACAACAAGGCGGTCACGGTGCCTGCCTGGATCAGCGCATCTCCGATCTCCCACCAGATCGGAGTTCGCAAATGAATCGTGTCCCGGCCTCGAATCGCTCCAATGCCCAGGCTGGTCACGGGCCACACCACCACCAGGAGCCACGCGAACAGCAGGTAAGAACGTTGAGGGTTGAGGGTTGAGAGTTGAGGGACAGCAGAGGGCACTTCTGTCGCTCGTCTCTCACCTCTCGTCTCTCGCCTGCTCAGCCAATACCACAACACCGGAACAACGAGTCCCAGCCCGTAACCGACCGGCAGTAACAGAAACCGCCAGACCTCCGACAGCTCGACCCCGCCCGCTTGCTTGGTGAAGATCCACTCGGCCCAGCCGCGAGCCTGCATCAACGTCGCGACCTCGACCTCTTGAAAGCAGAGCAATGCTGCGATGACGAACGCCGTCCACGGACGCGGCCACTCGCCCACCAGGATTGCCTGAATTCGCTGACGCCACGGCTGTTGTCGAACTTGGCCGAGCAGAAAGGCCCCGGCCCCACTCATCTCAGCTGCGGGGAGCCACTCCAAGGCCAGCACAGCCACGGGAGTCAGCTGGGCAATCATGACCGCCAGATACAACAGCTCATTGAGCCACGGCGTCTGGACCAGCGAGAGCGACGCATTGCGGTAAGCGTATCCGACCACCAGCCCCGGCATGAAGAAGGGGACCAGCAGGAGGAGTTGAGGGTTGAGAGTTGAGGGTTGAGAGTTCGGAGGAATCACTTCCGGCTCCCCTCTCCCCCCGGGAGAGGGGTTGGGGGTGAGGGGGGCTGCAGCCTGCGACTCAATCCCCTCGGAACGTAAATTGCCTGCGGCCTCAACTCGACTCGACGGCACCTTGGAACTCACAGCCGCGCCAAGCTGGGGCACCCTCAACCCCGCCCCCTCTCCCGGGGGGAGAGGGGAGCCGGACAATCGGCTGCGCCTCTCCTCTGTTCTCCGTGCCTCCGTGCCTCCGTGGTGAATCTCTTCCTTTTTTCCCGACTCTCTCCACGCCACCAGCCCTCGCGCGATCCACAGGCAGGCCGCCCCGGCCAGCAGGCTGCGAAGGATCGAACACAGGACAGCCACCTCGTAGCTCATCGGGCATATTCCGACTTGAGCCACTGCAGGCATTCATCCGCCACATCCGCGGCGTCTGCCACGTTCCAGGATTCACTGGCCCACTTTGCGAGCGGCTGAACCTCGGCGGGGATCTTGTCCGGGGCAACGCTCCCCAGCGGGATCTGCCGAGCGGTCTTGGCCAGTTGGAGTTCGACTTCTTCGGAAAGCAGATACTCCAGCAGCTGGCGGGCTTCCTCGGGGCGGTCGGAGCCTTGAATCAGCGCCACGGTGTTGGGAATGCAGATCGTCTTGCCATCAATCCGGATCGGCTCCATCGAGACCGCATGCCCCGCATCGAGAGCGGCAAACACATCATCCGTATCGGTCATCCCCCAGTCACAGCTGCCCCCGGCCACCATGTCACGGACCATGGCATTACCGGCCACGAACTTGGTCCCGCGATCCACCAGTGACTGATGATGAGCCTGCGTTTTTTCAGCTCCCTGGAGCTTCCAGAGCAACGCGAACTGAGTGAACGTTGTGCCGTACAGCGGTTTAGCGATGGCGAAGCGGTTGAGAGTTGAGGGTTGAGGATTGAGGGAGAAGAGGTCGAGGGGCAGTTGGCTGATCGCGGATGGCAATTGGCTATTGGCGTTGTCTGGCTCTCGTCTCTCATCTCTCGTCTCTCGCCTCTTAATCCACACCCTCATTCTCCCCGCGAAGCCGCACCACTGGCCGTCCAGATCCCGGAACTGAGCGGGAAACCGCTGGGTGGCTGGTCCGGAATACGACTGCAGCAGGCCCTGGCGATGGAGCCGAATCATGCCCAGGACCTCGTTATTCCAGAACAGGTCGCACGGGGTCTGCGGCCCCTCGCGCAGAAGTCGTTCCGTCAGCCCCAGCGATTTGGTCGCTTCGGTGTCTCCAACGAGAGTCACGGCAATCCCGGTCCGCCTGGTGAACTCCTCCAGGACCGGCTCGGCATAGACCAGGTCGTGGGTGCAGTAGACGACCAGCGTGTTCCCCGCCCGCCGTGTAATGGCATACCACCCCGCCAACAGGCCGATGGCGAGCAGAACCGGAATGAGATGGCGAAGTCGCGAAGAGTTCATAGTGAGCAATCTAAGAACCGATCAGGGTGTTTTCCCACTCACTGCAGGCCCAAATCTCCGGGAATCCCCGCGGGCCGCATGTCGATTTCGCGGGGCTCTCGCCGTATCCCTCTTGTGGCCCGTGTGGTTGTGACGTAAGTTGATCCGGGCGCGGATGATAGGTGGCCACCTGTGGGAGGGCGGCGTGATCGACTGGAAGAAGTTCCTGAAGCCGGACAAGATCGAACTGACACAGTTCTGGGGGATCGAATGGTCCTCCGAAGGGCTGGTGGGGGCGGTCGTTCGCCTGGAGAGCGGGCGCGTTCAGCTGACGGAACCGTTTTCGATTTCCCTCGGCAGCCGCACGCTGGAGCGTGATGGAGCGGAAATCGCCAATGACATTTTGTCCAAAACCGGCACCCTCGGACCGGGGGCGTCCTGCGTCCTGATCCTGCCGCGCGAAGGGGTCGTTGTCCGCCAGCTGCAGCTGCCGATTGTGCCCGCCGAGGAACTTCCCGCACTGGTCGCATTTCAGTCGGCAGCCAAGTCATCCACACCGACCACATCGATCGCGGTCGACTACTCTCCGCTCAATGAGCAGGCGTCCGGACAGTCGGTGCTGGCTGCGACGCTCGATTCTTCGCGAGTCGCGCGGATGCGCGACATTCTGACAAGAGCCAAACTTGAGCTGGTCTCGCTGGAGCTGAACCCGTTCCTGGTCGCCGAGCTGGTGGCCCAGGTCGAGGAGCGGGGCGGGACGCCGGATGTTCCGACTCTGATCATTGGTCAGTCGGGCGACCGCGTCGAGCTCTCGGTTCTCGACCAGCGGCGAGTCATCGCCACCCATGCGACATGGCTCCCGGCAGGCGATGCCGCCCGGCATGTTTCGCCGCTCCAGATGGAAATCAACCGCTGTCTGGTGTCGCTCGACCAGACGCACCCCGGAGTGGAGATCGATCAGGTCTATCTGATTGGAGATGCTGACGTCGACAGTGCGGTTGTCGAACTGCTGCGTCGGCAGTTCGGGGCCAAGGTCCATGAACTCGATCTGAACCAGTTCGGCGGACCGCTCCCCACCCAGAACCGCATCGCCTTCGCCGCCTTCCTCGCCCGCGGGCTGACCGGAGCACAGGGGATCATCCCCCGCATCGACCTCGTCAATCCTCGGAAACCGGCCGAGAAGCCCGACCACACGCGCAAGTACATCCTGGCGGGCAGTGCCGCAGCGGTCCTGCTGCTCGGCGGAACCTGGTGGAACTTCAGCTCACAGATGGCTTCGCTGACCGAGACGATCGACAGCTATCAGACCGAGATCAGCTCCAACGAAGCCGAGGTCAAGGCCGCAGCCGGGGACATCGCAGCTGCGACAATCCTCTCGGCCTGGGCCGAGAGCGATCAGGATCAGCTGGCAGCGCTCGATCTGTTTCATCAGCTGTTGCCCGGAACTGACCGGCTGTACCTGACCGACTTGAAGTCGATACCACAGACCGGGGCCAAGCTGATGAAGGTCGTGGGAACCGCTCGGGCCCGGACTCGGAATGATGTGAACGACCTGCAGGAGAAACTGGCCGATGCGGGCTGGCAGGTGAAACCGGTCTCGCCGATCGAGGCCAAGAAAGACCCCGACTACCCCTGGCAATTCGTTGTGGAAGCAGAACTGCCGCGGCCCGAGCCGATCGACCCCAAAGCGGCCCCCAAGTCCCCATCCCCCACCAACCCCAGCTAAAGGAGAACTCGCATGGAACGACGCGAAAAACTCCTGGCCGGCGGGCTGGGGACGGCAGTCCTGTTGTGGGGCGGGCTCGGATTCTATGACAACAACATCAAGGCCCCGCTGGAGTTGAAAGAGCAGGCTCTGATCACGGCGGAGCAGAATGTCCGTGACAGCCGCGACAAGTGGAAGGCGATGCTCAAGTCGCAGAAGCAGGTCCGCGACGCCGTCAGCGACAGCCTGCCTCCCGATCCGCAGGACGCTCAGCGTGTCTACCTGAAGTGGGTCATGGAGCTGGCCGAACTGAGCCACTGGAAAGAGGTCAAGCCCCCCGCCACCCTCGACCCCCGTGCTCAGCTGGGCAAGATCGGCGTGCGCGTCCCGATCACTCTGACCGCCAAGGCCCGCATGAAAGATGTGGCCACGTTCTTGTGGCACTTCGAGCGGACCGATCTGCAGCAGCGCGTGTCGGCGATCTCGTTGACCAGTCCGTCATCGAGTGGAGACCCGGAGTTCACCGTTGTCGCCACATTGGAAGGGCTCTCGCTGAGTGCCGCTCCCAGCCGCAAACGCCTGTTCCCCGAGGCCGAACTCAATGGAGCCATCGACGACAAGGTCACCTCCATCACAGTGACGACCGCCGAGGGCTTTCCCTCGAAGACACCGTTCCGGGTGAAGATCGGCGGGGAGTTTGCCACGGTCACAGCCATTGAGGGCCAGACCTGGACCATCCAACGCGGTGTCGATCAGACCCCGCCCACAGCTCACTCGGCCAACGCGAGTGTCGAGTACGCCCCGTTCCGGGCTCCCCAGCCGGGGCATGAATCGCTCGACAGCTACGCGGCGTTGCTCACTCGATCGGGCTTTCTGAAGCCGGTTCCGCTGATCGAATTCAAACCGAAGCTGGCCTCGACGACGCTGCCGGCCCTGACGCGCGGCGAGCCCTGGCCCGCAGAACTCAAGGTCGAAAGCTGGAGCCCCGCGTGGCCGGCTCCGGCATATGAACTGGTCACACCGCCTGTGGGACTGAAGCTCAACGGAGCCAAGCTGGAGTGGGAAGTCCCCGCGGAGACCAAGGCGGGGGACTACAAGTTCAAGCTGCTGGCCCGGGCGGGTGAAGTCACGAAGATCGAGACCGAGCTGACGGTCACGCTCAAGGAAAGAAACCGGCCTCCCAAGTTTGAGCCGGTGGCCAAGCTGCAGGCGTTCGTCGGGCAACCGCTGACCTTTCCGGTGGTGGCCAAAGATGAGGACCCCGGCACCAGCCTGACCTACGCGCTGGCCGGGACGATTCCCGCAGGGATGACGATCGACGCCCGGACCGGAACCATCAGCTGGACACCTCCCGAGACGGTCGAAGCTGCGCCCCTGGCGTTCCAGGTCACAGTCACAGACAACGGGACACCGCCGCAGGTGACGACGGTCGAGTTGTCAGGCCAGCTCGATGATGATCATGCCCAGCTGACCTATCTGGTGGCGTGCGTCGACAAGGGAGAAAGCCGGATCGCGTGGCTCTTTGATCGGCTGGCCAACACCAAGACGGAATTGAAGGTCGGGGACAAGGTCAAGGCTTCGGACCTGGAGTTCGCGATCGAAGCCATCGACACGGAAGGGATCGTCTTGAGGCTGCCGAAGAGTCGACAAAGGCTCGAACTCGGACAACACTTACGGCAGGGAAAGATACTGTCGGACGGTCCGCGCGTTCCGCCGCCACCGGCACCGGCAGTTCCCCTTGAGAGTCCAGCGTCGACCGCAAGGAACTGATCCGGGATGCCACGCACGTTTGAGGTCCAGACCGGTGCCCGCCTGCACTTTGGCCCGCTGGCCAGTGGAGCTGTCACTGGTCGCCGATTTGGCGGCATCGGAATGATGGTGGCCTCACCCGGCGTGGTTCTGACCGCTACGGAATCTGACGTCGAGAACTTTCGGGGCGGCTCCCTGGCTGATCATGAGCGCATTCAGCGGGTCTGCCGAACTCTGTCTGGTGACTCCGGCCCTCCTCCGGTCCTGGACTGGCAGCTGAGCTCAGCCCACCAGGCGCACTCGGGGTTCGGGACCGGCACCCAGCTGAGTCTGGCGGCCGCCTCAATCTGGGTACGGCAGCAGACAGGAGCGTGGCCCACAGCTCGATCGATCGCGCCGCGACTCGGTCGAGGAGCACGTTCCGCCATTGGGATACACGGTTTTGATGTCGGCGGGTTTCTCGTCGACGCCGGGCAGGCGGGAGACGACTCGATCGGGGAGTTGGCTGTCCGGGTGGAGTTTCCAGCCGAGTGGCGAGTACTGATCGTTCGCCGCCGCGAGTCCGAAGCGGGGCTATCGGGAAGCGCGGAACTGGCTGCGTTTGAAAAGCTCGCTCCGATGTCTTCTTCTCTGACCGACCGGCTGTGCCGCATTGTGCTGATGGGGCTGCTGCCGAGTTTGCAGGGCCGGAATTGTGAAGAGTTCACACGAGCCCTCGCGCAGTACGGGCACGAGGTCGGTCAATATTTCGCCCCCGTTCAAGGCGGCGTTTTCGCGGACCCCGCGGTCCGCGAACTGCCGCAATTCTGGAGTGCCCGACTCGTGCAGTCCTCATGGGGCCCCACGGTGGTGACCTTCGCCGATTCTCCAGAAGCCGCAGCTGCGACTCTGGTGAAGTTGCTGAACGAACTCGGAGACGGCTGGAGCTGCGACATCGTCACCCCGAGGAATGAAGGCGCAAGCCGCGTGAGTGTCCCAGCGGCCGATGGCTGAGGTGCCCCGCCTGTCCGAACGCGCGCTCCGAATTGAGATTGGCTTGAATAGAAACAAGGCCAGGAGTGCAGACTCCTGGCCTTGTGAGTTTTGATAGATACTGGCGGTGGTTAGAACTCGCCCACCACTTCACCACCCTGACGGGTTCCGAGAGCCGTCAGCACAATGCCCGACGTATTCTCGCTGATGAAGCGAACCGAACCGTCGCACAGCAGGGCCTGAATGCCTCCGGTGTGGAACGAGTACAGCTCAGAGTCGTTGGAGCAGTTGACCAGGCAGCTGCCCTGAATCGTCGGAGTTCCGTTGCTGGCGGTCGTGTTGTTAAGACCGGTCGGACCCGATCCATCGAGGCTGAAGCCTCCGTTGATGTCCGCCCAGCTCCAGCCGTCCTGGACCCAGTCGGTACCGCTGACGTTGCCGGTCTTGGGGTTCTTGGCGGGCTTGCGATTAATCCACAGCGAAGGACGGGCGGCATCTTCCGCGACCATGATCGTGTTCGACAGCCCGTCGGTGATCATCCCGATCGGCACTCCACCGGGTCCGCGTCCCAGTGCCCCGTCTCGTTCACGGGTTCCGAACGACACGCCGCCGGAAACCACATTGAATGCGTTACGGACAGCATTGACCGAGCCGTAATCTGCCGGAGCCCACTGCGGGCGATCCGTTCGCAGACCGTTCGAGATGTCGGTGTACAGCTGCTGCGACGGCTGAGCGGAACGTCCTGTCGCCGAGGGGCAGATCAGCGTCGGCAGAACAGTCGTCGTGGCCGTGTCGTTATTGGGATGATACCAAGGCAGGTTGCCGTCGTAGGTGTTGTAGATCGGGGCCTGATCCAGGTACGGCAGGCACATCGTGATCCAGGACTTCTCGAACCGGGGGCTGGAGATGCTGATCCGGCTGGGCGGGAACTGAGTGAACGTGCTCTCGTAATTGTGCAGAGCCAAACCGAGCTGCTTGAGGTTGTTCTTGCACTGGGACCGGCGAGCCGCTTCGCGGGCCTGCTGAACGGCGGGCAGGAGCAGAGCGATCAGCACAGCGATGATCGCGATGACAACCAGCAACTCAATCAGCGTAAATCCGCGGGACTTGCGAGAAACCAGCATGGAACTTCCTCTCGGATGGGGGCGATGTTCACGAACACGAGAACTCAATACAAACCAGTTTCCAGAATTTTAAGAACCGAACATGAAGCGATTATGAGAAGTTCGCGAAGATCGCTTTGGGCGCGGACGAAACAGAACCCCAGGACGGTTCCGGCATCACGGCCGCACGCCAGGCTCGCTATGATTCGCCTGTCTCGCTCTCTTGGCCCCACTCCCATGCCATCCGCTCGCATTCCCCGAGTCATCTCGTCAGCCAACGGGCTGGCGGCTGTGGCTCGTGCCTACCAACAGCTGCAGGCCGGGATTGATCCCCTGGATGCCGTCATTGCCGGGGTGTCGCTGGTCGAAGATGACCCGAGCGATCTGACCGTCGGGTACGGCGGGCTTCCGAATGAAGATGGTGTGGTCGAGCTCGACGCCGCCGTCATGCATGGGCCGACGCATCGTGCGGGAGCCGTGGCGGCGCTGCAGGGATATCGTCACCCGGCAGCAGTCGCGAAGTTGGTGATGCAGATGACCGACCATTCGTTGCTGGTCGGAGACGGGGCACGGCGGTTTGCGAGTGTGAACGGGTTTCCGGTCGAGAACCTGCTGACTGAGACCGCCCGCAAGATCTGGCTCTATTGGAAGCGGACGCGCTCTCAGCGCGACGACTGGATCGCTCCGGCACTCGACGAGGTCGATCCCGAGGTCCGCGAGTTCTTCCGTCTGGAAGCGGATGATGTGCCAGGGACCGATGCCTTGATCTATCAGCGGTCCGAGGCCTTGGAGCGACCCACGGGAACGATTCACTGCTCGGCGATCAATGCGGCGGGCGACATCTCGTGTACGACGACAACCAGCGGCTTGGCCTTCAAGATCGCGGGGCGAGTCGGTGATTCCGCTGTGATCGGAGCCGGCCTCTACTGCGACAACGAAGTCGGCTCCTGCGGCAGCACGGGACGCGGCGAGGCCAACCTGCAGCACTGCAGTTCAGCCACAGCTGTCGAGCTGATGCGGCAAGGAGCCAGCCCGCGCGAGGCGGGTATGGAGATGCTGAAGCGAATCGTGTCGCACACTCACCAGCCGCATCTGCTGGGTCCCGATGGACGCCCGAACTTCGGGCTGAAGCTCTACCTGCTGAAGAAGACCGGAGAGTACGCCGGGGTCTCACTGTGGGGGCCGACGACTTTTGCAGTCGCCGATGATCGTGGAGCCCGGCAGGAGCCGTGTGAGTTCCTGTTCGATAAGCGGTCGTAGCGTTCTGGCAAGACCAGCGTCCGAGTCATTGACCATGGCAGTACACTCGAGTGGCGAGCACCCTCACCCCCAGCCCCTCTCCCGAGGGGAGAGGGGAGCCAAACAGGCAAGGGAGTTGGGACGCTAGACTGCGCCCTGCGAATCCGGCTCACCGGTTCGCAGCGGCTGTTTGGAGTCCAGATAGGCCTGCAGCAGCACCTGCGCAGCCAACATGTCGACCTTCTTCTTGCGCTGCTTTCGCGACATATCCAGCTCGATCAGCTGGTCCAGTACCACAGCCGTCGTGCAGCGTTCGTCGTGCAGAGCAATCGGCAGCCCCAGGGCTTGATAGAGATAGGCTGCGAACTGTCGGCACTGGAGCGACTTTTGACTCTCGTTCCCGTTCATATGAATCGGCAGGCCGACGACAAAACCGCGGATCGAGTATTCCTGGCACCAGCGGCGAATCTGTTGCAGGTCGAGTGCCGAAGTTCGCCGCGTGTAGTTCTCGATTGCACAGGCAATCGTCTGCTCGGGATTCGAGACAGCGAACCCCATCCGCTTGTCGCCGTAGTCAATCCCCAGCAGTCGTCCTGTCGCGGGTGGTGCCGGCAGGGTTTCGGGAACCGGTGGCTGCGAGGAAGCAGCGGGGCGAGAAGCAGCGTCGGGCTCGGTCATTCCTCGTCACTCAGATCGTCATCGTGATGGTCCATGGTGGGCGCGACCTCATCTGGCATCACGACTCGAAACATCAGGTCGGGAGTCTTGCGGCGGTTGATCGCCCGCGCCAGTTCCGTTCGCATCTTGCCCGAGCATTCCGCCAGACGTGTCATCACAAGATCAGGGCGAAAGTCCTTGGCAAATCCCAGCGGAGCGACCGTCACCAGAAGGCGGGTCGCGTCGGGAGCAGGCGTCACCTGCGCCACATACAAGTCTCGCAGGCGATCATCATCCAGATCGCCAGACAGTACCAGGTCGAGAGTTCGCTGGACCTGGCTGCACATCTGCAAGGTTTTACGGTCCGGTCGGTGAGGTCTGTGGGGACCTGGTCGACCGCGACGAGGGGCTGGCATCCGAAACTCCGAATCGACGGACCTGACCGGGAAACGCCCCGCTTGGTCCGTCGGCTGCACGAGGAGAAGAACCCCGTCGCTCGACAAAGGTTCGCGGTTCCCGGAGACTTTTGCAAACAAGGCCCGATTCTCGACCGAGAAGCTGCAATGTCTGACGATCCACCGGTGATGGCCTGCATGGAAGTCTGGGGCGGCAACTCGGCCACCGAGCGCAGCTTCTCGATGCTCGGACTCGAGACCTGGATCTATTCTAAGCCGTACCAGCAGGCCGACGGCGGCGGAGATGTCTATTACATCTCGCGCTGTGCGACCGGCCGGATCACGCGGCTGCTGATTGCCGATGTCAGCGGCCACGGAGCCAAAGTGTCCGAGGCGGGTGAGCGGCTGCGCGACCTGATGCGGCGGCACGTCAACCATATTGAGCAGCGGCAGTTCCTGGCAGAGATGAACCGCGAGTTCGGCGAGGTGCGGCACGCGGGCGGGTTCGCGACAGCGGTGGCCGCTTCGTTCTTCTCGCCCGATGCCCGGATTGCCGTGACGAATGCGGGGCATCCGCCGCCGATGATCTATCGCGGCGAGACCCGGCAGTGGGCGATCCTGGACACCGATGCTCACGAGTCGAGCGGTCTGGTCGACTTTCCGCTGGGGCTGATCGAGGGGACGGAGTACGGCGAGATCCGCTTCGAGGCCAGCCCCGGGGACCTGCTGGTGTTCTACACCGACTCACTGATCGAGTCGCGCAGCTCGGCGGGCGAACTGCTGGGAGCCCAGGGGCTGCTGCAGATTATGGGGCAACTCGACGCCACCCGGCCCGAGAAGCTGATCGACGCGCTGCTGCAGAAGATCGCGGGACTCTATCCCGAGAACCTGACCGACGATGATGTCACGGTCCTGGTCTGCCGCCCAACCGGAACCGGGACCAGCGTGCCGCTGTCCAATCGCCTGCTGGCCCCGTGGCTCTTCATACGCGGGTGTGTTCAGGCCCTCATGAGCGGCAAACGCCTGCCCCTGCCCGAGTTCACGTGGGAGAACTTCGGCGGGTCGATGTTCGACTTTCTGAGCCGTGGGCGCCGGAAGAAGTAACGGTCGTTGATCCGCTTGGACCGGCTTCATTTGGGAAGGAATTCATCGCGAGCGTAGGACTCAAGGAATCCGCACTTCTGACAGCGATAGGTGACAATCGGGATATAAGGCTCGATGGGAACTGCAATGCGGAATCGATCCAAGAACGAAAAGAAGGCCGATCTGGGGCGCCCTCGGCTCCAATGCCCCATGAGGATTCCACCATGCGCATATTCGGGGGCGTATCCCAATTCCATCGGGCTGCTGCACTTGGGGCAGGTTGGGTCCGGTTGATTCATGGCTTACTCCTGTCGTGATCGCGGTTGCATACCTTGAAGAACGAAACAGGAATCATCCCGGATCAATGAAAATCCGAACAAGCCCTCACGTCATCAAATTTATGCCAGCTTCAAGAGCTTCCGCGTGAGCCACTCAACCGCGAGCAGCCCCGCCAGCAGTCCCATCACCCAGCCGCGGTCCCAGACTTCGCGGACGCGCTGGTCGACAATGATCCGCTCGCCCTTATCCGGCAGCAGATCCGGGATCGCAGCTGCGGCGGTGTCGAGAGTCAGGTACTTGCCCCCTGTCTGATCGGCCAGGTTCATCAGCACAGCCACGTTCTGAGTCATCTCTGCGAACTCGCGTTCCGGCAGGCGGATTTGCAGCTCTTCCTGCAAGCGGTCCTTCAGGCCGGGAACCTCCATCTCCAGACGGTACCTTCCGGAGAGATCTGCTCGGAACTCCCCCGTGTACTCGGCAGGCCGGAACCGGTCCTGAGCCAACACGAGCGGCGGTGTCAGCGGGCGCCCCTGCGAGTCGTAGACATCGACACTGAAAGACGGGGCATTGAGCGGTTGGAACTGCTCATTCAGCACGCGAACCCGGACCGGGATCGTCTGTCCCAGATCGAACTCGCGCGAGTCCAGTACGAACATGCCGCGCTGCAGCCCGCGTTTGGATCGTCCTTCAGCGAGCTTACGCGTCAGCTTGATCCAGAACCGGTCGTAGAACTCCTCAGAGAGCGACCGCAGCCGCCAGAACTCGGGGCTGCCGAGGTAGAAACTGTTGCCCTGGCCGAAGCGTTGACCGGCGATCACCGGCGGAGGTCCATCGACGCCTCGGGCGAGCGGGTCGGTAAACTCGGCATAGACCGTCACGCCGCCACGTCGACCTCGCGTGGCCTGGGTCCGGAAGAACCCGCTGAACTTCGACCAGATCGATTCCGCAGCAGGGTCATCCTGCAGCTTGAGGAACTCGGCCGCCTGACCTTCCTGTGTCAGTTCGACCGGAAAGGCCTGCCGGGCCGAATCCCGCAGCGTGGTCCCCATGGCCGAGTCATCGATGATCACCGGGCAGAGGGTGCGGATCTTGTTCCATTTCTCGTCTTCAGCCGAGAGCAGATAGGTGTAGGCGTCCCCCGCGATGAAGGCGATGCCGCCCCCTTCGCCCGAGACCCACTCGTCGATCCATTGCTGCTGCTCGGGGCTGACCTGGGTCCAGTCGACATCGAAGGCCAGCAGCACATCGTAGGCGAACAGGTCCTCCCGCTTCTCGGGGAACTTGAACAGCAGGTTGTCGGCATCCTGGCTGATGCCGATCTTCCCGGTCTGCAGCCAGACATCGGTGTCGATCGACTTGTGCCGGAACAGCAGGTTCTTGGCGAAGATGTAATCCCGCATCGGCCCGCCCGCGATGATCAGGACCTTGCTCGGGCGGTCGAAGACATTGATCGTGCGGGCCTCGGTATTGTTGTCGAGGCGGCTTTCCAGCACCTCTGGGCCAGCGACTGTGCGGATCGTGTACTCGAACGCCCCGGCTTCGGTCAGCGTACGCGAGAACTGAACCTCGTTTGGCCCGCTGCCTTCAATGGCGGGAATCGATTTGGTGTCGACGACAATCGGCGAGGCATCCTGCGGCCCGCGTTGCAGGAGTTCGACGGAGACGTTCTGATTGTTCAGCCCGAGGGTCTGCACCCAGGCTGTCAGCTCAAAAGCGTCGCCCTTTGCGACATCGGTCGGAGTGACGACCTTGGCGATCGACAGGTCGACGGGCGGAGTGGTTCCACCGACTCCGATCGTGATCAGTCGCACTCCATTCTGTTTGGCTCGCTGAATGGCCGTGTCGGGGCTGCGGCCCACGTTGGAGGCCCCGTCGGAGATCACGATCACGCCGGACAGGGTCTTCCCCTTCGTCTCGGCCAGGACCTTGTCGAGAGCATCGCCGAGCGCCGTCGAGCTGCGGCCCGGCTGGAGCCAGGTATTCCACGCGGGCTGTTGAGCGTCGCTCGCTTTCTCGGTCGACTCGGTGGTCTGAGTTCCGGACCAGGGGAACCGGTACAGCGAGCCGTTCAGGTCGCTGTCGAATGTGAACACATCGACGGCGTGCTGCTTCTGAAGTTCCGCAATCAGCGGAGTCTTCTGCAGAAACTCACGGACCACAGTAGCTCGATCGGGCGTGGCAGTCCCCGAGCGAATGTCGGTGGCAGGCTGTTTCATCGATGTCGAGGTATCGATGACGAGCGCCACTTGCGATGGCCGGAACGACTCCCGCTGTGTCCGAATATGCGGGTTGAGTGCGATCACCAGCAGGGTGGCAATCATCCCCAGCCGCAGCAGCGACAGCCACACCGTCCAGAACTTGCTGAGTTCCCGCGTATCCCGGCGGGCAATGACAATCGCCCAGATGGCCGTCAGCAACAGGCCGATCAGGATCGACCAGTCCCCCAAACTGTACGGCCAGTCCCACTCAAATGCGGAAGAGACCGACGAACTGCCGGTGGCAGGCTGCTGGGCCAGGAACTGGAGCCAAGTGTTCAAGAGAGTTCAGGACTGAGGAACGAGACGGTGTCTTCGCGATTGTGGCAGATTGGTCGACACGGGGGAACAGTTGGCAGAGGTTCCGTACTCCTGGGGGTTGAGGGTGTCCCTGGCGGAAGAGGAGTACTCCCACTACGAAACGACACGAGGGGTCGCGTGTGCGACCCCTCGTGAAGAGTTCAGCAGATTCGGCTTAGCTTACGGCAGGGTTCCCCAGCCCCACAGTTCGGGAATCGCTCCCACACCGTTGTAGTCCGTCAGATCGACGAACGGGGCACCATCCAGCAGGAAGCCACTGCCCGTTCCAAACACGTTGCCCGGTTCGAGCTGGACGCGGAAGGTGCTGGCTCCCATACCTGGGAACAGGTAGTCCGGCTGAATCGTCGGCAGGTTCGGTGGCAGCAGAGTTCCGCCCGCTGCGACGTCACGATCGGCCAGACGCTGAGCGTTGCGAAGCCGATTCGCACTCGTGAACGGTCCGGCGGGAGCCTGACCCGTGGTGCGTGACTTGAAGACCGCTTCGTCGTTGGTGTAGGCCGCACCAATCGTCGTCGCGTCGGTCGAGTCAGCCACGTTGTTGCCGTAGATCAGGTCGAGGCGAGCCAGCGGATCGGTCTGGTAGGTGGCCAGAGCGAACGATCCGTTGTCCCAGGTTCCGGTCGAAGCGGTCGGATTGACCGTCGAGACGAACGACTGGAAGAAGACGTCCGAACCGGCGTTACCCTGCAGGATGTTGTCTCGCACCGTGGCGGTGACACCGGCTCGCGTTGCGGCAAAGCCCCCATTGTTGGTGTGGTCGAAGAGGCCCCCGTCGGCGGTACCGACTCGCATCACCAAGCCGGTCGCAGTGAATCCACTGTTCAGGCCGTTCGCACTGACCGCGTTGCGGTTCATGGCGAAAATCAGGTCCGGGTTCGCTGTCACGAGACCGCCGTTCTCCATCGCCACGGTCGAGGCCGCCCGCGTGTTCTGGTCGGCATCCGCCGTGTTGACGACGTAGACACCTTCCAGCAGGTTGCTGACGACCTGGTTGTCGTCGAAGGTGATGTTGGCCTGACCACTGCCACGGTTGAAGATCGCGACACCGCGGTTTTCGTTGCTGGTGAACTGCGAGTTGGTCACCAGAGCGGTGAATCCCGCAGCACTGTTGTTGACGATCTCGAGACCATCCTGACCGTTCAGAGTCATGATGTTGTTGGTGAGGGTGACATCATTCACTCCCGCCACACTATTGACTCGAACTCCGTTCTGGGTGTTCTCGGCGATGCGGGTGTTCGTGACCGACAGCGTGTTGCCGTTCATGGTCAAGTCCACACCGTGACCGCTGTTGCCGGAGACTTCCGACTGATCGACGGTCAGGGAACCGTTGGTGCCACCGTTGAACAGCACACCCGTGGCCCCGTTGTTGTTGATCTGAGCGTTGTCGATATCGAGGGTTCCGGTCGAGCGGATCAGCACACCGCTGCCGGTGTTGTTGCTGATGACCGTGTCCGGGAAGGCGGCTGTGGCATCCCCGATCTGGATGACATGGCCGGGCGAGTTGATATCCACCCCGTGACCACCGTTCCCGGTGATCGTGCTGGCGATCCAATTCCCGGTGAAGGTCGGAGTATCGGTGACCGCGTTGATGGTCGAGTCGACTGTGATTCCGGTTCCACCATTGTTTGTAATGGTGTTCCCATTCAACTCGGTCGACATGTCGGCGTCGCCATCGACGCGGAAGGCGATTCCGCGACCGATGCTGCCATTGATGGTGTTGTCGGTGATCGTGTACTCGTCAAGCAGATTTCCAGCACGTGCCTGGATGTCGAATCCGTCACCACGGTTCGCATTCAAGGAGTTGGCATTGATCACAAAGTTGTCGATCACGCCCAGGCCACGACGTTCGATGTTGATACCATCTCCGCCGTTTTCGTTGATGGTCATGTTCTGAATCGAGGGATTCGTCAGCTGGCTGAATCCATCGACGAAGATCTGGACACCGTGGCTGGCGTTGTTGCTGGCACCTGAGGTTCCTGCGACCGGGTCGCCGATCACCAAGCTTGGCAGCAAGGCATTGTCGGTGATGCGGATCCCGATTCCCTGGCCTGTGAAGTTCGGATCAGTGCCATTGTTGCCGGTGCCGTTGAACTCGGAATCCAGAACTGTCAGCTGCCCCTGAGTGTTCCCGTTCATGGTCACGCCCAACCCGGCGTTGATGTTGTTCTCAAAGGTGTTGTGCCCAGTGGCCCCCATGACCAGTGAGAACTGGGAGTTGTCCGATGCGTCAACTCGCAGACCGATTCCCAGGTTGTCAGACACCGTGTTATCCGAGAAGTCATCCACCGTGGCAGCAATGTTCTGGGAGAGATCCAGGTTCACGCCCTGATCGCCGTTACCCGAAATCGTATTGCCAGTGAACGAGGACGCGAAAGTTGCTCCAGCGTTGTCGTCCAGTTGAATATCGACGCCTGCACCACCTGTGTTGTTGGTGATGGCGTTGTCGATGAAGTTGATGCCGAACGAGTTGCCATCAGTGTCAGGCAGGACCATCACAAATCCTGACTGAACGTTTCCACTGATGGTGTTCTCGCTCACGTTGATTCGATCAGGCAAAGCTGGCAACATGCTGTCCTGAACGATGAACTCGATTCCGTTGGACTGGTTGGCCTGAATCTGGTTGTTGTCGATATTCAGGGAACCGATACTGGACCCATTGAGCGCCGCCAGCCGGATACCGTTCAGGTCGTTCGCTGAGATTCCTGCCGCAGACGCCGCGAAGACTTGGGTCACGCGGCTGTTGAAGGCGGACAGGACTCCGGACGCGGATCGACCGTCTTCCAGTGTCACACGCATCGTGGAGCCAGCCAGGGTGGTACCGGTCAGGATATTTCCACCGGGAACCGAGTGGGCCAGCGAGTATGAGAAGTTCTCGAACCGGTTGAAGTCGTCAAACGTGAACGACAGAGCTGTCGAGTTGACCGGGACTCCCCCGTTGGCCAGCGTAGCCCCACCAGGGGTCTGCAACGGATTGGTTCCGGCGACGACGTTAACTCCGTTGATCGACTGCAACCCCACGGTCAGGTCCGAAGCACCTGTCACTTCGAAGCGATCATTGAACGGCGTCTGATCAGGTCGCCAGACTTGACCAACCGGTGCGATGTTCAGGTCGATGCGGGCGACATCCATGCCCGCAGTGCTGAAGTTGAAGATGTTGGTCGACCAGATGGCGTTGCTGAAGCTGACATCCAGTGTACCGGCCACACCTTGCGAGCCCTGGTTGTTTCCAGAAATGTTCAGGCTGTTGACCTGAGTGTTGTCTAGATCCAGGTTGATACCGTTCCCGGCGTTGCTGCTTATGGAATTGCCTGCCAGTTCAAGAACGCTGGAGATGACTGAATCGTCCAGGTCGAGAAGAACGCCATCTCCTCCCGTGTTGTCGCTGATCGTACTTCTTCGCAGAGCGATCTCAGCGATAGTCGTGTTGTTCGAAGTTAAAGCAAATCCGGCCCCGGCATTGTCCGTGATCTGCGAGTCCTCGAGGATGACTTCGGTCTGATTGCTGATGTTGTTCAACAGGACTTCAACACCGGTACCATTGTTGTTGGTCACGGAGTTGCCCTGCATGACGACTTGATCGGCAGTCATCAGACCACCCGTGGTGTTGTTCAGCAGAACCGAGATCCCCGAGCCCCCCGTGTTTCCATTCACCGTATTGAAGGAGACGACAACGTCATTGATGTCCGTATTCAGAACATCCACGAAGATCCCGCGTCCCGCATTTGTTCCTACGATGTTGTCAGTCACGACAGCATCCGTCGTCACATTCAGGTCGTGAAGGTCGATTTCGACACCGTCGCCAGCGTTGTCGTTGATGATGTTCCCGCCGACCAGAACGCGGTCCAGCACATGAGCTCCGGTCGTGCTCGACAGATTCACGCGGAGACCATCTCCCCCAGTATTATCTGCGACAGTGTTCCCCTGCATACTGACGACCCCCAGAGAGGTGTCGACTCCGTCAATCGCGATCCCCAACCCACCATTATCGTGTACGTTGTTGCTGTCCACATTGACATTGGGTGTGCCAGTCACATTGGTCAACTGAATGTTGATTCCGTCTCCTCCGTTGTTTGCCACATCCGGAGAGCCGCTGATTGACAGGTTCCCCAGGGATGGAGTTCCGGTGGTGAGGAAGCCGATTCCGTTGCCCGTGTTGTCGGTGACTGTGTTGCCATCAATGGTCAGATCGTCGATGGCTCCGTTGTCGTTCAAATTGACACGGATGCCGTCCCCGCCGTGACCGGTCACTGTATTGTTATCGATCGAGCTGGGAGCCAGGAGGTGAGCGTTGTCGCTCACGCTGACGGCGATGGCGTCGCCCGACGTCGTTCCCGAGACGGGATCGATATGCTCGAAGTCGATTTCGGTAATCTGCACACCGAAGGTGTTGGTCCCCGAAACACGCTGTTGGAAGGTCCAGAACTTGTTCGGATCAGTGGGGTCAACAATTGTAGCCCCGGCCTCACCCCAGCGATTGCGAGTTCCCCCCAGGACAACGTTGTAGTTGTCCACACCGGCGGCGAGAACCCTTGGAGCTGCAAACGTTGTGATCCCTGCGTCGGTCACGCCGTAAGAGGCCATACTACTGATAAACTGACCGGCACCCGGCCCTGACCCACTGTAACCAATCACGACAGTCCCCTGATCATTGACGGCGATCGATGGGTAATAGAAGTCGAGGTTAGGATCCTGGATCACACCCGACTGCAGAACCTGGTTGGTCGATTCATCGATCTGGTACCAGCGGATGACTGAGTTATTATTGACACCACGGATTGCATGTGCCGCCCACAGTGTGCCGTTGACGTTGACAATATTCGAGCCGAAACGAGCGGAGTCGTTCTCCACGTCAGGAGCACCCGGTTGGCGAGCAGAATTCGGAGCCTGGTAGATCGGCACATTGATGGTGGTCGTGCCACCCAGGATCGACGTACCATTGAAGGTGAATATGGTGCTGCGGCTCAAAGAGAACCCGATGGTGTCCTCGGCGCCCAGCAGTGACAACTGGCTGTTCGGGGTATTGAAGTCGATCGCTGGCTGGTTCACTTCGCCAGTGAAGAAGTTGAAGTTGTCCTCCATGCGGTTCAGATTGGCGATCGTCGGCACCGGAGCCAGCAGGTCGGCCAGCGGAATCGAATAGGCGGAGTACTCAAACGAGGTCACCCCGTTGATCGTGAAGTTGCTGGTGGTGAAGTAGAGCGCGTTTTCATCGATACCCATTGTCAGGAAGTCGTTGAACGTCTGCGCCTCGTTGTCCGCCCGGAATCGGAACGCCGTCCAATTGCCAGTCGGGTCGGAAGTCTCCGAGACCGCGACCAGGATGTTGTTTCCGATCAGCGACGGGTTGGCGGGGGCATCCAGCGAGCTCGCGAACCAGCGTCCCGAGGCAGGATCAAAGATGAGGCGTGGGTCGAACGTTCCGGTCTGGACCGTCGGAAGTCCAGCACTCAACCAGAAGTTGTCAAGCGACGTCTGGCTGATCAAGGCACCGGTCGTCTTGTCATAGATTGCAAAGGAGCCGTTGATGACCTCAACGATGTGATTCAGACCGACCGCTCCCGTGATATCCGGCGGAATTTCGCCAGTATCATTCAGCGTAGAGCCCAGGAAGTTGAGACCTTCGGTGAAGATGTCGGCTTCGATCACGCCGTCTCCATCGACCTCGTTATTGTCGATGTGCAGTTCCGAAACAGCCGTTCCGCTCAGGTCGACGATGATGTTGCCCAGCGTATTGCTGATCACGCTGTTGCCATCGATCGTGATGTTCGACTGATCGGAGTCCTGGGTGACCCGGATTCCGAATCCATCATTCGAGAGCACCTCGTTATCCAGGATCGCGAGGTTGCCGCCCGTGGAGAGATCCACCGAGATCCCATCACCGGCATTGTCACTGATGAAGTTGTTCTCAATGACTCCATCGCCCAGGTTGCTGTTCACCGTCTCGATACTGATGCCGTCGCCGCCGTTGTTCTGAATCGTGAAGTTGGCGATCCGCATCGACTCGACGAGCGTCCCATCCACGGTCAGGTCGGTCAGATCGGTGTTGAGCAGATCGATCTCGATCCCGTCGCCCCCGTTGTTTTCGATGGTTGAGCCACCGACCGACGTCAGTTCCAGAGCGGCGTTTGCGACGTTGGACAGGGAGACATTGATCCCGTCGCCCCCGTTGTTGCTGCTGCCTCCGGTGAACTGCACAGCTACTTGCTGGGCGTTGACGCCCGCCACTGTCAGGCCGTTCCCGCCGTTTCCGTTGGTGCTGCCGTCACCGAACATCAGCAGGTTCGCAACCGAGCCCGCTCCGTTGGCGGTGAGCAGGATGCCATCACCGGCGTTGTTATTGGCTGTCGTGGCTCCGGCGACTCCGCTGTTCATCCGAGCGGTCAACGAACCGCCCGCAGCGGAGTTGAGCTGGAATCCGTGCAGCGTGTTCGAATTCGAGGGCACTCCGTTGAACAGCATGTTTGCAGTGCTGCCCACCCCGTTGACGTTCATCCGGGCTCCGCTGGAGGCCACCGACTGACCGTTATTGCTCAGCGATCCGCCGGTCATTGTCCCCGTGACATCTCCCCCCGTGAGGGCGTCGATCGTCAGACCGTTGCGGGCACTGTCCTGAATGTCGACCGCATTGAGATTCAGATTCAGCTGGCCATTGGTCGCGGCCAGAGCCTCGACTCCATGGGCTCCGCTGCCGAGGTTGCTGGAATTCGTGAGCGAGAACCGCGACTGACCCTGGTCAGCCACTGTCAGGAGTACTCCCGAACCGCCGGAACCGTCCACGTTCGCGCCGTTGACCGTCACATTGGAGGTCGAACCGGCACCCGTCACGTTCCCGCGGATCGCGTTCACGCCGTTGTTCGAGAAGTCATTCCCAGCTCCGATCGCCGAAGCGGTGAAGTCAGCTCCACCCGAAACGTTGTACTCGAATCCATCGCGGTTGTTGTCGGTGATCGGGGTGCTGTTGATCACCACCGCACCGACAGTATCCGTGCCATCGACCGTGACGTTCAGGCCATCCAGCCCGTTATTCACCAGAGTCGAGTCGTTCAGGTCGATTCCCAGTGAACTGGTGGAGTCGCCTCCGGTCAGGCTGGCAATCAGGCCGTTCCCAATGTTGTTCTCGATCAGGCTGTTGTTGAACGACAGGTCGATGACCGTGCCGGCACCACTGCCAGTTGTCCGGACACCGTCACCCAGCGTTCCGGAGACGTTCGAATCGGTCCAGGTTCCGAACAGATCACCGCCATTCGTGACACTGGCGACGAAGCCGCCGTTCGCGGCCTGCGAATTGGCGTGCGTATTGTTGAACGTCAGGATCGTTCGCGACCCGGCTCCATCCGTCGTTCCGATGACGTTGTTCACCGGATTGCGAGACAGATCCCCATCCGTAAAGGCTGCCGAGAACTGGCTGCCACCGCTGGTGAGGTACTCCAGCCCGGTCGTCCCGTTGTCGGCCATCGGGGTCCGAGTGAAGTTCAGTGCCACGGTGGAGTTGCTTGTAGCCTCCACATGTCCACCGGCTGCTGTGCTCTGAGAGAACGAACTGTCGTTGAACGCTCCGCCAATGATGCCCCCGTTGCTGGCAACGAGATTCAATCCATTGCGTCCGCTGCCGGTGGCAATGACGTTGTTGAAGACGATGTCAGCCCGTCCGCCGTTCGTGGCAATTCCGTTCAGACCATCATTCCCGGAGTTCAGCGCCGTGATGTCGTCGTACAGCAGAACGACATGGGCATCCGCTCCATTGGCCTCAAACTCAACCGCGTTGTTGCCGCTGTTCGAAAGGTCGGTCGGATCAACGACGACCACCAGTGTCGCACCCGCGAAGGCGGTGTTGTCCGTCGCATCATCGCCGTTGCCGACGAGGCTGCTGTCGTGGAGTTCGACCCGATAGTCGGTCGTGCCAATCGCGACAGCCTGCTGGCCATCCACGGCGTTTCCATCTGCAGTCAGATTGTCAAAGAAGGCCACACCGGAGGCATTCGTCAGGTTGAGCGAAACACCGCTGCCGCCTGTACTCCCCGACAGGTTGGAATCGACGACGGAGAGACTCAGGGTCCCGGTATTGATGTTGCTTTCCAGCAGGTTGCCACTGCCTGTCGCGGTGAGTCGATTGATGTTGCCCGTGACCGCTCCGCCGACCGAGGCGTTCAAGCGAACACCGTCCGCGACATTGGTCAGAGTGGTATCCGCGACATTGGCTCCGAGCGTGCTTCCCACCGCATCGAGAATGATCCCTGCGTTGGTGTGGTCGCTTCCGGTGTAGTTCGTGAGATTGAGAGTGACCGGGGCGCCCTGGGCCAGAATCGAGGTTCCAATCGCACCGCCGGACGTTTGGACGTCGTCGATCGTCAGGTTGAGCTCCGACCCGGAGGTGTTGGAAATCGAAACTCCCACCCCGCCCGCAGCTGTATTCACGAAGGAGGCATCACGCACGATGCCCACCCCGCCGCCATCGACGATCGACAGTCCACTCGCCGACGTCACATTGACGCACTCGACCAGGAAGTTGTCCGTCCCCGTGCCTGCGATCGCAGCGGTGTTGCCGCCGATGATATCGAAGCCGCGGACCTGGCTGCCGTCCGCCAGAGTGATCACCGGTGCGTTCAGGTTGCTCGCACGCAGAGTTGGGAACGAACCGGTGTTGTCAAAGAAGGCATCCGGAATCGCGGTGAGACCGAGCCGGTCGGTGTTGATGAAGTGCTGCTTGCCTTCACCGAACAGATCCTGGCCCTCGTTCAGCACGATGTTGCCGACGGTGTCGCCCACTCCCCGCTGGACCAGAACGTAGTCGGAGTCCACACTGCTGGGCAGCACGTTGTATGGATTCTCGAACGTTCCGTCGCCCCCGGCCCCGGCCGTGTTGTTGACATGTGTCACGACGATCTGCTCGCCGGTGACCGGATCGTTCAAAGGCACCGTGTGCGGGCCTTCGTTGGTGCCCAGCTGGACCTGCCACTGACGCCGAACCTGGTCGTAGCGGCGAGCGTACGCATCAGCCGGGACTCCAAACTTGCTCGGCATGCGTCCGTCGAACCGGACATCGACGCCGACGTTGATGTTGGTTCCGAACTGCTGATCGTTCGAGACCTGGACCGAAACATCGATCCCCTGAGTGACACGGCCTTCGAAGCGACCGCGAACACCCCAAGTCTCATCGCCCTTGAAGGTCAGGTAATAGAGACCGGCATAGCCTCGCAGCCAGTTGATGACTGGCATCGGCACGCCCGCTTCGGCATCCCAACCCGCGAGGGCCTGCTGGAACAGAGCGGTTCCCAGAGTTGCAAAGTCATGACCGACAAAGACTGGGGTCGTACCGGGATCGGTAACCCGGAGAAACTCCTCGCGATTCCCGAACGGGACATAGCCGTTCGCGCGGAAATCAAAGGAGTCGCTCAGATACTCAAATCCCATCCCCGCCTGCTGGTAGGTGTGGGACTCCGGGGACTGAATGGTGTCATACCATCCGTTGACACCCCAGACCGCTCCATCAATCATGGTCCGGTAGCCCACACCGGTATTGAAACCGTACCGGTTGGTGTCCGTGATCAGGAAATGAGCGTCCCCGAAGACCTGATGAGGGCCGTCTTCGAAGATGGCATGCCGGATGCCGATCCGGGAATAGCCGGTCGGAATCCCGACCGCGCGCCCGGTTTGCTTATTAAAGAGCAGGTAAGACCCGCCGCCCGGAGTGAGCGTCATCGCCCCACTCAGGTTGTCCACTGTCGAATATCCCGGTGTGAATGTGGGATCCTGCGCACGAACCCGCGCAGGAAACGCCATCCAAGCCAGTGACAAGGAAACCAGGCAGAAACGCTTCCAGTGCATGAGCTTCTCCAACAGCTGCTGCGGGGAACATCCCCGTACGCCGGCTTGCGATCCAACGCCCAGTGTCCTCCGACCCCATCCATGCCGGTTCGCCCCGTCTTTGGATGGTGGAAGACCGGCAGCAGTTGCCACTCGGTCTTCGCCTGGGAGACAACCCAAGACTCCGTGCGCAAGTCACGCGACAGAGACCCCAAGTCGTCATCTCTCTTTTCGGAAGGTGCCGAATGTTTGGATGAGTGAAACTTTGCAGGCTGTAACGGCTATATCGATATTTCCGGATACTCCGGGAAACGTGGAGCGACTGGGAAATTTAGGGGGCCGCTTGGCCACGAACTTCGATCTCAACCATGGGCTTTTGGGGATGGTCAGTCTTCACCAGCAGTTTCTGCTTCAACTCTCCGGGCTCTTGAGCGGTCCACGTAAGCAGAGCCCAGTGCAGAGGTTGCGCGACGGTCTGGTCAGGGGTGATCGAAATCGATTCGTTCTCGGCTCCTGTGATCAGAAAGGGTCGGTCATCGTGAGCGGAGAGCTGAATCCGGCGGGTGACGGGGACTCCGACCTTTGTTTCTCCGAAGTGGACCAGCGACGGGGCTCCCACCCCGCTAATCAGTCGCTGAACCAATTGAAGTTGGACCTGCAGCTCCGGCTTTGAGCCACGGACGGTCAGCAGGTGCCGAATATCCCCCTGCTCAAAATTGGGACGGGGGACCGTGATCTCACTCTTATAAGAGCGCTTCCAGATTCCGTCGGAATCAGTCGCTGGCCCCAGTGGTTCGATCACAGCTCCGACGCTGCCCTGCGGCCAGTTCTCAAACACGGGGGGCTCATTCACCTCGTCCTCAGTCCTGGACCAGCGCGTCACTTCCACTCGAGCCTTCAACGCCGGGGTGTCCTCGGCGAACTCCTGTAAGATCACCTGCGAACTGACCTGCAGTTCCCGCACCACCCGATGAAATGCAGTGAATTGCATGACCATGGGCTGTTTGTCAGGCGTGTTGAGGTGCTCCACCGAAAACGCAAAGGTTCGACTATCCGAGGGAGCGGGTTTAGGAGGTCGCAGCCGAAGCAGCGCCACTCCGCCTGGTTCGACCGAAAACGGGCTGCCGACTTTCAGGGACTTGTCCCCCAGGCCGACCTCGTAACAGCTGCAGCCAATCGAACGAACTCGAAACTCGGCGGACTGAGACGACGTATTGCGCACGGGGAACTCGAACGCAAACTCCTTCGTATATTTTGCCTCGACCTCCGAGGCCAGCCACGTCAGCGTCTGTGACGGATTCTCGCTGACAACCTGACCCGGTCCGCATCCGAGCAGACTCAGAACGAACAACATCAACATACACACACGGGCCCGCATGTTTGTCTCTTTCTGGTTCGACACATACGCATCAGAACTGCGCTTACCATGTCCTCCCGGTCATGAGTTTTCAAAACCATCTGGAGCCCTGTTTTGAACTTCTTACTTTGGCTGACTCCGCCCTGAGAAGCCACTGAAGTACATTCGACACGCCACGGGGCTCTCTGACGATTGCCGCGGCCTCTGTTCGGCAGGAAAAGCCGATCCAGACCGCAAAGTCTACCAGTTTCTGCCAGTCCATAATCAACCTGTGGCAATTCCAGCTGTTGTCGAGTCGATTGCAGTCCGTACATGCTCGAATCGCCTGGATTCTGGGATTTTCTGCAATCGGGCCAGCTCGCGGGCGCTAGTGAACAGTGCTCGCGATAGTGCGCAGCCAAAAAACCTCACACAACAAGTATTTCAACAGGTGATTCGAGATTTGGCACGGTCTCTGCACTATCCCTTTGCGACGGCAACGACAGGTGAACAAAAAACTCGCACACAGGATCGCGAGTCCACCAGTCGGGGTGCCTGGAACAACCCAAACCTCTGGATCTGGAGAACTGCCATGTTGGTGCTGACCCGCAAGAAGAGCGAAATGATTCGAATTGGTGACAACGTTGTCATCAAGGTGATTTCAACAGGGAACGGTAAGGTCAAGATCGGGATTGAAGCTCCTGAAGATGTCCGGGTTGTCCGGGCTGAGTTGAATCCCGAGCCGGTCGCCACGGTCCCCCTCGTTCCGACCCAGGCTCTGCGAGACCTGGTTCTGGCTCGCCGCCGAGTGGCCACCAAGTAGTTCCCCCTTCCGGTCGCCGACGCTTCCGGTTCTTTCTCCCACACACAGGACGTCACCATGTCAAACGCAACTCACAACTCGAACACCAAAACTCTCTGGTCTCTGTTTTCCGTCTCGGCCTTGCTCCTGATTCTGGGGGGATTGACCCTCGGATTTGCCCAGGAATCGCAACTGGTCCTGCCGACGGCTCAGGATGGATTTCATCACACCTCACCCGTCTCCCCAGCCCCCCTTTACCAGACCAGCAATCAGCTCGTTCTTGAACTGCGGGACGAGAACTATCAGACCGAGGAGCCTCCTGAATTGATTCAGGTCGCCGTCCGGCCAGAAGCCTTCCAGGCCAACCGGGTCGCCCCCGCGAACTACAACCTGCCTTCCAACCTGAACATTCCCGTCCAGATCCCTTCGGTCTCCCCGACTGGAGCTCCCTCGGAAGTGAACCCTGAGAAACAGCAGCTGCGAATCAGTGCCCGGTACCAAGACCCCAAGATGCTGTCGTTCCTCGCCAGCACCAGCATGCAGCAGATGGCGTCTCTCTATCTGGAAGCTTCCCGGACCATCGACAGTCGGCACGTTGCCCCGACTTCTTACGAAGACCGGACCGATGCGGCCCTCGAAGGACTGATCCGTGCCCTCCAGAACCCCGAGTTTCTGAAGGCTGCCGGAGCCCGTGGTTCCGATGCCAACCTGCAGTCGGCTATCACCAGCATCGAAGAGATGCTCGGAGCTCAGCCCGCCCGTTCGGCTCAGGAATCGCTCGGAGTCATGCAGTTCGCCGCTGACACTCTCAACCGGCAGTTGGGAGTCCGGCGGGAAGTCGCTGCCCTGGAGTTCATGAACGCGGTTCTCGATTCACTCGACAAGTACTCGTCCTTCATGCCGGAACGGGTCGGCCAGTCACCCGGTGCCTCGAACGAGATGCACGACTCAGCTCACACCACTGCTGGTTTGGAAGAGCGGATCGTCGGTGTCGGGATTGAGATGAAGAAGCACGACAACGGAGCCCTGATCATGGGCACCGTCGAAGGGGGTTCCGCCGCCGAAGCCGGTATCAAGCGGGGTGACATCCTGGTCAAGATCGGCAATCAGCCTCTGACCGGAATGAGCCTCAACCAGATCGCCGACCTCGTCTCGGGCCCCGCCGGGACGACCGTCCAGATTCAGATCGACCGGGCCGGTCAGCGGTACAACGCCACACTCGAACGTCGTCAGGTCTATGTGAGCAGTGTCGGCGGAGCCGCTCTGGTCGACTCGAACAACAAGGTGGGCTACGTGAAGCTCAAGCAGTTCTCCGAATCGTCGGCCGAAGACCTCGAGAAGGCGATGTGGAAGCTCTACAACGGTGGAATGAACTCGCTGGTTCTCGACCTGCGAGGCAACCCCGGTGGTCTGCTGACCGAAGCTGTGCAAGTCTCTGACCTGTTCCTGCCAGCCGGTGTGATCGTCTCGACCAAGGGACGGACCGCTTCGGACAACACAACCGAGACTGCCAAGCGGGCCAAGACCTGGAGTCTGCCTCTGGTCGTCCTGGTCGACGAGAACAGTGCCAGTGCCAGCGAGATCTTCGCAGCTGCGATTCAGGACAACGGACGCGGAGTCGTCGTCGGTCGTAAGACCTACGGCAAGGGAACCGTGCAGACGCACTTCCCCCTGAACACTGCCTCCGGAGTTCTGAAGCTGACCACTGCCAAGTTCTACGCCCCATCGGGCCGCGAAATGGCCGGTGTCGGAGTGGCCCCAGACTACACCGTCAGCAACGCGAACGAAGACACCGCCCAGGGGCTGGCTGATGACGTCGATGTGCAGGCGGCAATCGAAGTCTGTGCCAGCAATCTTCCGAGCCAGCTGGCCAAGGCCGCCGGCCAGGGTCAGAAGCTGAACACCCGGGTCAACACCCCTCGAGTGTTCGAAGAACTGCCCGCTCCGAGCGACGCCGTCGAACGGTAAGCGGCTGATGCCTCTCCCTCGGGAGAGAGGGGCTGGGGGTGAGGGTTCTTGCTCCTGCTGACCCACCTGCTTCCTCTGCACGACCACTCTGAACTGACAACCTGGAAGCCACAACGCCACCGGATCCCTGCCGGTGGCGTTTGTGTTTTTGAGGGATCGAACCGGCGATTTGAGACCTCGCTCCCAGGCTGGCCGGGCCACCCGTGCCGCCGTGGGCTACGTCCCCTCCAACCATTCAAAGGGTATCTCGTCCACTGCAAGCGGGATCGGACGCTGGGCCTGGTACCAGGCGGCGCTCGACCAGCGCCAGTGGTACGGGCTTTCGACCAGCCCCTTGCGGACCGGGTTTGCGTGAACGTAGTCGAGCATCGATAGCAGCGTCTTTCCGTTGACGATGTTCCGGTCGTAGCCCCCTCCGGACTGCCAGAAGAATCGTTCCGTCCGCTGACCTCGCTGCCGCGTGATTCGCGGCAGCCACTCCGGAGCATGGACCTGCAGGTACTCAATTGCCTGCCTCGCCACCGGGGCCTTGATCGCCTGGCGAATCTGGCTGATGTCGTAGTCAGCCTCTCGGGGCCAGACGATCAGATGCACATGATCGGGCATGAAGACATAACCCCACAGAGCGAAGTTCAACTGCTGCCTTGCAGCCTGGATCGAGTTGACCAGCCACTGACAGGTACGTTCGGCTTTCAGAAACGGGAAACGCTGGTAGCAAGAGAACGTCAGCTCATGAGCATGAAACGGTTCGTTGATGTTAACGCGATGACGCCTGGCCATTCTGGGGCCCCCTGATCATTGTGCGAATGACGACAATCATCTTGTATGAACTTGGTCGGGAAAACAAACAAAGAGGGGTGGCTGGGGTCGCAGCGCAGCGAAGCCCCCAGCGAGGCGCGCGTACGACTGGCCCTCACTCATGACTCGCTCCGGCACCCCGCGCTCGGGCTGGGGGCTCCCGTTGGTCGACCCCAGCCACCCAGTCGCCGCCATCACCGATACCTCTTTTCCCTGCTCAGATTGGCCTCAGTCACTAGCTGCTGTCGCAAATCTCAAACCTACCAGATGTGAATCTGCCAGAGCCGAACGAGGTACGACCCCGCTCCCGTTGTTATCAGATAAACTGTGGCGACACAGAGTAAGGCGAGGCAGGCAATCGTTTTGAACTTCCAGGAAACCATTGACGGATTATTGACCGAGGTCGGCGGCGATGCGGCTTGCACTTCGTCGTCAGGTTTCATTTCAGGAGAACATTCTGAGTTTCTCCGCCTGATGGAGATGATGCCTCTGATAAGAAGCCAACCAGACATCACATAGAATATAAGGCCCAGCCATTTCGTAACACCATAGCTCTCTACCGTGGTGAAGGGCACAATATCTTCGATAAGTACAAAACTGCTTCGTGAGCTCAGGAATGGGGCGACGCTACCAACAGCGGAATTTGTATACCTGAACTTTCTGGTACCAGCGTCCCTCTCCGCCAGAACTCGGCGCGCCGGATTGCAGGCACCCATGTCTGGAAAACGCATCGGAATCAGCTGGCCCTCCGTTACCGACACGATCGGCAAATACGATCCTGCTTCGCTTTTCTCGAACGGATATATGCCCGTGTCAGTTATGGCGATTGCATATGGCGTGCGAGCTACATATCCGAAAACGGCAAGAATCAGCGAGGACGAGGCGAGCAGGGATACGGTCAGCAGTTGAGACTTCTTCATGGTCTGATTCGAATCTTGCATGAGGGCAGTGACGACACCAAAGGGGCAGTGGACGCGCAGGCGAGCATAACGGATCGAACCAAAAGCAACAGCCAGCGTCATGTCGGCCAACCCACAAATTACTTTGCTGCATGACTAGAGTTAGACAGAATCAGATTCCGTCTATCGGAACTTGCAGTTCTGCATATCTCGATTGATGATTCGGTCAATGCACGATGCGAGTTAGCGTAGTTAGCGTAGGTCAGGCTGTGCCTGATCATTCCGCGTTTCCGAGCGTCTTTTGATTGTGTTCTGCGATCCCTGCCGGGATCGGTCTCATGACATCGCAGGAACCGGTGGTATCGCTTCGCTCAACCACCGGCTAATTTCTGCCATCCCTCCGGGATGTTGCGACAGATCCCTCAGATTCCCAATGAATATCTACACCCAGTTGCTCCTACCAGTCCTTTGGCAAACCAGCCAGTGTCTCTTTCAGGATCTCGCGAATGTTCTGCCGATCCTCGCTCGTCAGGTGAGCGAACTCCGGCGACTGGTTCTCACCCGTGAGTACCGCTCGCACGCGTTTCAGCACATCCCCCTTGATCTCTGCGGGCAGCTGGGTGAATCCGTCGGAGTAGATCAGGTAGCTGCAGGGGAACTTGAACAGGCGGGACTGCAGGTCGAGATCCCGGAGTGATCGCCCCTTCGAATCGCGCGGGCCGCGGGTGGGGAACTCCTGAGTAAACTCCGATGTTCCGGAGATCGGGCAGTCGAGCTTCGCCTCGCCGCTCAGCAGCAGGTACTTCACGAGCTTCTCGCTGACGCTGGCGATCCGGCGATCGGTCAACTCCGAGCGGTAGTCTGCCTCGCGCTCCAGGGCCTTGTTCATGATCTGGTCATGGTGCAGGGCGTTCCGGGTCTCGAAGCTGGCGAGCGTGATGTAGTTGTGCATCTGCACCTGATGCTCCAGGACCATCAGCGCCACTAGATCGCTGTGCGGGGTCAGGTAATGATCGACCGACACAATCTTGTTCAGGTCGGTGACGTTGGCTCCCGCCTCGCGGTCCAGATCCTCAGGGGACCGTTTGTTGGCGATCACGTTCCCCATGTGTCGCATCGAGCCGTGCTGGCCGGTCACATACCACCCTCCCCAGCGGCGCGAGAACGGGCTCGTGTGATCGGTGTTAAACGTCCCGGAACCGAGCAGTGGATGCCCGCCCGAATCGGAGTAGACCGACCGCACCAGCAGCCCCGGAACTCCCTGAGTCCGCGACGAGGCATGACACGTCAGGCATTGCCCACGGTCGCGTACGAACAACGGCTTCTCGTCCGCAGCGACTTCCGGCTGGCTCAACGTGTAGAAGATCGTGCCTTGTTTCGCGTCCTGAGCCGCAACTTCGAGCACGTCCCCCTGCTGGCAGTACCCGATATACATGTCATCGCTGAAGTAGACCGCCCGCGGCCGGCTGGGCATGATCCGCCGCAGCTGCAGACTGGTCTTCGAGAACACCATCACCTGCGACGAGGCCGGAACATTCAGCAGCTTGAGGACCGAATCGAGGTACCCACGCTTCGAGTCGACCTCCAGCTTCACCTCGCCCGCGTCGAGTTGCTTCTGCAACCGGGTGATCCGGGTGTTGACCTCGGCGGTCTCGTAATTGATCGGAGCCGCTTCAAACTCAATCTGGGCCTGTGACGTTCCCACCCAGCCCAGCAGAGCAGCAATACAGACGAGCGTTCTCATGGAGTCACCTCTCGCATGTGCGGGGCTCTTGAAACAGGCACTGCACACTCTTCTTTATCTCATTCACCGAGACAAGAGTGAATCGGGGTTCGGCCCTTTCGGCGATTTTCCCGAACCTGACGAGGTCGCACTCGCTGGAATGTGCGGATTTGCACAGACTGCCGACGAAATCAGGTTACTCCCGGTGATACGGGTGCCCGGTCAGTCGCGTCCAGGCTCGATAGAGAGCTTCGGCCAGCATGACACGCGCAAAGGCGTGCGGCAGGGTCAGGTCCGACAGCCGGATTGTCTCATCGCCCGTCGATTTGAGTTGCGGGTGCAGTCCATCCGGGCCGCCAATGAAGAACACGATGTCGCGACCCTCCCCGCGCCAGAACTCCACCCGCTCGGCCAGCTGATCGGTCGTCCGGCGAGTTCCATGCTCGTCCAAAATCACCCGCCGCGCTCCCCGGGGCACCACAGCCTCCAGTCGTTCCGCCTCCGCAGCCATCATCTGCTCGGCAGTTCGCGAACTTCGCGGCTCGGCCTTCACGGCTTTCAGGACCAGCCGCATATCGGGCGGGAACCGCTTGGCAAACTCTTCATAGGCCGCATCCGCCCAGTCCGGCGGGCGTTGTCCGACAGCTGCGATTACGAGTTGCATGAGCGATCCAGCGATTCGATCGACGTGTTTCCGGGACGGCAAAGGCTCAGGTTATGGAATCACCTCACAGACAGCCAGCCGTGCCGGTTCGTTGTGATCTCTTTATGATGATGGATGAGCCACAGCCCCTTTGAGCCCGTCACTGTGCCCGAATCGTCGTCGAATCGTCTGGGACCGATCCTGTTGATTTCAGGCACGGCGGCGCTCCTGGTTCTGGCAGTTCCGGCGTGGAGAGAGGCGGTTCCCTGGGGCTGGTTTCAGCGGGCGAAACCGCTCTGGGTCCTGCTGGTCCTGGGCTGGATCGCCTTGGGGATTCGTCTCTTGTGGCAGGACGATTATGCCGAGCGCGACAAGCTCCCCGGTCCGGTCGGTCCGCGATTTCGCAGCGTAATCCTCTATTCCAAAGATCACTGCCCGCTCTGTGAAGAGGCCCAGGCCTTGCTGGACCAGTACTCGAACTATCTGCCCCCGATTCGCGTTGTCGATATCTCGACCGACGAACAGCTGAAGAGCGAGCATGGCCGCTGGATCCCGGTCGTCGAGATTGATGGACAGATCCGGTTTCGCGGTCGGGTCTCGGAACTGCTGCTCCGGCGGCTGATCCGGATGGCCGGGCGCTAAAACAGCCGGTTGAATCCATCAGCCGCAGGGCGCTAACCCACGGTTTACGCGAAGGCGTGAAGAGTAGATTCGGTCCCCCCTTCGCGTCTTCTCAAGAGGCTTACTGCAACCTGGGAATCCGAGCGGGAGTCCTCTGCTGACTGACAACTGACAACTGACGACTGAAAACTTACTCGCCTTGGAACATTGTTGCCCCCACGCTGCGGTGTTCGGCTTCCTTGTCAATTGCATCTCACAAGGCCAGTATGCGTCGAGAGCTCGATTTCGGGCTCGGGGCGAGTCCAAGTTGAGGAAACCCGATGCGTGGTGCGGGGCTGCGGTTGAACAACGATGTGCGGCGGATCTGGCGCTGTGCTGCGTGCGGCGCGGAGCGCCGGGCGGGAGCATTCGTGACTTCCGTCCGCTGCGAGTGCGCCGGGAATCCCACGATGAATCTGATCGAGGGACGACGCTTGGAACGCCCTCTTAAGGAGGCGGCCTCGCCTTACCTGGAGTTCGTGTTCGAGCCGGGTGAACTCAATCCGCCGCGCCCGCCCGTTGAAGAGGCTCCCCCGGAGCCGACCGAACTCGATGGCCCACCCGGAGAGGGCGATTCCGCCAATGCATCTGCCGAGCAGGGCGTCGACACCCGGCCTCGCGCCCCGCAAGGCAACAACCGCCCGCCGCGCGGGCCCGATCGCAATCCCCGACGGCCCGCTCACAATTCTGGCCCCGGCCCCGGATCGAAGGACGCAGGAGATCGCCCGCCGCGCGGACCGCGACCTGACCGTTCACCCCGATCGCCCGATGCGGCTCAGCCTGGCCCCGAACCATCGGATGCCGCTCCTTCTGAACCGCCGTCGAGCCCTCGGCCCTCGCGTCGTGAACGCGGGCGCCGTGACTCCAATCGCAACCCACCGCCCGCTCCTCCCTCCGATGGTTTCGGTGATGGAATTCCCGACCCGACGGCCTGAGACTGGGACATTCGAGCCCGTCTGTGTGCCGCTGATTCTGTTCGTGCCCCGTTGCTGAAACCTCCGTCCATGCTGCGATTGACGTTCGACGATCAGGGAACCCGCCACGGGGACTTGCGACTGGCCTGCGGGGACTATGCGCGGCATGTCGACTCGTACTATTTCTCGCTCGACCCCGCAGTTCGCAGCCGCCCGGAATCAGAACGCGTCCGGGCCAGTGTGGAACTGCTGCTTGAGCAGTGGATGCAGCTGCTTCAAGGGGCCCAGTCCGGGCAGACGGTCTATCTGCTGTTCGAACTGGCGGATGAGTACACCGGCTGGTTGCGAGTGGCTGTGGAAGGAGACCGCGTCCGAGTGCGGCCCGGCTGGTCTTCGATCTCCGGTCACGAGGTCTACCCGTCGCAAGCGGCCGCCCGGGCTCACAGTATCACTGATTTCGATCCGCTGCCCGATGCGGAAGACCTCGTCACTTCGCTGGTCAGCCTCTACGAATCGGTCGAGTTGAACCGCTCGGATGTGATTGACCTGCACCCGCCGCCGATCGACCCCACGGCCATCTTCGAACTGTTTCGAGGCTCTTACGGCACCGAACTTCTGACCGCAGCTGTCGCCCACTTTGATCTGTTCTCGAAGCTATCAAGCGGGCCGAGAACGTTCGAGAACTTGCGGGCCGAGCTGAACCTGGCCCCGCGCCCGATGAACGTGCTGATCACCGCCCTGCGTGCCATGCGGCTGTTGCGGCTGGACGAAGAGGGTCGGATTCAGCTGACGCCCCTGTCGCGGCAGCACCTGCCCGCGGGCAGTTCTTATGACGTCGGAGGTTACATCGGCCTGGCCGCGAGCAGCCCCGGTGTGGTCGAGATGGTCGAGCGACTCCGCAGCAACACCCCGCGCGGGCTCGATCTGAACGAGGACGGGGCCGCGTTTATCTATCAGGCGGGTGTCCCATCAGCGATGGAGCAGACCGATCTGGCCCGGCACTTCACGCTGTCGCTGGCGGGTCGAGCCCGGAACGTCGCTCCGGCACTGGCTCAGCAGGTCGACCTGGGCGATGCGGAGTTGCTGCTCGATGTCGGGGGCGGCTCCGGGATCTACAGCATCGCGCTGCTCAAGCGGTATTCCCAGCTGCGGGCAGTCGTGATCGACCGGCCCGAGGTGCTGCGCGTCGCCGACGAGTACCGCCGCCGGTATAACGTCGCCGACCGGCTGGAGCTTCGCGAAGGGGACATGTTCGGAGATCCGCTGCCCAATGGAGCCGACGTCGTGCTCCTCTCGAATGTCCTGCACGACTGGGACATCCCCGAGTGCCGCCAGCTGCTCGATCGCGCGTACGCCGCCCTGAAGCCCGGGGGGCAGATTCTGATCCACGATGTATTCCTGGACGATGACCTCGACGGCCCGTTGCCAATCGCGCTCTACTCGGCAGCCCTGTTTACGCTGACACTGGGGCGAGCCTACAGCGCCGCAGAGTACCGGCTGTGGCTGACGGAATCCGGATTCATCATCGACGAAGCCCAGCCGCGCCCGACGCTGATCCACTGCGGAGTCCTGTCAGCCCGCAAGAGCGAGAGCCAGCCAGGGATCGAGTGGACGAAGACGACGCCCGCGAGCGGGGTCTGCTGAGGCTCGGATTGATCGGTTCTCGCCGAGTAAGAGGGATCTCGCCCCTCAGTCATTCTGAGTCTACGGGTCGCGATCGAAGAGTTATACTTCCGTCTCTCGACACTCTGTCTGCGGACCGCTCTGGAACTCTCATGAACAAGCTCGCATGCTACGTCGGCATCGATATCGGGGGCACTCGCATCAAGGCGGGGGTGGTCCGCGAGGATGGTCAGATCCTGGCCAATACGGCGTTCCCGATCAAACTCGATGCCGGGCGGGACGAGGGGCTGGCCCATCTGTATGCGGTGATCGACCGTGTCATTGCCGAGAGCCAGGCCCGCGACCAGATCGCCGGGATCGGGATCGCTGCTCCCGGGACGATGGATATCCCGGCCGGGATCATCTTCCACCCGTTCAACCTGCCGGGGTGGCAGAACCTTCCGATCAAGCAGCTCGTTCACGATCGCTTTCAGGTTCCCGTGGTGCTGCAGAACGATGCCAATGCGGCGGCTCTGGGCGAGTCGTGGCTGGGGCGAGCCCAAGGGACCAGCAGCCTCGCCTTCTGGACGCTGGGAACCGGAGTCGGCGGCGGGATCGTCCTGAACGGGCAGGTCTGGGAAGGGGCCCACTCGCACGCAGCTGAGTGCGGGCACATGATCATTCAACACGAAGGCGGCCCGCGCTCAGATCACGGGATTCATGGCTCGGTCGAGCTGTATGCGGGGTCGCTGGGATTGAAACGCCGTTGTCGTGAGGCCCTTGCTGCGGGGGCCAAGTCGTCTCTGCGAGCGAGGACCGAGACGGAAGAGCTAACACCGCTGCTGATCGCTGATGAGGCCAAAAAGGGGGACGCCCTGGCCGACCGACTGATCATGGAGACCGCGGTCTATCTGGCCATTGGCACGGTCAACATCATGCACGTGCTGAACCCCGCCATGGTCCTGTTCGGCGGGGCGATGACCTTTGACCAGCACAACAGCGAACTGGGACGTCGGTTCATCGCCACCGTACGCGACGAGGTCAAGGCCCGAGCGTTCCCCATTCCGGCCCAGCGGACGATTATCGACTTCGCGTCGCTGGGAGGAGATGCCGGGTTCATCGGCTCCGCGGGGTGCATCCGTAGCCATCTCAAGCGATTGCATCACGAGGCGTAGTTCTCGTTGTCAGCGAATGCAAAAAGCCCAGGGGTTGCAACCCCTGGGCTTTGGCTTTGAGCACGCCAGAATTCGTACAAATTCTGCTACGCTGGCGGATTGGCGGCTTCGAACTCGGCCATCGCTGCCACCAGGGCATCGACCCCTTCGGCGGGGAAAGCGTTGTAGATGCTGGCTCGCATGCCGCCGACGCTGCGGTGCCCCTTCAGGCCATCCAGCCCACGCTCCTTGGCGAACGATACGAACTTGTTGTCCAGCTCTTCGTTGCCCGTGACGAACGTCACGTTCATCAGTGAGCGGCTCGTCTTGGCGGCGGTCGGTTTGAACAGTTTGCTGTTGTCGAGAGCCGTGTAGAGCTTGCCGGCCTTGGCCTCGTTGCGGGTCTGCATCGCAGCCAGTCCGCCCTGAGCCTGAATCCACTTGAGGACCAGCCCGACGACGTAGATCGAGAAGCACGGCGGCGTGTTGTAGCAGGAGTCGTTCTCCGCATGCGTGCGGTATTGCAGCATGGCGGGGATATCGACCGCTCCCTTGGCGATCAGGTCATCGCGGATGATGACGATCGTCACCCCAGCTGGGCCGAGGTTCTTCTGGGCTCCGGCGTAGATCAAGGCGTGCTTGTTGATATCGATCGGGCGGCAGAACATGTCGCTGCTGGTGTCGCAGATCAGCGGCACACCGGCGGGGACGGTCGGCTCGGTCTTGAACTGAGTCCCGAACAGCGTGTTGTTCGAGGTGTAGTGGACGTAGGTCGGTGCGTCGCTGTAGGTCACCGTGTCCGGGATGTACGAGAAGTTGCGATCCGCACTGGAGCAGGCGATGTGGACCTTGCCGAACCGCTTGGCGTCCTTGCTGGCCTTCTCGGCCCAGGAGCCGGTGATCAGATAATCGGCGGTGTCGGTCTTGGTCAGCAGGTTCATCGGAACCTGGTAGAACTGGGTCGAGGCCCCGCCGCCCAAAAAGAGAATCTTGTAGTTCGAGGGGATGCCAGCCAGATCGCGGAACCGGGCATCGACCTCTTCCAGGATCTTGATGAACGCCTTTCCGCGGTGCGAATGCTCCAGAATCCCGATGCCGGTATTGCCCAGCGACAGCAGGTTGTCACGGGCCTCTTCCAGAACCGGAACCGGGAGAACCGCCGGACCGGCGGAGAAGTTGAAGATTCGCTGAGACATCACACACCCAGGGAAATTCGAAATCCAAAGCACGAAACTCGAACATTCGGCGGAAACCGCTTCGTTTCGAATTTCGGATTTCGTGCTTCGAATTTGTACGACTATCGGTTCCAGCGGGACACACGTTGTTCCCGCGCGGTTGGCAGGTATATCGGGAGAAAACGAAATCCGTCAATCGGGGAGCCGAATCAGAGGGGAGTTTCTCGATTTCCGGGCAGGAATTCAGCCTGAGCCCCCGGCGAGTACTGTACGGGTGCCGAGCTTCAAGAACTCAGCGCCCACGCTGCCCTGGACGGTCGCGTGCAGGCTGCACGACGGGCTCAAAGCCAAAGTACGGATAGTCGTTCTCGATGACGTACGCTTCAGCGGGTGGGGGCTCGACCCCTGAGCCGGCGGCGGCGATGGGCGCGATGGTGACAACCAGCGAAGTGGCGACGACCGCTTTCAACGCTTCACGGCGGGTCACGGGAGATTCCGCGTTCATCATGGTTCTCCAAGAGCGAGATCAGACTTCGCTGAAAGGTCCGGCATTCTGTCGAGCGAGGGCGTCTCGCACCTTCACCCCATCCAGGGTGCCGACTTCGGTGTTGGTCTGCATCGCCAGTGCCGCTGCGCAGCCAGCACCTTCCCCGAGCGCCATCGCGGTGGCTGTCACGCGGCTAGAGGCACTGGCCTCGGTACTGGCGCTGTGGCAGCGACCGGCGACGAGCAGGTTACTCACCTGCTGCGGAATCAGCGTCCGATAGCTGATGTCGTAAGGTTTCGGCTGGAAACCGGAGCCCGTGAAGGGCTTGTCGAGTGTTGTTTCCGGCGGATGAATGTCGAGGAACCAGCAGCCGGTGGCGATGGCATCCGCGTGCCGCGTGGTCTGTTGCAGGTCTTCGAGCGTGAGCACATGCAGTCCGACGATGCGCCGGGTGTCGCGCACACCGATGTAAGGACCGCTCATGATGTAGTAGCTGTTCTCGAAGCCCGGCACCTTCGTCTTCCACTCGTTGAAAATGGTCCAGGCGTCTTTGCGGCCCTGAATCTCGGCGCGGGTGAAATCGGTCGCATCGGTTGCGTTCGCGGGGACACGTGTGGCGTGAACGTAGCACTCGTCCTTTGCGAAGGCGAAGATCAACCCGGGGCCGTAAAAGTTGGGCAGACGGCCCTCTTTGTGGGCCTCGATCAGCACTTTCTTGGCGGCATCCTTGGTCTCCTTGACCGGCACCACATTGCCGATGCGGAAATGCATCGTCAGCGGCATCAGCGGCTTCGATGAGATCGTCGGGCAACCGGCCCAGTGCGCGATGTCACCATCTCCGGTGCAGTCGATGACCTGTCGAGCCTCGATGCGGGTGAGCCCGTCCTTGTTCGCGACAATCACAGCTGCGATGCGACCGTCCTTAACCTCCACATCCGCAGCCAGAGTATGATAGAGCACGGTCAGATTTTCGCGGTGCTGCAAGATGAGGTTGTCAGTCAGCAGCTTGAACTCCTCCACATTCGGAATCCAGACGCTGCCCCAATACTTGGTGATGAGATCCTGGCGCAGGTCGTCGATGTGCTTGGCGCCGTCCCGGGCCACGCCGAGTTTCTGCAGCAACTCCAGCGCGATCCCTTTCACGACGAAACGCCCGCTCGGCTTGTCGATGAGGCCGTCAAAATACGGCAGCCCGACGGTCGTGATGATGCCGCCCGAGAACCCAGCGCGTTCGATGAGCAGAGTCTTTGCCCCATGGCGAGCCGAGGAGAGAGCAGCTGCGATACCCGCGCAGCCACCGCCGCAGATGAGGACGTCAGTCTGGAGGGTCTTCATGGGGAGATGACCTGGGTTGTCGAGTGGAAAGTCGCTGCGACTTTGCCCCCGTTGAGTGTATCGAAACTCTTGATCCGGCAAGAACTGCAGGACGATGAGCTTCTGAGTTCGAATCGCTTCTCCCTTTGATTTCGGCGGCTCAACCGGTACGCTGGCGAGACACGGACTCCACCTGCTGCGCACCCTATGTACGATCACCTCACCCTCATCAGCGGACGCGCTCACCCGAAGCTGAGTGAGGACATTGCCGAGTACCTCGGAGTGCCCCTCGCGGAAGTGGAAATCACCGACTTCCCGGATGGTGAGACCTGCGTCAAGCTGAATCACAACGTCCGTGGCCGCGATGTGTTTCTGATCCAGCCGACTGCTCCAGCCGTCAATCAGAATCTGATGGAGCTGTTGATTCTGATTGACACCTGCAAGCGGGCCAGTGCCGAGCGGATTACGGTCGTGCTGCCGTACTTTGGCTACGCCCGGCAGGACAGAAAGGACAGCGGACGGGTGCCGATCACCGCCAAGCTGGTGGCCAATCTGATCACGACAGCCGGGGCCGACCGGGTGCTGACGGTCGATCTGCACGCCGCTCAGATTCAAGGGTTTTTCGATCTGCCGGTCGATCACCTGTACGGAGCCCGCGTGCTGGATGACTACTTCCGCACTCTCAATATCCCAGCCTCTGAAACGGTGATCATCAGCCCGGACGAGGGCAGCATCAAGCGGGCCATGCAGCATGTCGAGAACCTCGGCGGTTCGTTGGCGATCATCGATAAGCGGCGCAGCAGCGCGACCGAGACGCGGCAAGCCAACCTGATCGGCGGCGATATCGAAGGCAAGGTGGCCTTCCTGTTCGATGACATGATCTCGACAGCGGGCTCGATCTGCGGAGCAGCCCGGATCGCTCAGCAGTTCGGAGCGAAGAAGATCTACATCGGAGCCACGCACGGCGTCTTCTGTGGCAACGCCGCTGCGAATCTGGCGGGTGTACCGATCACCGAGATCGTCGTGACCGATTCGCTGCCGCTGCGTCTCCACCCCGCCCCCCCGAATTTTAAGCAGGTCTCGATCGCCCCGATGCTGGGCGAGGCGATTCGCCGGATTCACCGCAACGAATCCGTGAGCTATCTGTTCCGCAACGGTGAGAAACACCTCGACTGAGATTCCAGGTGCCGCATGCCTTCCAATCCGGAACTGACCGCGCGGGTCCGAACTGCGGTAAAGTCCCGCAAGGGGATCACGGAGAAGAGGATGTTCGGCGGTGATGCGTTTCTGCTCCACGGAAACCTGGTCGTGGCCGTCTGGGGCAACAGCCTGATCGTGCGGCTGGGGCTGGTGCAGGCCGAAGAGGTCCAGCATGACCCGGAGGTCGGACCGATGGATCTCACGGGGCGCCGCATGAAGGGCTGGATCATTGTCGCTCCCTCTGGCGTCGAGACGGACCGCGACGTGAAGGCCTGGGTCCAGCGGGCGATCGAGTTCGTCAAGACCCTCGTCCCCAAGTAGATCGCCCGCCATGCTCAAGCGTGTCCTGGAACCGGAAGTCATGGATACCGCCGAAGAGGCGGCGGACTACGACTCTATGGACCACAGCCACGTCAACGACCGGTTCGTCGAAGACTGGCACATTGCTTGCCTCACTGCGGGGCACGATCCTCTGAAGCAGCAGCGACTGCTCGATGTCGGGACCGGCACGGCGCTGATCCCGATCGAGTATTGCCGACGGTATGCGGACTTGCAGATCGTGGCCATCGATCTGGCGGAGGAGATGCTCAAGCTGGCCCGCCAGAATGTGGAGCGGGCCGGGTTCGCCGACCGGATTGAGCTGCGACTGGTCGATGCCAAGCGAATCCCCACTGCCGATGGAGAGTTCGCGGGCGTCGTGTCGAACAGCATCATTCACCACATCCCGCATCCCCTGCTCTCGTTCCGAGAGATGGTCCGCGCGCTGGCTCCGGGAGGCCTGCTGTTCGTGCGGGATCTGATGCGTCCCAAGAGCGAACCGCAGCTGGAGTCGCTCGTGCAGATCTATGCGGGAGACGCCACTCCCCGGCAACGCCAGCTGTTCCGGCAGTCACTCCATGCGGCGCTGACTGTGGAGGAAGTCGCCGCGATCCTCGACCAACTGGGACTCTCTGGGGAGTGTGTTCAGGCGACCTCAGACCGGCACTGGACGGTCTGTGCCTGGAAACGTGTCGATTGACACAAGATTTCTTACACGCCCCTCGATTCTGGAGACATCGAAAATGGAATTTCGTCGTTGTCCTACTCCTTCGTAGCCAGTGCCTCCCCTCTCAACAGTCACCGAACTCTCCTGGCCAGCGACACCCCCAACACCCATCTTTCAAGCGGAGGGGGTCACCCCTCCGAGTCTGTTCTGCAGGCGAGCGGCAGGGCTTCAGCCCTCCGAGACTTTGAACGCCATGGGACGATATACGACGGGAAAACTCGGAGGGCTCACGCCCTGCCGCTCGCCGGGTTGACTGTTTCACATGCAACTTGATTCCCGATTCGCACGCTCATGAAGAGGCGTCTTGTGCCTTTGGCACCTAGCCAATCAGGCCGGGCCACCCCGCGAACAATTCACCTTCCAAGAGCCACGCCCTTTCGCAGAGCCTTCAGGGCGTGCCACCCGAGCCGGCAATCAGATCATGAGTAACTCCCAGTTGCGTTGTGAACCCCTACTCAGGGAAACACTTTCCAAACGCGACCAGCAGCTTCAGTGGTCCAGCGAGTCGAATTCTCCGCCGCACCAAAGCCCACACCACATTCTTTTCTTTCCTGAGGAAGCCGATCCACGTTTGTGAGTCTGCGGTCACATGCAAATCGGGTTGACCAGCATGGCCATCAGTGACGCTGAGTTTTTGGTCCTTGATCACGACCGTTGCCTGGCGTGTCTCATGACCGGTGAACGTGAAGTGGTAAGTGGCATTCAGTCCCGCTGACTTTCCAGGCTGAAAGACGTTGGACATTCCTCTCAGGAAAACCTCGATGCTGTTTGGCCGCAGTGAGTTTCCGACGTGCTTGATCTTTTTGCGGGGAAACCGCTTCGCAACGTAGTCCTCGGCATCCGTGTTCTTGTTGACGTAGATCGTCTCTTCTTTTTCCTGGAGAGGCTTCACGAATTCCTTGAGATGTCCCTTCCGATCAGCGAGGAACGGAGCGATGACATCTTCTCCGGCTGGGCAAACTGCCAGGCAGTACGCGGCTTTGTAGTTCGCGCCGAACGACAGACTCTGCCACATCGAGGCCGACTCCGCATCAGTGACGCGACTGCGGTAGTCGTGGGCGTTCTTGCTCTCGGCCACCTGCTCGACCCAATCGGTAAAGCCTCCCATGAACTCACGGTAGTTATGGGTGTAGCAGGCCGAGAAGTTGAAATCGCCATTCGACGAAATCGCCCCCACCGGACAGGCGGCCACACACAGTTTGCAGTCCAGGCAAGGATTGTAATTGATCGGCTGGTTGGCTTCGGAAACCTCGGCATCCAACAAGATCTTCCCCAGCAGGATGAAATTGCCGAACTTCTCGTGAATCACATTGCGATGAATGCCCATCATTCCAAGACCAGCCGCCACGGCAACGGGCTTGTGCGACACGATCCAGATTTTGCCGGGAAACCTGTCGACTTCCATGGGAAAGCCCATGGATGGGTTCATGGCTCGAATTCCACGATCTTCCAGCGTCTGCACCACATCACGGGCAATGTGGTTGACCTCCTCCCCACTGTGGTGGAACTCAAGATTCGAGACAGAGCGGGATGGTGTCCGAATCGCTTCGCGGTTCATGCGGACGACGAAGCTGATCAACGTCTTTGTGTGAGGGAATGCCTTGAGAATGTCTTCACGTTGGTCGTCCAGAGCGGGTCGGCCAATCTCAACAAATCCCACGTCGTCCGCACCGGCATCGATCACCAGTTGTTTCAGCCATCCGGCATGCAGCGGTACCTTCTCCGCTGATGCGGCAGAAGCCGCTTTCTGTTGGATCTTTTGCACGGTCGGGTGGTCTTCCAGTTTCATCGCTGTTCCTTGTCAGGTGGGAGTGTGGTTGTATGTGCAACTATATGGCAAAAAAGTCAGCTTGCTGCATCGGCCTTGCGGACTCGCTTTACGGCGTGGTTCAACTGCTCCGCAAACCCTTCGCCAAGCAGCGTCTTGACTCGCTGCTGGGCCTGGCTCCAGGCGGGGATCACATCTTCCAGGAGCTTGCGTCCCTCTCGTGTCAAACGAAAAGGCTGCGAGCGACCATCCTCGTCCGGAACCACCTCCAGCCAGCCACGAGCTTTCATTCGATCGACGTTTCGGCTGAGAGTCGAAGCATCGAGATGGAGGTGCTCGCAAACGGAAGCGGGCCGAGCCGTTCCCATCTTGGCGGCGGCGACCAGGATGTTCATTTGGCTCGCCTTCAGATCGCGCGACCGAAAAGCGTCATCGTAAATGTTGGTAACGATGCGATTCAGCATACGCAGCCGGACGGCAACGCACTCGCTGGCGATCGTATCAATCGTCGGTCGCATTGATTCGGCTCCTGTTCCCCGTCGGATGAAGTAATTGTATGTGCAAGTAACGGTGTGTCAAGTGGGCGTTGAGGTCGTGCCTGGCTCGAGTCGAAACCAGGAGTAAGTTGCGAGTTGGTCACCTCGCACCAGCATTCAGGAGCAAATTGACGAGAAAACGCCCACGCGGTTGAGCGCTCAGTTGGCACGCCCTGGAGGCTTTGCGAAGGGCGTGGCTGTGGTAATGACTGAGGAATTGGACTGGCCAGAAATCGCACCACTACCAACTCGTAAGACAGCCTGTCCAGGCCGTCTCGACGCGAAAGCCGAGCTGACTCAGTCCGCTGGACTTTCGTCAGAATGTCACCGCTTCGGTAGGACGGGCTGGAAAGCCCGTCCTACCGAGCGTGGCTTACTTCGCCAGGTCCACGCACACCAGTTCCTTGTCATTGCGAACATACATCCGCTTGTTCGCAAAGGCGGGGGCACACCAGACCACGTCGCGGCCGAAGGCGTTGTTGGTCGGGTCGATCACGTGGGTGCGGGAGAGTTCTTTGAACCCGTCCGGTGACAGCTGGCCAATGATCAGGTCACCGGTCTCGGCGAACATCCAGAACTTGTCCGAGTCGCCGCCCCGGACCAGGAAGACCGTTCCGCTGCCCAGCTTGCGTTCGCCCAGTGGCTGCGGCGTGGCCCAGTTGATCTTGCCACTCGGAATATCGATGCAGCGCAGCTCGCCGCTTTGATCGAGTCCATAGACCTTGCCATCCATCAGGAATGGCTGGACGTTGACCGGCGACATCGCCAGCTTCGATTCGTCACGCCACAGCGTCTTCGCACCGGGCTTGTCGGTCGCCAGTTCCAGCATCATGTTGCGGTTGTTGTAACCGGCGATGAACAGGTGGTTCCCATGGACGATCGGGGTCATGATGATCGATCCGTTGTCGCCCTTGTACTCCTGGGTCCAGTACTGCTGGCCGGTCTTTGGATCGACTGAATAGATTGCGTCCGGGCTGCACAGGATCAGCTGGCGGGCTCCGGCCATTTCGATGATGACGGGCGGCGAGTAGCCCTGCTCCGTGGCTGTGCCGGTCCGCCAGACTTCCTCGCCAGTGTTCTTATTGAGAGCCACGCAGTGCGAGCCGTTGCCGCCCGCGAGGAGGATCAGGTTGTCGCCATCGATCAGCGGCTGGCTGGCATAGCCCCACAGTGCGGCCTTGGTCCTGTACGTCGCTTTGAGGGACTTGCCCCAGACCGGCTTACCTGTCTGAGCGTCCAGGCAGGCCAGATCGCCTTCGGCTCCCTGCACATAGACCTTGCCCCCGTGGACCAGCGGGGTACTGCGTGGACCGGCGGGGTAAGAGATCGCATAGGTCTCTTCGTGTTCCCCCTTCCAGAGTTCCTTGCCGGTCTTTTCGTCCAGGCAGATCACCCGCTCGGTGCCGGTGGACGACTTGCGGTCAAAATTGTCGACCTTGACGTTGTCCTTGGTCACGTAGTCAGTCACGTAGACCTTGCCACCCGCCACAGCTGGGCCGCTGTAGCCGCCCCCGACGGGAGCCCGCCAGGCGATCTTCGCTTCCTTGGGAAGGGTCTCGACCAGGCCGGACTCCCGCCAGACGTTGTCCCGCTTCGGGCCCATCCACTGCGGCCATTCGTCGGCCTGGGCCAGGGAGCCAGTTAACAGCAGAAGTCCAAGGAAGGCGGTTCGTCGCATGGGAAGATTCCACGAGTGAGGGGTGGTGTGAGTTGCATCGTACCGAATTCGAGGAATTCGACGAGACCGGACGCATGAAAACGAGACGTAGAGAAGGTCCCATCGCCGCCGGACCAACCGCGTTTGCGTCCCATACGACGGTGAACTTAAGGCCTTCCCCCTCTCCCCCGCACTGGTGTTTTCCTTGCGATTCGCGTCGATTACGGGGGCGAGGGAGAAAAACAGTTCCCGTCAACAACGTTCCAAACGCAAACACTGACCAGCCACTCGTTGAACGCGTTGCTCGACGGCTTTGGACAAGGGCCGTACACTGTTGTCCAGCCTGATTCCCTGTCGTCGCTGCCGGAGGGTGCCCCATGCCGATGTTCGATTTCCAGTGCCAGAAGTGCGGTCGGCAGTTCGAAGAACTGGTCCGTCGCGGCGAGACGCCCGCCTGTCCCCAGTGTCAGTCGGCCAGTGTCGAAAAGCTGCTGAGTGCTCCCGCCGGTCACGTTGCGGGTGGCGGAGGCCGCTCGCTGCCGGTGATGGGCCAGTGTTCGCCTCCGCCCGGACAGCACACCTGCGGAACCGGCTGCCGCCACGGCTGACACGAGGTTTATGGGTAGCAAAATTCGTAAGAATTCTGCCGTCCAGCACTTACGCCTCCCACCACGCACGAACTGACCCCCAAGGAACCTGCCCATGCGCATTCTGATGGCCGCCTCGGAGGCGACTCCCTTCGCAAAAACCGGGGGGCTGGCAGACGTTGCGACCGGGCTTTCCAAGGCTCTCGCCAAACTTGGGCACGAAGTCACACTCGTCCTGCCGTACTATCGCAAGATCACCAAGCCGGAACTGGCGGGCGAGGTGGTCGGGAAGCTCACGATTCCGATCGGCGACAAGCGAGTCGAAGGCGAAATCCGCTCGACAAAAATCCCGGGCAGCGAAGTTCGTGTACTGCTGATCGACCAGCCCATGTACTTTGACCGCGCCGGGCTGTATCTCGAAAAGGGCCACGACTACACCGACAACGCCGAGCGGTTCCTGTACTTTTCACGCGCTGTCCTCGAGGCAGTCCGCCAGCTCGATCTGCAGCCGGATGTGATTCACGCCAACGACTGGCAGACCGGAATCATCCCGGCCATGCTCGCCTCGGAATACCGGCTCCAGCCGTGGTTTCAGCGGACAGCCAGCGTCTTTACGATCCACAACATGGCGTTCCAGGGGAAGTATCCCTGGTGGGAGTACAAGCTCTCCGGGCTGCGCTGGGAACTGTTTAACTGGCGACAGCTGGAGTTCTACGGCGAGTTGAACCTGCTGAAGGCTGGGATCGTGATGTCGGAGATCGTCACGACAGTCAGCCCGACCTATGCCCGGGAGATCTGCCGTCCGGAGTTCGGCTATGGGCTCGACCCGGCTCTGCAGGCTCGCGGCGATGCGCTGGTCGGGATTCTGAACGGTGTCGACATTTCGGACTGGAACCCCGCCACGGACGTCCATCTGCCGGTCAAGTACTCGCTGGAGACCTTCAAAGAGGGCAAGGCGGCCTGCAAAGCGGCTCTGCAGCGGGAAATGGGACTGCCGCAGAAGCCGGACGCGATGCTGCTGGGCGTCGTCTCGCGGCTGACCGACCAGAAGGGGCTGGGGCTGATCGCGGCCCGGGCCTCGGAACTGTTCCGGGCGGATATTCAGTTCGTCGTCCTCGGTAACGGGGAGCTGAAGTACGAGAACTGGCTGCAGGAGCTGAAGAGCCAGTTCCCGACCAAGGTCGCAGCTGCGATCGGCTTCAACGAGACCTTGGCCCACCGGATCGAGGCCGGCATCGACGCGTTTCTGATGCCGAGCCAGTTCGAGCCGTGCGGCCTCAACCAGATGTACAGCCTCGCGTACGGCACCCCGCCGATTGTCAGCAACGTGGGCGGGCTGGCCGACTCCGTGGTCGACTGCACTCCGGAGTCGATTGCCAACGGGACCGGAAACGGTTTCAAGTTCACGCAGTACACCGCAGATGCCTTTCTGTCGTGTGTCTGGCGAGCTGTGGGAGTGTTCCAGCACGACAAGCCGCTGTGGAATCGGCTGATCAAGCACGGCATGTCCCGCGACTGGTCCTGGACCCACAGTGCCCAGGAGTACGTGAAGGCCTACGACAACGCCCGCTCCCGCGTGAAGTAAACCAGTGTCGCCTTTCGCTCTGCGAAAGAGCGTTCTGTGGCAGAGCCAGAGTCAACAATCAGGATCGATTCGCATGGCTGAAACCTTCCGCACGACTCCCGAAGATACGGACAAGATGCCGTCGGGGATCCCTTACATCGTCGGGAACGAGGCGGCCGAACGGTTCAGCTACTACGGGATGAGCGCGATTCTGTTCGCGTTCATGACCAAATACATCACCGACTCCGCCGGGCAGCCGGCCTTGATGTCGAAGGAAGATGCCACAGCCTGGGTCCACGCCTTCAAGGGGGCCAATTACTTCTTCCCGGTGCTGGGGGCGATCATCGCGGATGTCTTCTTCGGGAAGTATCTGACGATCATGTCACTGTCGATGGTCTACTGCGCCGGGCATCTGGTGCTGGCCTTTCTCGATGCGCATACCGGGATTGATCCCAAGGTCTTGCTCGGTTCGGGGCTGTTCCTGATCGCTCTGGGTTCCGGGGGGATCAAGCCGTGTGTGTCGGCTCACGTCGGCGACCAGTTCGGAGCGAAGAATAAGCACCTGCTGGAGAAGGTGTTCGGCTGGTTCTACTTCTCGATCAACTTTGGGGCGTTCTTCTCGCAGATCCTGTGCCCGTGGTTGCTCACTGCGAAGGATGCTGCGGGCAATCTGCGGTTCGGTCCGGCATGGGCCTTTGGAATCCCCGGCGTCCTGATGGGTGTCGCCACGTTGCTGTTCTGGATCGGTCGTCGGAACTACGCCCATATTCCGCCGGGGGGGAGAGCCTCGATCGATGAGTCGTTCTCTGAGGACGGCATTCGAGCCCTCAGCGGTCTTGTCCCCCTGTTCCTGTTCATTTCGATCTTCTTCGCACTCTATGACCAGACCTCGTCCCGCTGGATTGAGCAGGCAGAACGCATGGATCGCGAGTTCTCCGTGCCTCTCTTTGGGAAGTTCACGGCAGACGCCAGCCAGTTGCAATCGGTCAACGCGATCTTCGTGATGGCGATGATTCCGCTGTTCACGATCTTTGTCTATCCGCTCCTCGGAAAGTCAGCCACCCCGTTGCGGAAGATCGGAACGGGGCTGTTCCTGATCGCGGGATCGTTTGCCATGACGGCCATCTTTGAGCAGTGGCTGGAGACTGGGCACAAGGTCCATGCCTGGTGGCAGATTGCCGGGTACGTGGTCCTGACGGCCGCGGAAGTCATCTGCTACGGAACGGCACTGGAGTTCAGCTACACCCAGGCTCCCCCCAAGATGAAGTCGCTGATCATGGGGCTGCTATTGCTGTCGATTTCGCTGGGGAATTTCATCACTGCGGGGATTAACAGCGGAATCAGTCGCCTGCCACCCGGCGGACAGAAGCTGTTCCAAGGCTCGGCCTACTACTGGACGTTCACGGTCGCGATGCTGGTGACCGCCGTGCTCTATCTGCTCTGGGCGCCCCGCTACAACGGGAAGACCTATGTTCAGGGCGATGATACGGCAGAGCCGGAAGCCACGGCTTCGTGAATCCTGGGGTTTTCACTGCCCACTGCCCATTCCCCACTGCCCAATCTTGGGGATCGAACTGCACCTGGCAACTGGTCAGTGAGCGACCTTCACGTAGACCTTCAGCTGATTCGGGTCTTCCAGCAGACTCATGATCTTTTGGGGATCGCCGAACCCGTCGACTGGGGTCGTCAGAATTCGCTCGGTGACTCCCGGGAACATGACTTCACCAAGGGCCAGATCGGCCAGGCCCTTCGCGAAGTGGTGGCGGTTTCCGTTGACTGAGCCCACCAGGAGCTTGTTCCCCAGCACCCACTCCAGATTGATCGCGTCGGAGGGGACGTCGGTCTTCTTCTGTCCGCCGGTCACGCTGGTCCAGACCAGGGCCCCGTTGATGTTCAGAATCCGCATGCAGTCGAAGGCGACGGCGCTGGAGCCGGTCGCTTCCACGATCAGATCAGGCTTGCCGACTTTCTTGACAAGTTCGTCGAGCGGCGTTTCCTTCGTGCTGACATAGGTCGCACCGTAGGCTTGGCAGATCTCTTCCTTGAGGCCAGGGTTCGGCGTCCGGGCCACGGTGAAGACCTGCAGCCCCTTGAGCCGCAGCATCAGTGTCGTCAGCAGTCCGATCTGCCCCGCTCCCATGACGAAAGCCAGCTTCGGCTCCCAGACCTGCAGGCGCTGCTGGGCCAGATAGGCCTGTTCAATCGCCTTGGCACAGACGCTGGCCGGTTCAGACAGAACGCCGAGGTGCTGGAGCCCCTGTGGGACCTTGACGACGAACTCGCAATCGTCGACCCACCGCTCGGTCATGAACCCGTGGCGCAGGTTGATTCCGCGCTCGTAGTATTCTTCATGGCCGGTCACGTCGTTGCGGCCGATCAAGTCGAACAGCGTCGGCCCGGGGCGGCGGACGGTGCAGGTGCAATAGTCCCCCGGCTTCACGTGCGTGACGGCCGAACCGACCGCTTCGACAACGCCGAACACTTCGTGGCCCAGGACCAAGAAGTCGAACCCTTCGGGAGCCCGCCCGTACAGGGCTTCGTTGATCTCCATGTCGGTCGCGTCGACGCCGACCTGGAGCGTCCGCACCAGGACTCCCCGTCCGTTGGGAATCGAATCGAGCTTCGGCTCGGGGAGGTCCGCAATGTGGGCGGAATGCTTGATGCCAGGTCGGACTGCCAGCGCTCGCATGACGCGATTCCCGATCGATCGAGTGAGTGTACGAAGCCACGAGCGGTCCGCACGGCCCCGCAGTTTAGAGCCCCCTCCACGCCAGAACCAGCGGTCCGGACAAGTGTCGCGGAACAATTCTCCCTGCCGATCAGTTCCCGTCGATGCATGGGGTCCGGCGGCAGCTGCAAACCTCGACGAGGTTTTGGGATGCGGGATTGGGCGCCGATGTCCTCGTGTCGGTATTCTGCTGGACGCTGCCGCCCCGGAGTGGCGGCCGATCGCCCCCTCCACGGTGACCTTGATGAGAACTGTTCTGCTTGGAATTCTGAGTGTCTGTCTGGCCCTCGGCTCGGCCCTGCACGCGGCACAGACGCAGCGTCCGAACGTGCTCTTCGCCATTGCGGATGACTGGGGCCGTCACGCGGGGGCTTACGGGACTCCGCAGGCCCAGACCCCGGCGTTCGATCGCGTCGCCCGCGAAGGGCTGCTGTGCGAACGGGCGTTCTGCACCTCGCCCAGCTGTACTCCGTCGCGGGGAGCGATTCTGACCGGGCAGTGGCACTGGCGGCTGGAGGCGGGGGCCAACCTGCATTGTGTCTTTCCCGACAAGTTCCGCTCCTACCCGGAGATCCTGGGCCAGAACGGGTACTTCTGCGGAGTGACCGCCAAGGGGTGGGGACCTGGGCGGATGGAGACTCGGGGGAGAGAGATCGCGGGGCCGCGTTTTGCGAGTTTTGACCAGTTCTTGAGCCAGCGACCGGCGGGCCAGCCGTTCTGCTTCTGGCTCGGTTCGGAAGACCCGCACCGTCCGTTCGACGAGGGAACCGGTAAGTCGGGCGGGTTTGACCCCGGCAAAGTCCAGGTTCCGGCCTGCTTCCCGGACTGCGAGACGGTTCGCAGTGACATCGCCGACTACCTGCTTGAGGTCCGGCGCTTCGACGCCAAGGTCGGCGCAGCCCTCGCCGCCTTGGAAAAAGCGGGTGAACTCGACACGACAATCGTGATCATCACCAGCGATCACGGCATGGCGTTCCCGCGCGGGAAGAGCAACCTGTACGACCTGGGGACGAACGTCCCGCTCGCGATCCGCTGGCCGGGAGTTGTCCAGCCGGGTCGCGTGACCGGCGACCTGATCAGCTTGCAGGATATCGCCCCGACGATTCTGGAAGCTGCGGGAGTGGCTGTGCCTTCGGACATGACGGGGCGGTCGCTGATGAAGGTTCTCCGCAGCCAGCAGTCGGGCCGCGTGGACGAGGCTCGCAGCTTCACCTTAATTGGTAAAGAGCGGCATGTCCCCTCGCAGCCCGCGCCCGACATGGGGGGATACCCGTGCCGCGGACTTCGCACGGAGCGGTTTCTGTACATCCGCAACTACCGCCCCGACCGCTGGCCGAACGGGTCCGGTGATTACGAGAAATCGGCAGTGCCCGGAGCCTGGTATGCGGACACGGACAACGGAGCCACGAAGAGCTATCTCGTCGAGCAGATGGACCGGGATGCCGAGCACCGGCGAGCGTACGATCTCTGCTTTGCGAAACGCCCGGCCGAGGAACTCTACGACCTGGAACTCGATCCGGAACAGGTGTCGAACGTGGCCGATGACCCGCGCTACTCGGAGAAAAAAAGCCAGTTGGCGAATCAGTTGTCCGAGGAACTGAAGGCCAGCGGCGATCCCCGATCCCTGGGCGCGGGGGACGAGTTCTTTGACAAGCCCCCGTACCTGGGAGACGGGCCGAAGCACCCGAGTTGGAAGAAACGGTAAGCGCTGGCTTGCCGTGCTGCGATCCACGAGACACGTCGGGCAAGCCCGACGGCTCACCGGGCTTGGTCTCCCCAGCGGGGGGGCGAATGCCTATACTTTTCTCGTTCGCATCAGTTGGTTTCCGTGCGGCACTCCCGTTCCAAGGATTGAGGGCAGGGTGAGCGGACTGGTTTCCGGATTGATGACTCACCCTCTGAAACTCGTTCCCGATTCGGGACAGCTGCGGGCAGCCGAGGAGCCACTGCCCCGCAGCGCAAGGAGATCGCACATGGTTTGGCGAAAACTGGGATGGGCAGTGTTGTCCGCAGCGGTTGTCATCACAGGGACAAACTGGTCCATGGCGGATGAGCCCGCTCCGAAAGCGACCCCCAAGCCCGCGACGAAAGAGGCCGAGGCTGAGTCGACGGAAGAAAAGCCTGCTGCCGAAAAGAAGCCCGTGGACCCGTTCGCAGTCCCGGAAGGGAACGATCCGAAGGTGCTGCAGCTGTTCATGAGCCGCCTGCAGCGGACCCCGCCGAAGACTCGAACCGAGGCAGGGATCCTGGAGCACCTCAACAACCTGGAGAAGGTGGCCGACGAGTTGCTGACGCGGGAACTGGAAGAAGAACTGCTGACTCAAGCGGTCGGCATGAAGATTCAGATCATGGGCCTGTTGCCTCAGTTCGGCGACGAGGCGGCTTCGAAGCGGCGGTCCGAGTTCCTGGCCAAGGCTGCGGTCGATGAACGCCCGGCCGTCGCGAAGATGGCCGCGATGTACCTGAAGGTCGAAAAGGTCGAGAAGATCGCCGAACTGGAGCAGGCCGACCGCGCCGCACTGGTTCAGCAACTCGCCAAAGAGATCCAGGAAGGCGAACTCGACCAGGATGAACTGCAATTGGCTGAGCTGGCAGGCAACGCCCTGGCCGAAGCGAAGTTGAACGAAGAGGCCGCAGCGGCCATGAATCTGTTTGCCAAGTATGTCGAAGCCAACGGGCACCCGAAGGCCAGCAAGATTGCACAGGGGCTGCGGGGCACGGCCAATCGCCTCGGACTGATGGGGAACCCGATTGAGATCGCCGGCCAGACCCTGGACGGCAAAGAGTTCAAGATCGAGAGCCTGAAGGGGAAAGTTGTCCTCGTCGACTTCTGGGCCACCTGGTGCGGCCCATGCCGCGCCGAATTTCCCAACATGCTGGAGCAGTATGATCTCTACCACGCCAAGGGCTTCGAGATCGTCGGAATCAGCCTGGACGAAGACCGCGACGCCCTCGATGAGTTCATGAAGGAAGAGAAGCTTCCCTGGATGCAGCTGCACCAGAACGACGGCTCCGGCTGGGGGAACGAGAATGCCCTGCGCTATGGAATCAACGGCATTCCGGCCTGCTTCCTGGTCGATCAGGAAGGCAAAGTCGTCTCGCTGGAGTGCCGCGGCGATGAGCTGCCCAAGATGCTGGAAAAGCTATTGGGGCCAGCAGATAAGAAGCCCGCCAAGGCTCCGGCCGACGAGGAAGAAGGCGTGCTGAATCTTCGCAAAGAGAAGTAATCCAAACGCTTCAGTGGTCTCCGCCGGTGGTAGACTACTGACAGTTCGATTCGATCACGGCCGTCAGGGAGCGACAAGGGCCTCCTGACGGCTGTGTCGTTTTCTGAAGCGGAGTTCGCGATGTACGCATCAAGTCGCATGTCACAGAAGCAAGCCGTAGCCACGTTCGCCAGAACGTGGGTATCCATGCGAACCCACGTTCTGGCGAACGTGGCTATGACGCTAGTTTTGTTGATTCTCATCCCTGTGATCAGCGGCCCCGCGCTGGCTGAGGATCAAAAGCCGGTCGAACCGATGACGACCGGCCCGGCCCCGGGTCACTCGATCCACGGCGAAGTCTTCGACGAAGGCCCGCGTCAGGCCGCCATCCTGATGGGGAACACGGGTAACGTCCAGTTGCCCGTGCAAAGCCAGGTTCCGGAGGTGCAGGCCTTTATCAATCAGGGACTCGGACAACTGCACGGGTTCTGGTTCTTTGAATCGGAGCGATCATTCCGGCAGGCGGCCAAGCTCGATCCCGATTGCGCAACAGCTTATCTGGGGATGGCACTCTCGAACTTCGAGAACCAGAAGCGGGCCCGCGGATTTATCGCAGAAGCTGTCAAACGCAAGGACAAGGTCTCAGCCCACGAGCGGATGTACATCGACGCCTTCGACGCCTTTCTGAAGGAGGAGCCCAAGAAGGAAGAGCCCAAAGATGCCAAACCGCTGACTGACAAGGAGAAGGCCGACAAAGAGAAAGAGTCCGACAAGAAACGCCGCGAGAAGCTGGCTGCGGATCTGGAGAAGATCCTGCACGAGCATCCGGATGATCTGGAGGCGAAAGCCCTCCTCGGCTGGCACCTGTGGATGAGCCGCAGCAAGGGAGTCCCCATCGTCAGCTACTTCGCCGTCGATGCGCTGCTGCGGGATGTCCTGGAGAAGAACCCGCTGCACCCCTGTCACCACTACATCATCCACCTGTGGGACTATGAAAAGGCCGAGCGGGCTCTCGACTCGGCCTCGAAGTGTGGTCAGGCGGCCCCGGCAATCGCCCATATGTGGCACATGCCCGGACATATCTACTCACGCGTCAATCGCTACCACGACGCGGTCTATCAGCAGGAAGCCAGCGCCCGCGTCGACTACGCCCAGATGATGCGGTACCGGATTCTGCCCGACCAGATCCACAACTTCGCCCACAACAACGAATGGCTGATCCGCAACCTGATCCACATCGGTAATGAGAAAGCGGCTCGGGAGATGGCGACCAACATGTTGTCGCTGCCGAGGCATCCCAAATGGAACAAGGCCGATGGCGATGGCGGCAGCGCGGGGTTCGGTCGCAACCGGTTGCTGGAGACTCTCGTGCAGTTTGAGGACTGGACCGCTCTGAAGGCATTCGCCGACAGCCCGGTTCTGGAAGAGGGGGCCAGCGACGAGCAGAAGATCAAGCGGCTGCAGTACCTCGGACTGGCAGCATTCCATACGGGTGACTTCTTCGGGGGCTGTGACTATACGATGCGACTCATGCAGATGCGGACCGCCGTCGTCGCCGAGCAGAAGGTGGCCGAGACCAAGGCTCGTGATGAAGCGACAAAAGCGATGAAGCCGCAAGCCGAGATCGACAAGGCAGGCCAAGACGCGGCCAACGGATTCAACGGTCGGCTGAATCCCTTGAAGCATGCGATTCACGACCTGGAAGCTCAGATTCATATCGCCCATCGGGCCTATGGCGATGCCTTGAACCTGCTCAAGGACACCACGCGTGTCGACCGCCCGCTGCAGGCCCGCACCCAGCTGGCCGCCGGCGAGACCGACAAGGCGATCAAGACGGCTCAGGACTTCGCGAACTCCCACAAGAACGAAACGATCCCGCTCACACACCTGATCTCAATCCTGTGGCAGGCCGGACGCACGGGCGAAGCCAAAGCCGAGTTCGACAAGCTGCGGGCGATGTCATCGGTGATCGACCGCGACGCTCCGGTGTTTCGTCGACTCGAACCGATCGCAGCGGCTCTACAGTACCCGGCGGACTGGACGCTGCCCGCTGAGCCGCGCAGCGATGTTGGAAATCGTCCGGAGCTCGCTTCGCTCGGTCCCTACACATGGGAGCCCCAGCCCGCCCTGCCCTGGTCGCTGGCTGACCATGAGGAGAAGGCGCTCGCACTGGCCGACCTGCAAGGGAAGCCGACGATCGTGATCTTCTATCTGGGAGCCGGTTGCCTGCACTGCGTGGAACAGCTGCACAAGTTCGGCCCCAAGACCGCTGAGTTCGCCCAGCAGGGGATCGAGATTGTCGGGATCAGCACCGACAGTCCCTCCGATCTTCAGACCGCTGTCAAGAACTACAGCGGGCAGTTCCCGTTCCGGCTGCTGTCCAACAACGACCTGTCGGCGTTCAAGGCGTACCGCTGCCACGACGACTTTGAAGGGAAGCCGCTGCACGGCACCTTCCTGATCGGAGCGGATGGACGCGAGCTCTGGCACGACATCGGAGCCGAGCCGTTCATGGAGGTCGACTTCCTGCTCAAGGAAGCCCCACGCCTGATCAAGCTGCATACTCGTTCAGTTGTGACACCCAGCGAAGGGACGGGTGCGGCTGCGGAGTGAGAGTGCCTCGCACGGATCTATTGCAACCAAGTGGCGTCCAGTCGCTTTTTGAGTCCAGTTCTCAGAACGCTCGCCCCGGCAATGACGATTCCGACTGCGAAATAAACGATGAACCCGGTGGCGAGTCCGAGAGTAAATAATCCGATGCCGCCGATAATCATGAGGATGCCCATCACCACTTCGGTGACGCCATCCCAGCGGCCAGGTTCGCCGCAGGTTTCTTCTCGAACCTGCTCCTGGGCGGAAAGGTGCTGAAGGATTTCCTCATCCGACATAGATTCCAGATTCTTCTTCGGCATAGGACCAGACTTCGAGACTTGGAGGGCGGAATTGAATCAGAAAATACCGACAGTCCAGAGCGAGTCAAGCAGCGTCGGCTCGTAAACATGGCAACGGGGTTGTGCAAACGGGGCGCCCCTCGAGGCACGTCGGGCTAGCCCGACGGCTAACAGGACTTCCCCTGTTCGAGCAGATGCACCGCGGCCCGACCGCTGATCGTTTCGCTGCGAATGAGTTCCTGTGCAATCAGTTCCACCGCCCGCCAGGTGGCTGGCTGGGACAGCAGATGCTCGACCTTGGCCAGCAACCGCTTCTGCAGTCGCTCAGCCTGCTTCTCACCCGCCCGCTGCCGTGCCAACATCGCGACATTCTGCAGGTCGCGGGCCGCTCCCCCCCACGCGTAATGGCCACTGTACCGAGCCTCAGCTGCCAGCCCGGCCAGCGAGATCAGGATCTCGCGTTCGAGCCAGTCATCGGACGGACGGGGTCGCCCTTTCTGAAACTCGCATCGGCCCAACGTCTGCTCCTTGGCCCGGATGCTCACTCGCTGCACCGACCGCCCCAGCACGAGCGCGATCACGGCGTGACCCGCCTCATGATAGGCGGTCGCAACGACGAACAAGGGAGGCGAGGGATTCGGCTCGGACATGCGAAGTTCGAGTGATGGCTTGCAAGTCTCGCATCATAGCGGCATTTCCGGGCACCTGTCTCACCGCTGGATCCGCCAACAAAAAAACCCTCGACCGGGATGGTCGAGGGTTTCTGGTTTCGAACCGGGGCCGATGCCTCCGGAACTAGGCGGTCGGGACCGAATTGATCGTCTGGACCAGGCGGGCGATGATCTTGTACGGATCAGCCTGCGAGTTCGGACGACGGTCTTCGAGGTAGCCCTTGTAGGCATCGTTCGCGACGAAGCTGTGCGGGATACGGATCGAAGCACCACGGTTGGCGACACCGTAGTTGAACTTGTCGATCGACTGGGTTTCGTGCAGACCGGTCAGACGCAGGTGGTTGTCTGGGCCGTACGCAGCGATGTGCTCGTTCTTGTACTTGTCGAAGGCAGCCATGAGCTTCTCGAAGTAAGCCTTGCCACCCTTCTCGCGCATGTAGCCGGTCGAGAAATTGGTGTGCATGCCGGAGCCGTTCCAGTCGACGTCCTTGCCCAGCGGCTTGCAGTGGAAGTTGACGTCCACGCCGTACTTTTCGCACAGGCGGATCATCAGGTAGCGGGCGACCCACATATCGTCGCCGATGGCCGTTGCACCCTTGGCGAATATCTGGAATTCCCACTGCCCCTTGGCGACTTCGGCGTTGATCCCTTCGAGGTTGATGCCGGCGTCAAGGCAGATGTCGATGTGCTCTTCGACGATTTCGCGAGCAATGTCACCGACGTTGCTGTAGCCGATACCGGTGTAGTACGGCCCCTGCGGAGCGGGGTAGCCTTCTGCTGGGAATCCGAGCGGGCGGCCGTCCTGGTAGAAGAAGTATTCCTGCTCGAGACCGATCCACAGGTCATCCATCTTGCCGACGGTCGACCGGAAGTTGGTCACGTGCGGAGTTCCATCCGGCATCATGACTTCGCACATCACCAGGAAGCCGTTCTTGCGGCCGCTGTCTGGATACAGTGCGACTGGCTTCAGAACGCAGTCCGAGCTCTTCCCTTCGGCCTGACGGGTGGAACTGCCGTCAAAACCCCACAGGGCCAGATCGGCGACCGAGGTCGGGGCCTTGTCGACCACCTTGGTCTTGCTGCGGAGGTTCGGCTCAGGGGTGTAGCCGTCCAACCAAATGTACTCCAGCTTGTACTTCGACGACGAACTCATCAGTGTCTCCAGGGCAAACGCGAGGCGAGGTGTCTGCATGCATTCCGGAAGGCAGGGCCAACCCCTACCCGGTGCCGATGTCGAGCGCTCCTCCGCACAGCCAGGCACCTTTATGATGCTCTGCCGCCGGTCCGTCAACCATGCGAACGTGAGCTGGGCCCATGCCCAGCTTCTGTGCAGTGCTGCCCAACCGTTCGGCAGGCCTCTCGGGCGGACCCGAAAAAACCGGCAGAAATCGCTGGTTGAGCAACGAACTGCGACATTCGGTTCCTGGTTAGGCAAACAGCGTGCCAGTGGAAATGGCTTATGGTGGATGGCAGATGGCTTGTGGCCAGAGGCAGGGCCAGCGGGGATTTCAGTCGAGGTTCCGCACGCGGTAATCCCGCCCTTCGACCTCCACGAACCCCAATATCGCCCCGTCTTTCTGGGCCACGAGTACCCCTCCGTGGTACTGGGAGGTAAGTGGCAGCTCGGAATCGAGACGCCACTGCTCGCCATCTTGCTGGATCGTGCGGGCCAGGACAAACACGGGCTCCAGGCCTCCCCCCGCGACCACGAAGGCGTCCTCTGCGACCGACAACGCGCGGGACTTCATCTCGGCGTTCGCGGGCAGGCTGGCATCGGAGAGTCGAGTCCCCTGGGCAACGGCCTGCAGCTTTTGTTCGTCAAAGGTCAGTTCTCCCACTTTCACCGAACTGCTTCCCGCCAGGGCATCAGGGGGGATGAGCATCAAATCGGCCGGACCAACGAGCTGTCCGCTTTTGGGCAAGAGCCAACCGGTACGGGTCCGGGCTGCGTTGCGAAACAGCCCATCATGCGTCCAGCTCAAAGTTGCGGGCAGCAGCGTCGGCAGATTGGCCGGCGGCGGGACGGGGGTCTGACCAAGTTTGGGCTGCCAGGTCAGCCACTCTGGATCGAGTTTCGGAGCCAGCGAATAGCGATGCCCCTCGGGAACCGGTTCTCCGGACTCCGGAGGCACAGCCACTCCGATCCCGCCGGTGAGCAGCGTCTCGACCGGACCGACCTGCACGGACAACTCGGTCAGACCGCCCTGGAACCGCACTCCCGACTGGTTCCAGAAGACGGTCTTCTGCCGCATCAGATTGCGGTATTCCGGGCGGATGTAGACCCGCGCCACGACGCGGCTCTGGTCGAGATTCAGACCCGAGGAGATGATCCCGCCGATTCGCAGGCGCCGAAAGTAGACTCCCGAGCCGGGCGAGAGCCCCTGAGCATCCAGCGACTCGACCAGCACTTCGATCCCTCCGGGGGAATCCAGGTCCGGCAGCGGGGGCTCTTCGAGGCCGCGGAACTGCGAGACGCGGAGCCCATTGGTATCACCTGGCTGCACGGTCAGGTACTTGGCCCCCACGACCGTATCCAGCCCCCCGATCCCCGTGAGGTCAACCTGCGGCCGAACGATCCAGAACCGGCTCCCCTCGCGGGCCAGCTTCTCGCCGTCCGGAGTGACAGCCACATGCACGTGGACCTGGTCCAGCGAGTCATTGAACTGCACCTGATCGACTTCTCCCACCACGATCCCGTGATAGCGCAGCTGATCGCGGACCTTCAGCCCGTGGCCCTGCTGAAAGGTGATCTCGATGCGGCGGGGCTGGTTCAGCCACCCGCGCAGAACGATTCCCCCGACAATCAACAGCGTCACGAGCGGAATCATCCAGATCCCCCAGCGGCCACGATTCGGTGGCTGGGGAGCTGACTTGGCTGTGGGAAGGGCCGGGTTGACCGGGGGCAATGCCGCAGGACCGCCTCCGGAACTGTCAGTCGACTCGGCCCACAGGCAATGCGGGTCAAACGCGAGCGAGGCACACAGACTGGCCACGACGAACATCCCGAACAGGATCACTCCCGGACCGGCCCCAAAATTCACGAGCCCGCCAAGCTTCACGAACGCCACCATCACAGCCACCAGCAGCACATCCACCATCCCCCAGCGGCCCAGGTGTTCAACCAAGCGATACGTAACGGCCCGGTGGCGTGGCTCGAGCTGCCAGCGGTCCTGACACAAGAACATCAGCAACGACAACTTGATCAGCGGCAGGACGATCGAGAACAGCAGGACGATCACCCCCACGAAGACGTGGCCTTCGGTGAGGAGCGACTTCACCCCCTGGATCAGGCTGGCTTCGTGCAGCTGGCCAAGCTGTTCGATCCTCAGAAACTTCCAGCAGGTCGCAGGCAGGTACAGAACCAGGGCTGTCAGGCACAGAGCAATCGTCAGGCGGTTCCGCCCGTGCTCGTCCTCCCAGGGGCCCAGATGAGTATCGCATCGCCCGCACAGATCGCCCGTGGCCTGCGGAGACCATTGAATTAGTCCGCAGCAATGACAGCTTTGAAGTCGCATCAGAGGCTCGCCGGTAGGGAATGTTCCGCGATGTTGCGAAAAAAACACGCCCGGTTTCCGAAGCACGAGGCTCGCAACCTCGGACTTTCGTAATCGGCGAGTAAATTTTCTGCATCTGGTTCTGCGTTCTACGCGAGGAGCGCGCACCAGTCCAGCGCCGAGTGCTGTGATGTTCCATGGCCTGATCCCCGAATCTCTTGCCGCAACGCCCCCCGGCGTTGTGATCGGCGGAGCACTACTCGGTGCCGGGATCTATTTCATTCTGAAAGCAATCTGGAGCGGTGCCGCTGCGCCCGTCCCAGTCGACGACTCGGCGTTTGACGACACTCAGGAACTTCGCAACCAGCTTCAGCTGCGCGAATGGGAACTGGAACTGACGCGGCACTTTCTGCGAACCCGTGACCGCGCCGGTCGGCTGGAGATGCTGCTCAAGTCGCTGGAGATCCCCGAGGATCGCGGCTTTGCAGCTGTGTTCCGCATGGTGGGTTCCGATCTGCGTCTGGAACAGTCCCACGGGCTGAGCCCCGAGTCGAGGCAGAAGCTGTCGCTGTCCCCCCGCATGATCCGACAGACGATCTCGGGCGGCGTCACTATGACGTCGATCTCGGACGCTCCGATGAATCAGCATCTGCTGGGGCTGACCATCGCCGATCGGGCCGCGTTGACGCAGTTCTACGGAGTCCGGCTCGGGAACATCCGCCACCCGTGGGGCATATTGGTGACGACCCATCTGCCGGCTGTTCAGTCGAGCGAACCGGCCACGCGGGATGCCTGGGAGCATCTCGCGACGATTCTGGGCGAGGAACTGGCCGCTCAGGAATCGATCTCGCAGCAGGGGGACGAGCTGGCCCTGACCCGCGAAATGCTGGAACTGCGGTCGATGGCCGACCTGCAGTTCCGCAGCCCGACGCACCTGTTCCAGGAGTTCCTGAAACGGCTGGCGGAACTCGCCGACTTCGAGCGTACGACGCTGATCATCAGCGGAGAAGAGTATCAGCTGACCGCTCCATCAGTCGTTCGTGGCGGAGGGGCTCTGTCGCGCGAACTGGTCTCCATCTGGGAGGCGGCCGAGTATCGCTTGATGGCCGAAGCGGCCCGGGCTTCGGGGGGCACGATCTGGACCGAACGTGATCTGTCTCAGATCGGCTTGCAAGGTCCGTTCAATATGGCGGTCGTGCTGCCGCTGCGGTACCGCGAGTGGATCGTCGGACGACTGTGCCTGACGCGACGATCAGGAGGGGCCGTCAATGAGAACGACCGCCGCCTGATCCAGTGGGGAACTGAATTCCTGGTCGACCTGATCGCGAGAACGGTCGATCGCGCTGCGGTGGAACAGCTCGCCCGGCTGGACGGCTTGACGCAGCTGGCCAATCGACACACCTTCGATACAGAGCTGGATCGGGCCATCGATCGCGCGAACCGGACCGGAGACGAGTGCGCGTTGATCATGCTCGATATGGACCACTTCAAGGCCGTGAACGACACGCACGGTCACCTGGGCGGAGATGCCGCCTTGGCCACGGTCGCCCGCGTTGTGGAACGCTCAGTGCAGGCCTCGCGAACTGATGACCATCCACTGGTCGCACGGTACGGAGGGGAAGAACTGGTCGTGCTGCTCCCCGGAGTGGGTGAACCGGGAGCTCGCCGAATCGCCGAGTCGATTCGCGAGGCCATCGGACGAACGCCGATTCATCACGACGATCGAGAGTTTCGTATCACGGTCAGCGCCGGAGTGGCTGCCCGCAATGGAGTCATGATCACCTCGCGGCACCTCGTCGGCTCCGCGGACTCGGCCCTCTATCGTGCGAAGCAGAACGGACGAAACCGGGTGGAAGTCGCCGAAAGAGCCATCGCCAGCACTTGAGCTGAACTCCAAGTCCCGGCACGAGTTGGCCTCGGGCGAGTCGCGGTTCGAGCGACTTTTCGCCTGTCGGACGCGTGATTCCCGCGCCCGGCCCTCCTACAATGCTCGATTCCCCGCAGGGCGGGGATGGCGAGGTTCTCTCGCTGCCGGAACCAGCAGGTCTTTCTGAGGCCCGCTGGTTCGTCTGTTTTCGAGACCTCTCGAAAACCCGGCAGCGAGCACAGAAGGTTCGGTGAGGCAATGTCCACCCAGTCCCCTGGTTCCACTTCTCCCCAGTCCAGCTCGAACGTCCAGGGCGAAAAGATCCTGGTCCTCGACTTCGGCTCGCAGACGGCCCAGCTGATCGCCCGCCGCGTGCGTGAGCAGAATGTCTTCTGCCAGATGGTGCGGCACGATCTGTCCGCAGACCGGATTCGCGAGATCGCTCCCAAGGCCCTGATCCTCAGTGGCGGCCCGGCCAGCGTCTACGAGAAGGGCTCGCCGCTGCCTGACCCGCGAATCTTCGAACTGGGGATTCCGATCCTCGGTATCTGTTACGGGATGCAAGCCGCGTGCCAGGCTCTGGGCAGCAAGGTCCAGCCCGGCGAGTCGCGCGAGTTCGGGCACAAGACCTGCCACTCACACACGACCGATCCGTTCTTCGCCGATGTGCCGACCGACTCGACGGTCTGGATGAGCCACGGCGATCAGGTCCAGGATCTCGACCGCGACTTCATCTCGCTGGCATCGACCGACACCTGCCCGCATGCAGCCATTCGGCACAAGACACGGCCGATCTACGGGCTGCAGTTCCACCCCGAAGTCACGCACAGCGAGTGCGGTCCCCAGCTAATCGCCAACTTCGTCAAGAAGATCGCCAAGTGCGAGGGACACTGGTCGATGGCCAGCTTCATCGACCAGCAGGTCAACGAAATTCGCCAGCGCGTTGGACACCGCCGCGTGATCTGCGGCCTGTCGGGCGGAGTCGATTCGTCAGTCACTGCGGCCCTGCTCTTCAAGGCGATTGGTTCGCAGCTCTCCTGCATCTTTGTGGACAACGGTCTGCTGCGAAAGGGGGAATCGGATCAGGTTCGCGACCAGTTCGGCGACCACTTCAAGACCGATCTGCATGTGGTTGATGCCTCGAAGCAGTTCCTAGGCGAACTGGCCGGAGTGGCCGATCCGCAGAAGAAGCGCAAGATCATTGGCCGCGTCTTCATCGAGGTGTTCCGTCACGAAGCCAAGTCGATCAAAGACGCCGACTTCCTGGCTCAGGGAACGCTCTATCCCGATGTGATCGAATCCGGTGCCAACCCCGATGGCCCCGCTGCCACCATCAAGTCGCACCACAACGTGGGTGGCCTGCCCGCCGAACTCGGCTTCGAATTGATCGAGCCGCTGCGGGATCTGTTTAAGGACGAGGTCCGCCGCCTGGGGCTGGAGCTGGGCCTGCCGGAGCACCTGATCTGGCGGCATCCGTTCCCCGGTCCGGGACTGGCGGTGCGGTGCCTGGGAGCTGTCTCGGAGCAGCGGCTGAATGTGCTGCGTGAGGCCGATGCCGTGTTCCTGGATGAACTCGAAAAGGCGGGCCTGTATCGCCAGGTGCAGCAGGCCTTTGCCGTGCTGCTGCCGCTGCAGACGGTCGGTGTGATGGGCGACGGGCGGACTTACGAAGATGTGATCGCAATCCGCTCGGTCAACACCGACAACTTCATGACAGCCGACTGGTCGCGGTTGCCGTATGACCTGCTGCAGAAGATCTCCTCCCGGATCACCAACAGCGTCCGCGGCGTGAACCGCGTGGTCTACGACATCAGCTCGAAGCCGCCCAGCACGATCGAATGGGAATAACCTGTGGAGTGGGAACGATTTATGGTCGCTCCGCGTGAGACAAACGTGCGAGACTGCCTGGAGCCAGAGTCCGCCCGGAGACCATTAGGTGTTGCTCTCAAAGGGGTTACGATGAGCAGTCCTCTCGGCTGCGTCTCAGGTATTGTCCACTTTGAATACGTTCGGGACTGAGTTGAAGACCATCCTGATTTTCCGCATAATGCTGCGTTCCGGTCTTCGCGGCGTGCGATGGCCGATTCCGATGAGCCGGTCCGCGAAGGACCTTGATCCGAGATCAATCCATGGCCATGAATAGCAGCGGCAACCCGATGAACAAGACCGACATCCGGAAGATCCGGAAGAAGCGGCAGCGGCTGAAGAAGAAGATGAAGTGCCGCTTCGCTCCGGACGGTGTCATTCCGCGTCCAGTCTATGTCGACTACAAAGACGTTCGTCTCCTCAAGACACTCGTCGACCGCGAAGGCCGGATTCAGCCTCGCCGCCGGTCGGGAACCTCTGCCTTGTTTCAGCGGGCTGTCCGCGAAGCTGTGCTGCGGGCTCGCTTCATCGGTCTGATGCCGTACGTGGCTGACGAATAGTCCACACGTTGACATTCACAACAGGCACGGTGAGCTGACAGCTGACCGTGCCTGTTCTCGTCTCCGGACCTGGCCATGGCCGATCTTCGCACTCAGCTCGCAGCCAATCTCGCGCATGTCCGCGAGCGAATCACAGTGGCCTGCCAACAGGCCGGGCGATCCCCCTTCGAGGTCACGCTCGTCGCGGTCACCAAGTACGCCCAGCTCGAATGGATCGAGGGGCTGATCGAGCTCGGCGTCATGGACCTCGCCGAGAATCGACCGCAACAACTCGTTGAGCGGCAGGCCCGCTGGCCTCAGGTCCGCTGGCACCTGATCGGGCAGCTGCAGCGCAACAAGGCCAAGACGGTACTCGGCCCGGCAGCCCTGATTCACTCCGTCGATTCCCTGCGACTGGCCGAGCGTCTCTCGAACCTGGCCGAAACGCCGCAGCGCATCTTGTGCGAGGTCAATGTTTCCGGAGAAGCCACAAAGGCCGGGTTCACGCCGACTGAACTTCAAGAGTCCTGGGACAAGCTACTGGCACTCCCAAACCTCCTGGTCGAGGGCCTGATGACGATGGCCCCACTGTCGGAGAATCCCGAAGATGCTCGCCCCGTGTTCTCGGAGTTACGCCAGTTGCGGGACTTGCTGCAGCTGCGTTCCCCACAGAGCGTGTCGCTGTCGCACCTGTCGATGGGGATGAGCGGCGACTACGAGGTGGCGATCCAGGAAGGAGCCACACTGGTACGAGTTGGCAGCCGACTGTTCGAAGGTCTCTGAGAGTTGTTTCTGACTTCCAGGCCAAGAACCTCATCCAATACGTTAGATTCCCACTGCCCACTGCCCACTGCCCACTGCCCACTGCCCACTGCCCACTGCCCACTGCCCACTGCCCACTGCCCACTGCCCACTGCCCACTGCCCACTGCCCACTGCCCACTGCCCACTGCCCTTTATTCCAACTCCCGCAGACCGCGCCGCGATCGGTCCTCGTTAATCCGCAGCAGGGCTTCAGGAGCCTTCTTCCATAGCTTCGTCAGCTGGCTGACTGTCGTCCCCAGCGCTGCAGCCACTTCCTGCAGGTGGCCATCGAGTTGCGCATGCAGATCGAGCGACTCAGCCAGCAGCGGTGGAAAGTCGTCATGTGTTTCACTGATTTCAAGACACGTCCCACGAAGCCGGGATTGCCATAGAGGACTGCTTCCTGGCTCCCGCGCTGTGCGAATGCGTATTGCCAGTTGGACACGCAGTCGGAACAGCGCCATCTGCTGGTTCTCGGCCTGGCTGCGGCGTTCGCTGGCCTGAGCTGTGACGCCGGTGGGGCGATGAGCCAGAACAATCGCGGTCTCGACCTTATTCCGATTCTGCCCGCCCGGCCCCGACCGGCGAGTCCGCGTCACCTCGCACTGTTCCAGCAGTTCCGAGGGAGGGAGGTCCGCAGGGTGCATGGGAATCAGTGCGTACCCAGAACTGGGCGACGGACCGGAAGCGGCGTCTCTTGGGACGCCCGGTGCATCCAGACATAGACCCCATACCCGCCCGCGCAAGCCAATCCGGTCAGCATCATCCACATCTTCCAATTGCTGGGATCGGGGGCCTGGCGCAATTTGGAGACAGCTGTGCCCGCCATATCGCGAATGTCGCGATCCTGGTCATCTTTGCTCAGCCGCATCAGCGTCGGAATAAACGGCTTTCCCGCAGTTCCCGCCTTGGAGACGGCGACGACGGCGGCCACACGGACCCCGGGATCGTAGTCTTCCAGAACCTGCGAGACAGCTTCGAGACCATTCGGGGAACGTCCTTCCAGAGCTCCAAGGCTATTGATCGCCCGGATTCGGACTTCGCGATGCGGGTCGCGAATCGCTTCGATCCACTGCGATTCCAGCTGAGTGGCCAGATCGTGATGGTTGTCTCGACTCAGGCTCCAGACCAGTGAACCGACGAGTGCCACAATCAGGCCCACGAGGGTGATCTGGTCAGACTTGGAGCGTTTATAGGGCCCGACAATCGGTTCCCCGAAATCAGACCGCATCACCGGAGGCAGTTGAGGTGCGTCCGCTCCGCCTTCAATCAACAGCCGCTTCGGGTCAATCTTGACGGTAATCGTGTTCGAGACCGTGCGCAGCTCGCGGGCCACTTCCGCGGCAGACTGCGGACGCTGCGAAGGCTCCTTGGCCATCAGCTTGGAGATCAGCTTCTCCAGCCCTGGCGGACAATCCAGAATCGACTGCGACACGCGCGGGATATCCGACCGGCAATGCATGTGCATCGTCTGGGCCGGGGATTCACCCACATAGGGAGGCTTGCCGGTCAATAGTTCATAGAACACGCAGCCCAGTGCATACAGGTCGGTCTGAGGCGTCAATTCGCCTCCCCGGATCTGCTCGGGAGACATATACAGGAGCGTGCCCGCAGTCTTTCCCGCCGCAGTAATACGCCGCGAGGCCGCCACGCTGGCCAGACCAAAGTCGCTGAGCTTCAGCCGCTGGTCACTGCCGATCAGGAAGTTACTGGGCTTGATATCTCGATGAATGACCTTGTTCTGGTGAGAACATTCCAGAGCGGCGCACATTTGCAGCCCGTAGGTCACAACCTGCTCGACAGAGAGTCGACCGCGGCGTTGAAGCTCGTCCTCCAGGCTGCCGCCTTCGACGAGTTCCATCGCGTAGAAGCGCTGCTTGTCTTCGCTGACACCCCCAAAACACCGCACGATATTCGGGTGCTTCAGGTTCTTGAGAACTTCCAGCTCGCGCTCAAAACGGGCCAAGGCGACTCGATCAGTCACATCGCCCGGCAACATCTTCAGGGCGACTTCCCGGTTATTGACCACATAACGGGCACGATACACGATCCCCATCCCGCCTTCGCCGATCTGCTCGATCAGCTCAAACGGCCAGATCCAGCGAGAAGCTGGAGTGACAGCGGTGGTCTTCTGAGTCGCCATCCAAACACAACTCGGGGACAAAGCCAGCAGGTCAAGAGAACTGCACCCCTAACGTACCCGCCACTTCTTTGTCCGTCTGGGGAATTATTGCATCGGCCCCACAGTCGCCCAGTCCCCTTTCGGGATCAATCCAATCGCACGGGTTGTGACACGGAACATGGACAAATCGTCAGAATCCGCACAATCCGCATAATCGGCGGGCGGCTGTTTCCATCGTGGAAAATTCCACTTGTCCCCCATGAAGAAAACCACACGACGCGAAAACAGCGTCCTCAGAATCGAACCTCGGGCAGGACCAGCGTGTCCCGTTGCCTGTCCGCAAGTGCTGTTCGTCCAGCGGCATCGGCGCCACTCAACAGAGTTTGGCAGTCGGTGTTCCGAACATGGGTTCTGAAGCTATGCATTTGTGGTCCAAGGCTAGCTCAACGGTAGAGCACCAGACTCAGAATCTGGCTGTTGCGGGTTCGATTCCCGTGCCAAACCGGTCCCTGTGGCCGGTAACCGACGTTTCCTGTCGGAAGACGTTGCAAGCGTCTTGTGAAGCCCGAGGGAGGCGAACGTCCGAACGATCCGTGGATGACCTGATTGGCGATTGCTGATCGCGGGCTCAGGAACTCCACAACGCGAGGCCCCACTTTGCGGAGCATCGACAGAGTTGCCCCTCGCTCGGCTACGGGGAGTGAACGGAATCGACGATGAATCGCGGGGCTCGCCTTGCGATGAAAGTGATTCTCGATACGCACTGACGCCCAGCGAGACAGCTCGGGACATGCTTCCCGTGAGACCGCGCGGGATGGTCGAGCGTTTCGCCTTCTGAGGGTGTTTTTGTTGGCAGATGGCGAATAGCGAATGGCAGGTGGCTTGTGGCCAGAGTCGCGCATTGATGGCTCGAAAAACTGGACGTTCGCCGGTGAACTTGCGTTCTCAACGAGTGTCTGAAACCCAATCGAACCGTCAGGAAGTCTGTTGAAATTCGGAGTGATATCCGAGGAGGTGTGTGATGTTCAAGCGTTTCCAAATCCGCAGCTACGAAGCTGGACTGCTGTTTCGCAACGGTGAGTTCCTGGAACTGCTCGCGCAGGGAACTCGCTGGTTCTTCGATCCGCTGGACAAGGTCCGGGTCGATGTCGTTTCTCAGCGTGATCCCTGGCTCCTCCACGAGAAACTCGACCTGATTGTGAAGTCGGGCGTCCTGAAGGACCGCGCGGTGGTGCTGGACCTGAAGGACCACGAGCGGGCTCTGGTTTGGGTTGAGAACCGGTTCAGCCACATCCTGCCAGCGGGGCGGTTTGCCTACTGGACGGGGCAGAAGAACGTCCGCGTGGAGATCGTTGATTCGCGCAATGTGCGTTTCGAACACGAAGAGCTGAAGGTCATTGCCCGATCTCCGCTCGCACAGCGTGTACTCGATGTCTGCATGATCGAACGAGATCGCGCGGGTGTGCTGTTCATCGACGGTCGCTACATCGAAACGCTCGAACCGGGGCTGTACGCCTTCTGGAAGGGCCGTTCGGAGGCCAAAGTCGTTGAGGTCGATCTGCGCGAAACGATGGTCGATGTTGGAGGTCAGGAAATCATGACCGCCGACAAGGTCACGCTGCGGCTGAACGCAGTAGCGACCTATAAGATCGTCGACGCGAAGAAGACCATCACGCAGACCGACGACGTTCGCCAGGCTCTGTACCGCGAGACCCAGCTTGTTCTGCGCAGCGTAATCGGAGCCCGCGAACTCGACGTCTTCCTGACCGACAAAGATGCGGTTGCGAAGGAGATCGAGGACGCGGTCCGCCGCCGGGCCGGAGAACTGGGACTGGCGATCGCCTCGGTCGGTATCCGGGATGTCATCCTGCCGGGTGACATGAAGGATCTGATGAACAAGGTGACCGAAGCCCGCAAGGCGGCCGAGGCCAACCTGATCGCCCGTCGAGAAGAAACGGCTGCCATGCGCAGCCAGGCGAACACCGCCAAACTGCTGGCGGACAACCCGGTGCTGATGCGGCTGCGCGAACTGGAAGTCCTGGAGAAGATCGCATCTGGCGGTAAGCTGAGTATCGTTCTGGGGGACCGCGTTCCGGGCGAGAAAGGTCTGACCGACAAGGTGATCAACCTCCTGTAACCCCACGTGAGACGAGCACCCCAGGTCCGAACACTCGGGCCTGGGGTGTTTTCGTTGGTTGCGGGGCACTTGTGGACGCGTCGACTTCGATCTTCGACTCGATCGGATGAGTGGTCTCACCCATCGCTCGCTTCGTTCCGCGATTCGGTTCCGAGCCAAAGGACATTTCCGTCAGGGTCTTCGAACTTCATTTCATAGGCCCAGGTCCAATTCTGTGGCTCCTGCCGAACCTTGGCCCCGGCCTTCCGCCACTCTTCAAACAGAGTGTCGTCCTTCATTCCTATCCACACCCACTGAGGAGGGGCGTTCGAAAACCCCTCAGCCAGCATGATCGGGCAGCCATCGCACGACACCGAAGCAATGATGCTCCCCGGGCCACCGCCCCAGTCCAGCTGGAACCCCAGAGTCTGGGTGTAAAACTCCAAGCTCCGAGCCAGATTGCGGACCGGCAGCACGGGGATGGTGTTCTCGACACGCGCAGTTCCAGGTGACATGGCACACTTTCGATGGGACCGAACTCCGGAGGGAATCGGAGAATCGGTTGCGGATCATAGAAGTCCTGGCTGGCAATTCGCTCGGATTCTCGCCGACTCCACGGTAACGCAGTTGGAGATATTGGGTCCCAGGAGGCATGTCGGGCAAGCCCGACGGCTAAGCCACGCGGGTCTCTCGTGGTCCCCGGAATCCGGCATTCCTCGCCGGTAAAACGCTGGAAAACTCCGTTTTCGGCAGGAGTTGCGCCTCCGGGAAAAACTTTTCGGGAGCCCTATTGACCCTTCGAAATCGGTTGGGATACACCGGCCACCCTCGAACGGTCATGTCCTGTTCCCACATCGAAACTGGACTCCCTCACACACCTCGAACGAACCCGTTTTCCCGAGCTCTGACCCGTGCCCCCCACGGTCAGATCACTCCGGATCCCCGATTCGGTCGAGTCGTCCCGGATCGTCTCCAACCCCGGAACTCCAGGCTGGTGCTTCTATGGCGCGAAAATCTTCCAATCCCCGGAACGCGGATGCCGCTCCCAAGATGGGGCGAACCTTGAAGCGGTTCCTCGGCCTGATCGCCTGCGGTGGTCTGGTCAGCGCGAGCATCTGGATCAACAGCCAGATTAACGCTCAGGATCCCGAAGCGGGCTCAAACCCCTTCGAGCGATACAAAACCAATTCGCCCGCCATGGGCAAAAGTGCCAAGTCGGCCAAACCCTCCGACGTGAACCGTCGCCGGGTGGAAGACCAGATGCGGCAAGCCCGCCTGGCCCTCCGGAACGGGAACAGCGAGGAAGCCCAGCGGCTGGCCACGGTGGCGGACAATATGTCCCGCCAGCTGAAGGTCACCTTCCAGGCTGACGAGCAGACCCCAACCGAGCTGCTCGCCCTGATTCAGGGGCCGGTTCCCTCGGACGAAGTCCAGCTCGCCAGCAGCGAGTCGAGTGGTCGGAACGTGCAGCAGGCAGGAGCCAGCGACGATCCGCACGCCTTCGTTCAGGCTCTCCTCACCGAGGCTCGCGAAGATATCCGCCGCGGCGAACTGGAGACCGCTCGGCAGAAGATCGAGCAGGCCAGTGCGACCGAAGTCGAGTACGGGAACTTCGACGTTCGCCCGGAACATGTCCTTGCGGAACTGGCCAAGAAGCAGGCCGCCAGCCCGGATGGCCCCTCCGACACGTTCGCCGAAATCCAGCGGACCCCCAAGGCTGGCTGGTCCGACTCGGAAGCTCCCGCTCCGGCTGCGGACCCCAGTGAAGCTGGCTCCAGCGATCTGAAGGCTCAGGCCACGGAGCTGGTCGCTCTGGCTCGTGAGTCCCTGGAAAAGGGTCACCTGGAAGAGGCCCGCGCCTTCGCGATGGAAGCTCAGAAGCTGGACGTCGAGTACGGCCTGCTGGATGAACACCCCCAGCACGTGCTGGCCGAAATCGAACGGCGTTCAAAGTCGGTCGTGATCACCAAGCGGGCAGGCAAGGCCGTTCCGGTTGCGAACACCGATGAAGGCACCGCCAGCAAGGAAGCCGCTCTGAAGCTGCTGAGTGAAGCTCGCCAGTCGCTGGCAGCTGGCAACGTCAAGGAGGCCAAGGCCAAGGCCAGCCAGGCTCAGGATCTGGATGTCGCCTACGGCATCTTCGATGACACGCCGGATCTGGTCCTCCAGGATGTGCGAAACACCGAATCCCGCGCTTCGATCGCAGCCTCGCGGCAGACAGGCACTCAGAACGTCGCCTCGTCCGGACAGAAGGAAGCCGCACTGAAGCTGTTGTCCGATGCTCGTCAGGCACTGAAGACCGGCGATGTCACGAAGGCCAGCAAGCTGGTTTCGCAGGCCGAGCGGATCGATGTCGCCTACGAAACGTTTGATGACCGCCCGGAAATCGTCCGCGAAGACATTGAGCGTCTGGTGGCCGGTCAACCGGGTGCTCCAGCCGCTCCGGCTTCGGACCTGAGTGCTGAAGACCAGAAGAAGGCCGCTCTGTCGCTGCTCAAGCAGGCTCGTGAAGCGATGGAACTCGGGAACTCCCGAGTGGCCCAGACCAAGGCTCAGCAGGCCGCTCAGTACGATGTGACGTACGACCTGTTTGAAGACACCCCGGAGATGATCCTCGCGGAAGTCGAGCGCGGTGCGGCGGATGCCGTCGCTGCGAAGGCTCCAGAGGCCAATGCAATGGCCGCTGCGGAAAATCAGTTCGAAGAGGCCCCGGTTCTCAATGGGTCCGCTCTCGAACTCTACAACCAGGGCGTGGACTCTCTGCGTCAGGGGGATCGCGCCCAGGCTTACAATGCCTTCCTTGCGGCCTACCAGACCGGCGAGAAGCTCGACAACTACCGCCAGCAGCAGCTGCAGGACAAGCTGCGTGAGCTGGCTCCCCGCAACCAGATTCAGCAGGTCGCCAGTGAGGTTGTCGAAGGCCAGGACTCCGGCCATATCGACATGGCTGTGCAGGAGCACGAAGCCAAGTTTGACAAGCTGCGGACCGAGACGCTCAACAGCGTCTTCCGTGCCGGAAACATGAAGGAACGCAAGCCCGATCAGGCCAAGAAGCTGCTCGAAGATCAGCTGGCCGCGATTGAAGCGTCCGGATTCGCTCCCGAGCAGGTCGAGCCGTTGGCAGGGACCGTGCGGAGCAGTCTGAGTGACGTCGACTCCTACATGAAGCAGCGGGCTCCGATTCTCGAACTGGAGCGGAAGAACGCCGAGACCCGTGAACTGGTCGAGCGAGAAATCCAGACTCGCGTCCGCGTGGAGCAGGAACTGGCCACTCTGGTCGAGAAGTACAACGACCTGAAGGAACAGCACCGCTACGCCGAGGCTCACGCTCTGGCGAAGCAGGCTCTGGAACTCGATCCGAACAACGCGATCGCAGTCCAGATGGAGCTGACCGCCAAGTTCGCCATGCGAAATGCCGAGATCGAACGACTCAAAGCCGACAAGGAAGAGTCGTTCTATGAAGGCCTGCAGGACGTTGAGCGTTCCGCCATCAACGTCCTCGCCAAGGGCGATTCGATTAAGTACGACGCCAAGAGGTGGGGCGACATCCAGAACCGTAAGGCCAGCCCGGTCGATGGCACGGAACACAGTGCTGTCGAAGAGCGGATCTACTCGGCTCTGAAGGCTCCGGTCTCACTGCACTTTGACAACACTCCTCTGCAGGACGTGCTGCAGCACATCGCCGACAATCAGGGAATCGCTGTCGTTGTCGACGCCGAGGGCCTGAATGAGGAAGGCAACACCGCCAGCACCCCGGTGACGATCAGCGTCGACGGAATTCGTCTGGAGAGCGCACTGAACCTGCTGCTCAAGCAGTTGCATCTCGACTATGTGGTCGAGAATGAAGTGCTGAACATCACCAGTGCCAGCCGTCGTCAGGGAGACATGAAGGCCATCGTCTATCAGGTGGCTGACCTGGTGACTCCACTGAACAGCCACCAGAGCCCGACCTCGGTCCTGCAGGCGGGAACCGGTTATGGCAGCGGCGGTCAGTTCTCGGTCGGCTTCGGGGGATTGGGACAGCTCCCAATCGAATCGAACCCGCTGATGTCGAACTCGAGTCCGGACGGACTGGAAGGCCAGCAGCCCGGTGTTCCGAACCATGACTTCCGGGCGTTGTCCGACCTGATCATGACCACCGTCGACCCGGATTCCTGGGAAGATAACGGAGGTCAGGCCTCGATCTCGAACCACGGCAGCACGCTGAGCTTGGTCATCCGCCAGACTCAGAAGGTCCACCAGGAAATCGCCGATCTGCTCAGCCAGTTGCGGCGGCTCCAGGACCTGCAAGTGACGATCGAAGTCCGCTACATCACGATCAACGATCGGTTCTTCGAGCAGATCGGTGTCGACTTTGACTTCAACGTGAACGACTCGATCGGCGGTCCAAGCACCGACACGGCGTTCAACCCCTTGCGAGCATTCGGCACCGTCGACCCGGTCAACGGTGTTCAGGGTGGTGCCGGTCAGACCGGAAACCAGCAGCAGCAGGGTGGCCAGGGTGGCCAGCAGAATCAAGGCGGTCAGCAGAACCAGGGTGGTGCGACTAGCTTCGTGGGTGCAGTCGGTCCGTTTGCTCAGGGGCCACGGCTCAACATGGTGGGTCGTGATCGGTGGCCATCTCGAACAGTCGTCGGCATGAGTGCTCCCGGACAGTTCGCGGGTGACCTGGATGTACCGTTCCGGCAAGGTTCGTTCGATCTGGCAGCCCCGGCGTTCGGTAACTTCGACCCAGCTGCGGGTATCCAGTTCGGGATGGCCATCCTGAGCGATATCGAAGCGTTCCTGTTTGTGCGAGCCGCACAGGGTGATCGCCGGTCGAACATCATGTTTGCTCCCAAGGTCACGACCTTCAACGGGATTCAGGCCTCGATCTCCAGCGGTTCTCAGCGTCTGTTCGTGACCGGACTGACGCCTGTATCCTCGGGCTTCTCGATTGGCTTCCAGCCGCAGGTGACTCCGATCTTCGAAGGCACCCAGCTCACAGTTCTGCCGGTGGTCTCCGCAGACCGCCGGTATGTCCGCCTGAGCGTGCAGCCGAACTTCCAGAACATCACCGATGTGCAGACCTTCTCCTTCGCCGGTGGCGGGGCAGGTGGCCTGACCGGCCAGGGTGGCCAAGGTCAAGGCGGATTCGGTGGTCAGGGTGGTGGCCAGGGTGGATTGGGTGGCCAGCAGGGTGGTCAGCAGGGTGGCCAGCAGGGTGGTCAGCAGCAGAACCAGAACGGTGGTAACGGCCAGGCCGCTGCCGTTCAGCAGCCAGTCGTCGCTGTCGTGACAGTTGGTACAACTGTCAGCGTTCCAGACGGTGGTACGGTCCTCCTGGGTGGCGTGAAGTCGCTGAGCGAAGGCCGCAACATGGCTGGGGTGCCGATCCTGAACAAGATCCCCTACATCAGCCGTCTGTTCCGCAACACCGGTGTCGGTCGCGAAACCAGCAGCCTGATGATGATGGTGACTCCGCGAATCATTATTCAGGAAGAAGAAGAGCAACTGCTCGGTCTGCCTGAGTAATAGAAAATGTGACGGCACTCTCCGTCTGACCGCCATCCGTTCTCTCCGACGGGTGGCGGTTTTTCATTTGGTGAATGGCAAGAGATTAGAGGTTCGCCAGGCTGAGGATTTCCTCGCCGGTCTGTTCTGCGGACTCATCTCCTCGGAGATTGACTGGGGTCAACTCTTCGAGGTTTCGAAACCAGGTCCATTGCCGTTTGGCGAACTGATGAGTATGCGTCTTAAGCCGGGAGATCGCTTCGGAAAGCGGCAGGCCCTGTTCAAGGTGATCCAGTGCTTCGCGATAGCCCAGTGCCTGTCGGGCAGTCCGACCGAGTCCTTGCGGAGATCGCAGAAGCTCCGTCACTTCGGCGACCAGTCCCGCATCAATCATGGCATCGACACGTCGATCAATCCGTGATCGCAGCGTGTCTCGATCAGGATTCAGCCAATAGACATGCTGCGGTCGCTGATCGGGAGGCAGCGGAGTTTCCTGCTGCAATTCCGAAGCAGGGCGTCCCGTGATCGCGTGAATTTCCAGGGCTCGAATGACCCGTCGCTGATCGTTCACGTGCAGTCGCCTGGCGGTGGGCGGGTCGACTTGGGCGAGTTGCTTGTGCAAAGCTGCGGCACCCTGCTCCGCAGCCACCCGTTCCCACTGATGGCGCAGTTCCCAGTTCGCGGATGGTCCTTCGAAAACACCTCGTAACAACGATCGGAGATAAAGCCCCGTTCCCCCTACGAACAGCGGTGTGTGACCGCGCGCGATGATCTGCTCACAGGCAGTCAATGCGGTGGCCATGTACTCGGCTGTCGAAAACTCTTCATGAGGCTCCCGCAGGTCAAGCAGGTGATGCGGCACCGTACTCCGCTCTTCGCGAGTCGGCTTGGCCGTGCCGATATCCATTCCGCGATAGATCGTCATCGAATCCAGACAGACAATCTCGGCGCGAATTCTCTGCGCCAGCCAGATCGCCACAGCTGTCTTGCCCGACGCAGTCGGACCGGCCAGGAACCAGCAGTTCTGAAGGACGGAAACGGGAAATCGCACTCGAGACCTGTAACACGAACGGTGGATTGGACTCGCCGGAGGATAACAGGCCGCTCGACTGGAAAGAACGAAAAGACGATCCACGATGCGATTGGGACGGCAAGTGTGTTGCGGGAACGAATCCATCCGTCGGCTTTTCCGATTCCCCACTGCCCACCCCTTCTACTCGACGCCACATTGTCGAACCTTCCCGACCACGGGTAAGATCGTTGTGGTTTGTCCCTGAGTTCCGGAATCGTTCATGCCCGCGATTCGTCACGATCTCGAAACGCTGCGGCGGAGTACGCTTCGCTGGATGGCGGTTCGTGGACTGGGTGCCGGGCTGGCTGCGTTGCTGATCATGGCGATCTCGCTGGGGCTGCTCGATTGCCTGATCCGCTGGCACAGCCCTGCAGCACGCTGGGGACAGACGCTGATTTGGCTGGCGGTGTCGGGCTACGTCGCGTGGCGAATCCTGCTGCTTCCTCTGCGGTCCCCTCCGAATGAGACCGATCTAGCGAAGGCCATTCATCGGCGCTGGACTCGGGAAACTCCCGATTTGATCTCGGCGACCGAATTCGAGGCCGCTGGAGTGACCGAAGAAATCGGCGCTCCGCTACTGCAGCAGGTCACCATCAGCCGGGCCCAGCTGCAACTGGCAACGGTTCCCTGGCAACAGGTCATCGACAAGCGTCCGGTGGGAATCGCCTGCGGAGCGGCGCTGCTGGGCCTCGTCGTGGCTGGGCTGCTCGTGTCGATCAAGCCCGAACTGTCAGCAATCGGTGCCATGCGACTGTTGTCGCCCACATCGACCCTCGACTGGCCCCGGCGGACGACACTGGTCTATCTGAATGCCGACTTGGAGCGAATCGACACTGCACGCGATCCGGCGTTGCGGGCGGGGCAAGGCGACCCGTTGACAATCTATGTCGAGAATCTGGAGGGGACGCTGCCCTCCAGTGTGACCTTCGAGCGACGGTCGAAGGTCGGAGCCCCGGAACGCGGTGAACTGCGGCAGACCACTTTGCGAGACAAGCAGGGCCGATCCCACACCGTGGCGGTCGCGACCCTCCCAACATCCGCCCCGTTTGAGTTCCGGGCTCAGGGCGGAGACGATGACCGGGCGGGGTGGATTGAGGTCGATGTGGTCCCGCCCCCGAAAGTTGAAACGTTTGAGATCACAATTACCCCTCCGCCCTATTCGGGTCGCACCGTCGAAACCCAAGAGAGCGGCGTCGGGCACTTGCAGGGACTCGTCGGCAGCCAGGTTCAGATCCGCTGCCGCTCGGTTGGTCCCCTCAAGTCAGTACAGATCAACCGTGGCAACGAGCCCCGGCAAACCGTCCCGCTCGATGCCACAAAACGCGAGTTCGAGTGGTCCTGGACGATTGCGACTGCGGAACGGACGACCTATTGGCTCGATCTGGTTGACCCGTATGACTTGAGAGCGGCCAACCCGCCGCGCTATGAGATTCGCGGAGTGGCTGACCTCGAGCCGGTCGTCACGCTGGCTGTCCCCGCGACCGACCTGCGCGTCACCTCCGAAGCCGAGATTGAGATCAGCGGCGAGGCCCGCGACGATCTGGGACTGGCCCGAGTGGAACTGGCCTACGAGATCCCGAACATCGCCGATCCAGCTGCGGGGTCAATCACGAAGACGATCCCGCTCGGCCCGGAACCGGTCGGTCCTGACAAGTCAGCAGTCACGGACCATGCGGTGAAGACGACCTGGAATCTGACCGACTTGAAGCTGAACCCCGGGGCCCAGGTGCGGTTCTGGCTGCAGGCAACCGACCAGTACAACCTGAATGGAGCCCAGGGGCAGACCGGGCGCAGCGCGACACGCATCCTGTCGATCCTGAGTGAGCCCGACAAACGCCAGGAGCTAGCCGCCCGGCAGACCCAGCTGGCCGACCAGATATCCCAGCTGCGCGACAAGCAGGAGTCCCTGACGGAGACGACCCGCGAGCTGACCAAGCAGTGGAACGCCGTCGGCGAGCTGCGGCCCTCGGAGCAGGTGGAACTGGATCGAGTCCAGACCGATCAGCGTGATCTGGCTCAGAATCTGGCAGCCACGCCGCGAGGCGTCCTCACCGAGCTACGGGCCCTGCAGAAGGAGCTGTCGCAGAATCGGATCACCGCTCCGGAGATCGCGGAATCGCTGGCGAAATGGGAGGCCGGAATGACCCCACTCACAGAGCAGACCTTGCCACAAGTCGACCAGAAGCTCGACGCAGCCCGGCAGGCCGCAGCCCCCAAGCCGGGTGGCAAGACTCCTCCTCAAGAGCAGACAGCGGCGAACCTGGAGCAGGCCCTTGCCGGGCAGCAGCAGACGCTCGATGAACTCAGCCAGCTGTCGAATGAACTGGCCCAGTGGCAGAGGGATAAGGACCTGGAGTCGAAGTTTGCAGAGCTGGCCGGCAAGCAGGCAGCGCTCCGCGAGCAATCGCTGAATGTCGGGAAGCAGACCTCCGGGAAGACTGTGCCGGACCTTTCGTCTCAGGAGCAGGCGGACCTCGCCCGCGCCGCGGATCGCCAGGCGAATCTGGCTCGTGACGTTGAACAGCTCGCCTCGCAACTGGCGGCCGCAGCTGAAAAGACCGAGAACGGGCCGCAGCAGAATGAAGCCTTTGGTGAGATGGCCAAGCGGCTGACCGAGCAGGCCGTCGCAGCTGCGATGCGGGGTATCGCGGATGAACTGCGTCAGAATCATGTTCAGTCGGCCACCGAGGCCCAGCAGAAGCTGCTCGACTCGCTGGACGAGATGCGCAAGGAGATGGACCGCAGCAAATCGCTGGCAGCGCAATCGCAGGTCGAAGAACTTCGCAAGCAGGTCGACGACATCGAGTACCTGGAGAATCGCCAGGAAGAGATGATCAAGCGGACCGAGGCACTGGCTTCGCCCACAGCCGATACCAACCGGCAAGCAGAACTCGAACAGCTGATGAAGCTCGAGAAGGAGATTGCGCAGCAGACATCGCAGCTGGCTCAGAAGCTGAGGAAGGAACAGCGGCGGAGTGCTTCTCAAGCGGCTCAGCGAGCCAACCGGCAGATGAACGAGGCGACCGAGACGCTGGAGAATGAACAGATTGCCGATTCGCTGGAGCGGCAGCGGGAAGCCTTGGATGAGCTGGAACAGGCGCAGGAGTCGCTCCAGCAGGAGCTGGCCAATGCCCAGCAGCAGGCGGAGCAACAGGCCCTGACCGCCGCCGCGCTTCTGGTGACTTCGCTGCTCGAACGGGCAAAGTCGACACGCGATGAGACGATCCGGCTGGAGGAATTGCGAGTCAGCAGTGGCAAGTGGTCACGCAGCCAGCTCAAGTCGGTTCAGCAGGCCGCTGAAGCTCAGCGTGAGATTGCCGACAGTGTTCGCGAAGCCGGTCAGGACCTCGGTTCGGAAGGAGTGCTGAACCTGTGCCTGGAACTGGCAAATGAACACTTCGGGGCCGCTGCAACCCGGCTGGCAGAACGCGATGCGGGGCTTGGAACGCAGTCGCAGCAATTGGCAGGGGAGTCGCTGCTGCAGCAGTTCCTCGCCAGTCTGGAGACTCCTGACCCGACTTCGCAGCCACCATCGCCCCCGGGCGAGAACGGCGAGGGAGAGCCCCAGGGCGGTGATGAAGCCGGGCAACAGTCGGCGTCGCCGTTACTTGCCGTCGAAGTGCGGCTGCTCTTGGGAATGCAGCAAGGCTTGCTGACACGGACGCAGGCTCTGAACACTCTCAAGGCTCAAGGCCACGAACTGACCCCCGATCAGGTCACCGAAGTGAAACAGCTGCGAGACCGCCAGAAGCGCTTGGTCGAAACAGCCCGTCAGATGGTCCGGGAAGAAGCGATGGAGGCGTTGCCATGACGAACTCTCTGAGATCGATTGAGTTGTGCGGCGCCTTGGTGCTGGGGCTGTCGTGCTTCGTGTATTGCGCCGAGCCCGTGAAGCCACCAGCCGAGACGACGCAGGAACCCGATCCGCTCAAGGAGGTCTCGGATCTGGCTGTGCCGGAAGCGACGGACGACAAGCCAGCGGAGCCGACTCCGCCAGACGTTCCCGGCGGCGCTGAGACGTTGCTGGGGGGGGAGGAAGACCCGCTGAAGCTGCTCGATGAAGCTCTGGCTGCCATGGACGAGGCCGCCGAGGAACTGGCGGGCGATACGACGACCGACAAAGCGGTCGAGCATCAGGAACACGCCATCGAACAACTCAAAAAGCTGTTGGAGGCGGCTCAGCAGTCGCAATCGAAACAGCAGCAAAGCTCGAAGAAGAACTCGTCGAGCCAGGGGCAGCCGCAAGATCACTCGCAGGGGCAGGACCCGCAGCAGTCTTCGTCCGATCCGATGGGAGCCAGCGGGAAGCGTCGGCAGGATGACGACAAGTCGGGAGATGCGAGCGAGCGCGTCGACGGAGCGACCCAGGCGTCGGACGGTGCTCTGGGCCCCGGCGGCAAGACCAACGCCGTGTGGGGGCACTTGCCTCCCCGCGAGCAGGAAGCGCTGTTTCGTTCGCTGAGCGACAAGTTCCTTCCCGAATATGAAGCGATGATCCGCAAGTACTACGAGACTCTCGCCGAAGAGAAGTAACCCGGTCGTCGCCTGACTGGCGACTCACATTCCTCACTGCCAAGCAACCTCCCTCATGTCCCGCATCGGTCTCTACGCTGGCTCCTTCGACCCCGTCACGCTGGGCCATCTCGACATCATTCGGAGAGGAGCACGGCTCGTCGATCAGCTGATCGTCAGCGTGGGTATCAACCCGGATAAGAAGCCGCTGTTCACCTCGACCGAGCGTGTCGAGATGTTGCGCAGTGTGCTGGGAGATGTCACGAATGTCGAAGTCGACTGCTTCGAAGGCCTGACCGTTGACCACGTTCACCGCCGGGGAGCGATCGTCATGATCCGCGGCATTCGGACCGTCTCCGACATCGAATCGGAATTCACGATGGCCCTGACCAATCGGACGCTCTCTCCGAATGTGGAGACGGTGTTCCTGATGGCCAGTGAGAAGTACTCGCACATCTCCAGTACGCTCATCAAGCAGATCGCCCAGATGGGTCGCGGGCACAGCCGCAATCAGTTGCAGCAGTTCGTGCCCCAGGAGATTGTCGACCCGCTGCTGAAGAAGGTGCGGGGATAGCGGAACGGAACCGGATGGAGTTGTGTGCCTTGAGTCGTCAATACTTGACCACCCGCCGCAGTACCCAGACCGCCACGACTCCCAGCACCAGATTCCCCAGCCACATGCCGATCAGCGGATCAACATTCCCCTTCTTCGCCTGCGTCATCATCCCCAGCACCAGCGGGTAGTACACAGCCACGATCGGTCCAAAGCAGAACAGGAAGCTCGTCAGGAACTGGTTCTTCCCTTGCCAGACCGCAAAAGGGCCGCCGAGCAGCGCGAAGAAGAAACAGCTGCAGGCCAAGGCGTAGCGGCTGTGCTTTTCGGTGTGGAGTTTGTGGTACCAGCCGGTCCGTTCCTTGAGGCTCTTGCTCGTCGAGGACGGAGCGGCAAGCGCATCGAAGTCTCCGAGCGTCAGGGCAAACAGGGACTCGATCGTCTGACGATCCTGCGTGCGGGCCGTCTCCTGAGCAACCGTGGCCATCTCCTCATCGATCTGGGTCACCGCGAGATAGCGGGCCTTCGGCTTGCGGGCATCTCCGTCCCAGGGGAAGGTCAACGACAGCTTGTCCCGGTTTCGCAGGCTCTGGTTTCCCGGCAGAGTGCCATACCAGTTCTTGAGCGTGACCTGGACTTTGCGAATCTTGGGTTGCAGGTGAATCGTGGCTGTCTCGGCCCGGATCGTGGTCCAGCTTTCCGGCTCGTCTCCTTTGGACTTCTTGCGCATCTGAATCACCGGGCGAATCAGATCGTGCTCATCGATTCCAGCGACTGTGATGATGATCCCGTGCTTGGGGTCTTTGAAGCCGTTCTGCGATCGGAGCTTCTCGAACAGGATGTCTTCCATGGCCCGGACGATCGTGCGTTCAATCTGCGTCTCGGCCCAGGGGATGACCTGATCGGTCAGGAACAGCGACACCACGCTCAGGAACCCACCCAGAATCAGCGAGGGCCAGAGCAGCGACATGACGCTGATTCCCGCAGCCTTGGCGGCGGTGACCTCATGATCACCCGAGAGTCGACCGTAGACCAGGCAGACCGTCATCAGCAGTGCCGCCGGAATCGTGAACGGCATCATGCTGGGGATGACGTAGGGCAGGATCAGCAGCGTATGCTCGATGCTGAGCCCCTTTTCCATCGCCTGCTGGATCACCCCGGCGAAGATGGTCAGGACCGTGACCGCCGACAACACAAACAGAAACGCGCGCGTCAGCTCTCCGAAGACGTATCTCTGAATCAGAGGGATGGGAGAGAACATGGGTCAGCGCACAACGGTGGCGGGGGATTCCTCGTGAATCGCATCGGTCGTATACTCCGGAACGGAAAAAATGGTCAAGGTGAGTCGGTGATTTATGACTGTGGGGAGTGGGCAGTGGGCAACCTGAAACAGGAGGTCTTCGGTCGAAGACTGCGGATCACGAACCGAATGCCAACTTCGATAGCCACGGAACTGGCAGGTCGGGCTGGATGAGCGGGACGGGTCTCCCAAGTCGTTTGAGGACGTTCTCCGCAGCCAGATATCCGCTGCGGACAGCTCCCTCCATCGTTGCGGGCCAGCCGGTTTGGGTCCAGTCGCCCGCCAGCTGGAGATTCTCGATCGGACTCTGCTGGACCGGTCGGAGGGCATCAATTCCGGGCGTGACCGAAAAGACCGCTCGTCGCTCGACCACGACTCGACCGCGCAGGAGTTTCGCATCGCGGGCCTCCGGCCAGATCGCCCGCAACTCATCCGCGACAGCACTGATCGTCGCCTCGTGCCCCAGAGCTTCGACATCGCGGCTGGCACTGATGACCACCTGGCAGTACCAGCTGTCCTCTCTGGCTCCCCTCTCCCCCTGGGAGAGGGGCTGGGGGTCAGGGTACGTGACCTGCGAGTCGACCGACCGGTTAAACATCCACTGCCCCAGTCGATCAACCAGCACCGCATGCCGCAGGTTCGTCAGCGGGCGATCAAACCACAGGTGAACACTGGCGATCGGGGCTGTCTCCATGGTCACGAGCTTCGACCAAAAGCCTTCCAGGTCCCCTCTCCCCCCGCGGACCATCGGAATCAGGCGATACGGAGGGACAGCTGCAATCAACTCTTGAACGTCGATCGACTCCCCAGCCCGAGTCGTGACGTGCGTCACGCGCTGGCCATCACTGTGAACCACTTCGACGCCGCTCGACCGCTCGATTGTCACCCCGTGCGAGGTCAGCCAGGTGGCGGCATATTGGTCATACAGCTCGGTCAACGACACGGTCGGGATCAACACCTCCCACCCGGAGCGGTTGCGGGCGAACCCATCCAGCAGGACCTTGCGGGCATAGGCGGCATCGATTCGGTCGAGCGTCTCACTCAAGGCACTGACCAGCACCAGATGCCAGAACCCGCTTCGCACCCGCTCGCCCTGCCCTGCTTGATCCAGCCAGTCTGAGAGCCGCTGCCCGCGCAGCTTCTCGGTGGGAGTCCGCAGCAGCTTCGACAACCCGCGCAGCAGCTGCAGCCTTTCTCCCCAGTTCATCCAGTGCAGCGAAGCCAGTGACGGGAACAGATGCAGTGGAGCTGGGAGCGGGCTGGCCCGCATGACCGTCGAGCGCCCCGTCGGTCCAATAAACGTCAGCTCGGTCTCGCGCTGAAAGCAGTCGCCAGCTCCGATTGTCTCACAGAAATGAGTCAGATTGGTGCAGCAGCCCATGCTGACGTGCTGGCAGTTATCGAGAACTTCGCCGGTCTCCGGATCAACAAACGATGAGGCCCGCCCGCCCAGCTGTTGCCTCAGTTCCAACAGGCGGCAGGCGATCCCTTGCGAGGCCAGCCCCACCGCAGCTGCGAGTCCGGCCAGTCCACCGCCGACGATGATCACTGGAGGGGTGGACATGGGGAGTGTCGAACGGTTGTCAGCGGCGCGGGAGGGCGAAAAGCCCCGCAGCACTCTACCGGCCACCGCCTATTGCCTCAATCGGATGACCGGAATGGCCGCTGAGTGACGCCTGGCAGACAGCGTTCCCACGAGCCGCGAGGCACCTCCTCCGTCACAATCGTTCCATCTGGTCGCGAAAACGCAACAGAAAGATGTTGCCTGACTGCAACCTGTGTCGTAGGTTTGGTGACCCTTCAATTCGTTGCTCCCAGCTGAGTCCTCTTTCCCGGTCGTGGATGTTCGGGATGTGAGGACCGCGATGCCTTGTGGCTTTCCCGCCACAGGGTGTCACCGTGATGTTCCTTGGCGACCTGTCCGGTCCCGGGCTTGCGGTGGAGCACGTCTATTCCTCTGGACTCGCTTCGCCAGCTGCCTCGGATCTCAGATTGCCGCGTCCGCCCATTCGCCGGACGACGTCTGTCCAGAACTGCCCCCGAGGCTCCCGATGACTTACCACGGTTCACTGCTGGTTGTTGATGATGATCGCCATATCTGCGAGGCCATGGCGGACTATCTCCGCAGTCTCGGCCATCGCACCGAAACTTCGGTCAACTGCCGCGATGCGATGACCCGCATGAAGGAGTTCAACTTCGATGCGGTCATCTGCGACGTGAACCTGCCCGACCAGGACGGGTTCCAGTTGCTGGAATGGGCCGTCCAGGCCAAGCCCGATACAGCGGTCATTCTGCTGACGGGTTATGGCACGATCGAAAGTGCCGTCGAGGCGATCCGCCTGGGTGCCTTCGATTACTTGACCAAGCCGGTCATTGATGACGAGCTCAACTTCTCGATCCAGCGTGCCCTGGGCCAGAAGAAGATCGTCGAAGAGAACAAGAAGCTGAAGAAGCAGCTCGATGAGAAGTTCGGGCTCTCGCACATCATCGGCCGCGACTACAAGATGGCCAAGATGTTCGACCTGCTGGAAAGCGTCTCCGACACGCGGACCACAGTGCTGATCCTCGGCGAGAACGGGACTGGGAAGACAATCACGGCCCGCTCGATTCACCAGCTCAGCAGCCGCCGCGACAAGCCATTTATTGAAGTCGCCTGCGGTGCTCTGCCCGATACACTGCTTGAGAGCGAGCTGTTCGGTCACGTGGCCGGGTCGTTCACCGGAGCCACTCACGACAAGCCCGGCAAGTTCCTGCAAGCCGACGGCGGCACACTGTTCCTCGACGAAATCGGGACCGCTTCGCCCAGCCTGCAGGTCAAGCTGCTGCGGGTACTGCAGGATCGCGAGTTCGAGCCGGTCGGCGGCAACAAGACCTACAAGGTCGATGTCCGGCTGGTTCTGGCCACGAACGAGAACCTCGAAGAGCGGGTCAAACGCGGCGAGTTCCGCCAGGACCTGTTCTACCGCATCAACGTGATCTCGATCACTCAGCCCCCATTGCGGGAACGGATCGGCGACATCCCGCTCCTCATCGAACACTACCTGCAGGAGTTCAACGACCAGAACGGCAAGCGGGTCAAGGGATTCGAAGAGGACGCGATCCAGCTGCTGCAGCGCTACCAGTGGCCCGGCAACGTTCGCGAGCTGGTCAACGTGGTCGAGCGCGCGGTCGTGCTGTCCAAGGGCGAAATGATCAGCATCGGCGAGCTGCCCGAAGTGATCCGCCGCGACCAGATCGATGTGTCGGGTGCGGTCAATCGCCTGTCGGGTGGCAACCTGAAGTCAGCCCTCGCCAATCCCGAGCGGCAGATCATCATCGAGGCCCTGGAGTCGAACGGCTGGAACCGCCAGGAAACAGCCCGCCTGCTCGGGATCAATCGCACGACGCTCTACAAAAAGATGAAGAAGTACGACATCGAGTACGAATCGCATGTGGAGATTGGGATCTAACGGTCGGCGGTTTTGCGGTTGATGGCCCTCCGTTCCGCAGTCGGACGCTCCTTGCGTGTTCCGACTGCGGTTGAGGTCCAACAGGGCGTAGTAGTTTTTGATTTCGAAGCTCGGGGATCTGTCAGGCAACACAAAACTGCTATTCATCCCGAAGGGATGAGAGATCATAGCCGGTGGCCGAGCGCAGCGAGTCCACCGGTCATGATCCGCTTGCCAATCCATCCCGGCGGGATGGGAGAGGGGCAGTTCGCCGGAGCGTTCTCGCATCCCTGCCGGGATGCCAATCGCCAGCGCTCCGTGTCCGGTGGTTTCGCGACCGCTCAACCACCGGCTATTCTCTCTGACCCCATCCGGGGTCGAAGAGCAGGCACTTCGAGTTTCCGTAGAAACCGAAATCCCCTCCTACATCCGTTCAACGTTTCCCGTCCAGACCCCAGGCACCAGGCGACTCATCGTTCGTCAGTCGGTAAGATTCCGAATCCTGCCGCTGACTTCGTGTGAGAGCTGTCCATGTTCGCGTTCGTCCTGCGCCATGTTGCGTTTGCCTGTGGTTTGCTGGCGACGGTGACGAGCCTGTCCGCCGGGACGCGAACCTGGGATGGCAAGCACTCGACCGAGCAGATCGAAGTCACGGTCGTCTACTTCCTGCCCAGCGATCGTCAGCCGCTGCCCGATTGGAAGGACCGCGTCGACTACTATGCCGAGCGGATCACGCAGTTCCATGCGCGCGAGTTCGGCGATCAGTCGACTCTGACCACCATCGTTAAACCCGAGCCGTTTCGCTCCGCTCGCACGACCGAACAGCTGCGCGGCGGCGATGCGAACTTCATCTTCTTCCGGACCCTGGAAGAGGTCCATGAGGCCCTGAACTTCGGGGCGGGCGAGCACAAGGCGTTTCCGATCCTGCTGGTACTTAGTGACATCAACTGGAAACCGCTCGATGACTTTTACCGGCTGCGGCCCGGTTCGAAGGGGCTGGAGCATGAGGGCAACATGAGTGGCCAGCGTCACTTCCCCGGAGCCGAGGGTGGTGGTGCGCGGGCCACGTACCTCGCCGATCGTGGAATCGGCTGGGGGCTGGTCAGCGGCGATGGCTGGCGGGTTCCGTATCGAGGCAGCGACTGCGTCGTCTACCACGAGGGCGTCGGCCACACGGTCGGACTGCCGCATCCCGAACCCGGGAATCCCTCGGTGATGAGCCTGGGACAGTATCACGGCTGGATCAGCGAGTCGTTCCTCGACGACGACCAGAAAGAACGGATGAAGTGGACCAAACCCGCTGCCCCAGTCCGGCCTTCTCTGTTCACCAGGTTCCGGGCAGTCCCCGAGCCCGATGGTCCGAAACCCGGCGAGGCGGTTTGGCTCCGCTGTGACTGGCCCGATGAAGCCCAGTTGCAGACCTGGAAGGTCCGCGTGCAGACTGACATCTGGGGCCCTTGGCACGACATCGAATCGCCCGTCCCCGCCGATGGCCACACCCCAGAGATGATCTCGCTGGGCACGTTTGATCGCCCGACCCCCGTCAGCTACCGGATCGACGCGACTCTGAAGGATGGCCAATCGGTTGAGCTGTGGGGCTACCTGCAAGTTCGAGCCCACGAGGACCAGCCGCCGCTCCCTCCGTTCCCGCTGCCTGACCTTGTACCCGCCGGGCGCAACGCGGAGGCCTCCACATTTCTTGGTCCGGCATCGGCTCCCGACGTGGAGCTGTTACCACTGGTCAATCTGGACCAGGACTCCGTCAGTGGAAAATGGTCATTGGAGGATGGCGTGCTGACCTCACCCAAAGGGTACGGAGCGCGCGTCCAGCTTCCCTACTCCCCACCCGAGGAGTACGACCTGACCGCCATCGTGGAGCCGCTGGATGAACCGAACGGTTTGATCCTGGGCCAGCGCAGCGGCGGCCAGCGGTTCCTGGTGCTGCTCAGCTACCAATCCGGCGAGTCCTCCGTCAGCGCTATCGAGAACATTGACGGGAAGAACGTCGGCAACGTCTCGACCCACGGCGGCCCGGTCTTCGTGAAAGGCCGCCCGGCTCAGGTGATCTGCTCGGTCCGAAAGACCAGCGTCCAGGTCCAGGTCGACGGTCGTACTGTCATCAACTGGACCGGCAAACCGTCTCAGCTGTCGCTGGGTGAATACTGGGAAACACCGAACAAAGAGACGCTGTTCCTGGGCGCTTACGACTGCCGGTACCGAGTCACCCGTTTGACCCTGACTCCACGCACCGGCGAGGGCAAGAGCACACGTTAACGTCGTTTCGGTATTGGTCTTTCACTCGGAGACTCCGCAAAGTTTGACTCTGGCCCGCGAAATTGCGCCAACAGGTGCCCCGGCGATCGCGTAACCCCGAACGCCAACCCTCGTCGCGGCGGGCGTGCATTCGACAATTGTCGAACCGCCCGACACACTGCGAAGGCGGAATTCTCCGCCGGTCTCGTTTTTCCTCTGGAGTCCCGCCCTCGTGGCGATTTCTCAGCCACTGACTGTTTCCGAACTGCTGCTGCTCAATGAGGAGCTGCGGTTGGCGCTGCGTTCTGGGGTCCCGCTTGATCTGGGGCTGCAGGATTCGTCGGGGCACCTGCCGCGCCGGCTGGCGCGGCTGGCGGAGCAGTTGGCGACGCATGTCAGCGAGGGACAATCGCTGCCAGCCGCCCTGGACCGCCTGGATCCCCCTCCGCCGGTCATCTATCGGGTCCTGGTCGCAGCGGGACTTCGCGGAGATCAGCTGGAGCGGGTGTTGACCCAGCTCGACGAGTTTGGGCGTGTGCTGATTGAGATGCGCGAGGCGCTGCGCCGGGCGATGATCTACCCCATGTCGGTGCTGATCGTCGGATATGCGGTGGCCTGCCTGACGATCCGGTTTGGAGTTCCTCCGCTGCGGGATTTTCTCGTCGATCTGCGAGCCCAGCCCAGTCCGCCGATCCAGGCGATGTACTGGCTGAACGAGAATTTCGCGGTCTGGGCGATCGGGTTGCCTGTGGCGTTCTTTCTGCTGACGGGTGCCGGTGTGCTGTACGACTGGGTTCAGTCCGGTCGACTGGGATCTCTGGGGCTCTTGCGGTTCGTGCCGGGGCTGAACGCCGTCCGCAAGAACTTTGAGATGTCGCAGCTGGCTCACCTGTTGTCGATTCAAGTGGAGCATGGAGTCCCGCTCCCCGAGTCACTTCGCCGCTGTGCCGAGTTTGCGGGTCACGGCCGTTTGGGTCGCGACTGCGAGAACGCCGCACAGCAAGTCGAAGCGGGAGCCCCGATTACACAGTTCCAATCCGCCCCGCCGTTTCTGCAATGGATCCTGACGGTCCCCGTGTCGCAGTCAGAACTCGTCGCGAACTCGCGTCAGGCGGCTGAGCTCTACCGGGATCGCACGGCGCTACAGGCCGAGTGGATCGCGCGGGTCATTCCAGCGGTTCTCACGCTGGGACTGGGAACACTGATCGTGGGAGGATATGGCTGGGTGGTGATGGACAGTCTCGCGGTTGTCTGGAAAAGGTTGATGCATGAATAGCCGCGATGAACTGCCGTCTGAGGAGGATCTGCCGGTCGAGGCAGTCCAGCGTCTGGTTCAGGCCGGAATGCCGCTGGCGCACGGGCTGCGAGCTTACGCCGAGGAGTTCCCGTCCAAGTCGGCCACCGCCCTGCGTCAATTGGCCCAGGCGGTCGAGTCCGGGACTCCGCTCAGCTCAGCCATCCAGCAGCCGGGAATTTCGATCCCGACTTACCTCGCCGGACTGATCGAAGGAGGGCTGCAGTCGAACATGATCGGAGTGATGCTGGAGCAGTACCTGCATCAAAGACGCCGCCAGCGCCGGCTGGGACAGAGGGCCGTTCTCGACTTCGCCTACCCGCTGGTTGTGCTGCTGCTTTCCTGCGTGATCGGGTTTGCGCTGCTGACATGGCTGGTCCCGATGTTCAGAGAGATGTTCGATGACTTTGGCATCGAACTGCCATTCATCACGCGATTCGCTTTCTCATTGTCCTCCGCAGCATTGCTCCTCAAGTGGCCCATCATGCTGGGGCTGGTCGGCGCGGCGCTGACGCTCATCGTCTTGTTCGCGGGGTCGCGCTGGACGATTGCGGTGTTTGATCGCATTCCGTTCCTGGGGCGATCGGCTCGGTATGCCACGATGGCCGAGTTCTGTTCGTTGCTGGCCCCCCTGGTGCAGGCCGGCGTGCCGATCACTCGCTCGCTGCAGGCTGTCGCGTCTGCGATGCAACCTTCGATGGTCCGATCGGGCACGATTCACCTGTCTGCATTCTACGACGGCTCCGAGACGCTGGCCGACCTGGCGGATGAGCGGCGTCTGCTGCCAGCGGAACTGGTCCACCTGCTCCGCTGGGAAGATCGCGGGAACGCCTTTGCGGAGATCCTGAAGTCCTGGTCAGAGCTGTTTAGCCGCATGGCGTCGGGCCACTCAGCCAAGGTCTCGGCACTGCTGGCACCGCTGCTGATGCTGGGGATCGGGATGTTCGTTGGATTACTGGTGATCGCGTTGTTTATGCCCCTCGTCAAGTTGCTGAACGAATTGTCCTGAGACTCACTCATGTGGATCGTGCTGCTGACACTCCTAGTTCCGCTGGTCGGAGTCGCCTTACTGGTGGCCGACGCCTGGCGACAGACTGCGCTGCCGTTTCACACGCGCCAGGTGTGGACCCATGCGGTGCAGGGGGCGAGCGTGATCAGCCTTGCACTGGCTGCAGGATTGGTTGTCTCCGCGCTGATCGTGTCGTTGGATGCGACTCAGCCATGGCTGCTCCTGCTGCCACTGCAGGGGATTCTCGCGTTCATCGTCGGTGGCACGGGCTATCTGGGGCTGCATGTGCCGCGCTCCTGGCCGAAGGACAACGAGGACTGGGACGACCCCGCGGTGATCGAGCGCTGTACACCGCATTCTCTCCTGGATCACCAGACCACCGCGCGACTCCGCAGCGGTGCCTGGGTCATGGTGCTCTATCCGCTGCTGTTCCTGGTTCCAATTCTGGGGTTCTTCGGAATCGCTCTCTTCCTGCTTGGCACCATAACGCTGACGACCATCGTTCATGTGCGACGCGGGTTCCAGTCACAGCTGTTGTGGCTGCTCGCCATCGCTCTGCGGCATCAGTTGCCGCTGTCTCCCGAGCTGCGACAGCTTGGCACTCGACGTGGTGTCAGTGTGCGAATACGGCTCAATGAGGCCGCGAACAATCTGGAGGGCGGCGATCCGCTGTGGCTCGTCCTGGAGCGTGCGCGGCTGCTGCCCGCAGCTGCAGTATCGGCCATTCGGGTGGCTGAAGGCGGCGGGCGGCTGGAAGAGACCGTCCGCCGGCTGGCGATCAACTCGACGGAACGGTTGAAGGTGTTCAGTCTCTCGGGACTGAGCGACGTGCTGACCCAGTTCATCGTGACTCTCATGGCGATGGTGGCGATCACGGGATTCCTGATGTACTTCATCATTCCCAAACTCAAAGATATCTTCGAGGGGTTTGATGTCGAGTTGCCAGTTCCAACGCAGGCCCTGACCAACAGCAGCAACTACGTGGTGAATCGCGGCTTCACCCCGGTCATTTTCTGGGTCGGGCTGGCGCTCGTCAGTCTGGTCTGGATGCTGCTCCGACATATCGTGGGGTGGAGTTCCCTGTCGGTGCCGATTCTGATGCACTTCCATCCGCGGCGCGACGCCCCGGAGATATTGCGAGTCCTCGCGGGGTTGATTCGGGACCAGGCCGCGCTGCCCGAGAAACTCAAAGACCTCTCGCACCGACGCGGGCGGCCTGACCTGGGTGCCCGTTACCACCGCATGGGCGACCGGCTGATGGCGGGGGAGTCACTCTCTCTGGCCTTGTTCAACGAGGGGGTGCTGAGCCCCGCACAGACCGAAGCGGTGGCTGCGGCGGAACGGGGAGGACATCTGGAGTTCGTACTGTTTGCGATGGCGGATGCCCTGGAACAGCGTGAGTTTCGGCAGAGTTCCACTTGGGCGGAACTGGTCAAGCCGGTGTCTACGCTGATCTGTGCGGCGCTGGTCGGGTTCTTCGTACTCGCCTTCTTCCTGCCGCTGGTCAAGTTGCTGAAGGAGTTGAGCTAAGTGTTCTCTCGTACAAGCACACCGCAGAACGTCGCGAGATCAACCCGAGCTGGCATGACACTGCTGGAAGCCACTGTGGCGCTCGCGGTCGTGGCCATCGTCGTGGCTGCCATCATTCCAGTCCTGTCACGAACGGCCCGGATTCGGGATCAGGTCGAGCACCGCGAAGTGGCCCTGCAGGCCGTAGCCAATCTGCTGGAGCGGGCTGCGGTCCTGCCCGAGCGGACAGAGACCAGCCTGCAAGCTGTTGTTGCGACCGTTCTGCCTGCAGATCAGCTCCCGCAGCCAACATGGGTCTTCACTGTGCAGGCTGAAGAGCCCGCCCTGCAGCGAATCGAGGCCCAGCTCACCTGGCAGCACAGTGGCCAGACTCCTCGCTCGGTGTCACTGGTCCGCTGGTATCCCGGAGGACAGCCATGAAGCGGGATACCCGACTTGTCCGTGAACGCCGACGCGGCTGGATGCTCGTGGAGCTGCTGATCACGCTGACACTGATTGCTATCGCGGGAGGCACTGCCGTTTTCCTGATCGCTCGCATGCTGCGCACCAGCCAGGTGCAGGCTGATGCGCTGGTTCTGAACCGGACCTTGCATGAGTGGGAGGACCAGTTCCGTCAGGACAGCCGTTCTTCCCAGACGGCCCGAGTGCTGACGGGGGCCACCCCCTCGATTCAGTTCCAACAGGGCGAGACCCGCGTGACGTATCTGTCGGTGGCTGCTGGCATCGAACGGCGAGTCAACGACCAGTTGGCGGGGCGCTGGCAAACGCGCGGTGAGTGGCAGTACACACTGGACGAGAGTGCGGGAATCGTGAGGGCAGAACTGCATCGTTCGTACGAGCTGTCGTCCTCCGAGCAGCTGACGAAGGGACAGAAGGAACTGCCTCGGCGTCGTCTGCTCCGAGTTGAAGCTGCGATCGGGAGGACGCCATGAAGGGCCGACCAACATCTTCATCGTGGCATCGCATTCGTCGTCGAGGGCTGGCTTTGTTGTCAGCTCTCGTCTGTGTGGTGGTCCTGGCCGCTCTGTCGCTGACGCTGACTCGAACGGTTCTCGCCCGCGTCCGTGAAGCCGAACTGCACCACCAGCGGCTGCAAGCGAATGCTCTCGCCGAATCCGCCTACGTGCGAGCCCAGTCGCAGTGGCGAGCCAACCCGGACTGGACCGGAGAAATCTGGTCCCCGAAAGCCGAAGGGCTCTTCCAGCTGCAAGCCGAGATTCGAGTCCCAGCTGCGGATGCCGAACCGCAGCTGCACGTTGTCAGCCAGGTCAGTGCCGGTCCCGATTCGGTCGTACGTGTCGAACGCCGTTTCCCCTGGCCCCCCGCCCCGAAGTCACAGGTCGCCAACCCATGAACACAGCCACGAATACGCCTGGCGCTCGGGAAGTCTCTCCGTGGGGATCATCGATGCGGCATGGGTTCACGCTCATCGAACTGCTCGTCGTAATCGCCATCATCGCGGTTCTGATCGCCCTGCTGCTGCCCAGCGTGCAGCAGGCCCGCGAGGCGGCAAGGCGATCACAGTGCCAGAACAATCTGCTCCAGCTGGGCCTGGCGCTGCACGATTACCATCTGGCCCATCGGACCTTTCCGCCCGGGTCCGTCAATCTCACAGGCCCCGCTGACAATACTCGATCCGGTTACAAACATGGCTGGGGCGTTCAGATCCTGCCGTTTCTGGAGGAACCGGCTCTGGCCCGGGCGATCGATCCGAATCGGGGAATCTTTGAACAGGTGCAGACCGACCTGGGACTGCTCGCCCCCTCCACATTCAGCTGTCCGAGCAGCCCGTTGAATTTCTCCTCGACGGGCGGGCGGGGATCGTACGCCGGATGTCACCATGATCAGGAGGCCCCCATTGATGTCGATCAGAACGGCATGCTGTTCCTCAACAGCCGAGTAACTCTGAATGACGTCGAGGACGGGCAGCAGTACACCCTGCTGGTCTCGGAAATGCGCGACCACGGTCACTGGGCGGCGGGGAATCGACTGTCGCTCCGCAATACGGGGGCTAAGATTGACAACCTGAAGAACGTCACTGCTCCGACTGGGCCAATCGCCACAGCGATGACGGTCGAAGAACTCGACCCGGTCCGCAAGAGTCTGCACGTCGGCGGCTTCGGCAGCTATCACTCGAACGGAGCGAATCTGCTGATGGTCGACGGATCGATCCGGTTTGTGAATACGAGCGTGGATACTGCGATCTACCAGCACCTGGGCAATCGCCGGGATCATCAGATCATCGGGGAGTTCTAACGATGACGATCCCGCATGCACGCACGCGACACGGCTTCACGCTGATCGAACTGCTGGTCTCGATTGCGATCATGGCCATCATCGTGGCAATGACGATCCCCGCTGTTCAGGGGGCACGACAGGCGGCTCACGCCATCCGCTGCCGGGGACAGCTCGCTCAGCTGGGGCAGGCGTTTCACGCTTACCACCTCGCGCAGGGATCACTCCCCGCCGGCTCCGTCGACTTGAAGTCGCCCGCCATCGCGGAGCCCAGTCGCTTCGTTTGGGGCTGGTCGTTACAGCTGCTTCCGCATCTGGGCGAAGGGAACCGCTACCGGGCGCTGGATGCCAAGCTCGGGATCTTCGCAGCTCCCAATGCGCAAGTCCTGGCGAAGACGCCGTCTCTCTTTCAGTGCCCAGGCAGCAGTCGGAACGACACGATCGGATACGCGGGCTGTCATCACGACCGGACCGGCGAGATTCACGAATCGAATACGGGAGTGCTGACCCTCAATAGCCACGTGCGGTTTCAGGACCTGCCGGATGGAATGCATCAGACGATCCTGCTGGGTGAAGCTGCCGAGGTCCGGTGGGCCGAGGGAGCTCATGGGAGCCTCCGCAGCACGGGCGAGCCGTGGGTCAAAACACACACGCGAGCCCCCCTCACCGCCGAGGAGGAAGCGAAGCTGCAGAGCATCCAGGAATCGATCCGCGCGGAGGAAGAAGAGCTGGAAGCCGCGCGATTGACCTATGTCGATCAGGTTCAGTCGGATTACCCGCCTCCGCCGCCGATGGTTGAACCGATCTCCAGCGACGACGAGGAGATGTTTGCGGCCGAGGAAAGGTCTGGCTTGGAGATGTGGGAGATGGGAGCGGAATCCGGGATGGGTGATGGAAGCGTGCCTCCCCCGCCGCCCGCGCCCGAGTCGCTGCCCGCTTCGCGAGCCTTCGGGTTCTGGACAGCTCACCAGGATGGGGGCCATTTCCTGCTCGTCGATGGGTCGGTCCGCCTGATCTCTCAAAGTGTGGATCAGGAAGTCCTGCGGCGGCTGGCGAATCGTCGGGACACTCGCGATCCGGGAGAGTTCTAGGATGTCCCCACGGAACATCAGCTCCTGGAAATTCGCGGTCTTGTGCCTCGTCATCTGGTGCGGTTTGGCAGAGCGCAGCTGGGCCCAGAGTGATGACTCCGAAGCGGACATCCAGATCGTCGACGCCAAGTGGGGCTTTGACGGCCACGTCCGGCACAAGACGTTCGTGCCACTGCGAATCATCATCAAGAATCGCGGCATGCAGCCTCGCACGCTGCTGTTGCGGCTGACTCGCGCGGATGCGTTCAACGCGATCGGAGAGTCCATCGAGCAAGAGATCACGATCTCCGCCGACACGACGCGGCTTGTGCAGATGACACCGTTTGTTTCCGACCCGGGAGAGTCCTGGACCCTGCGCTGGGGTGACTTGGATCTGGAATCCCACACAATCAAGGGGATCTCTGCCGATGACGGGATCTGCCTGATCACGAGTTCCCGAGAGATCTCGCAGCGTAGCGGATTCCTGTCCACGATGGATGAGGACGAGTTCCCGACCTCGGTCACGGGGCTCGATGCGCTGCGGTTCCTGTTCCTCGATCACGAACCCCAATGGCCCCCGCCACGCCGCAAGGCTCTGGAAGAGTGGCTGCTCAAGGGGGGCACCGTCGTGATCTTGAACCGGGCCGATGGCAAGGCTCCCGAGTTCATCGAGATGCCGTTTCTCAATACAACCGGTAAGGCGACCGCGTATGGCCAGGGGGTGATCCTCCGGCTCCAACAGACGCCGGTCTCGATCACGAAGAAGTTTCTTGAGGAGCAGATACTCGGTCGGTCGATGACCAGCGGGGATCTCGACCAGCGGCTCAAGGCCTACAACCAGACAGTTCCGCAAGGGAGTTCCTGGTGGAATGGCAGCTTCGAACTCGCCACCTACTCTCGCGATCAGGTGTTGACCCAGTTGATGGACGTGGCCGGGACCCGCCAGCGCTGGGGACTGATCTACCTGACGCTGCTGATCTATGTCGGCTGGCAGTGGCGTATCGGTTGGCGCTGGGGGTTGATGGAGAAACAACCGAACCGACACTACGCCTGGTTGTTCGGTCTGGCTGTGGCCTTTTCGCTGATCTTTTACTTCTCAGGCCGCTCTGGATATGGGAACGACCGCGTCCGCTCGATTGTCGTGGCCAAGCGGATCTCGGCGGGTCTCTTCGATGTGGAGGGCTGGAGCGTGATGGCCACCAGCCTGACCGGTGACCGAAAAGAGATCTCGTTCCCCGGCACCGGACAGCTCTACGGCGGAGCCGAGTCGTTCGGCCAGAATCCCATCACGATTCGCGACGGCAAGATGCAGGTGGAACTCAATGCGTTCTCCTCGCAGCGACTGGCATTTCGCACTCGCGTTGAGATGCCGGACATTCCGTTCCAGCTTCAAGCTTCCGGTCCCGATATGTGGCAGAGCAAATCGGCCCGACTGGTGATCGACCCGGCCTACCCGGGGAACGTCTACGCCGCAGTCGTGGCGATCGAGGACAGTCTGTACGAATTCGAACCCAAGCTCGGGGCACTGGCTCCAACAACCCACTGGTCCGAGAAGACTGAGTACTGGCTCCACCCGCAGAACCCGCGCAGAAATGTCTGGCGGTTCTCACTCTTCAGCAGGCTCTTCGACTGGCGAATGACGGAAGAAATCTACCTAGAGGCGTTCTCAAGCGTCGTGGGGAACGGATTCAACGTCGGCTCGAACGTCTACCCGGACTCGTTTGTCGTCCGTCCTGGGTACGCCCGCGTGATGCTGTTTGTTGACTGGCCTGCAGAGCTGAACTGCCAGGGCACCTTCGGGGACCAGGGGGGACGCATGCTGTATGTGCAGGACGTCCCACTGGGGGGCCGACCATGACCCCGCTGGGACTGCTGACTCTGCTTGGACATTCCTTACGGCACGAGTCGCGCAGCCGCGCTGCGCACTGGTTTCGGATGGGGAGCCTGTTCATCGCGACGTGGCTGCTGATCTCGGCTCATTATTCGTCGTGGGCCGTCGGATCGGTCGGTCGAACATTTATCGAGTCGCTGACGTATCTCAATCTGCTGCTGATCGTGATTGCCGGCAGCAGTTACTTTGGTTCAGTCATCACGGAAGAGAAGGAACAGGGCACGCTGGGACTGCTCAAGCTGGCGGGGTTCTCGAATGCCGGGCTGATGCTGGGCAAATCGACAGCTCGAATTCTCTCGGCCCTGGTGATCTTCGGGATGCAGCTGCCGTTCGCCTTTCTGGCGATCGTATTGGGAGGGATCTCGGCTCCGAGTATCTTCGCAGCCTATCTGGCACTGGGGGCCTATCTGATCTTTCTGGGGAACGTCGGCCTGCTGATGTCGACCGTGTGTCGACGCAATGCTCTGGCCACGTCGACGACATTCTTGATCGGGGCCCTGCTGGTCTGGGGCGGAAAGATCGCTGCGTTCAGCAGCACCGCAGGGATCGCCAAAAGCGTCGGCTGGGTCGGCAGTGCCGTGGACAAGTTCACGGAGTTCGAGTCGTGGTTCTCCTTGCATGAGAGATTGCGCGAGATCATCACGGTTCGAAATGCCCCCATCGTGACAGCTCAGTTCTGGGTTTCGCTCGGACTGGCGGCCGGACTGTTCGGTTTGTCATGGCTGCTGTTTGACCGCTTCACGGAGTACACCGAGAGCATCGATCCGCACCGTTCCGGTTCCAAATGGGCGAGGTGGCAGCTGGCAGTTTCGCGCCCCTGGCGAAACGCACTGGCCTGGAAGGAGTACCAGTTCAGCACCGGCGGGCACACCACATTCGGCTTGAAGCTTGTGCTTTACGCCGCAATCATCGCGAGCGGCGTGGTGCTGCGGGACTGGGGCGAGAAGAAATATGGAGTCAAGCTGCCGGATCTGGTGTTTGGTTCGATCTGCGGAGTGTTCCTGCTGGAGTGCCTTGGCTTCTCCGGGACCTTCCTGGGCAGTGAGTACGTTGGTGGCACGCTGCCCAACCTGATCCTGATGCCAAAATCGGTCGCCCGGATCGTGGCTGCCAAGCTCTTCGGCGGGCTGATATCCGTGTTGCCAACCGTGATCGCGATCGTCGTAGCCAGCCGATTTCTGCCGCCAGATACGATCTTGTTCGACTGGCGCACGCGGGATCTCGTGCTGGTGACGAGCTATCTGCTGCTGCTACATCTCACCGCGTTCTATTCGATCCGCGTACGACGCGGCGCGATCGCCTGGGCGGTCGGCACGCTGATTATCGGAGGAGTGGTCGTCGTGCCGCTGCTCGAAATGGTGCGGATGTCGCTGCTGCCCCTGGGGAGGAAAACTCCCTGGCAGGAACCGGGAGCCGAGTACTGGGCTCCGCTGACTTACATCACCGTGATGTTCTGCCTGGCCCTGCAGGTGGGGATCGGCGTTCGCTTGAAGAATGCCGTGGGCGAGTAACTCGACTTGAGCTTCACATCCTGTGCGAGTTCGCGACTGGCCCGCTCAGCCACACTAAGGCTTGTCGGGTTCCACAAGCGTTGGCTCGTTGTTCGTCGAATCGACGGTCTGGCGGGGCTTGGTCACCAGAATCTGCGGCTTCACACCGTCATGAACTCGAACCTGGCTGATCATCTCCTGCTTCAGCAGAGTCCCCATCGCCTTCTTCAGGTTCATCAGAGCCAGAGAGTAGGTCAGCTTCGAGTTGGCAAAGTCCGACTCAGCCTGGGTGGCCTTGGCCTGGGCCTCCAGAAGAGTATTCAGGAACAGCGGGCCGCTCTGATCCTCGCCGGGTAGTTTCTCCCAGCGATTCTTCAGTGCGCCGACTCGCTCCACTGCGGCGTTCATCGATTGATACTTGAGCTGCATCTCGGCGTAACTGGTTTCCACTTCGCGGACCGCGACTTCCGCCTCCAGGCTCAAAGTCGCGATCGTCGTGGCGAGCTGACTCTGCATCTGACGCAGCTCCAGCTCTCGACGTGAGTAGCGACCTCGGGCCTGGCGATTTCCGATTGGGATGTCGAACATCAGACCGGCATTGGCACTGGGACGCCCGCTGGAGAACTGGTCGACCCAGGCATCCGACATCTGAAAGTCGCCCTGCAGTCCTTCGGCATAGACACCGAAGACCGCGTTGAGCTGTGGCAGCAGTTCGTTCTTCGACATGTTCAGTCGAATGCCAGCCGCGTGAACCTGCTTGATGTTCTGTTGAATCTCGGGCCGCTGCGCGATCGCGGTCGTCTGCACATCGGCCAGTTCAAACGGAATGTTGATGGCAACGGCACCACCGACGTCACGTTGACCGACACGACGGATGCCAATGGGAACTACCTGTTCAGCAACCTCCCCGTGGGCGACTACACCGTCCGGGTGACCCCGCCAGCGGGATTCGACCAGACGTTCGATGCCAACGGAGCCCTCGACAACACGTCGATCCACACGCTCGGTGCAGGCGAGAACAACGTCGCTCAGGACTTCGGCTACACCGGCCAGGGGTCCATTGGTGACCGCGTCTGGTTTGATGCCGACCAGGATGGAGTTCAGGACGCGGGCGAGCCGGGCTTCCCGAACATCACGGTTCAGCTGGAAGTCGATCTCAACGGCGATGGCACCGCCGACTACACAACGACAACGAGCACGGACAACAACGGCAACTACCTGTTCCAGGATCTGCCACCGGGAGACTACACGATCTCGGTGCTGACCCAGCCCTCGGGAGCCACGCCGACCTTCGACGCGGACGGAGGACTGGATCAGACCTCTGCTCTCACACTCGGGGTCAACGATGACAATCTGGCTCAGGACTTTGGATACAAAGGGGCCGGTTCGATCGGCGACCGCGTGTGGCTCGATCTCGATGGGGACGGAGCACAGGACCTTGGCGAGCCAGGTATCGTGGGCGCGACAGTCCAGCTTGATCTGGACCTGACCGGGGACGGCGTGGCCGATTACACCACGACGACGGTCACCGGAGTTGACGGACAGTATCTGTTCAGCGAGCTGCCGGTCGGAGACTACACGATCACTGTCACTCAGCCAGCGGGCACGGTGCAGACATTCGACAACTCCGGAGCGCTCGATAACGCCTCGCAACATACGCTGGGAGCCGATGAAGACAACGTTGCTCAGGACTTCGGGTATCAGGGCACCGGCTCAATCGGTGACAAGGTCTGGTTCGACCAGGACGGAGATGGAGTCCAGGACGTCGGCGAGAATGGGATTGTCGGAGTCGATGTCGCTCTCGACATCGACTTCAACGGCGATGGCACCTTCGACGCCACGCTGACGACGACCACCGACCAGAACGGGAACTACCTGTTCGACAATCTTCTGGCTGCAGACTACACCGTGCGAGTCACTCCGCAGGTGGGGTATGTCCAGACATTCGACAGTGACGGTACTGCCACCTCGAACGCCTCGGACCACACACTGGCCGCCGGGGAGAACAATACGGCTCAGGACTTTGGCTATCGCGGCACCGGTTCGATCGGCGATCAGGTCTGGCTGGATCTCGACGGAGACGGCGTGCAGGACGGTGGGTTGGAAGTCGGTTATCCGAGCGTGCCGGTCCAGCTTGACATTGACTTCAACGGCGATGGCACCATCGACCAGACGTTGAACACGACAACCGACGCGACGGGGAACTACACGTTCAACAATCTGCTCCCGGGTGAGTACACGGTCACCGTGACTCCGCCGAGTGGGACGACGCAGACGTTCGACAACGACGGGACCGGGACAGCCAACGTCTCGCAGGAGACACTGGCCCCGGGCGAGAACAACACCGCTCAGGACTTTGGGTATCAGGGAACCGGATCGATCGGTGACCGGGTCTGGTTCGATCACGACGGCAATGGAGTTCAGGATGCCGGAGAGAACGGCATCGTCGGTCTGACGGTCGAACTGGACGTCGACCTGGATGGAGACGGGACTGTCGATGTCACGCTGACCGAAACGACGGACCAGAGCGGGAACTACCTGTTCGAGAATCTGCCAGCTGCGGATTACACCGTGCGAGTCACTCCTCCCGCAGGTTATGTCCAGACGTTCGATAACAACGGAGCCCTCGACAACCAGTCGATTCACACACTGGGAGCTGGCGAAAACAACACGGTTCAGGACTTTGGGTACCGCGGCACCGGCTCGATCGGAGATACGGTGTGGCTGGACCTGGATGGAGACGGCGTGCAGGACGGTGGCCTGGAGATCGGTTATCCGAACGTTCCGGTCCAGCTCGACATCGACTTCAACAGCGATGGCACGATCGATCAGACTCTGAACGCCACGACTGACGCCAGCGGCAACTACTCATTCACGAATCTGCTGCCTGGTGAGTACACCGTGACGGTCACTCCTCCGGGTGGCACCGTTCAGACGTTCGATAACGACGGAACCGGAACCGCTAACACCTCTGACGAGACCCTGGCTCCAGGCGAGAACAACACCGCTCAGGACTTCGGCTACCAGGGAACGGGCTCCATCGGGGACCGCGTCTGGTTCGATGCCGACAGCGATGGTGTCCAGGACGGCGGCGAGCCGGGCATCGAGGGTGTGACCGTTGAGCTGGATGTCGATCTGGATGGCGATGGCACGACCGATGTCACGCTGACCGACACGACCGATGGGAACGGGAACTACCTGTTCGAGAACCTGCCTGTGGGTGACTACACCGTGCGAGTCACGCAGCCCGCTGGCTACGACCAGACCTTCGACAACGACGGAACTGGGTCAGCGAACTCCTCCGACCATACACTCGGTGCGGGCGAGAACAACGTCGCTCAGGACTTCGGCTACACTGGCCAGGGTTCGATCGGCGACCGGGTCTGGTTCGATGCGGATCAGGACGGCATTCAGGATGCCGGTGAACCGGGCTTCCCGAACATCACCGTCCAGCTGGAGGTCGATCTCAACGGCGATGGAGCTGTCGACTACACGACCACGACGAGCACCGATAACAACGGGAACTACCTGTTCAGCGACCTGCCGCCGGGGGCCTACACGATCTCGGTGCTGACGACGCCTGCGGGTGGCACGCAGACGTACGATGCGGATGGCGGTCTCGATGAGACCTCGGCTCTGACTCTGGGTGTGAACGAGGACAACCTCGCCCAGGACTTCGGCTACAAGGGCGCGGGCTCGATTGGCGACCGCGTGTGGCTTGACTTGGACGGAGATGGATCTCAGGATTCGGGCGAACCCGGCATCGTCGGAGTGACGATCCAGCTGGACCTCGATCTGACCGGGGATGGAATCGCCGACTACACGACGACCACGGTCACGGGTCCGGACGGCCAGTACCTGTTCAGCGAACTGCCGGTCGGCGATTACACGATCAGCGTCACCCAGCCTGCAGGGACCATCCAGACCTTCGACAACTCCGGTCCGACCAACGACAACAGCTCGCAGCATACGCTGGGAGCGGACGAGGACAACGTCGATCAGGACTTTGGTTACCAGGGCACTGGTTCCATCGGTGACCGCGTCTGGTTCGATGCCGATAGCGATGGAGCCCAGGACGGCGGCGAGCCAGGCATTCGGAACGTGGCTGTCGAACTGGATATCGACTTCAACCAGGACGGCATCGTCGATGCCACGCTGTCGACGACCACCGATGCGAACGGCAACTTCCTATTCGATCACCTGCCGGTGGGAGACTATGTTGTCCGAGTGACCGAGCCCGCGGGCTTTGATCAGACGTTCGACAATTCCGGTGCCCTCGACAACCAGTCGGCCCACACGCTCGGCGATGGCGAGCACAACGTCGCTCAGGACTTCGGATACACAGGCACGGGTTCGATCGGCGACTTCGTCTGGTTCGATGCCGATCAGGACGGCGTTCAAGACGCCGGCGAGCCGGGCTTCCCGAACGTGACGCTGGAGCTGACGCTCGATCTCGATGGAGACGGACTCGTCGATTACACGACGACGACCACGACCGATCCGTTCGGCAACTACCTGTTCGATAACCTGCCGCCGGGAGCCTATACGGTCACGGTGTTGACGACTCCACCGGGCGGCACACAGACGTTCGATGCGGATGGCGGTCTGGATGAGACCTCAGCTCTGACGCTGGGTGTCGATGAGGACAACCTCGCCCAGGACTTCGGCTACAAGGGAGCGGGATCGATTGGCGACCGGGTCTGGCTGGACCTGGATGGAGACGGAACCCAGGACGCCAACGAGCCCGGGATGGGCGGCGTGACCGTGACGCTGAACCTCGACCTAAATGGAGACGGGGCCACCGACTACACGACCACTACGCTGACCGACCCGAATGGAAACTACCTGTTCAGCGAACTGCCGGTGGGCGATTACACAATCGTCACCTCACAGCCGAGCGGTACCAACCAGACGTTCGACGAAGATGGCCCGCTCGACAATCAGTCGCAGCACACGCTGGGTGCCGACGAGGACAACGTGACCCAGGACTTCGGGTATCAGGGACTCGGCAGCATCTCGGGCCGTGTGGCTGAGGATGCCAACGGGAACAAAGCAGTCGATGTTCCGGAACCGGGCTTTGCGAACAAGCTGATGGAGCTGCAGGCCGACATCAATGGTGACGGCATCATTGACTTCACGCTGCAGACGTTGACGGGCGCGAACGGGGAGTACCACTTTGGAAACCTCCCCGCCGGAGAATACCGCGTGACGGTGGTGACCCCGCCGGCGTTCCGCGAACAGTCAGCCGACCCGGACGGAATCAACGACAACACGACGCTGGTCACGCTGGCTCCGCTCGAGAACAAGATCAACGTTGACTACGGCTACCTGAGCGACTTCCAGTACAGCACGTTCTACGACCCGCGATACCGGCCAGAGCTGAATCTGTTTGCTGACAACGAGGACGAGCCGACCAGCATCCTCGGCCCACTGCCCGATCCACTCTTCACCGGGATCACGGAACCGGGTGCCACGCTGGTCCTGGCCCTGTTCGATGAGGAAGGCGGCCTCCTGGCTGAGAAGACTGTCCAGTCGGACGCAGCAGGGAACTGGCAGGTCAGCTTCAGCGGGACCACACTGCAGCAGATGCCGCACTCGATGCGGATCAGCGTGACCGCGGCCGTCTACAACACCGACATCGACAGCAACTTCAACCTGCGGCGGTACTTCCACAACGTCGGCATCGGGCAGATTTTCGCTCAGTTCGATGGCAGCGTGCAGAAGGTGTTTGCCTCGCTCCCGAGCAACGTGCTGATGCACATGGAGCAGGCGGACCTCAACCCGCTCGGATTCGGATGGCACCGCTACTCGTACGAACACCTGTCGTCGTCGCCGACCCCGGTCGAGGACTAATCGAGCGATCCCCTGCAGTGAGAACCGGCGTTGGTCCATCTGCCGGTCCTCGCCCTGCCCCTCGCCAGGTGACTCGAACCAGAATCGCTCAGCGATTTCGGCAAGTCATGGTCCTCATTGATCTCTTCGAGATGCAGTCTCGAGGTCCGGGGAGGCGAGAAGCCAGGTGTCGATGGCCTCCGCGATGATGGAGTGGGCGCGTTCGTTCGGGTGATTGTCGAACCGATTGACCACCAGGCGTTCGCCGGAGTGAGATTCCAGGACCGGCAGCATGTCGAGCAGCGGAATCTGTTCCTCAGCGGCAAATGCTCGCAACTGCTCATGAGCCGAGCGAAAGGGGTAATCGGTCCCCAGGTTCTGCATGAACGGGAAGACGACGATGCGAAAAGGGATTCCCTTGTCCGCAGCTGCAGCCTGCATCTGCTGGATATCCGCTCGTACCGCGTTCCAGGCGGGCCCGGAGTAAGAATCGACCAGGTGCGGAAAGTAGTCCACGGAGGAGCCCGCCGAGTACTGCACCCAGCGATGGTAGAACCAGTTCACCGAATAACAGTGAGCCACAAACCAGTTGGACGTCTGGCGGCGCTGGGAAATCGCCTGAATGATTTCAGTCGTCCGGGGGTCGTAGGCCTCAATGTCATTCATCATGTAGCAGTAGACCACCATGTGAATATCGTCGTGTTCTCGCAAGGAGGCCCGCAGCATCGCCAGCGACTGAGAAACATCGAAGCCCGGTTCTCCGGCATTATAGACCTGCCACGGGGGCTGACGGTGAGAGAGTCGCGTTTCGAGTTGTTCGGTGAAGCGGTCTTCGAGTCGATTGATACCGTGCCCTGCGGTGAAGCTGTCACCGAGGACCAGCATCCGGCGGGTGCCTTCCGGCAAGGGACTCGCGATGACGCGCCGCTCGCGGAAGCCATCGTCGTTCCGCTGCGAGTCGAAGTGCCGTGCATACCACCGCTGCGCGATGAAACTGGCGTTGAATGCTTCGGAATGATCGACGCACAGAGCGAAGACCACCTCGATCACGGTTCCCAGGCTGAGAACCAGCCAGATTCCCAACAGCACCGAGACCAGTCGCATGCGTGATGGCGACCCGCTTTTGGCTTGGCGGCGTGAGGATAACAGCCGTCTTGCAGCCCAGACCAGAAAAGCAATCCAAGCCCCCAGACCCGCGAGATATCCCGGACTCAGCCAGAAGAGCAGCATGGAAGCCTCGGAGGAGAACCGGACGAAGTGCAGCGGCAGTATATCGCGAGGTCGTCTCGGCTCGATACTGGGCAGTGGACGATGAGTCGGCGATGGGTGTAGGAGGGGATTTCGGTTTCTACGGAATTTCGAAGTGCCTGAGCATCGACCCCGGACGGGTCAGAGAGAATCGCCGGTGGTTGAGCGGTTGCGAAACCACCGGACACGGAGCGATGGCGACTGGCATCCTGGCAGGGATGCGAGAAAGCTCCGGCGAATCGCCCCTCTCTCATCCCTTCAGGATGAACAGCAGTTTTGCATTGCCTGGCTGGTCCCTGAACTTCACAATCAAAAACTACTCCACCCGCCTGGCAGAAACCCGATTGAGATCGAACGTCGGGCAGGATGGCTTAACTTCTGCAGCCGGACTATCGCCTCTTTTGTCCGGTTGAATTCGATCTGCCCCCCGGATAGCTTCAGTGATCGGACTGTTGCGAGTCGGTGACTCCGTCTGGGGAAGTTTCATGAGTGACGAATTCAGCCTGTGGGACGCTGCGGAGTCGGATGCTCCCGGCCTAAGCAAAGAGCAGATCCTCAAATGGGAAGCCGAACACGGCGTGCAGCTTCCCAAGTTGTTGCGCAAGGCCTACCGGGAGCACAACGGGGGGGTGGTCCGATCCTCATCGATCCAGCTGTGGAGCCTCGATCAAATCCGGGTTCCCGACGATGACGCCTGGGAAGATATGGCCGATGTGGAGGAAGCGGGCTTCGAAGACCGCAATCGCATTCTGATCATCGGCGAAGATCTCGACATCGGGGGCAGCTACTTCTTGAATTACAATCTGTGCCACGACGATGGCGATCCGTCAATCTGGAACCACTTTTATGATGGGACCGGGCCGTCTCGATTGTCCAAGTCGGTTTCGCGATACCTGAAGAAGCAGGCCAGCACCTCCGAGACGCCCGACGTCGACTGGCAGGAGTCCGAATCGTTCCCGATCATGTCCGACGAGTCGATCGACGAATCGTCCTGGCTGCCACCGGGAACCATCACGCGTTATCGACTCGTACAGGGCGATGACAAGCTGATTTTGTTTCAGCAGGGACTCGACACCGACCGGGGCGGCCAGCGGTTGACGCGGACCGAATTACCGTTGCCGCTGGATCCGGACTCGATGAGTCTGGAACTGCGCCGCGAGGGCGGGCCCTGGGGATTGCATCTCGAACCGCTTGATGGGGATGACATCGTATCGGTCGAGTCCGTTCAGCTGTCCGGGGGAGGGTGGAAGAACAGTCGCTCGCGGGGAGTGCCGATCTACGAAACGATCGAAAGTGAATCGAAAGAGCGACTGGAGAACCTGCGTGTCCAGCTGATCGGAGCTGAGGCGGCCCGCGAAGTGGCAGCCGCAGATGACCGCATGGCGGCTCTTGAACGACGCATGCAGGCCTCGTCCCCCGAGGAGCAAAAGATCATCGGGCTGCAGATGCTGCAGGGGATGCGAACCGAGATGCCGGACCTGACCCCGCCCGGTGAGATTCCGCCGGAACTGGCGGAAGCTTCTGCTCAGATCGAGAGCCTGCGGCGCAAGATGTTTGAGGAACTGGAGAAGTCCGTGGGCGGTCTTCAAGTTCCTCCCGAAGTTCAGGCCATGATAGAGAGCCTGAAGAAAAAGATGCCGCGACCAGGGCCGTAGACTTGCCGACGCCCGTGCCGTTCAGTTCGTCGCGCGATGCTGCCGAATGGCTGAGTGGATTCCGTTCCAGAGTTCCAGACGCGCCTGCAGACACTCCTCGGCGGTTCGCCCGGCGACCTCCCACAGGGCGGGGTCGTCTCCGCAAAGCGACCGAAGGAGCTGAGTGGCCATCGGGCCATGTTCATCTCCGTCGAGCCCGATATGCCGTACGAGGTAGTACTTGAACTCCTCCAGCCGTCCCCCGGCTTCGGTGTTCAAGCGGTCGACGATCCGCTGAAACACGTCCGGCAGTAAGTCCTCTCGACCGAAGGTAAAGGCCGCAGCGATTGCGACCAGGTTGTGGGTGTCGAGGACTCGAAACGTCTGCTGGACAAACTTCACGGCAGGCGCAGGAGCTTCGGACGCCTCCAGTGCGGGGAGCACTGCAGCCCCCTGCCGCAGCTGGTTCAGGAACCGGTCGATGACCGAGGTGTCAGCACCACACTGCACCATGGAGCGATGATACAGGTCGAAGTGGCTGGCGAATCCGCCGCGTCCGTCTTCGTCGCTTTCCTCCGCGAGCACGATCTCGTTGATCAGTCGGCATCCTCGCGAATCCGATGGCGGAAGCCAGGGGACCTCGACACAGCAGAGCCGGCGCTGCAGCCCCTTCAGCAGCGACATGAAGTCCCAGACCGCGTAGACGTGGTGCTCCATGAAGAGCTGGAGTGCTGGCAGGCGGTCAAACTCCCCATAGATAGGGTGGTTCAACAACTGGCTGCGAAGCGGGGCGAGCCGCTCTTCAATCTGCGGATGGGGGGACAACGCGAGATACTCCACGTCCAAAGGGAACGTCAGCGGTCCTCGGGGACCGCCTATCGGTCCCAGAGCCGGACATAGGCCCGCTCTTCGACACCGCGATAGCGGGCTCGCGGGCGGATCACATGATCGCAGTCAGCCTGCTCGATCACATGGGCACACCAGCCGACGACGCGGGCCGCGGCAAAGATCGGCAAGTACAGCTCGCGCGGCAGGCCGAGGTAATGCAGCAGCCGGGACATCGACCAGTCGATGTTGGAGGGCAGCTTCTTCTCTTCCCAGACAGCTCGTTCGATGGCGTCGGCCGTCTCTTCCGTCCGCTCGCGACCGCAGGCCATCGCCAGTTCCGCACAGTGCGTCTCCAGCAGCGCCGCCCGCGGGTCGCAGTCTTTATAGACAGGATGTCCGAAGCCGGGTATGGCGTCGGGAGATTTACAGGCTTGCTGCGCCCACTCGACGGCTTGATCGGGGGTCTTGACGAGTGCGATCAGGTCCAGGACACGGTCATCGCCGCCACCATGCTTCGAGCCGGCCAGGACTCCCAGCGCAGCGGTCACCGCCGCGTACAAGTCTCCGCCCGTCGAGCCGACCATGCGGGCGGCATAGGTCGACGGGTTGAACTCGTGCTCGGCAGCTGCGATCAGAGCGGAGTCGAGTGCGCGTTCGAAGAGGACGGGCGGTTCACGCCCCGTGATCAGGTAGAAAAGGTTTCCGGCGTATCCGAGATGCGTGGCGGGCTCGGGCGGCTTCTCACCGGTGCGGAGATGATGCCAGGTAGCAATCAGCAACGGAATCCGGGCCAGCAGCCGCACGGCCTGCCCGACACCGCCCTGCAGCGGGCCATCGTTGGTCTGCGGATCGAAGTGCGACAGCAGGCTGACACCGGTGCGGAGGGCCTCCAGCGGGGTCACATGCAGCGGAAGATTCTCGAGGACGGCCGTGACTGGCTCGGGAAGTTCCATTTCCTCGACAAGGATGCTGCGAAAATCCGCCAGCTCTTCCTCGTTGGGAAGTTCCTCGTGCAGCAGCAGGTAGCAGACTTCGAGAAAGTTGGACTCTTCGGCCAGATCGTGAATGCAGTAGCCGCGATAGATCAATCCATGATCGAGCGAACTGATATTGGTCTCGCCAGCGATCACCCCGTGTAAACCGGGGTGGTACAGATCGAGCGCCATAGGGGACATCCTTGAGTGGGACCGGCTTCATGCCTTGGCACAGGTCGTCGGTGTCCTCACCGGGAATCGGCGAAGAAGAAGTGACCTGCGTTGATCAATCGACGGCGCGACTTGTTGTGAGAACCAGATCGCGGGAGCCACTATACCCCCATCGCACAGCGATCGAAAGTGAATGAAATCGACGCAGCGCACAAACGCACAGCAGGCCCACGCGGCCCAGAGAATTCTCTCGTTACTCGATGGCTTCCAGCGGGTTGATCCCGTGCCCTTTGAGGACTTCGGCCAGCTTTTCACGAGCCAGCCGCAGTCGGCTTTTGCACGTCGCCAGCGGAATATCCATGATGTGGGCGATTTCCGGCAGACTCACTCCGCCGTAATGATGCAGCGTGAATGTCTGCCGCTGTTCCTCGGGAAGCTGGTCGAGACCCGTCTCGACCAGGCGGGCGACTTCACGCTGGTCCGCTCGATCCTCCGGAGCTGTCAGCTCCCCGGCGATGCGATTGAGTACGTCATCTTCTTCATCTCGCGGGCGTTTCACCGCGCGAACGAGGGCATCGTTGGTTTTGCGGCGGATATCGTCAATCAGCAGATTGCGGGCAATCCGGAACAGCCAGCCCCGAAACCGTCCGACGGGAAGGTAATCCCACGACTGTTGATAGAGCTTGATCAGGGTGTCCTGGGCCAGGTCTTCGGAGAGCTGGACATCGCGGGTGTTGCGGATGAAGAATCCGATCAGCGGCGATTGATACCGATCAACGAGTTCATCGAAGGCGGTGTTATCGCCCTCCTGAAGCCGGATCATCAACTGGTCATCGTCAGTCATCGAGCGTAGTGCGGACGGCTGGTCTGATTCCGCAGCATTATAAGCGATTCGAGAGCCGTTTGACGATTGAAGATGGAACCAAGGCCCCGGCAATGCGCAGATTGCCGCTTGTGAGCTGAGGGGAGAAGTTCTCACCCCGTTAGATTGTAGCGGTGGCTACAGCGGCGCTGGTGAACTTGGATTTGTGGCAAGTGGGAATTACGCTGCTGGCTCAATTCGGTGACTCACCACTCCCTTCGCCTGCACTTCCCTCCAATTCCCGGCATTCACATCCACTCGAAAGGAGCAGTCGATGGTTTCGATCCTCGTCGTCGATGACTCTGCGGTGGACCGCCGTTTGGCGGGAGGGCTGCTCGCGAAGCAGGACGGTTGGCTGGTGCATTACGCCAGCGGCGGCAAAGTGGCGGCGGGGTGGCTCCGGTCGAATCTCGTTGATGCGGTCGTGACCGACCTGCAGATGCCCGAGATGAACGGGCTGGAGTTTGTTCGGCACATGAAGTCCGAGCATCCGCTGATTCCCGTCATCCTGATGACAGGCCAAGGGAGCGAAGACATCGCTGTCGAGGCCTTGGAACGCGGAGCTGCCAGTTACGTTCCAAAGCGGCTGCTCGGTTCCGATCTGGTCGAGACCGTTGAACGCGTATTGACTCTGGCGGGCGAGAAGCGGGTGCGGCGATCGCTGATCAGCCGGATGCACTCGTTGCGGACGCAGTTCGTCCTCGAGAATGATCCGGCGATGCTGACTTCGTTGGTCTCTTACTTTCAGGGACTGATCGTCGACATGGGGATCTTCACCGAGAGCGAACGGCTGAAGATCGGCGTGGCCCTGGAAGAGGCTCTGCTCAATGCGGCCTACCATGGGAACCTGGAAGTCAGCTCAAAGCTGCGCGAGGAAGATCACGCCCAGTTCTACAATCTGGCCAAAGAGCGGCGGTCGCAGGATCCCTATCAATCCCGGCGAATCTTCGTCGATGTGGACTTATCGTCGCAGGGAGTGCAATATGTCATTCGTGACGAAGGCCCGGGCTTCGACCCACACAGCCAGCCGGACCCGCGCGATCCCGCCAACCTGGAACGCCCTTGTGGCCGCGGCATGCTGCTCATGCGCACGTTCATGGATGTTGTCGAGTACAACCCAACGGGGAATCAGGTCACTCTGATCAAACGCAGCTCCAGTCGAACTGCCCCTTCACTCGCCGACTAAGTCGATCTCACACACACTCCTTCCGGTCTGAATCATGCTTCGCACTTTCGCCGCAGTCCTGGCCCTCTCCGCGTCTCCGCTGCTGGCAGCTGATCTGACAGGGCCGATCGGCACGATCAAGTCCCTTGGCAAGGAAGGGAAAGGGAATGCGGAAGCGATCGCTGCTGTCCGCGAGATCGAGAAGGCCGAAGCCAGTGACCTGCCCACACTCCTGGCTGCCATGGATGACGCCAGCCCGCTGGCGCTCAACTGGCTGCGGGGGGCGTACGAAACGATCGCCGCGCGTCCGGGGGCCAAGCTGCCGAGTGAGGCCCTGCTGGCCTTCCTGAATGACCGTTCCCACCTGCCGCAGGCCCGGCGGCTGGCGTACGACACTCTCAAGTCGGTCGATCCGGGGATTGAGGAACGCCTGATCCCTACGATGCTGGATGACCCCAGCGGCGAACTGCGACGGGATGCGGTCGCCTACACGATGAAGAAGGCGGAAAAGCTGGCCGCCGATGGCAACAAGGACGAAGCCGGCAAGCAGTACTTAGCGGCGCTGGCCGGGGCCGTTGACGAGGATCAGGTCAAGAAGCTGGCGGAACTTCTTAAGGGGTACGGCCAGTCGGTCAATCTGGTCGAGCACTACGGCTTTCTGACCAGGTGGAAGGTCATCGGCCCGTTCGACAACAAAATGATGAAGGGGTTCGACGTCGTGAACCCGCCCGAGACGGAGTTCGCCTTCGACAAGACCTACGAGGGGATGGCGGGCGAGGACGGCAAGCCGCTGCAAACCCAGTGGAAGGAGCTGGCCTCGGAAGATGAGATGGGGTTGTTCGATCTCAACAAGCTGTTCGCCAAGCACAAGGGAGCAACGGCTTACGCCGCAACCGAGTTCGATGCCGGAGTGGCCCAGACTGTCGAGTTTCGACTGGGAACCTCGAATGCCTGGAAGCTGTGGCTGAACGGCGAACTGCTGTTCGCCCGCGAGGAGTACCACCGGGGGATGTTCCTGGACCAGTACTCGGTCCGCGGCAAGCTGAACCCCGGCAAGAACACGATTCTGCTGAAGATCCTGCAGAACGAGCAGACCGAAGACTGGGCCCAGGACTGGAGCATCCAGTTCCGCGTCTGCGACTTCTCGGGTCGGGCAATCCGCCCGTCGAAGCCGGTGGCTGGGAAGTAGGTCTGCGGAACTTCGATCTGCAGCTGAGACCTCAGAATTCTTACGAATTCTGCTACGCAAGCTGCGCTACAGCTGATCGTCTTTCGACAAACGCGTGGTCGTGGTCTCACCCGTCTTGTGGTCGACCATCACCAGGAACCGTCCGCGTTCGTTCTCAATTGTCATGTAACCATGGTGCGGCAGCTGGGCGAGAAAGTCCTTCAGAGAGACTGACTCGATCATCGGTCGCTTCGGCTCTTCCAGAGCGATCTGCTGAGTCGGTGCCGGTGGTTGCAGTGGAGTCGGCTCCTGCTTAACGGCGACCTGACCCCGCGATTGGGAGAACTCCCAACAACAAGCTGCGATCGCCAGAGCCGCTGCGGTCAGTACCAGATCCCGCGCGGTCCATGTCCGTCGCCGCCGTGCCCGTAATGCACGCAGCTCGGGTTCCGGGGGCGCATCGGTCGCAGCGGGATGAGGCAATTCATCCAGTGCGTCCTGCCACAGCTGATGGAGTTCATTCGGATTCATGACGCCTCCATTCTAACACCTGCTCGCGGATTCGCGCACGCAATCTCACCAGCCGAGATTCGATTGCTCCCTCAGTCTGGCCTCGCTCGTGGGCCAGTTCGCGCGTTGTCCGTCCCGAGTATTTGGCGGCCAGCAGGGTCTGATCGTCCTCTGGAAGCAGGGCCACTGCCCGCTGCACGAACTGCGTCACATCGACGTCCGGACAGCGCGGGGGATAGACGGGGGGCGGCGCCCAGAGCTCTTGAAGCCACCGAGCCCAGCGTCCCGATTTACGGCGATGATCCTGAGCAGCACTGCGGGCCAGGCAGGTCAACCAGTCCCAGAAGATCTCGTCGCTGTGGAATTCGCGGATATGGCGAATCACCCGCAGCAGGGTCTCCTGGGTAATATCGAGAGCCTCGTCGCTGCGACCTGAGACCAGAACATAGACATAGCGGTAGATGCGCGGATGGTACTCCTGATGAAACAGGGAATAGGCGGTCTCGTCGCCCCGAGTCATGCCGAGAGTGATCTCATGAAGCTGCATGGAGAGCGCAATGGATGACCGGGGGACGATCCCAAATTGTTGTGTGCTTGATTCGTCGAAACGTGATGGCTGCTATCGTCTTTGCGGAGCAGGCAGATTCGGGTCAGCGCCTGATGAACCAGCACCTGACATACGCGAACCAAATCCACTTCCCCCCATCATGCCGCTGCCCATCGAGCCCCCCATCATCATATCGCCGCCCATGGCACCCATGCCGCCCATACCCATCCCGCCGCCCATGCGGCGGTTGCTTGAACCTCCGCCCATGCTGGTCTCGATAATTTCAGCGGCGATGGCCACGCTCTCTTCGGTTCCGACGGCGATCACCATCCTGAGCTGGTCCTGAATCTGCAGTTTCGGCCTGCTCAGGTGGGTTCCCGACTCCTTCTCGTACAGATCAAACGCCACCTCGACTGATTCCAGTGTCTGTTGGATCTGCATCTCGAAGCGGATCTCAAGGGCTTTGGCCTCATCCTGCAGAGCTTCTTCGGATTTCTCCGCTCCGTCTCCGGAGAGCATCGACATCATCGATCCGGCATTCGGGAGAGAAGGTCGCTGGAGCTTGATCGCCCGCACGACGATCGGTTTCTTGAGCTCTTTGAGGACCAGTACCTGGCCGTCAGCGACCTCTTCAATGAGGAACACGCCATCAGTCAGCTTGCAGATCCCCTCCAGTGCCGCACGGGGGTAGACATTGTTCAGCTTGATCGTCCCAACCGGGATCTCGCGTAGCTGATCGGAGATCAGCACGTTGATCGGCTTGACGCCCTCTTTCTCTGTCGGGCTGCCGGAACTTGTCAGAGCATCAACGACTTGCCCGAGCGTGGCTTCTTTCAGGTCGATCGAAATCGGCTGCCCGAGCTCTTGCACTTGTTTCGCAACGACGCGCCGTTCCGTTAACTCTCTCCCAAAAAAGCTCGATGAGTCCTGAGCCCGGCATTCCACTCCCGCAATGAGCCCCGCCACAACAATCCAGCTGGTCAGACGCAACATGTTCATTCTCCGTGTTCCGAGGGAATGGGCACAGTACAATGACGAGCCCGAACTGCCTGCCAGAGACACGCTGCCGGACGGAGAATCCTGCGAAGAAAATGCCCCGTCGCGATCGAATCCTCGAAATCCGACGCTACCGAGCCACGCCCAGCGAGTCCGCCACTCGATTGATGTAGTTAAACCACGAAGCGATCAGCGTCAGCTGCAGGATCGCCTGATCATCGAACCCGGCCTGACGCAGCTCTTCGATGTCCTGCTCGGTGATCCGGGTCGCATCGCGGGTGATCTTCTCCGCATGTCGGCAGAGCAGTTGATCGGCGGGGGAGAGCGTCAACAGATCGCCGACCTCGATGGCCGACACCAGGGCATCGTCCCCGGTGACCCGGCGGAGAAACTCCCGATGCGACACGCTGCAATACTTCGTGCAGTTGCACTGCGAGACAACCGTGGCGATCAGCTCATGCTGCCGACGGTCGAGCGGCAGGTTCGGGTTCATCAAGGCCCCGAATGTGGCAAAGGCGTGATGCAGCGCTTCGGGAATCAGGCTGTGCGTGGCAACGATCCCGTCCGCGTTGCTGCTGGGCAGACCGGGTACCTCGGCTTCGTACTCTTTCGGGTAGAGAGCATGCTGGGACCGCATCGCAGCCAAGTAGGCTGCGTCGGCTTCGGTCTTGGGGATCGTACGAATCCAGGTCATCTTGGCCTCAAGACTGGTTACTCAGCAGTGGCGGGCGAGGTGTCCGGATCGGTGGCGACATCACTCGCAGGAGGCCAGGCTGCGATGGCTCTGCGAAGAAACGTCAACGCCCGCAGATAGAGCATCGTGCCATAGACACATGTCGCCAGCAGCGTGATCCCGCCCGCGATAAACGTCGTATCTGTCTTGTACACGCGCATGACAACAAACGAAATCGAAGAGACCACGAAACAGCCGATTGATGAGATCACGATCTTGACGATATCGTGACGCTTCAGCTCCCGGGCCAGCAGGATCATGTAGATCGCAAACAGGAAAAAGGGTACCGTCGAAAGGATGACGGCGTACTCGCTCAGAAAGACCAGTAGCGGAATCGCCATATACCCGACATCCCCCAGCAGGCTGAGCGCAACCGCGACTCGCCCTCCGGCCCCGGTATTCGCAATCAGGCACATCAGCTTGCCGATCAGTCCCAGAAGGACAATCGCTGATGAGCACAGCACCATCTTCGATGTCAGCAGGTCCATCAAATCTCTGTTCTTCGTTCCCACGCCGACAGCAATCGCAATCATCATTAAGGCCACGAGGGCGGCTTGCAGCAACAGAAACAGCAGCCCTGCAGAACTGAGCTTAAGAGGATTCGACATCACGGGCTCGCATTCTTGAACGGGTCAGAGAGGCCGACATTGATCCCATCGACCGGTTTCAAGGTACTCGGCTCAATCTGTTGTATCGGCGGGTTGTGGCGATCGTCAATCAGCCAGGATCGGCCAGTTGCCCCCCGACACCGCAGCCCCTCCCGCTGTTGCTACCTACTCGACCAGCGATCCCATTATCATTGGGGAACTCGTTTCGAGTCCCTGTCCGCCGAGGAGTGCCTTCATGATTCGTCGCTCGCTGTTCGCGCTTGCCCTCTTGGGTATTTCTTCTTTGGCAATGGCTGAAGAGAAGCAGTTGTTCAATGGCAAAGACCTGACCGGCTGGGAAGGCCGCAAGGATCTGTGGTCGGTCAAGGACGGTGCCATCACCGGACAGACCCTGCCCGATAAGCCGATCAAGAACAACACGTTTCTGGTCTGGGAAGGCGAAGTCGCCGACTTTGAGCTGACCTTCAAGTACCGGATCGTGGCTGGGAACTCGGGCATGCAGTACCGCAGCAAGGTGGTCTCGCAGAACGATGAGACCGGGCCGATTGTCGGCGGCTATCAGGCCGACTTCGAAGCGGGCAAGACCTACAGCGGGATCAACTACGAAGAACGCGGTCGCGGGATTCTGGCCCTGCGGGGTGAGCGGACCAAGCTGACAGCTGATCCAGCGGACAAGAACAAGATGGTCAAGACCGTCGTGGGCCCCACTGAGAAGACGAGCGAAGAGCTGCAGGCCTCGATCAAGAACGAGGACTGGAATGAGTACCGGATCGTCGCCAAGGGAAACACGCTGCAGCACTACATCAACGGTCACATGACCAGCGAGGTCGTGGACGAGCATGCCGAGCGCGCGACAGCCAATGGTAAGCTCGCCCTTCAGCTGCACGCCGGTCCGGCCATGATTGTGCAGATGAAGGACGTGGTCCTGAAGACCGAGTAACAGATCCCCCTGCTGGCTCCCCTCTCCCTGCTCCTAATAAAGGGGCGGAGAGGGGCTGGGGTGAGGGTTCGCGACCAGCGGACCGAACTGACAATCCAAACGGGACGGCAGAATTCTGCTACCTGAACGATCACGGAAGAACAACTTATGGCGGATGCCATCGCAATCATTCTGGCCGCTGGCAAAAGCAAGCGGATGATGTCCGAGACCCCCAAGGTCCTGCATCCCGCTTGTGGTCGACCGATCGTCGAGTATGTGCTCGACGCAGCTCGGGCGGCGGGAGCCAAGCGGATCATCGTCGTCGTCGGTCACAAAGCGGAGGTCGTCGAAGCGGCTCTCAAGCATCATCCCGATGTCGAATTCGCTCTGCAGGCTGAGCAGAAGGGAACCGGCCACGCCGTCATGATGTGCCGCGAGGCTGTTGGCAACCACAACGGCCCCGTCCTCGTATTGACCGGCGACACCCCGCTGCTCAAGGGCGCGTCGCTGAAGAGGCTGCTGGATGACCTGCAGCAGCACAACGCCGCCTGCGTCGTGGGAACCGCCCGGACCGAGAACAATCAGGGGCTGGGCCGGATCGTTCGCGACGCAGCTGGGAACTTTCTGCGAATTGTCGAGCAGCGGGACGCGACTCCCGAAGAGCAGGCGATCACCGAGATCAACACGGGCTGCTTCGCCTATGACGGCCAGCCGCTGTTCGCCGCATTGGCCGACGTGAAGACCAACAACGCTCAGGGAGAGTTCTACCTGACCGATTGTGCGGAGATTCTGCGGAACCAGGGACGCCCGGTCATGGCGTCCTGCCGCATGGAGATCACCGAAGCGATGGGGGTCAACACGCAGGAACAACTGGCCGAAGTCGAACGCGTGATGCGCGGATAGTCGGTCGCTCCGGAATTCGAAAACCAACAGCCCCGCTGATCTCAGCGGGGCTGTTTCGTTTCCCGCATCTCTCGTAAACCGCCCCGACTGACACCTGCAATCCACCGCCGACTCAAATCGAAAAATCGCAGCGGAATCGGGGCTTGTCCGGCAGTCGGCCCGCCTACAGTCCCTTGTGAACGTTTTGAACGATTTACGGGATGGTCCCAGCGTTCGAACAGTCGAAAAACTCCGGAAAGGGTTTTCAACCATGGCCAAGTGGAACGTGTGGAATTTCGTGTTGGCGGCTGCGGCGATGCTGCCGGCCTTCTCTCAGGCCGAAGACAAGAACATCGTCGAAACCGCTGTGGGTGCCGGGTCGTTCAAGACCCTGGTTGCTGCTGTGCAGGCGGCCGATCTTGTGGAAACGCTGCAGGGTCCCGGTCCGTTTACGGTGCTGGCTCCGACTGATGAAGCCTTCGCCAAGCTGCCGGAAGGGACCTTGGAGACTCTGCTCAAGCCCGAGAACAAAGGACTGCTGACGTCGATCCTGACCTATCACGTGGTGCCCGGTCGCGTGATGGCCAGCGATGTCATCAAGACCAATGCCGCAGGCACGGTGAACGGTCAGCGGGTGAAGATCAGCATGACCGATGGCCAGGTCAAGGTGAACGATTCGAACATCGTCAAGACG
>JBIIOI010000071.1:0-29070 GCA_044337025.1 Planctomycetaceae bacterium
TACCGCCCATAGGACGGAAACCACGACAGCGTGATGAGCATGACTGAGCACTCCTTTGCTCAACACTCATGCAAATGCCTTGCCAACTGAAAGTTGTTGTGGAAGGGTTTTGAAACCGGCTCTACTATCTTGTAAGAGACCAGTCCGGGCAGGAGGGTGAAGATGATGTTATTGTCGAGCCCACCGTCAAGATCAGGGATTTTCGGGAAGTCCATCGTCAATCCTCCGGAATTTCTCGGCAACTCCACGTCATTCTTAGTGCGAAGTTATCTGGATTGTCAGGATTGTCAACTCATTGAGCATTAGTCTGTCGGCGTGTCATCCACGCTTCAACTCGCGTCTGGATGAGAGAGGAACGCCTTATCATTCATTAACCGGTAGCTCGTTCGGCCTATGGTTGAGAGAACCGTCGCTTTCCTCTGTGTGCCCCAAAGGTGTTGAATGAGTCTAAGCGGCGGAGTGGATGCCCTGCCAGTACGGTAGGTTTGGGTGGGTTGGGGACGGCAGAGTTCTTACGAGTTCCTGGAGTTCCAAGTTTGATCTTCGTGGCAGGTCTCTACCCCGCAGGGGTTATGCAGCACAGCCCAGGGTCGCGACCGCAGGGAGCGCACCCTGGGTTGAGGTATTAAGATCAACCAGAACCCTGTAGGGGTTCCACACGGGACACTTTGGTTCTGTAGAACCCTTTCAGGGTTCGCGAGACTTGGCGGCCTTGTCCCTCCCTGCGGTCGCGACCCTGGGCTATGGTGTGTTGCCCCTTCAGGGCAAAAATGACGCGGCATGCTGCCAGGTTCTGCGCACTTAAAACGACTGAATTCTGCTACGGCGGGGCGACACTTCGCCTGGAGATCGTGGGCTTCGGTCGCGATCCCTCACCCCCGGCCCCTCTCCCGGGGGAGAGGGGAGGAAGAGTTGCAATCAGTTGGAATCAAAGAGACCGTTCACCACTCGGCAGGCTTACGCCGTGCTGCTCTATCGAAAACGAAATCAGAACCGGACGCCGACGCGGGTCATGAAGCCGGAGTCGACTTCGAAGTCGCCGCCGAACTTGTCGAACTTCACCTTGCGGTCGAAGACGTAACCGGCCTCGACAAAGGTGGTCAACCGCGGCGTCTCCCAGCGCAGGCCGCCCATCACGCGCCAGTCGGAGGTTTGCACCAGATCGGGACCGCCGAGCACGGAGTTCACTTGATAAGCCTCGACGTGGTATTCGCCCGAAGCATAGACCCAGGTCGGCACACCGAGCGGAGCTCCGATGAACGCGGTCGCGCGGGCCTTGGGGAAGGTCAACCGGAACTCCCAGAAGTCGTTGGGGTTCCAGACCAGTCCGCCGTACGGCAGCACGATGCCATCGACCCGGTCCCAGTAGCTGATCCCCATCACCCACATCAGCTGGGGCGACCACTGCCAGAGGGCGGCGACTTGGCCATCGAACATGAAGGCATCGCTGGTCAGCCCGCTATCGAGGTCGGACGCGATCCACGGGTTGAACGAGCCTTCGATCGCCCAGCCGTACACCATCGGCGAGGCCATCTTGATTCCCAGTCCAAAGCGGTGCATGCTGCCCGGCATGTGGCTGTTGGTCAGGGCACCTTGCGGCCCCTCCATGAACCGTCCGCCGTACTCCATGCTGGGGGTCAAAACCCAGCTGCCGCCGATCTGCGTGGGGTAATCCTTGCTGAAGTCGACTCCCCACATATCGAAGTCGCCGATGGCCGGGTTGCTGGTGGATGCGCCGGCCATCCAGAAGGCGTCCAGCCGCTCGGTCCAGGTGTTGAAGCGATAGGGCTGTGGTCCGTTGAGGCCGATGCCTGTCTGCATCCCGGTGGCACCGGGATAGCCCATCCCTCCGTTGGACCACGGGTCGTACGGCACGGGAGCCGGATAGGCCTGGTTAAATGGCACGCCCCCGTTGACATTGGGGTCCATCAGGATCGAATTGGGATCGATGACGGGGGCCTGATTGACGGTGTACGAGCCCTCGGGCGGCAAGAGTACGGGGCCCGGGCCTTGAGCGCGCACCACGACATCGTCGGCTCCGTCCTGCAGAGCCTGCTCAAATGCCGAAGGGGCCGCGGTCGCCTGGGCTGGCCAGGCGAATCCACCGCAGAGGGCGGCCAGACAGAGAATCAACGAGGTTTTCACGGGACATCCCTGTCAACGTGGGAACAGCCAAACAGCCCCGAAAGGGGTCCAAGTGGCGACTTCTGCCGCTCCATCCCGGAGCGAGTGGCAGGATTTACCGGAAAGTGTGCAATTTCGTCAATGGGGATTTGAGGGAGGCGGAACCTGAAGTCCCGCTCCAGAAAAATCTCTTACAAGTCACAGTAGTTGTTGCGAGTGGGCCTGCGGTTGCGGTAGCTCTCCAGCTGTGCCTGCTGCTCGTTGGAGTGACCGAGTGCTAATACGACCTTTTCCTGAAGCGCGATGGCCTCATCCCAGCGGCCTGCGTCGGCGAGTGCGGCTGCCATCGTGTTGACAAAGTGCCAATTCTTGTTGCCGGTCAGGTGGCAGGCGATTTTTGCGTAGTGCAATGCCTCAGCTGGGTTGCGAACGGCAGGGTCAGGCAGGGTCGCCCGCATCCAAGCGATCTGATTCGCCCACCAAGCCTTCTCAGGGCGAAGCCGGAATGCCTCCTTCAGATCGGCGAATCCTGCTTCGTATCGCCCCAAAATCAAATTGACATGACCACGGGAACGAATCCCATCGGCTTGAGAGAGCTGGATTTCCCGTTCGGCCGCCTGAAACGCTTCCCGTTCACGACCAAGCCGGGCCAAGCAATACGACTGACCGCCGTACGCCGTCCCATACTCTGGGTCGACCGCCGCCGCCCTCTCAAAATCCGCGAGCCCCTTTTCAAAAGCTGGAAGCCCGAACTCGGCACTCTTGGCTGTGACATACAACCAACCTCTGCCAGACAGCGCGTGAATCATCTCGGGGGCGAGTCGGAGACATTTCTGATAGTCCGCCAAGGCTTCTCGAATGCGACCGGTTTCACCGAGGCTGTTGGCCCGGTTGCGGTAGAATGCGGCGTTGTCCGGCCTGAGACGCATTGCTTCTGTGAAATCGGCGATGGCGCGATTGTACTTGCCTAACTCATCGTACAAGAGGCCCCGCCGATTCCAGACATCTGCGTCGTTGGGGTCGGTTTCGATCGATCGCGTCAGGGCCTTGATCGCCTCGGCGTGCTGACCACGGTCCTCCAGGATCAGCGCCCGGTTGACATGGGCGGACTTGTCATCCGGGTCGACTTTCAGCGCCTTGTCAAAGTCCGCCATGGCTTTGTCCGCCTCACCCAGCTCTCGAAGGCAGAGGCCGCGAAAATTGTAGAGCCGAGACTTCTCGGGCTGTAACTTGATCGCTCGCGAGAAATCTTTGACCGCAGCGGCGTGGTTGTTCTGTTTCTTGTGGCACAGTCCACGGCGAAAGTAGGGGTCTGGGTCATCTGGAGTCATCTGGATCACGCGGTCGAAATCCGCCTTCGCCAGTTCCAACTCGTCCGCTTCGAGATAGGCGAATCCGCGGTTGAAGATCAGGATCGGATTGTCGGGGGCACAGTCAACTGCAGCCGAGAAATGCTCCAGTGCTTCCTGCATTTCTCCACGCGTCATCGCCTCACGGCCTCGAGCTGTCGCCTCTTCAGCACCGGACTTAGAGCCTCCGCGAATCGATTTCAAGACTCTGGTGAAGAAATTGGTCATAAGATTCTGCCTGCAGGCGAACTGTCTCACTGGTCCATCAACTGACCGATCGCAGCAGCATAATCGAGTTCCACTTCGTCAGCGACACAATTCGTGGGGGAGGGCGAGTCGAGTTGATCCATTCACGCGGCACTGCATGGAGCTTACCCCTCAAACTCGGTAGAACAGTAGGTCTGGACGCGGCGGTCGGGCTGTGTCCGTCATTCACCTCGCGAGGGAACTCCGATGCTGCGTCGTGTGTTGCTGGGGCTGGCTCTGGCCAGTGGGCTGTCGACTTTTGTCTGTGCGGAGGAGAAGGCTCCCTCCAAAATGCTGTTCATCACTCAGAGCGCGGGCTTTAAGCACAGCTCGGTGACTCGCAAGGAGGGACAGCTGGCTGCCGCTGAGATCGCCATCAAGACGCTGGGCGAGACATCGAAGCTGTTTACCTGTGATCTGACCCAGGACTGTGCGAACGATGTCGTGAAGGCGAACATCGACAAGTACGACATCATCGCGTTCTACACGACGCTGAACCTGCCGATTCCGGAAGCCGACCGCGACTACCTGTTCAAGGAGTGGGCTCAGAAGAAGGGCCACGGGATCATGGGATTCCACTCGGCCGGCGACACGTACCACGACTACGAGCCGTACTGGGACATGATGGGCGGGACGTTCATCGGGCACCCGTGGAACGCCGGGAACACCGTGACCTTCACTGTCCACGAGCAAAACCCACTGACGAAGCCGTTCGGGACCGAGTTCACGATCAAGGACGAGATTTACATGTACCGCCACTGGCAACCGGCCAAGTGCCGGGTGCTGCTGAGCCTGGACTACTCCAAGAGCCCGACGGGCAGCGAGATCCCGACCGAGCATGGCTATCACGTGCCCCTGTGCTGGATCAAGAATGTCGGCGAGGGGAAGCTGTACTACAACAACCTGGGCCACAATGAGTCTTCGTGGACCAATCCGGCGTACCTCGATTCGATCACCCAGGCTGTGCACTGGATGCGGGGCGATATCGAAGTCGACGCGACTCCCAATCCGGACGTGTCCAAGGCGATGGAAGAGAAGTCGGCCAAGGACTTCGCCGCCGGTGGGTTCAAGGGACGCGGGAAGTAGTAAGCCCCACGACCAGCCGTGACAGACAAAAGCCCCGGACGTTCCAAGTCCGGGGCTTTTACGTTAGCCGTTGGGCTCGCCCAACGTGCGGGACACACTTTGTGTTTGTCGACTTGCGAACGCCCCGTCTCCTCCTGAGAGAGAGGCAAAGCTTATTCCCCGGCGAGGAGAAGTCCGAAACTTCTTCCGGCCCGAAGGGCCAGCTATTCGCCCAGCCAGGGCCGAAGGCCCTGGTGGTGTCGCCAAATGAGACACGAGGGCTGAAGGCTCGGCCTTTCAATCGTCGTTCCGAACATGACATGAACGGTCGCCCCGTTGGGGCTGGAGGCCTTGTGTGACATCGTTGACCAGGGGCGTTGCCCCTGGCTGGGAGAACGACTGGCCCGTTGGGCCAACAGATCACAATCTCCGATTGCTCAGGAAACCCACAAACGCATCGAGCGTCTCAAACTCGGGCTCGCCTGACGTGCCCTTTCACTCTTGCCCGGAAAGGACTACGGCTCGATCCCCGACAGCGCATCCTTGATCGCATTGGCCAGCTTCTGGTTGTCCTCGGACGCGATGCGTTGATTGAGCAGCACTGCGATATCGATTCCGTCGTGTTGCAGCAGCAAGGCCGCCGTGCCGTCGAGGCTCCCCACCGAGAACCACTCCTGCGGTAGATCTTCGGCTCCTCGGGGCTGGCCGTTGGACCAGTAGTGTTCGAACAACCTCACCAGGGCCGGAGCGCTGGCAATCAGCCCTCCGTGAGAGTCCATCGCTTCCAGATGGAATCCCCCGTCCGGCCAAGGCACCAGCTCTTCCTTCTGAGCCACGAAGACACTGCGGGCCAGGCTGGAATCGGCATAATACGGCTCACGCGGATTGCGAAACTGCGGCAAGGTCCGGCCCAGTAGCATGTCTTGAATCCCTAGCGGACCAAGCAGTTCGCTCTGCAGTGCTTCCATGTAAGTCGTGCCGGTGACCTGCTCCACAACCCGACCCAGCACGCAGTAGCCAAAGTTCGAATACCGCTCTGAGGCCTTCCCCGTGTGCATCCCGGGATCGAACTGCAGCGGTTGCCCCAGCATGTATTGGATCACATCATCAGCTGTCGCGGGAGCCGGTCGGTCCAGCTCCTTGGCGACTTCCAGGGCCCGAAACATCGGGTCAAATGTCGTCCCGCGAACCCAGCCTCCCTGGTGAGTCAGGAGATGTTCCACGGTGATCTGTTTGATCCGGGGATCGACTTGCTGTCCGGGTAATGGCTGGGCTCCGATCAGCTCGAAGGCAGGGGCATTCAGATCCAGACGCCCCTCTTGAGCCAGCTTGCGGACCAGGCAGGCCGTGATGGGCTTCGAAACACTGGCGATTCGAAACAGATCGTCCGGCTGGACCTGCCGCGAACGATCTCGCGTGGCGTAACCGTAGCCGCGCGAAAGCTTCAGCTGCCCCCCGTATTGCACAGCCAGCGTGCCGCAGGGGATGCGGTGTTCTTTCATGAAATCGCGGACGGCGGTGTCCAGCGGTTCGAAACTCGCGGGCAAGTTCCCGGTGGGAGCCACTTCCGGAAGTTCTGATTGCTTCCAGACGGCGGCATAGGCAACTTTGTTTTGGTCCGTATAGGCCGCGATGCAGATCGGATCGTACCCGGACTGCTCGTAGCCCTTGAGCTTGGCATTCATCTCGTCCTGGTTGAGCCCGTGCTGAGCCGCCCAGGGGAGGTGGTCCTTGACAAAGATGGCCGAAAACCGAGGGCTCGCACGCGTGCCGAGGACCGAGATGCACGTGGGACGATACCCCTTCTCGGACATGTCATTCACCAGCAGCTGATACCGCGCCGCTGTGAGGTTGTGCCGAGCCTCGAAGGCCAGATTGGGCTGTGTCTCAAAAATGGCTGCAAACCGGTCTCCCGAACTGGTCACGTAGTGCGTGATCTGCTGAGGTGGCTGTCCCGCCTTCAGGGCCTCATCAAATCTCTTCTGGTACTCCTCGTCGGTCAGAAAGTTGCGGGCCTGCCAGCGACCGCCGCGATCATGTTTGACCCAGATCGCAGCCAGCCTGTCCTCCTTGTTGGCGAGATACCCGGTCCAGCTCAAGAGCTGAAAGCCGTCCTGCGTGTACTTGTCGAATGCGATCTGAAAGTCGGCTGGGGACAGGTCGTACCGCAACAGCCAGGGCTGCGGCTTCGTCTCGCTTTCGGCGATGGCGGAGAACAGGACCTGTCCTCCGTGAGTGCAGGCCTGAATCCAGACCGGACGCTTCTGCTCTGCGACCATCTGGTCGAACCACTTCTGGAGCTCAGCCCCCGACGCGCCGCAGAGAACGCGACTTTCCGCAATGGCCGTTTGGGCGAATGTGATGATTGAACCGAGCAATGCAGCGGCCAACCGGCGGTTTAAGAGTGTCGTCATAGAGCGGAGTGAACTCAGTCAGAAGTGAAAGTCGCCAATGGCGCAGTGGCCAGACATGCTACAATCCTGGAGCCGAATTCGCACCGAGACCGCCCATGAACCCACTTCTCACCTTTCGAATCGCCTGGCGGGCGCTCGCCAAAAACAAGATGCGGGCCGGTCTGACCGTCCTGGGTGTGGTCATTGGGATCGCAGCTGTGACGACGATGGTTTCGCTGGGCCAAAGCGCCGGGGCTCTCGTGCAAAGTCAGTTCGAGGCCCTGGGCACCAACGTCATTCTGGTCTTTCCCGAGAACCAGCGGCGGCAGGGAGTGGCCAGCAGTTCGATCCGACTGAGCGCTCGGGACTGCGATGCCATCACCGTGGAATGTCCCTCGGTTCTGGCAGCGTCGCCGATCGTCGGGACCGGCGGGCAAGTCATCTATGGCAGCACGAACGCCAGTCCCAAGGAGATGCTGGGCGTCGGCGAAGATTACCTGACCGTTCGCAACTGGCCCCTCAGATCGGGTGAGTTCTTCACCGAGCGCGACACAGCCAGCGCGAACAAGGTCTGTGTCATCGGCCACACGCTCGTCGCCCAGCTGTTTCAAACCGAAGACCCGATCGGCAGCACGATCCGCATCCGCAACATTCCCTTTCAGGTCATCGGTCTGCTGGAGAAGAAGGGGGCCAACATGGTCGGTGACGATCAGGACAACATCGTTCTGATGCCGTTCACGACCGTCCGCAAGCGGTTGCAGGGGTCGGAGTTTGACAATGTCCACGCGATCATGGCGTCCGCCCGCTCGATGGCTCTGATGGGGCAGTGTCAGTCCGAGATCGATCAGTTGCTGCTGGAACGACACCGGATCGAGGGGAACGCCCCGCGTGACTTCAAGGTGATGAACTCGACCGAGATCGCCAACGTGCTGGGAATGATCACCGGGACGCTGACGCTGATGCTCTCCAGTATCGCCGGGATCTCTCTGATCGTGGGCGGGGTCGGGATCATGAATATCATGCTGGTCTCCGTGACCGAGCGGACCCGCGAGATCGGCATCCGCATGGCAGTCGGGGCCACTCCCTGGGATATCCTGAAACAGTTCCTGGTCGAGGCGGTGATGCTCTCGTGCGTGGGTGGCATGATCGGGTTCGCCCTCGGTGTGGGGGCCTCGGTCGGGATGGTGACGCTGATCAATGCCTTCACCTCCGGAACCAAGTGGACGCACCAAGTCTCAATCAACGCTGCGATCGTCGCGTTCCTGTTCGCAGCTGCGGTGGGAGTATTCTTCGGGTTCTACCCCGCGCGGCAGGCGAGCAAGCTCGACCCGATCGAGGCGCTGCGGTATGAGTAAGGAGAAGTCCTTGGTCATTGGTCCCTCGTCCTTGGCCTTGACTGACCTCGCTCGATTCGTGGGTGTCAGACCCCAATGACTAAGGACCAAGGACCAACAATCATGCTTCCCTCCTCTGTCATCGGTCGTCACCTCACCGACCTCGACACGCCATCGCTGTGTATCGATCTCGAGAAGTTCGAAGCCAATATTCAGGCGATGGCTGCGGTTCATCAGCAGGCGGGGAAGGACTGGCGGCCGCATGCCAAGTGTCACAAGTCGCCCGCCATTGCGCACCAGCTGATCCGGGCCGGAGCAATCGGGGTCACTGTGGCCAAGGTCTCGGAAGCGGAGGTCTACATCCAGGCGGGCATCCCGGATGTGCTGATCGCCAACATGATCGCCGGGCGGCAGAAGCTGTTGCGGGTGGCTGCCATGTGCCGGGCCGGGCGGCCGATTGTGGCTGTGGATCACTTCGTCCAGGCCGAGGCCCTGTCCGAAGTTTGCGGCGAGTACGGAGTCCGCTGCCGCGTCATTCTGGAGGTCGACATCGGACTGGCCCGTGTCGGTATCCGCCCCGGAGCAGACACTCGCGAACTGGCGCTGGGTGTCTCGAAGCTGCCGCATATCGACCTTATTGGGATCATGGGGTACGAGGGACACCTGCTGACGCTGCCCGAGCCAGAGAAATCCGAGAAGATCGGCAGCGTGATGGCCATCCTGGGTGAGACCCGCGAGATGTTCCACCGCGAGGGGCTGTGCTGCGACATCGTCAGTGCCAGCGGAACCGGGTCGTACCAGCTCACCGTCCACAGCCCGCACATCACCGAGACTCAGGCCGGCGGCGGGATCTTCGCGGATCCGTTCTATCTCGAACGCTGCGGCGTCACCGGTCTACAGCCAGCTCTCCAGCTGCTGGCAACCTGCGTCAGCCGCCCGAAGCTGGAGCGGGCTGTGCTCGACACGGGTCGAAAGGCCCTGCACCCGGACATTCATCCCCCGACGATCGTGCGGATCGCAGGCGGGCATCCGCTCTCGGATGCGGTGAAGCCGACCCTCAGCGCGGAGCACCTGACGCTGGAGCTAGGACCGGCGTCACAGAACCTGAAGATTGGCGACAAGGTGATCCTGATCCCGGGTTACTGCGACCACACGAACGTGCTGCACAACTTCTTCTATGGAATCCGAAACGAGCGGGTCGAGTGCGTCTGGCCGCTGGTGGCTCGGGGGTGCTTGCAGTAGCTGTCCTGTCATTGGGGCGATGCCTGGCTGCTCGTCGTCAGATGCTTGTCAAAGAACGCGAACATCGCCGCTTCCGCTTTGGCGGCGTCCTCGCCTTTAAACCCATGCCCGGCTCCTTCGAGCTTCAACAGCTCGACCTCGACGCCGACCTGCTTCAGTCGATCCACCATCCAGGTCGCCTGCTCGAAGGCGACGTACTTGTCCTCGGTGCCGTGGATGATCAGCGTGGGGGCGGCCTGCGGAGTGGCCCAGTTCAGCGGGCTGCCGATTTGGTGCAGCTTGCGGTGCGTTGAGAGGTCGCCGCCAAACCAGAGCGGCAGAACCTCGTGAGCATCGACGCTCTTGCCATAGGAGTGAATGAAGTCGCTCGGGCCGTAATAGTTGACGACGCAGGTCACCCGTGACGAGTGCCCGGGGTTCTGGTCTCCTTCGAACTGAGCCACCCCTTCGGTCACTCCCAGAAACTGCACCAGATGCCCCCCGGCCGAACCGCCAACGACTCCGATGCGGTCCGGGTCGATCTCGTACTTCTCCGCATTCGCCCGCAGGAACCGTACGGCGGCCTTCACGTCATGAATCGCCTTGGGGAACTTGTGATCCGGGGCCAGCCGATACGAGGCCGTCGCGGCCACGTAGCCTCGGCCCGCCAGCTGTTTGCAGAGCCCATCGTAGCCCTCGCGCTTCCCGGCTCGAAACCCTCCTCCGTGGACACACAGAACCGCGGGCCGCTTCTGCCCCGAGGAGTTCGGGACTGCGATGTTCATCGCCAACGAAGTCCCCTCGGGTCTGGCGTACTCAACCCCGGCCTGGAACTCGAAGGTCACCGGCTCGTCCGCCATAAGAGTCGCTGGCAGACAGATCAGAAGCAGGCAGAAGAGGGATCGCATAAGTAGAGACTCGCAGGAGTTGTCGTCACCAGTCGGAGCAGTCAGCCGTTAGAGTCAGCCAGACCTCGAAGCGCGCCATTGTTGCTCTGCGTCACTGGTGGACACAAGTCGAAAGGACATCTCCGATTGGCTCGCGCAATCCCTCTCCCCCCCAGGAGGGTTCCCACGCACCAGCGCTTTCATCATCCGCTTGTCCGCCACAAATCGATAGAATCGGTTTTCGTCCCGAACTGGAGCATGGCCTGCGATGTCCGCTGTCTCATCCTATGAATTCGATGTCGTCGTCATTGGCGGAGGGCATGCCGGAATCGAGGCGGCTTTGGCCTCGGCTCGGATGGGGTGCCGGACGGCGCTGCTGACGATGAGCGTCGACATGGTCGGGGCGATGAGCTGTAACCCGGCGATTGGCGGAGTGGCCAAGGGGCAGATCGTACGCGAGATCGACGCCCTGGGCGGCGAGATGGGGCGCTGCATCGACGCCACCGGGATCCAGTTCCGGATGCTGAACCGTGCCAAAGGCCCGGCGATGCACAGCCCCCGGGCTCAGGCGGACAAGAAGGCCTACCAGTTCCGGATGAAGCGGGTGGTCGAGGAGACCGAAGGGCTGTCGCTGCGGCAGGAGGTGGTGGAAGGGATTGAGTCGAGAGACGAGAGGCGAGAGACGAGAGCCAGCAAAGAGGGTGAGGGTGATCACAACTCTGGCTCTCCTCTCTCCTCTCTCCACTCTCGTCCTCTCCACGTCGTTGTTCGCGGTGGTGCTCGGTACATCGCCCAAGCGGTGATCATCACCACGGGGACCTTTCTCCAGGCGATCATGCACACCGGGGAGGCGAAGACTCCGGGTGGGCGGGCGGGTGAGGGGACGACCGGGACGCTGTCGGACGATCTGCGGCGGCTGGGGTTTGAGTTGCAGCGCTTCAAGACTGGGACGCCGTGTCGTCTGAACGGGCGGACGATCGACTTCCGTCAGCTCTCGGAGCAGCCGGGCGATGCCGATCCGGTGCCGTTCTCGTATCTCACTGACGCCATCACCGATCCGCAGATGCCGTGCTGGCTGACGGAGACGAACCACGAGATTCACGAGCTGATCCGGGCGAACCTGCATCGGGCTCCTATGTACAGCGGGCAGATTCAGTCGACCGGGCCGCGCTACTGTCCGAGTATTGAAGACAAGGTCGTGCGATTCGCCGACAAGACCTCGCACCAGATCTTTCTGGAGCCGGAAGGTCGCAACACGCACGAGTTCTACTGCAACGGGATCTCCACCAGCCTGCCGCGCGATGTGCAGGATCTGATGGTCCGCTCGATCAAGGGGCTCGAACGGGCCGAGATCATGCGGTATGGGTACGCCGTGGAGTACGACTTTGCTCCGCCGACTCAGCTCTATCCCACACTCGAAACCAAGCGGGTGCCGGGATTGTATTTTGCCGGGCAGATCAACGGGACCACGGGGTACGAGGAAGCGGCCGGGCAGGGACTGCTGGCTGGAATCAACGCGGCTCTCAAGGTTAAAGGTCAGGAACCGCTGATTCTGGATCGCAGCCAGGCCTACCTGGGCGTGATGGTCGACGACCTGGTCACCAAGGGAGTCGATGAACCGTACCGGATGTTTACCTCGCGGGCCGAGTTCCGGCTGCTGCTGCGGCAGGACAATGCCGATCGGCGGCTGACTCCGATCGGGGAGCGGATTGGCCTGGCCAGCAGCGAGCGAATTCGCCGCCACACCGAGTACGAGGCTGATCTGGCTCGCGGGCTCGCGATGGTGGCTAAGCTCCGGCATCAGGGGCCGACGCTGGCTGAATGGCTTCGCCGACCGGAGATGACGATTGAGTCGGTTCGAGCCTTGTCCCCGGAACTGGCCGCACTGTCGCTCCCGCCGCGGGTCTGGGCCCAGCTCGAAATCGAGGTCAAGTACGCGGGCTACATCGAACGGCAGGAGAAGGAAGTCGACCGGCAGATCAAGACGCAGGCAGTTCGGATTCCCGAGACCTTTGATTTTCGGGCTGCGCCGCAGCTGAGGGCGGAGGCGCGCGAGAAGTTGTCGCGGGTGCGGCCGCGGGATCTGGGTCAGGCCAGCCGGATCAGCGGGATCACGCCGGCGGATCTGGCTGTGCTGCTGATGTATATCAAGGAACCGAGTCGGTTGATCAGCGAGTAGCCGGTGATCTTGAACTGTGCAGGAGTGCCTTGTCGATAGGCAAAAAGGGATCGGCAGCTTTGGCCGATACTGTGCAATCCCTTGTTAAATCGGAGCTTAGAGATTCTCCGGCGCCGGCGGCACACCATGTGCAATGACATTCTCACTCAGCGAGTGTTGCATGACTGGGGGTGTGGCCGGGACTGGTCCTTGTTGGGCTAGAACCGGGCGAGCGCCCACGCCCCCAGCCATCCTCACTCGCTCTTTTCGTTTACACAGCGGGCCACAAAGCCGGGTCGCGGCGCTCACGGTGGGCGAATCACCGTTTCCTGTGCCTCCGTCAGGCGGCTTTGAAACGTATTGAGAGGTCGGTTACGGCAACCGGACTCCGTTGATCAACAGGGTTCCCGTCGAGACCCCGTTCGGGATGATGAGTGGATCGACTGTGACCAGGCCATTCGGCACGATGACGTTGTTCTGGCCAGCAGCACTCGACAGCTGAATCGCACCCAGTACGGACTGGAAGACGATTCCGCGTTCGTCGGGCAGGAGTCCGTCATCAAACAACACAATCGAGTTTCCGTCCATGTTGACGGACGATGGGCCGCTGATGGTTCGGAACAAGACAGCTGTGCCATCGATACTGTTGAAGGTGATGAAGTTTCGCGAAATGTCGATGGAGTTGTTGGTGGCGCGGAAGGTCATGTCAATGGCTGTGTCGCCGCCGTTGACGTTGTCACCCATCGTGAATCCGTCCACCACGGGATTCCCACTGGCGTCGGTTCCGAAGTTGTCGTTGATCGTCAGAATGGTGGAGCCCGCAAAATCCAGCAACAGACCAGTGTCGAGGCTTCCGCCGCCGTCGTTCAGCACGTTTCGGGTGTAGAGAATATCGTTGACTGCAGAGGCCCGCGTGGTCACGATCCGAAATCCGATTTCGCCACCAGAAGCCGACATGCGGGTGTGGTTCCCCTGAATCGTGGCGAGAACGTCTCCGTTCCAGACGGTGCTGAAGGCCGCATCGCCAAAGAAGCGATTGGAAGCAAATCCGATCGCGCCCCCGGCGCCGATCCGACCGTTATCCTCGACGAGCAAGCGAAGGGCGGATCCATTCCCGGCTCCCGCGGTGCTGATGGCAATCATGTCCCCGGCTCCGACGTTCCCCACAACCGCCGAGTCCGAAACCGTGTTGTCCCGGATCGTGAAGTCGTAGGGGACCAGGTTTCCGTCCGTGTCCAGCAGTTGCTGTGATGCCACGATTCGAATCTGGTTGAATCCCGCATTGTCGAAGATGTTGTTCCGCTCAATCAGGACTTCCGCAGTGTCGAGAACGTCAATCCCGAAGCCGGTCGAGGTGGAGATTTCGTTCCCGACCAGACCGAAATCGTTGACATCATTCGAGATGACACCGTTGACATTGCCTGTGATCTCCATGGACCCCAGGCGGACCCGGTTCACGTTGAGGAAAGTTGCTCCGGCATTCGTGTGGCCTGATACCGTGCCGCCCGAACCGATCAGCTGACCATCTCCCAGGACCTCAAAACTTCCGGGGTGATCAAACAGAGCGATGTCGTTCGCGACCACGATCCCGACATCGGAGTTCGTGCTGGAAACCGCGTCGAAGACGACTCCGAACGCAGCATTGTTGAACATCGAGACCCCGCGTGCCCCGGTTGCGTCGACCGTGCCTCCCTGGATCGTGATCGCTGCGTTGTTGGTAATTTCCACTGCGGTAGTCAGTGTGCTCTCTACGCTGAGCGAGGCGAACGTCACATCTCCGGTGTTGTCATGAATCCAGGCTCCCGGTTCGGGTCCCAGGGTGTCGGCAGCAATGATGGTGCCAAACCCAATATCGCCCGAGGAGGCTCCCACGTGAACCGCAGCGTCGCCCGCATTCTGTCCGTTCGAGATCGTATTCAGCCCCGCAAAGCTGGTTGTGCCAGAGTGGTTCCGAATGTCGATTCCGCGGAATCCGCGATCCGAAATGTTTGTCCCGGAAAAGTTCACCGTAGAACTGTCGTTCAACAAGAGAATGGACGATCCAATGGTATCTTCGCCCACATCCAGCACGAGGTTGCCGTTCGTGTCTTCGCCCGGTTCGAGTATTCCGTTGGCAATGGTGTCGGAAATCGTCGTAAAACCCGAAACACTGAATTGACCGGTGTTCACATTCGCCAAGAATGGCCCGCCGATGTTGATACCGGATCCGAAGCTGCCGTCGATATTGATGTCTTCGAACCTCGCGATTCCGGATGATCCCTGGAAGTTGATTCCGTGATCCGTCCGAAGGCCAGAGTTCGGAGCCCCCATGGTGATCGAATCGGCGAACGAAACTGTCCCGGCAACGTCCTGCAGATTCACCCCGACGCCGTTCCGGTTGAGAATGTCGATTGTTCCCAGCCCAGACACACTGCCCGCGAGATCCTGAATCAGAATCGCGTCGCCTGTGGCACCATTGATGTCGATGTCGTTGAACAGCGACACCGAGCCGAGCACATTCAGGATGCTCAAGGCGTCTCCGTTGGTGTTGAGAAGGTTCAACCTTCCGAGGGTATTGGCCCCGGTCGAGTTGCTGACCTGTACGCCCAGACCACCATTATCGTTCGTGGTAGTCCCGGCCATGTTCACACTGCCAGCGTTGTTTTGAATCAAGACGGCAAAGGCACTCGTGTTCGTAATCGTACCGGTAGAGTAGGCAATGGCTGCCGTCCCGCCATCGACGAAGAATGCGTTCCCTTCCGTGCCCGTAATATTCACGTTGTCGAGGGTGATGACTCCCGACGAGTTCTGCAACAGCACGCCGTGCGTATTGGCTCCCGTGGTCGTAGTGATGCGAACGTCTCGAATCGCTCCGCCGTTGATACCGCTCCCGATGATGCCGATCCCTTGCGTATCGTTCAGGTCAAATCCGGCAAACAAGTTGTTGTCCGCCAGAGTGACAGCGGCTCCCACGGTATTCACCAAAACCGGGCGATTGGCACCATTCGTGGCGCGAGGCAGCGGAAGTGGCTGGGTAACTCCCTGAACGGGAATCGTCTGGATAACGCCTTCACCCAAGACCAGTTCGCCGTCATTGAGGACGACTGCTCGGTTGTCATACACGCTGTCCGCATGGACGAAAATCAGATCGGCTCCGCCGCCCTGGGCCTCGTCGATGAACTGGAAGGGTGTTTCCACGGTTCCCGTTCCCGCAGGGGCCGGGAAGTTCGCCGGAGGAGGTACCAGAACGTTTCGAACATGGTTCACGTTGTACGCAACGCCCGTGTTCGGATTGATGGCAACCTGGGCTGCATTAGTCACGGTCGCGTCGAGCGTGACCACGTTGCGGTTACGACGGACCCACTGGGCGATGCGGTTGAACTGACTCGATCCGAACCGGGGCCGCGATTCGAGGTGATGCCAGTAGTTGACATCCACGCCAGCCACGATGTTGGTATCGAAGAACGAGTCCTGCGTGAGTTCCGAGTAGAAATGCACGACCCGGTCGAGGAAGTCGGCATCGACTCGCAGCTTGTAACCGTTGATGTTCTTGGTATCGATGCTCGGTGTGAAGATCTGATACCAGCCGGCCGAGGCCTCCAGATTCATCGACTGGGCAATCTCCCCAGGGACCGGGAAGGTGAACATCAGGTCCACCATATCGGCTCCGGTCGAGAGCTGCGTCTGCGTCGCGAACGTAATGTTGTGGCCTGTGAAGGCCGCCGATCCCGGAGCGATCGACGTCCCCAGTTCGCGGACATTGTCTCCAATGGACGAGTAATAGTTGGCCCGGACATCCATGAACTGTGAAAACAGTTCCAAGGACATGCCAAGTTGTTCGAAGGTTTCCTTGCGCGAATCATCGCGGTCGTACCAGGCCGATGCTCCGAAGACAAAATCCCGTTCCGGGAAGTAGTGCCGAACACCCAGACCGGTGCTGCCACCCATTTTGCCCTGATTCGTCAGGAATAGACGACCTTCTCCGAAGAGATAGGTCTCTTCAATGAACATGTAGGGCGAAAGGTCGAAATAGGTGATCGACTGGTTACGCTCGACCGTGTTGCCAGCGATGTGGCCGACTCGTCCCAGAACGCCAAAACCGCCGACACCGGCGTCAGCCGGACTCGGGGCCCCTTGGATATGGCTGCGCGGGAAGCCGCTTGCCGAAGCGCTGGCTTGGGCCGAAGTTGCTCCGGGGGCAGGCTCAAACACCATCTCTGGCGTCTGCTGCGCCTGCGCAGAGGCAGTCAAACCGGCGAACCCCAGTACGGCGCTGAGCAAGCACCGACCGGTCCAGGTCTGACAACGGAAATAGGCCACTCGGGAGAGGATCATCCATGCACCTCGTGAGATGCCGCAAACAGTGAACACACCGCTTCACGGCGCGCCGTCCCCAGCGCAGTACGTGCCTGCCTGTGAACCAGCGCGAAGTTAGGGGAACCTCCAATGGGAATGAAAGGTGGAATATTGAGTGAAAACTGCCAGAAATCGTGAATTTCCGGGTGTTGTCTCGGTGCGTTGACTGCCGTGTGTTTGACGTAACCATCTACTGGGAAACAGTTAGCGTTACTGGGTGGCTCGTGGGCAAGCCGGCATTGTGAGATTCGCTGAACTCTTTGAACTGAGCCTGGCGACTCGGTTCGATCGGCAGCTTCGGCCATTCAGGGGCGATTCGGCCCGGCAGGAATTGCTGGCGGGTTCGTTGAGCGACCTGAGCCACCCCAATTCGCCTGACCGCCACGACTTGGATATAGTTCCACTCACCGGGTGCAACGACCCCTGCGAGGAGCTGTGACTGATGCGAATTCTTCTGGCGAGTCCCCGAGGCTTCTGTGCCGGGGTCAACATGGCGATCCTCTGCCTGGAAGAGTGCATTCGCGTCTTTGGCAACGAGATCTACGTCTATCACGAGATTGTCCACAACAAGTACGTTGTGGACCGCTTTACGCGAGAAGGAGTGACCTTCGTCGATCGCCTGGAGGAGGTTCCGTCTGGATCGGTCCTGCTCTACAGCGCTCACGGAGTATCTCCAGAGATTCGGCAGCGTGCCAAGGCCCGTGGGCTGCGGACCATCGACGCGACCTGTCCGCTGGTCACCAAGGTCCATCTCGAAGCTGTGAAGTACGCGCAAGAGGGATACCACATCGTCCTGATCGGACACGAAGGACACGATGAGGTCATCGGCACGATGGGTGAGGCCCCGCAAAGCATCACCCTCGTCGAATCGGCAGCTGATGTCGACTCGTTGTCATTCCCCGAAGGAGCGAAGCTGGCATATTTGACCCAGACGACGCTCTCGGTCGAAGAAGCCAGTGCCGTCATCACGGCCCTCGAACGCCGCTTCCCGACGATCGAACACCCGCCCAAGGAAGACATCTGTTACGCCACCACGAATCGGCAGCATGCGGTTCGCGAAATGATTACGCAGGTCGACCTGCTGCTGGTTCTGGGCAGCCAGAACAGCTCCAACAGCCGCCGCCTGGAAGAGATCGGGCTCTCCGTGGGTAAGCAGGCCCACTTGATCGATGGAGCGCATGAACTCCTGGACGAGTGGTTTGCCGGGGTCGAGACGGTCGGCATCACGGCGGGGGCCAGTGCTCCGGAAGTCGTCGTGGAGGAGACCATCAACACCATCCGGACTCGTTACGGGGCGACTGTCGAAGAGTTCAAGACCCGCGACGAGAATGTTCACTTTCAGCTGCCGCGAGAACTGCGAATTCTGGCGAACACTTGAGCGGAGCCGAACTGGTTTTCGTCGAGTCGGGGCTATCATCCGGGAACCTCGTCAACACCTCTCCGAAGTTGGTTCCCCTCATGGCCTGGATCGACTGGTACAACGCGCTGGTCAAACCGAGTTGGACTCCGGAACCGCGAACGATTGGACTGATCTGGCAGATCCTCTACCCAGTCATTGCGGTGAGCTTTGGATCTGTGTTCGTTCAGATCGTTCGCAAGCGTTACCCCGCCAGCGTGGCCTGGCCATTTGTTCTCAACCTGATTTCGAATCTGATCTTTACCCCCATCCAGTTCGGCCTGCGAAACCTGCCGCTGGCGTCGGTGGACATCCTGATTGTCTGGGGGACCATCCTGTGGTGTATCGCAGCCATCTGGAAACATTCCCGTGTGGTGGCCCTGGCTCAGATCCCCTATCTCGTCTGGGTTTCAATCGCGATGGTCCTGCAGTTGAGCATCACCCTGATGAACTGACGCGCCCGGCCAGAGTTCTGGGTTTCTCAGCGGTCACTCTTGACCAGACCACCCGTCGCAGTGAAATTGGCCGTGACAGGGCCTGCGAGATGACTCAGGCTCTGGATCGTCACCTTGGACCACTCGATGTCTGACGTCACCGCCCGCCTGAACTTCATCCTGGACACCTACCCCGAAGCTGCAAGTTTCGTCATGGGGTACTACGAGTCCGCCGGTCTGCAGGTCGAGTGGAAGTCTGACCAGACCCCGGTCACTCTCGCCGATCGCGGGGCGGAACAGCTGCTTCGCGAGCGGATTGCAGCCCGCTTTCCTCTCGATGCGATCCTGGGAGAAGAGTTCGGGGAGACGCCGGGAACTTCGGGGTATCGCTGGATTCTCGATCCCGTCGATGGCACGAAGTCGTTTGTCTCAGGTGTCCCTGTCTTTGGGATGTTGATCGGGTTGCAATACCAGGGGGCCTGCGTCGCCGGGGTCTGTGGCTTTCCAGCTCTCAACGAAGTGGTCTATGCGAGTCAGGGCTCGGGCACCTGGCGGAAGCAGGGAGATAACGCGCCGGTCCGCTGCCGGGTGCGATCGACCTCGAAGCTTTCCGACGCTCTCTTCTGTTTTACTTCGGCCGGGGGCTGGGACAGTGCAGGGCACTGGGAGGCGTTTGCCCGGCTGACCCGCTCAACGCGTCTGTCCCGCGGGTGGGGAGACTGCTACGGGCACGTGCTGGTGGCCACGGGGCGAGCGGATCTGATGATCGACCCGGCACTCGCCATCTGGGACGCAGCAGCGCTGATTCCCATTGTGACCGAAGCGGGCGGCGAGTTCATCGACTGGACGGGGAAGCAGACAGTCGATGGGGGAAATGGAATCTCAGTGATCCCCGAGCTGCGAACTGAGACGCTGCGCGTACTCCACGATCGATCCGGCGAGTACACCGTGAAGCAGGGGTTGGATTGATCCGGTGGTCCGGTTGCCAGTCGCACGGGAAATAAAAAACCAGGGCTCTCCGTGATGCGAAGAGCCCTGGGGGCAAATGGCGGAAATGAACGTCAGGCTTCGGCTACCGGCCGAAGACCTGCGTATAGTACGGGGCTCCGTTGGCACTGTAGGCGATGCCGACACCCAGATCGGCATAGCTGTAGGACAGCATATTCGCCCGGTGTCCGCTGGAGTTGAGCCACGTGTTGATGGCAGCGTCCGGGTTGTACTGACTGGCGCTGATGTTCTCCGCGACCATCCCGCTCGGGTATCCCGCCGCAGCGGTCCGGTGTTGATGAGAACGCCCGTTCAGGTAGTGCGACATGCTGTTGTAGCGAGCCATGTCGGCACTGTGCAGGCGGGCGGCCCGACACAATCGCGGGTCGAACCGCAGCATCGGCAAACCGGAATTGGCCCGGGCCTGATTCGTCAGGTCGAACAGCCGCTGCTCGGAGGCTGTCAGGTCATCCAGCGTGAAGACCACCTTGCCGGGGTTGTCGAGTCGGACCGTCCGCTCAATCCGGCGGTCCTGGCCAGCTTCCGACCAATTGGCCACGATCGTGCAGGTCGCCTTCTTGGCATCTCGCCGGACACGCACTTTTCGCTTTTCACCCCGAGTGGAGTCGGTGACTCCATCCACAATGACGTAGGCCACATCCGGGACTTCGACTTCAATTTCACATTCCAAAGATTCCGCAGCCGGCGGTGGCGGTGGCACTGCCGGTTCCGCAGCTCCGGTCCAGCCCGCTCCACAGGCTGCCAGGATTCCCGCCCAAGCGAATGTTTTCGAGATCGACATCCATCATCCTCAGTCGAACAGTCGCAGCACGATCAGACCACCCTCGGGTCCTGCAATTCGGCTGCTGAGAGATTTGAGAGACTAGCGAAAATGGGGCGAGATTTCAGTTCCGCGACTGGGAGTATGTGGACAGGAGTTCACTTTCCTGAGGAGTCGCCGTTTCACGCAGCGTCCGACGAGAAGGCTCGGCAGGCTGACGCCGTGCCGCTCCTGGGGACTCCAGTTGGTCGACCCCGCCACCCCCTCCGCCCGGAGCCAGCCGGCCACTCCAGTTCTGTCTATGGAAGCCGCTGCGGACTCGATATCGTGACGAGACAGATTCCCAGGACACCGCAGCCCATGCCCTCGCTCACCCACTTTGACGATTCCGGTGCCAGCCGCATGGTCGATGTCGGTGCCAAACCAGTCTCCCAGCGGCTCGCGCGGGCCGAGGGGATCGTCTCGATGCAGCCCGAGACACTCGCCCTGATTCGGGACCGCAAGATGTCGAAGGGCGATGTGCTGGAAGTCGCCCGGCTGGCGGGGATCATGGCGACGAAGCGGACCGATGAGCTGATCCCGCTCTGTCACTCGCTGGGGCTCGATTCGGCGACGATCGATTTCGAGATCATCGACGAGCGCCGCATACGGATCGAAGCCACCGTGCAGGTCCAGGGCCGGACCGGAGTCGAGATGGAGGCTCTGATGGCGGTCAGCATCACCGCCCTGACGATTTACGACATGTGTAAGGCGGTTGATCGAGCGATGCAGATTGACGGAATCCGCCTGCTGGAGAAGTCCGGCGGCAAGAGCGGGCATTACGTCGCCCCTGTCTAGTGACACTCGTAGCCACGTTCGCCAGAACGTGGGTGCCTGAAGCAATACCTCTCCGCTGACCCACGTTCTGGCGAACGTGGCTACTTTGACCGCAGTTCTTTGACAGAAGCCGAAAAATCGTCGGGCAGCGGGCTGTGGAACTCCATCCAGATCCCTGTGATGGGATGGGCGAATGCCAGGCGGCAGGCATGCAGCGCGTGTCGACGAATCGGCAGCCCGGTCTCAATCGGCGGTACCTCGGGCTCTTCGTCCTCGTCGTCGATCTCTCGGGGCGGCCGAAACGGGTGAAACCGGCCGTGAGCCATATAGAACTCGTCCCCCACCAGCGGATGGCCCAGGTGGGCAAAGTGGACGCGAATCTGGTGGTTGCGACCCGTGAGAGGAGTGGCACGCACGAGTGTATGCTCATCAAACCGCTCGAGCACTTCATAGTTCGTCGTCGATGGCCGGGGATCAATCGCATCGCCGCGGCACGACATCAGGACGTGTCTTCCCGTGGCCGCCCGCCCGATCGGATACTTCAGGCTGCCAGAATTCGCAGCCACGATCCCTTCCGTCAGGGCCAGGTAGCTCTTGGAGACGCGCCCCGCTTCGAACCCCATCGAGAGATTGCGGTGAGCCAGATGGGTCAGGGCGACCACCATCAACCCGCTGGTCTGCCGATCCAGACGATGCACGATCCCTGGACGGACCAAGCCCTTCAGCGGCGTACGCGAATCGATGTAATGCTGCAGCACGTTGGCCAGGCTGTTGACTTGATACTCCCCAGTCGGATGAGCAATCAGCCCGGCGGGCTTGTCGACGATCAGCATCCACGGGTCTTCGTACAGGATCGGGACCTCTTCGGGAGCTGACTCCAGGACCCGATCAGGCGGCTCGATCAGGCGCACGCGGACTGTCTGGCCGGCGGTGACGCGTTGCTCCTCAGTCACCCGTGCCTTGTCAATCAGCACCAGGCCCGCTCGGACCATCCGCATCAGCCGCCAGGCGGAGTAGTTCCGAAAGTGCCGACCCAGAAACGAATCGATCCGCACCCCCTGCAGATACTCCTCGACGACCAGCTCAAAGACCGGCTCGAACGGAGAGTCAGAGGAGTGAGACAAGGTTGCCACAGCTGGACCATGCGACGCGGGAATCGGGAGAGACTAACCGATGATCACCCCGTGACGAATCGTGCCGAGCGTCGTTGTGGAAATGACAATGCCTCGTGGGCAAATCAACAAGTCGCATCCGGCAGAAACTGCCGAACCCTGCCGGAGCTGTCCCCATCCCGAACGCCTCAGCCTTCGGAATGCCTTGATTCGAATGCCTTTGTCAAACTCTGCGGGATGTGCGGATGGAAGGCAGCCCGTCAGGTTTGCCCAGTCGGCACGCGGTGTGCGAAGGCCATCTGATACGTCTCGATTGAGCAGATCGACTCACCCCGACGTCAAAGCTCCACACTAGAGTGGAGGGTGAGTCGACGAACGCCGTTCACCGTGCCGCCACTGCGGCGCGGGAATTGCCACACATCGAGTCATCGGACATGAAGTCCAGGACCACTTGGCGGCATTAGGCTGCCTCACAGCCAGGAAGGCGATTCCAGGAGGGATCTCTATGTCCCCATATCGGCTCGCCATGCGACTGCGTCTGATTGAACTGACACTCCTGATTCTGTGGACTCTCAGCGGGTCTGCTGTGGCTCAGGACACTGCGCCCGCAGCTCCGAAACTACCAGCTCCCACAGCAGTTGTTCCGGCGCCTGCGGTTCCCGCTGCAACGGGCCCCGTCAACACGGCTGAGAACCGGTCGACTGCGGTGGCTCTCAACTATTGCCGCGCATCGTTTCATCGCATCCGCAAGGAGCCGACGCGGGCTGTGCTGTATCAGGAGCAGGAGAAGATCCTCAATAATCTGAACCTGGATGCTGTCGCTGATCCCGAAGTGATTCAGCTCTACACAGCCGTTCTGGACGAGATCAATCAGGTCGGCGTCGCGGACTACGAACGCAATCTCTATCGCGAGCAGCACAAGAACGCGATCCAAAAGAAGGTCGCCTGGGATGTGCTGGCAATGGGAGCCGACGTCGCCACCGCTCAAGTCGGAAACGCCATTCGCAGCGGAGCTAATAGCTGGTGGGACTATCGCTCGATGACGTTTCAGCGCGAGCAGGACTTGCTGAAGATTGAAAAGGCCCGCATCAACTCGGTGGTGGCCAAGTCGACGCAGTTCATGGACACCTTCTGGAAGCTGGCTCAGAAGAAGAAGATTCCCGACAAGTGGCTGATCCGTGGTAACGATCTGGATGGCCTCGAAGTCGCCATGCGCGAGCCAAATCCCGAAGTCCGCCTGCGAGTCCTCAAACGCATGGAGGACTTCATGGAGTGCTACCCGCCCTATTGGTACTACACCGGCCGCACGCAGCAGGAGCAGGGCCAGCTGCAGGAAGCGGTCGAGACCTATCAGCGGCTGGAGAAGCTCGGCCACGGGCACTTCCGCAAGGACGACATGTTGGCGACCGCCCTGGCCAATCAGGCGGCGATCGAGGACTTCAGCGGGCAGCTGACCGCCGCCGCAACGGCTAACCGGGCCCTGTCCTACAGCCGCGATGTCTGGGAGGCCAACCTGGCCTGTGCCCGTGTGCTGGAGCGCAGCATGCGGACCACTCAAGCCGAGGACGCCATTCTGTGCAACCTTGATACTGCTCTCGAGACGCGTAACAGCAATGTGTTCCTCGTCTCGCTCTATCAGAAGTCAGGAGAGAAGGTGAAGCTGACGAAGGTCCTGTCTCAGCCGCAGACGGTGGCCGAACTGCCCGCTCCGCTGCTGTTGCGGTGTGCGGCGACATTGGGAGAAGAGTCGACGCCCGCGACGGTCTATCCAGCGATTCTGGCCTCGCTCGATGCCCAGCCACAGTTTCAGTTCGGCAAGGATGAACTCGTGATGCGGGTCACTCCCGCATGGCAGCTGCACATGGCCTCGATGGAGGTCCTGCACGACGACCAGCCACTGGGCAAGCCACAGATCTCAGCGATGCAGGGGTATCACCAGCTGCGATTCGCGGGCCGGGGAGATTGGGGGGCTCCGTTCGAGGCCCCCAAGAAGCTGGCGTTCACAGTCCAGCTGACCTACCCCGATCAGACGGTGGTCAAGTTGACGCTGCGTCCGGATCAAACGGCTCAAGTCGCGACCACCCCGCGTTCACTCTTCACCAGAACGACCGGCGGAGTGACAACTACCACGACGATGCGGATCGCGGATGTGCAGATCGGCGAGCAGCGGATCGCTTTGGGGAATCTGCCGCACGCGGCCCCGACGAGCCCTACTCGGATCGAGACTGCGAAGCCCGCGTTCCCAGCGGTGCCACCAGCCTCCACGGAAATCGAAGAGGTCTTGCCTCCGATCGATGCGACCGGCGGGCGAGTGCGGACGAGTCAGGTCGAGTAGACTCAGACCTTGTGGTACTCGCGGTACCATTTCACGAAGCGTTCGATGCCAACTTCGATTGGTGTGGCAGGCTTGAAGCCCACGTTACTCACGAGGTCGTCGACGTTCGCATAGGTCGCCGGAACATCGCCGGGCTGCATCGGCAGCATGTTCTTGACGGCTGTCTTGCCCAGGCACTTCTCCAGCGTCTCGATCAAGTACATCAGCTCGACGGGCGTGTTGTTCCCGATGTTGTAGACGCGGTACGGTCCGGCTCCTGTACCCGGATCGGGTTTGGCTCCAGTCCAGTTCGGATTGGGCTGGGCGGTTTGGTCGCTGGTGCGGATCACGCCTTCGACAATGTCATCGACGTAGGTGAAGTCGCGCCGCATCTTGCCGTGGTTGAAGACATCGATCGGGCGACCTTCGAGGATGGCCTTCGTAAACAGGAACAAGGCCATGTCCGGCCGACCCCACGGGCCATAGACCGTAAAGAACCGCAGCCCCGTCGTCGGCAGCTTGAACAGATGGCTGTAGGTGTGGGCCATCAGTTCGTTCGCCTTCTTCGAGGCGGCATACAGGCTGAGCGGATGGTCGACGTTGTCGTGGACCGAGAACGGCATCGTCGTATTGGCCCCGTAAACCGAACTCGACGAGGCATAGGTCAGGTGCTTCACATCGTTGTGGCGACAGCCTTCGAGGATGTTCACGAACCCGACGAGGTTGGCACTCACGTAGGCCTGCGGATTCTGCAGCGAGTACCGCACTCCCGCCTGAGCAGCCAGATTGATGACCTTCTGAAACTTGTACTTCGCGAAGAGCGCCTTCATCCCCGGCTCATCGGCGAGGTCGAGTTGCTCGAACGTGAACCCCTTCTTCGCCGTCAGCCTCGCCAGCCGGTCCTGCTTGAGCTGGACCGAGTAGTAGTCGTTCAGATTGTCGAGACCGACGACTTCGTCGCCACGATCGACGAGTCGATGCGACGTGTGTGAACCGATGAAGCCAGCGGCTCCGGTGACGAGAATGCGGGCCATGAAACATCTCCGTGGAATTCACAGCGAATGATTCACCACGGAGGCACGGAGGCACGGAGAAGAGCAAAGACGATGGGGGATCGTCTGAAATGTGTTTGTGTATCAAGATGGTTACGAGACTCCGTCTCACACCGTCTTTAAGTTATGAGGAACCCCTCGATTGCTTCTCTCCGTGCCTCCGTGCCTCCGTGGTGAAACGATCTGCCTGTACGTCGGAACGCCTATTTTCCGAACTGCGTGGCCTTGTAGTACTCGATCGTCTTCATCAGCCCCGTCTTCAGGTCGACCTTCGGCTCCCAGTTCAGGATGGCCTTAGCCTTTGTGATGTCCGGGCAACGTTGCTTGGGGTCGTCCTTGGGCAGGTCGACATTGATCAGCTTCGACTTCGAGCCGGTCAGTTCCAGCACCGCCTGAGCCAGTTCGATCATCGTGTTCTCGACCGGGTTGCCGATGTTGACCGGGCCGATCGTCTGGTCCTGGTCCATCAGCTTCATCATCCCGTCGATGTTGTCGCTGACGTAACAGAACGAGCGGGTCTGCTTGCCGTCTCCGTAGAGGGTGATCGGCTCGCCGCGCAGGGCCTGCATGATGAAGTTCGACACGACGCGCCCGTCGTTCGGGTCCATCTTCGGGCCATAGGTGTTGAAGATCCGCATGATCCGCACAGCCACGCCGTTGGCCAGGTGGTAGTTCATGCACAGCGATTCGGCGACGCGCTTTCCCTCGTCATAGCAGCTGCGCGGGCCGAGCGGGTTCACGTGGCCCCAGTAGTCTTCCTTCTGGGGATGGACTTCCGGATCGCCGTAAACTTCGCTGGTGCTGGTGTGCAGGATGCGAGCCTTGCAGCGTTTCGCCAGGCCCAGCACGTTGATCATGCCGATCGTCGAGGTCTTGATCGTCTTGATCGGGTTGTACTGGTAAGCCACCGGCGAGGCGGGACAGGCCAGGTTGTAAATCTGGTCGCACTCGACTTTGATCGGGTCGACAATGTCGTGGCGGATCAGTTCGAACCGCGGGTGCCCGACCAGGTGAGCGATGTTCTCCTTGCGACCCGAGAAGAAATTGTCGAGGCAGATCACATGATCGCCGCGCTCAATCAGACGGTCGCAAAGGTGGCTACCCAGGAAGCCGGCGCCGCCGGTGACGAGAATGTTCATGGTGAGTTGGGTGTCGGGGAGTTAGCCGTCGAGCTTGCTCGACGTGAAGAGCGTGAGTCAACGTGCGCCCGTCGAGTGCGCCGTGTCCGCATGGAACCAGTCGACGGTTTGCCGCAAACCTTTATCAAATGAGACTCTCGGTCGCCAACCCCAGTCTTGAGCGGCGCGGCTGGCATCAATCAGGTTGGATCGCAGATCGCCCGCCCGGGCGGGCCCCCGCAGCAGTTCCGGCACTTTCTGCCGGTCGCCGACGAGCCGCACGCACTCGTCGTAGATCGCGGTGCCGATCTGGTTCGTATCGACGCCGATGCCAGTTCCCACGTTGTACGGGCGGAACGGCTCCAGTGCCGGAGAGGTCAGGGCCTGGAAGTTGGCCTCAGCCACGTCGGTCACATAGACATAGTCGCGGATGTACTTGCCATCCCCGTTGATCGTGGCCGATTCGCCACGGAGCAGCCGCTGGCAGAAGATTGCCACGACCCCAGCTTCTCCATGCGGATTCTGACGCGGACCGTAAACGTTCGAGTACCGCAGCGCGATGCACTTCATCGCGGAGTTCGCGGCGTAGAACTTCAAGTACCGCTCGCCGACCCACTTGGTGATTCCATACGGGGACACCGGGTCCGCTGGGTGAGTCTCGGGAGCAGGCTCGTACACATCGCCGTAAAGCACTCCCCCGGACGAGGCAAACACAAACCGCTCTACTCCGGTCCGATCCGCCGCCCGCAGGACCGAGAGCAGCCCCATCACGTTGACTTCCGCATCGAAGATCGGCTCGCGGACAGACAGACTGACCGACATCTGGGCGGCCTGATGAGAGACAGCCTGCGGACGAACCTCTTCAAAGACCTTCAGCACGGCATCGGTGTTGCGGACATCAACTTCGTGCAGGGTGACCGACTGCGGAAGGTTCCGGGGGTTCCCCGTCGATAGATTGTCAATCACATGCGGCTCGTGCCCGGCCTCCAGGAGCCGCTCGACGATGTGACTGCCAATGAAGCCGGCTCCGCCGGTGACGATGACGCGCATGTTGGGGGTTCGACTGAGGATGGAGAACGACTTGTGTCCGTGCGGAATGCTAGCAGAGTCGCGCGCATTGAGTCATTCTTCGCCCGCGAATCCGCCATTCGATGCCTTACGGTCGCTGGAAAACGAAAAAACCTCGCAACTCAGTCGCGAGGTTTCTTCGAGTGGAGGATACCGGACTTGAACCGGTGACCTCTTGCATGCCATGGACCTTGAGAATCGACTCTCACTCGACGGAATTGGCCTGTTTCCCTAGGTTTTATCGACTTTCTACGCTGTGTCGTCAAGTCTCATTCTCTCTCAGAATGCCTCATTTTATCGGGTATTTCGGGCGATTTCGTGGAACCGTTCCACGAAACTCAATCAAGGTATCCATGGAAGCCAAGGTGGCGACGGCCCCTTCAGGTTCTCTTTGATGACCAGATTGCGTAACCGCCCCCAAGACTGTCGAAATGTACCAGTGCCTTTTCGTCCGCATCGACATCGTGACCTATCGCGAGGGTATGTAGCATTGGCTACGATATGCCATGGAGGCGATTTCGTTGGGTCCCTGTGCCAGAGATCCGACCGAAATCACGTACAAAGACACGCATTTCAGAGTCAGTGTTGTTTGCTCCGTTGTCCGGGGGGCTTGGGGGGATCTGTGTTCGAGGGAATCCGAGACACGCGAATGATCGAGCGAGCGTTCCGAGAGCGATGGCCACTCAGCGAAGAAACCCGCAAACAGTTGCTGGAACGACAAGTAGAGATTGCGCTATCGAAGGAAGTGTCACCAAGAGAAGCAACGTCCGCGTTTAGATCTGTCCTATCGGCTGACAAGATGAACATGGCAGAGGAGAAGCGGGCGAGTCCGCAACCACAAGGAGCGGGTATCGCGATCCAGATCAACAACGGGGTTGCA